>JAIDDJ010000009.1 GCA_029055345.1 Muribaculaceae bacterium | reverse complement strand
TAAATATAATGGCTCGTACTAATAAAATAAAGTTACCTGCGTCCGGCCTCTTTTTGGCTAAAATCTCGAATCTCTTCGGTCACAGCTCGCAGGCTGCTCCCTCAGAGATTCAAGATTTTAGCTCAAAAAGAGCCCGCCCTGCATTTAACATTTTTTATTGGATGGAGTCTTAATCTCGCGGTTATGACTGTATTCCTAATAATTGTATCTGTGCTGCTTTGGGCAGCTTCCATATGGTGCCTTTACGGACGTCAGACTCTTGCGCCGGCGCTTTCTTATCTGGCTATACTCGTTCTGTCGTTCATGAAAGAAAATGGCTATGCTGTGCTGCCGCTCAATGGCACGATACTGATCGGATGGCTTTGCATGACTATGGTGGTGATGCTCGCTGCCATGCTCCAGCCCGAAGCCGTCAGACGCCAGACTCGCGGAATGACGTATATAGTGGCCGGCGCCATTACAGGAATGGCTCTCGGTCTACTCGGGTTTTCGATTGGCTCTGACATCAGCATGAGATATGGTCTTATGATTGCGGCTACGGCTGCCGGAACCGCTCTCGGCTTCCTGCTTTATACCAATACGCCCGATGGACGCCCCGTTCGACCCGGTTCGGGTAATTTCTTCAGATACCTTCTCGCCAAGGGCTTCCCCACGGCTATCACTGTCATGCAGCTCGGTGTCGTCCTCGTGCTCGTCATCGCTCTCAAAAACGTCAATGCCCTATGAATGCTATCCTCTCAAGCCGTTGGCTGCGCCTTCTAATCTCGGCTATGACTGCCGTAGCAATCATTTGCGCCGCTCCCGCGCCGGAGGCCTTCGGGGCAAAAAAGAAAGCTTCCTCCTCGAAATCCGTCTCCTCCAAGTCTTCTTCTAAAAAGAAATCCTCGACTGCCGCAAAGAATTCTTCTAAAAAGAAGTCTTCTTCAAAGTCTTCCAAATCATCAAAATCCTCGAAATCCTCTGCGTCTTCTAAAAACTCGACTGCTAAAAGAAGATCGTCTTCTTCAGGCAATCTCTCTTCTTCAGCCCGCTCTCTGGATGAATCTCAGCAAACACCGGCTCCTGCTCAGCAAACGCAGCAATCGCGTGCGAACGACTACCGTTATGCCGATTCCGCCGCCGACCGCGCCCCGGCTCTATCCCCGACAAGACGCAAGATTAAAGTTGAAAAACCCGACCTCGATATCATTCGTCAGAAAACTCTCGACCCGGCGAGTGAATACTATTTTCCAAAGCTGCAGGCGAAATATGAGAAGAATGACACATCCTCGATGAAACCGGAAGATTTCCGTAATTTTTATCTCGGATATATGTTTCAGGAGGATTTTGACCCATACAGAATCTCTCCATATTCTACCGCTACTGACGAACTCCGGCAAAAACCGACCCATACAAAAGCTGAAATCGACACGATCGAAAAGTATTCTCTACTTGCACTTGAGGATAATCCGTTCGATCTCAGGCAGATGTCTTTCCTGATTCATGTGCTTAAGGAAAATAAGAAGTTTATGCGTGCCAAAATCTGGGAATACCGTCTCGAGAACTTGCTGGGAGCCATAAAGAGCACCGGAACGGGTGACTCTCCGGAGAACGCATGGTTTGTGATGTATCCCTCCCATGAATATGACATGGTGCAATTGCTCGGTTACGAAGCTGTGGATGCCAAATATATCGAACCCGGTTACGATTACCTTGAAGTCCGACCCGATGAGACCGACAAACGCAAGCGCGATAAGTCGGCGAAAGGATTCTATTTCAATGTGATGATTCCTCAGCAGCAATACGAACTGAAGCATCCCGAGGGGATGACGGCCACCGAACTACCTGCTATTGATCCCAACGATCAGACAATTATTGATCCGGATGAAGAGGTAGTGACAGATCCCGATGAAGAACCCGCCTTATAGATTCTTTAGTGCGCGTTCCCTCGAAAATCGATGCCTGACGGCCCCGGAATTTTAAGCATGGAGTTCTAAATATTGTTTGTCGGGAGAATCTGCAGGATCCGACTTCATTCGTAAAAAAGTGCGGTAGATAAACCATCAATCCTCCGGTATGTCAAATTAATAAAACAATAGTTATGAAAAAGCGTATATTGGCACTAATGGCCGGAGTGGCTCTTTCGGCAGCCGCATGGGCAATGACCCCGGCTTCATTCCCGGGTGGAAATGACGGTTATCAAAAATACATAGCCGAGAATCTCAAATATCCTCAGGCAGCAAAAGACAATGGTATCGAAGGCGAAGTGGGTGTGCAATTCACGGTAAACGCCGATGGCTCAATCGGCAACATCCGTATCAAACGCATGGTCGACCCGGATCTTGAGGCCGAAGCGATCCGCCTCATCAAGCAGATGCCAAAATGGACACCCGCAAGCGATAATGGGACGCCGGTACAAAGCGTAGCCGAACTCAACGTATCTTTCTCCCTCGACTAATCCCCCCTAATTACGCCAGAGATTCTTGAGATTATTGGGAGGCTTCTCAAGCCTCCCAAGTTTCCCAAGTCTCCCAAGATATGGGTTATATTAGTCGGAGTTCTCGGAGCTCGTCGTAGATTTCGGTTCCCGATAGATTGCGGCGGCGCGAAAGCGTCCGCGCAAATGTTTCTATGGCAGGATAAAGCCGGCGGTTGCCGAAAATCCGCCGCATTCCCGTTGTCGTCCTGATAAACAGTCTGTCAACCTCGTCTTCTTCCAGCGAACAACTCTCCTCTCCTTCTGCCCTCATCTCGGCATGGACTTTATCGAGCAGTGCTTCGGGGACCTCCTCCCCTAACCTTACAAGGGACCGCGCCATAAGATTCGACACCGCCATCGCCGATGTGATATAAAAATTGTGAACAAGATTGTTCCATGTCGATTTCGGAGAAATAGATGGTGACCCACTGAAATAAAATTCATTGGCGAACGATACCATCGGGCCCTCTGCGTCAAGTGATATCGCCGCTACCCGGTCAATAGCATCAAGGGCTGCTAATGAAATAGCCATTCCGGCCAATCCATATGCCCGGTCGTCTTCGTTCAAATATGCAAGTGTGAGTGTCGGTTTACTCATTTTATATTTCCTTTAGTGTGTATTTAAAACGCCCGCGGACCCGCTTTTGTTGGCACTCAAAGTCCGTAAGATTGGGATTAGAGCGCGTTCCTTAAAATTTCGGGGTCGTAGAGGCGACGATTTTTGAGCAGATTTTTTGAGTCGAAGAAGGAGCGATGCGAGCATCGTGACTGATGAGAACTCGGAAAATATGCCAAAAAGCGGCGGATAAAAGCTAATTTATTTCCCGGCTCAATGCGTTTATCGGCCATAGCGGAGCAACAGCTTGAGTATACTCATCACAATTGGGTGCCACCTGGATTGGTGTCACTCGCAGGTGATGGTAAGAATGATTAAAGATAACGTAAAAGCCGGTATAGGTCAGCTGCAATCGTCATGTCCGGGGCAGATTGACAGGTTCACCGTATGCTTACACATTTATATTATTGCCTTGGGAAAAGAAGTTACCAGCCGACTCGCATCCTTGGGCGCCTTTGACTTCTTGATTTCAGTCACATACCTCGGTATGCTCCTTTCATCAAGAAGCCAAATACACTCCAAGGCTGCGACCTCTACGACTCCG
>JAIDDJ010000008.1 GCA_029055345.1 Muribaculaceae bacterium | reverse complement strand
GGGTGGAGGGGGATTGGGGGGAAATGAGCGGGGAGAGCCTTTTGGCTCTCCCCGCTGTATGGGAGTTATCCTACTTGAGCGCCTGGCGCGACATCGGCTGAGGGGGCGATGACCGTCAGGGTTCCGTCGGGATTAACGGCGGAGAGAATCATTCCCTGAGACTCGATACCCATCATTTTTCGCGGGGGGAAATTGGCAATGAAGCATATCTCTTTTCCGACAAGTACGGATGGGTCGGGATAGCTTGCTGCAATACCGCTGAGAATCGTGCGCTTCTCCATTCCGTCCTCAATAAGGAATTGGAGGAGTTTTTTTGATTTCTTCACGTTGGAGCATTCAAGCACTTTCCCGACACGGATATCCAACTTTTCGAAATCATCGAAAGAGCAGTCGGCTTTCACGGGTTCGGGTTTCCACGCCGAAAGTTCGTTAGCTTTCTTGGTGTCAAGGAGCTTTTGGACCTGCGCCTCAATAACGTCATCCTCAATTTTTTCAAACAGGAGGACCGGTTCGCCGATTTTCGCACCAGCGGGGACGAGGTCGAAGCAACCGAGCATATCCCAAGAAATTTTGTCGCCGTTGAGCATTTTCAGGAGCTTTTCAGACATGAAGGGGAGGAAAGGCTCGAAAGCGATGGAAAGATTTGCACACGTCTGGATAGCCATATAGAGAATTGTTGCAGTGCGCGTCATATCAGACTTGGCCATCTTCCAGGGTTCAGTTTCCTGAAGATACTTGTTTCCTGCGCGAGCCATATCCATGGCGAGGCGCAGGGCCTCGCGGAAGTGGAAATTGTCGAGAGCAGTGGTCATTTCCTCCTTAAGGTGACGGAACTCGTCAATAAGGTTCCGGTCTTCCTCCTGCAACTCACCCGGAGCCGGGAGAACGCCATCGAAATACTTGTGTGTAAGGACTACGGCGCGGTTTACGAAATTACCGAGGATAGCGACGAGTTCGGAGTTATTACGCGCCTGGAAATCTTTCCATGTGAAGTTGTTATCCTTAGTTTCGGGGGCATTTGCAGTGAGGACATATCTGAGGACATCCTGCTTCCCGGGGAAGTCGCGGAGGTATTCATGGAGCCAAACGGCCCAGTTTCGGGAAGTCGAAATCTTATCATCCTCAAGATTAAGGAATTCGTTAGCCGGGACGTTGTCGGGAAGGTTGAAAGATCCTTCAGCCATCAGCATGGAAGGGAATACAATGCAGTGGAACACGATATTGTCCTTGCCTATAAAATGGAGCATACGAGTCTCGGGGTCTTTCCACCACTTGGTGTAGTCGTCACCGACGAGGTCGATGGTGTTGGAGATATACCCTATAGGGGCGTCAAACCAGACGTAAAGGACCTTTCCGTCGGCACCTTCGACGGGCACGGGGATACCCCAGTCGAGGTCGCGGCTGACAGCGCGGGGCTGGAGTCCCATGTCGAGCCATGATTTGCATTGGCCGTAGACATTTGATTTCCATTCCTTATGGTCGTCGAGAATCCATTTTTCGAGTTTCGGCTGCCACTTATCAAGAGGGAGGTAATAGTGAGTAGTCTCCCTCATCACGGGCACCGAACCGGTGATTGTGGAACGGGGATTGATAAGGTCAGTGGCATTAAGAGAAGTTCCGCAAGATTCGCATTGATCGCCGTAGGCGCCTTCTTTACCGCAATGCGGACAAGTTCCGGTGACATATCTGTCGGCAAGGAACTGGCCTGCCTCCTCATCGTAAAGTTGGAGCGAAGTTTTTTCCACGAATTCTCCCTTGTCGTAAAGGCGGCGGAAGAAGTCGGAAGCCACGCGGCGGTGAGTATCGGAGGTGGTGCGTCCGTAGACATCGAAAGAGATACCGAATTCTTCGAAAGAGTCCTTAATAATTTTATGGTATCTGTCGACAATATCCTGCGGTGTCACACCTTCCTTACGGGCTTTGATAGTGATAGGGACTCCATGCTCATCGCTACCTCCGATAAGAAGAATCTCCTGACCTCGGAGCCTCATATATCTGGCATATATATCAGCAGGGACATATACACCGGCAAGGTGACCGATATGAACCGGCCCATTGGCATATGGAAGGGCGGTTGTGATAAGGGTGCGTTTGAAATCCATTTTGATGAGAAATTTAGGAGTTAAAAAAGCTTAGGGCAATGCTTAGGTCCAAAAAATAAAGGGGAAGAATTGCCTGATTTAGAATAAAATTCAAGAAGCCGGGAAGCCTTGCGGCTCACCGGCTTCCAGTCGGGGTGAGGCGACTCGAACGCCCGACCTCTACGTCCCGAACGTAGCGCGCTAACCAACTGTGCTACACCCCGATTTCGTTTGCGAGTGCAAAGGTAATCATTTTTTGCGGGATGAGCAAATATTTTGGGATTATTTTATTTCCCAGGTTTCGTGAGTGCGGAGAATCATGTCGCGTAAAGAGGTGAATCCTTTCTTCTGATGGATATCATCTGTCTGGCGCTGCACTTCCTGATCATAGACGAGAGTGTCGTAATCGCGGATAACTCCGAGTGCGAGTGGGAGGTCGTGGCCATCCATGAGTGCGAGTTGCTGCTGGAGATAAATTTCCTTCGCGTGAGCGTCATGGACGAGGACATCATCGATGGTATATCCATCTTCACCGACAGTAACAGCCTTAAGGCCGAAACCATCCTGGACAAGACCTTTCTCCTTGTTTTTTCCGAAGAGCATTTTTTCGCCATGGCGAAGGAAAATCGTATGGTCGGCGCGTTTTTCCTTATCAGCGAAATATGCGTGGATTCCATCGTTGAAGATCACGCAGTTCTGGAGGATTTCCACGACAGATGCCCCCTGATGACGGGCGGCGGCGACCATCACCTCTTTAGTGATATCGAGAGCCATGTCGAAGCTTCGGGCGAAGAAATTTCCACGGGCGCCGAAGCAGAGTTCAGCGGGGATGAATGGGTCCTCGACAGTGCCGTAAGGGCTTGATTTGGAGACAGTGCCGCGTTCGGAAGTCGGTGAGTACTGTCCCTTGGTCAGACCATAGATTTTATTGTTGAGGATAAGGATATTAATATTTACATTACGGCGGACGGAGTGGATGAAGTGATTACCCCCGATAGCGAGGCCGTCGCCGTCGCCTGAGATTTGCCAGACGGTGAGTTCGGGATTCGCAGTCTTAACGCCAGTAGCGATAGCAGCCGCACGGCCATGAATGGTATGCATCCCGTAAGTGTTCATATAGTAAGGAAGCCTTGAGCTGCACCCGATACCGGAAATTACGGCGGTCATGTGAGGGGGCACACCGAGTTCGGCCATAGCCTTATGGAGCACGTTGAGGATGGCGTGATCACCGCAACCGGGGCACCAGCGAGCGTTCTGACTATTTTTGAAGTCGCTTGGAATGAAAGCTTTCTTTTCAGTGTTTTCCATGATATCAGTCCTCCATAAATTTGATTACACCATCTACAATTTCCTTAACGAGGAAGGGCTGGCCTTCAATCTTATTGATACGCAAGATTTCCTTTCCGGGCATATGCATCTGCAGATAATCGGCAAACATACCGGTGTTTAGTTCGGCAACAATAATGCGTTTATATCGGCTCAGGACCTCGATTGCATTTTTAGGCATAGGGTTAATGTATCTGAACTGCCAGAAAGCCACGGGGTGTCCCATCTCGTTGAGCTGTGTTGCGGCAGTGAGCAGATGGCCGTAAGTGCCGCCCCAACCGATGAGAATCGTGTCGGCATCGGCATTGCACATCGGGACGACTTCCGGGACCGTATCGGCGATACGGGCAATTTTCTCACGACGTTTTTTGACCATCAGTTCATGATTGGCTCCATCGGTGGAAATGACAGAAGTGACGTTATCCTTTTCGAGACCACCAACGCGGTGCATTGCACCTTCGGTGCCCGGGATAGCCCAGAAACGGGCCAAGGTATCTTCATCCCGATCGTAAGGTTTCCATCCGGCTTCGAGTCGGTCTTTGGGAAGGACGTGGGGATGGATTTCGGGATAGTCGCCGGGTTCCGGTATTCTCCAAGCGGAAGAACCGTTGGCGATATATGCATCAGTAAGGAGAATGACGGGAGTCATATATTCCATAGCGATACGAGCAGCTTCGAAGGCCATATGGAAGCAGTCAGTGGGGCTGACGGCAGCGAGCACGCATAAAGGAGATTCACCGTTTCTGCCATATAGAGCCTGCATCAGGTCAGTCTGCTCTGTCTTTGTGGGGAGACCGGTTGAGGGACCACCTCTCTGGACATCGACAGCGACGAGAGGGAGTTCGGCCATAACAGCGAGGCCGAGAGCCTCCGATTTAAGGGCGAGCCCCGGGCCGGAAGTGGAAGTGACAGCGAGATGGCCGGCATAACTTGCGCCGATAGCGGAGCAAATACCGGCAATTTCGTCTTCCATCTGGAGGGCCTTAACGCCGAGATCCTTACGCTTGGCGAGTTCGTGAAGAATATCAGTAGCCGGGGTGATAGGATACGACCCGAGGAAAAGGGGACGACCGGATTTTTCGGAAGCGAGAATAAGACCCCAAGCAGTGGCGGTATTACCGGTGACATCCGTATAAATACCGGGTTTAGAAGCGGCAGTATCAATTCGATATACCGGGAGAGAGCTGTGAGTGTTGTGACCATAGTCCCATCCGGCATGAAGCACTTTCGCATTAGCTTCGTAAACAGCGGGTTTCTTGGCGAATTTGGTTTTGAGTTTACGGAGCACGTTTTCAACGGGACGGCCGAATAGCCAGCAAATGATACCGAGGGCGAGCATATTCTTGCTCTTCATCATGGCCTTCTGGTCGAGCCCCGAATCAGCGAGAGTGTTTTTCAGAAGAGTGGTCATCGGGACGAGCAGTATCCTTCGGGGGTCGATACCGAGTTCCTTAACGGGATCGTCGGTTTTATATTCGGCCTTCTTAAGGTTGGCCGGAGTGAAAGAATCGACATCGCAGATAACGATACCGTCGCGTTTAAGATAACGGAGGTTGGTTTTGAGAGCAGCGGGGTTCATGGCAACGAGTACATCCGCTTCATCACCGGGAGTATGGACGCCTCTACCGACAGACACCTGATATCCGGAGACACCGCTAAGAGAGCCTTGCGGGGCTCGGATTTCGGCCGGATAGTCGGGGAAGGTAGAGATTTCATCACCAATCTCTGCGGAGATGTTGGAGAATAAGTTACCAGCGAGCTGCATACCGTCGCCGCTGTCACCGGCGAACCTGACCACGACCTTATCAATGGCCTTCACATTCGTCTCTTGTAACATAACGCAATGTTTTTGTGTTATTTATGGTATTATAAAATTGGTATTCATTAATTAAATCAGAGAGCGACCTTATAAGAACCCTTGGGGCTGACGACAATATATACGCCCTTGGGGAGATGATTACCATTGACCATGCGCCCCGAAAGGTCGAAGACTCGGGTTTCGGAGTCAACGATAATGTTATTGCCATCTATACCGACACCCCATTCGGAGTCGGAGTAAACGGAATCAATCCCTGACCAGCCCCCATTGAGGTCCTTAAACCGGTAGAGATATACAGGCTTCTGGTTGGTCTCATAATTAAGGAATCTGGGTTGAGAAGCATTATATTGAAGCGAACCGAACTGATCGAAGGTGAAAGAGAAAGTGCCATCATCGGCGATAGCACCGATTCCCGGAGTGTATGCGGTCTGCTCGAGTTTCATTTTATTTTTAGCGGTAGCATTCCATGAACCGATGAATCGATCGTAGATATCGCGGACAATGAGGCGGTATTTACCGTTTGACACAGGTTCGAATCTCACGAGAGCGGCGTCAATAGGGAGTTCGACAACGCGTTCATCATCGAATTCGACAAAACCGGCGCATTCCATGAAAGCGTTAGAAGCAGTTCCTCCTTCGGTGCTCATAATCTGGAGCGTCGGGGCGGCAAGGATAATGAACGGGCCTTCGGAAAGGTTCAGAGGTTCAGCTTTAGTGACGCATTGCCAACGGGCGGCCGAGTAATCGGCAATTAGCGGGTCGCGGGCGGTCATAGTGAGTCGGGCGATAGGGCTTCGGAGAGTCGCGCCATTGACATCCGCTTCCGTATAAGCAGCGAACGAGTGAGACTCGTCGGCATCAGCAGCGGGGTCAAGGGTAATTTTATCGCCCGGGGCGTAAGGGGCTCCATCTATGCTTATGAACAGATTTCCGTCAGAGTGAGCCACCGGGATTTCGGTGCCGTCCCACCATCTGCCGGCATATGTATTAACCCCGGTAAGGCGGACATCATCGAATTCCGGGGGAGCGGGACGGTCGGCAGGCTGAGAGGGAGATTCATCGGAGAGAGAGAATACGGAAGAGGCTTTTTGTCCCCATATGTAATCGGCAAGTTGCGGATAGTCGATGAAAGGGTTACGGTTGTTCTGGAGATCGAAGACAGCTTCATTACGAGCCATTTCCTTTGAATCGACCGGGTCGAGACTATTCCAGCGGAGAAGCAATTCCACAGCCCATGGCTGAAGATCGCCATTGTCCTGATACACGTAGGCATATTCCGATTTCCAGCTTAGGTTATCGTAAGTGGAAAAAACGTAGAAGTAGGCTCTTGCGAAATCGCCTTTATATTCATCGGCGGGTTCGAAAACAGAAGAGGCACCACCGCCTTGTCCGTCAGCGGGGGTTCCGATTTTCAGGATACCGTTATTCAGGATCCTGGGGTCGGTCACATCGCCGGGAGGGTTGTTTCCTTTCTTATTATTGGCGTTCTGGTCGCTCGGATTGAGGTGAAACAGGTCGGCATAAGCCTCAGTGCTGCCTTTTTTGCCACCCCACCATGAGTTAGCTACTGAATGCTCGATATTCAGGGCCGCGTGTTCGGGAAGATAGACAATATTATTGCTATACATATCCCACCACACCTGTTTGCCGCGAATTGTTCGGACATCGGTTTTTTCGAAAGCGGGCCAAGTTTTAGTGCTGTACGTAATGACAGAGTGGCCATCGGCGAGTTGTCGGACAGCCTGCTTGAGCTGCGCACCCTGCTTTCCGTCGAGAGATTGGTAATATCCATCGGGGATATCGGCGAAAGCCAGAGCGCAGGCGCACAAGATAGTTATGGAAGATAATAGAATTTTCATAGGAGTAAAAGGGAAATTCTTGGAGATTTGGGAATCTTGGGAATTTTGGGATTTTTGGGAATCTTGGGAAACCTGGTGGATTTGATTATTTGATGATTACTTTGACGGCTTTGCGGAACGAGGGTTTTACCACGATGTAGATGCCCGGATTCAGGTCATTACCGTCAAATTTGCGGCCATTGAGGTCAAAGATATCAGCACCGTCGGGAACGATAATATTACGGCCCCATACTTCAACGAGGAAACTGTCGTCTTCTTCTTCAGGAGAAAGAGGCATGAAAATAGAAGAAGTGACACGAGTCAGGTCGAGGTTGACGTTGCGTATTTCCCAAGTATCGGCTCCTTGCGAAGAAGAAGCATATTTGAATCCAATTTTAACGTTTTTACCTGCGAAGCGTGAAAGGTCGATATTCTTACAATCGGCAAAAGTCCAAGAGCCTGCGGTGGGCCAAGAGGGCAAATCGATTTCAGAGATATTGCCGGAGTCAGCGTCCTTCACAACGAGTTTACACTTATCGCGCAGCGTTGTCTGGAACTTTGCGGCATGCGAGAAAGAAAGAGTAGCCGTCTTGACGTTTGCAAAAGAAACTGTAGGGCTCCAAGCGTAAGCTTCCGCCTGATATGGGGTGTTGTTGATGTATGCGCTACTGTTGAGATAGCCGAGGCCATTATACTGTTTCCAGCTCCAAATATAAGAGGCGGCAGAAGGCATAACGATATTCTCGAACGTCCAGTCACCCTGGTTGGAGTCTGATTCCTTAAGCCATCTGTAAGAAAGTTGCTGCGTGTCGGGGTCTGTTCCGGGGTCTGTTCCGGGATCGGTACCGGGGTCAGAGCCACCGCCGTTGACGCTGTAAGGCACAGATGCTTTTGCTCCCCAGATATGTTCGGCGAGGTCAGGGAGGTCGATGAAAGGATTCCGGTTGTTCTGGTTACGGTAAATACCGTCGTTTCGGTTGCGCTCCTTATCACTCACCGGATCATCCGCGCTCCAACGGAGTAGCAGGGAGCTTGCCCAGGGTTTGAACATGAGTGAAGAAGAAGTGTCGTACATCCAAGCGGTATTGTCTTTCCATGAGATGTCATCATAAATAGTGAACATATACATGAAAACGCGGGCAAAATCGCCTTTGTATTCATCACAAGGTTCGTAACATACGGAAGCATTTCCACCCTGACCGGACTTAGCCTTACCGATGGAAGTGACGCCGTTGGTCCAGGTCACGGAAGCGAGTTCGGCGAGAGGATAGTTTCCTTTACGGCTATTAGCATCGGCGTTACTCGGGTTCAAGTGGACAATATCCTTGTAGGCGTCATTTTTGGTTTTGCCCCACCAGGAGTTAGCTACGGAATGCTCGATATTAAGGCCGGGATGACCGGAAGAAACCTGAACGAGTTCGTTGCTATACATATCCCACCAGTAGTCGGTACCATTTATTCGGCGGACATCCGTATCTTTAAAGGCGTTCCATGTGTCGGTTCCATAAGAGATAACATGATGGTTGCCGACGGCGGCCTTTATTGCGAGCATCAGCTGGCGGCCGCATTTACCGTTCAAAGAATCATAATATCCATCCGGATAAGATGCATAGGCTCCCGAAGAAAATGAGAGCAATCCGGTAATTGCTGCACAGTAAGTATAAAAAGAGCAGAAAAAAGATTTCATAGATGTTCGGTTTGATTCAATCGTTGTCGGCAAAATTAGTAATTAATTTCTATCCGACAAAAGAATATTTAAAAATAATGGAAAGAGCGGGTCATAGTGTCATCGGACAATAACCTTGAGGGGAGCGGAGTTGTCGATACGCATAATATAAATTCCGGGGGAAAGAGGAATCAGAGAGTTATCCTCCGGGTCAATGATCACATCGATAATCCGACCGCATATGTCCATAATGAACAGCGTACCTGCTTCGGCGGGCGCCCTGCTGATGATAACGCCGCCAACTGAAGGAAATACATGGAACGGGGAATCAGATCGGGGGTCATTAATACCGGAAGCGGCAATGTAAATAGAATTGGAGAGGGGGGATTCGACACCGAGATAATTATAGGTGACGTAGTAGCTTTCGGGAATGAGCGGATTACGGTCGGAAATATTGTAATACAACTCGCTTGTCTCGTAAGTATCGATTTCCTCGGCATCGGGGTTATATCTCACGCGCGTCAGCGTATAGTAGTCAGCCTGCGTCGGAGCAGCTTTCCAATTTGCTGTATAGGAATTATCGGTGATATCGGTAGCCGGCAATGCGAGGACCGAACCGAGAGCGGGAACATCAACCGACTGCCCGGTGAGAGTAACGGCGATGCTTCCGTCAATGCCTCCATCGTAGAGGGTTAGCTTGGCTTCGTGGTTTCCGGTAGAAAGGGGATTATATTTGATATTCAGGAGGAATCCCCCGTTCTGGTTAATTATATCGGCCGGAATGGAAGTTACTTCCGGAGTAAATAAGTTTTTGTCGGCACCCACTACACGGAGCGAGAGGGGGCTTGTCATGTTTTTACCCTTGATCTGGAGAGCGCGGTTGACCGAATAACCGGCAGCGACAGGTCCGAAATCGAGAGCTTCGCCATTGACGGGGGCAGAGATTTCCGGATCCCCGGTGATAGGAGGATTTACACCGGAGCCACCTTGTTCGGATAATTTGAACACCTGCGAGGTGCGTTGTCCCCAGATATATTCTGCGAGTTCCGGGAAATCTATGAAAGGATTTCGGTTTCCCTGAAACTGTTGGACATAATCGTTGCGGTCAATTTCCTTTTGACTGACGGGGTCGAGTCTGGCCCATTGGAGAAGCATATTGTAAGCCCAAGGAAGGAGGGATGGATAAGAATTCCTGACGAACATATATGTATAAGCCCAGGGGAGTTCGTCATAAACCGTCGCCATATAGAAAATTGCGCGGGCGAAGTCGCCTTTGTATTCATCAGCCGGTTCGAACACGTGAGAAGCGCCACCGCCATATCCGGATTTCGGGAGACCGACTTTAGAGATTCCGTTGTCGAACGAAATTGATCTTGTCTCGCCAAAGGGATAATTGAGTTTAGCCTGATTCGCATCGGCATCGCTGGGGTAAAGATTCCACATATCGGAGTAAGCCGGGGTGTATTCGACACTACCGTTAGCCTTCCACCAAGATTTAGGGACCGCATGTTCGCGTTGCATCCTATTAGCGGAGAAGCTTTGCTTACCGGTCAATCCGGGCTGAATAAGATACAGATTGTCGGAATACATATCCCACCACCGCTTGCACCCGTTGACCAGTTCGGGGTAAACATCTGAGTAAATCCAGTAATTAGGGAGATCATAGTAAACCAACTGAGAGTGGGCGCGAACGCATTGACCGGCAGCGGCCTTCAGGTCTTCTTTTTTTAGGCCGTCCATACAGTCGTAATAGCCTTCGGGAAAGGCTGAGATGGCCGCCGAATGCGCGGCGGCCATCATCAATATAGATATAAAGAATCTTTTCAACATCAGAAAAAGTCAGAATAACGAGGAGTGAAATAAAGTCTTAGAGCACCACAACTTCGGAAATCTGGCGAATACCGCGTGAGCCGAGGTAATCGGCGATACGGCATTTCACCTTAACCTGCTTACCATAAACAGCGGGGTTAATGCGAAGTCCGAGAGTTGGTCTTGAAGCGGCAGTGAGCTGGGCGGGCACAGAATTTGCGACACCGCACTTCATAGGAGCGACCGCAGAGAGGATGATATTGGTAGAGTTAAGGTAATTGGTCGAATTGGGGACCTCGTTGGCTGAGAACTCGGCGCCATCAGCGAAGTTACCATCAGCGACATAACCGGCGACGTAACCGATAACCCACACATCGGACTGATCGGCTGTGGACTGCATTACATAGGCCACGTTATATGGGTCAGCTTCAGTACCGGTTCCGGCGGGGTCGGGGGCATCGCTACCACCGCTCAGCGTTTTTCCATCGAGTTTGAAATCATCGAATCCTCCGCGTGAATCCAGAACAGCCGGTATGCCGAGGTCTGTGCCGATTTCACCCTTTACAAGGAGTTCTTTCTTATAAACTTCGGGATTATCGAGGAGATTGATCCAGAAGCGCAGCTGAGTCATCTGCGGGAGCTGGACGAGGGCGCACTTAGCGAGGTCGGTTTCATCGGGATTATCGGCAATAAGGACATTATTATCCATTTCTGCATCCGGGCCGAAAATCACATCCTCCGGAGAAGTCACTTCAGCGACACCGGCCTTAACCGAGCCCACTACGTAGCCCTTTGTCCAGCCGGAGAGACCGGAGAAGTCGGGGTTTGAGAGGTCGGTCACAGAGAACGGGTCGTCTTCTTCGCCCTTGGTGGTGATCATGACGTCGCTGAGGTCACGGAGAATAATCTGCCAGGGATTGTCTCCGGAGTAATATTGGAGAATACCGCGGACATTACCACGACCCTTGGGGAGGGGAGTATTATAGAAGTTAGAATATCCGGAATTACGGACAGTGAGAGTCTGGCCGTTAGCGTCAACGAGGGTGCGGTTGACGCTTTCCTGATAAGGAGCGTAGGTTTCCTCGCCTTCCTTAATTTGGAAAGAGACGTTGCGGAATTCCACGAACTGGCTCTGGAGTTCGGGGAGAGTGCCTTGAGTCAATTCATCGAAACTGTTGAATACGATGCAGTAGTATTCATCATCGGGATATTGTGAATTGAGGGTAACGTTCTTATATTCAGGTTTCGGGAGGCCATTGCATTGAGCGTGAGCGAGCCAGTAGTCGTAAGCCATGAAACCGAGCTGAGGTTCACCATTATATGGCTTGTCGGGTGTGCCCACCTGCTGCAGCCCTCGATAGTAACCGATATTGAGGCCGGTCATATCCACGACCATATCCTGTCCGAGTCGATATTCATTGTACATACTTCCCTGACGGATCGAGAAAGTGAGCGCAGCGGTTTCGTCCTGAATAACGAGCGAATTATAGATATTTCCGGAGGCATCGCTTGAGACCACGCGGCCATGGATGATATAGTGTTCGCCATTATCCTTGGTGCCGATAAGTTCGGTGGTATTCTCGAACTTCTGTTTGAGTTCGAGAATAGTAGTATTAGGATTAATCGAGGCTACGGGTGTCTGGAGTCCGGGATTATCCATGTCGGCCTGGCAAGCAGTTACAGCGGGAATAATGAGCAAAGCCGCGGCCAGATAAGAATATGCTGAAAATTTCATAAGATTCAATTATTTAAAAGATTAGAGCAACTTTATAGGATTGCCAACATCAATCGCGGTTGCCTTCCACTTTGACGTTTCTTATTTCCCAAGTGTCCGCACCTTCGGGTGAAGAAGCATATTTGAAACCGATTTCAATATCCTTACCATCGAAAGCTGACAGGTCTATGTTGCCGGAAGAAGTGAAAGTCCACTTTCCGGCCGGCGGCCATACAGGAATATCGAATTCCGTCCATTCGGCATTGCCGGCCTCTCTAACCACGAATTTTCCGAGCTGCAGGATAGTAGTCTGGAAACTTGCAGCATGCATGAAAGAAACTGTGGCTTTAGAGACTCCAGCAAGAGAAATAACCGGAGAGTAAGCGATAGCTTCAGAATTTTCCTTCTTGGGAAAAGCAGAGGCGTTGAGATAATGCTTGTCGTTGTAAGACTTCCAGGACCAAATTTCGTTGAGACCTGCGGGGAGGAGAATATTGTCGAATTTCCAGTCGATAGAAGCAGCATCCTCCTCGAGGCCGGAATAAATGGAAGTATCCTCCGGGATTACAGGGGGATTAAGGGGTTCAGAAGCATTTCCGACATTGATGTCATCAATACAGTAAGTTGCGGAATTGTTTTTGCCGCCCTTTTCAGAGTAATATCTCCAGCCGATATAGATTGTGCCGTTGAATTGAGAAAGATCGATGATACCGGAGTCAACCCAAGTGCTGTAGCCGCTTTGCGGAGGAATAGCCAGAATCGGGTCAATCTTGACATTCTGAGAAGTTGCCGGATTATCGGTAGTCATCACGAATACTTCAAGCGAGCATTCAGAGTCTGTGGCATAAGCAGCCTGCGAGAGGAACTGGAGGGTTTTGTCGGTGAGTTTATTCAGGTCAATAGCAGGAGTAATCAGCCAGTTTTCATAGGGGCCTCCGGTTTCAGAGCCGAGGTAAGCGCTACAGGAGACATAATTGTTGTTCTCCTTGTCAAAGCTCTTAATATACCATCCGTCGAGGCCACCGAGAATCATGACACGTTTCCATCCTTGCTTTTCATATGGAGCGAAGTCGGTAGTGGCATCGAAAGTTTCGAGGAACGGTCCGTCAATGGGGTTGAGCTCAAGAGGCTTATTTCCCAGTTCACCCCAATTGAAATCATTGACAGCTTTGAGGCCATAGACACCACAATATTTTTCACCGAGAGTGCCTTTGAGGCAGACCAATTTACCGAGGTTTCCGGGATTCTGGGAAAGATTTATAGCATCGCGGACACTACCACTCGGGAGCTGGACGGAAGCGCATTTTTCCCAATCGGTTTCATTGGGATCCATAGCCAGAAGAATGTTGGTGTTAATATTGAACGGGCCTTCGAATTGGGCGGAGCGGGCATTCAGGACATTACCGACGGAAGTATTTATAACGCCGACGATATAGCCTTTGACCCAAGGTTGAGCAATATTCTCATTGACCGAACCGATGAGACATTGGTAAGCGGTCATAGGAGAGTCCCATTCGCCGGTTCCGATACCGCCTTCAGGGATTATTACCGGGGGCTGGGAAAATTCATCATTACAAGATGATAGAGAGACGAGGCACCCTGCAAGCAGAGCCACGATATATAAAAAATTCTTTTTCATTGCCAAATGCTTGAAAGGGTTAGAATCTGATTCCACAATTCAGGAAAACACGGATGCCCTGAGCATACCATACTTTGTTCTGGAATTTATTGACGTCATAGTTTGTATAGTCGAACTTACCTTCCTGCCAGCCGGAGGTCTGGATGTTACGGTTATTGAGGAGGTTGTTGACTGAGAGATTGAAGTTGAGCGAGCCAAACTTCGTATAGATAACCTTACCGATAGACAGGTTGACGACCCATTCATTGTTAAGGCGATCCTGGCGGGTAATTTCATCGCGGCGCTGTTCGTATTCTTCCTCAGTGAAGCAATACTTCCAGAGGCCGGGCATTTCTTCGTGGCGAGTCGGTGAGAGTTCGTAGTAGTTGTCGCCGAACCACTGCGCGTTCACTTCGAAGAACCATCTTGACACGTTGTAGTTAACGGCAAAAGACACAGCCTGCTGGGGTGTGCCGCCGACATAATAATTCTTGAGGTAGACTCTGCGGACCACATCATCCTTAGAACCGTTTTCGATACTTCTGACACCCCAGGGGTCGTTCTTATACTGATATTTGGAGATTGTTCCAACAGCTGAAACGGAGAGGTTGCTGAGTATTTTATACTGCAAACCGAGTTCGATACCCTTGAATTCAGTAGAAATTCCACTCATAGCGTAGTTCATGAACGAGTTGAGTTCGTAGTCATAGAAAGCAGAGCGCTTCATGCCGTCCCATATGCGGGTATAGAAGCCGGTAACTGAGCCACGGAAATTACGATAGTTCCAAGTATAGCTTAGATCGGCCGAGAGATATTTTTCCGATTTGAGGTCGCCGACAGCGTTGTCCTTTGTGCGCGGGGAAACGTAGGCATCGTTAGGCAGCGGAGCGCGGGTGCCGTAACCGACATGAGCGGTGAAATAGTTTCGTCCGTCGAGTTTATATGTGGCACCTGCTTTGAGGCCGAAGTTTGCGAAAGAGTGAGTATCACCTTTGCCTTTAGAAATGGGGAGAGGATTTCCGCTCTCATCTACGCCACCCGGGGCGCGACCGTTGCGCATCTGTCCGTCACGCCAGAAAGAAGTATAACTGAATTCAGCGGCGTAGTCAACATTCCAATGGCGGGTAACGATCTGGTTCTGCAGCCAAAGGCGCCCGTTGATGTCGCGGATGAAATAGTCATAACCGAACTTATCGCCTTCATAAACCTTGCGGTTGGGGTTGTCGAGGTCGTTCTGCATTATATTGACGTCACCGGCGAAGTCGCGTTCGGAGAAGTTATCGATATCTCGCCAGAATTCGCCTCCGAGGAGATCGCGAATGGTTTTATAATAATGGGCGTCGGTAAAATTCACGCTAAGTCCACCCTGAAGAGTCATTTTATCGTTGAGCCTATGGTCAAGATATGAATTGAGCATATAGGCGTTGAAGTTAGAATGACGGTTTTCGAGGATGTAAGTAGACTGGCCGACAAGTTCCGGGTCGCGGTCGTATTGGTTACGGTTGAGGAGGTTGACCTGATAGATTGAGTTCCAGTCGATCTGGCGGTGAGCCTGATCGCCGCTCCACCAGTCAGCGACGAATTGCTGCTGAGCGAGCTGAGCTTCAAAAAGATCCGGATTCAGGTCGGGGTCAGCAGTAGGAGTATAGTAGTAAGGGAGGTTACGGTAATAATCGGGTCTGGGGTCGGCAGCCTGATACCAGTTCAGAGCAGAAGAGCTGTAATTGTTAGAACGGAAAGCGATACCGGTGTTGAGCTTGGTGCCCATTTTGGGTTTCCATATCCAGTTGAGCATCACCGAAGGGTCGAAAGATTCGACGATACGGCTTGATTTCTTCTTACCGTCGAGGTAGCCCCAGGACGGATTGTAGAGGTTAGAGCCGGCGAGGTCGTAAGCCTGTTGAGTAGTAGCGGCATTGGTGGCGCGCTGCGTGGGTGCACCCCAGGTTGACAGGTTAAGCGAATGTTGGTCGTTGAATATTTTTTCCAGCGAGAGAGAGTAGCCGAAAGAGTTGTAGAAAGTTCCTTCGATTACACCTTCGGGAGCATACCTGCCAATGATGGAGGCGCTGAAAGCCCATCCATTTTTAGTGACTCCGGTAGAATACTGGAGCATAGCGCGGAGCATATAGTTCGAATTCGTATATGAGATGTTGCCTTTCCAACCGGGGGCATATTCTGAAGCGTAAGTGGTGATATTGTTGGAGCCCCCGATAGAGCCGTAACCGTAAGGCGCGGCGGCCATACCGATTTCAGTGGTTCGGTTGCGGAAGGCGCTTGATGTCATTCCTCCGAACATGGAGAAATTGAAACGGCCGCGCATAGCGTCGTTCATGTTGAACCCGTTGACATATCCGGTCTGCCAGTTCTGGTCGAGACCCCTCATACGGAATCGGACCACAGAGAAGTTGTAATTAGCAGCCTGATAGAAAATATCATCAGTAGCACCCTGGATCGTGCCGACAGATTGGCCGAGACCTTCGTCTTCGAGGATATCCTCCTCATCGAAGAGGAAATTATCGGAGTTTAGTTCAGAAGCGACGAAACCCGAGGGAGTGAGTCGAATTTCGCCGATGTTGACCATCAAGTCGCGTTTCAGTTCGATATCGGTATAATTATCATCGAATCCGGATGCGATAATTTCGATAACGTCAGAGCCGGGGGCAGCATTAGAGATTGTGAAAACGCCATCGGTGCCGGTTACGACAAAAATGGCCTGATCTTTAAGGATAATATTGGCATCAGCGATAGGCCGACCTGTTGCAGCGTCGACGACAGTGCCTTTGATGCCGGTCTGAGCGAGAGCCGCCACAGAGAAACCGATCAGGGAGAAGAGAATGGTTGCAAGTTTTTTCATATGAAGGTTATTGTTGTTCGTTGGAATCTTTAAGAGTAACTTCCCTTACGAGGAATATTTCAGTGGGGAGATGGTCTGAATATCCGTTAGACCAAGCTCCGGAAGAGAATGTGCGGAGGGGATATCCTTTATACTGACCATCCTGCTGGAGAAGGAACGGTTTGTTGAGGACTTCGGCGGTAAGGAATTTAAGGCCTGACTTTCCGTCGACGAGGTTTGAGTTTAGAATAATCTGGTCGAAGAGATTCCAGCCACCGCGGTATATGTAAGAGCCAATGCCCTTATCGAGTTTTTCCCAGAAAGGGTTGTAGAAACCGCCCTCCTTAACATCCTTAATGTTCTTGACGGCGCCCAGGACTTGGGAAACGGATTTATTGTAAGGGTCATCGTTCATATCCCCCATAGTGATAATACCAATATCGGGGTATTTTTCGAGGAGTTCGGCGGCTATTTTGGCATTAAGGGCGGCGGCCGCTTCACGGAGCCAGCTGCTTTCTTGCTCACCACCCCTGCGAGAAGGCCAGTGGTTAACAATAATGGCGACTCTCGAATAACCGGTCTGCTTATTGCCGAGGAGGCCGATGACACACATCTGGTCGCGGGTGCGGAAGCGGGGAAGTTCGGGAATTTCGAGGGGATAGTTTTCTACTTTAAGCACACGGAAAAGGTCGGGGTTATAGAGGAGGCTCACATCGACACCGCGGGCATCGGGGGAGTCGTGGTGAACGATCTCATACTTTCTGTCGGCGATAAATTCGTGCTTGACGAGATCTTCGAGGACCGACCGGTTTTCCACTTCGCTGACACCGATAACGGCGGGGCCGAAAGGAGTAGTCTTGGTGGTCATCTGAGAAATAGCGTATGCAAGATTCTTGATTTTGGACCAATATTTCTTGCCGTCCCATTTGTGAGATCCTTGAGGAGAGAACTCCAAGTCGTATTTACCATTGTTGTTGATGGTGTCGAAGAGGTTCTCAAGGTTGTAGAAAGCTACGCCGAAGGTCGCTATCTTCTTGTTATCATCGGCAGCCGCTTTGGGAATGAAGCCGAAAATAATAAGAAGAAAGAGCGCGAAGGGAGCCAATCTTTTTGTTTTCATAACCGCAGGAGTTAGAAGAATTTGACAGATTTGCCTTCGAGGCTTGACAGAATATTGTTGGCAAGGGAGCTTGCGCCGATACGGAATAAGTCGGGATTGAGCCAATCCTCACCGAGGATTTCCTTGACGATAGTATAATATTGGATAGCTTCCTGTGTGGTGCGGACTCCGCCGGCAGCCTTGAAGCCAACCTTGCGGCCTGACACCTCATAATATTCCTTGATGCACCGGCACATAATGTAGGCTGCCTCGACAGAAGCTCCCTCATAAATTTTACCGGTAGAAGTCTTTATGAAGTCGGCATCGCTGTACATCGCCAGGATAGAAGCTGCGCGGATACGTTCGGGGGTTTTGAGCGCTCCGGTTTCGAGAATTACTTTCAGTCGGGCATCCTTTGCGGTGTGTTTCAGCTCGATAATTTCATCGCAGAGGTCTTCATAATTGCCATCGTTGAACATACCGATATTAAGCACGATATCGACTTCATCGGCGCCGCTTGCGACAGCCATAGCGACGTCAGCGACCTTAACTGCCTGGAAAGTCTGGCTTGAAGGGAATCCGGCAGCCACTACGCAGACATCGACTCCCTCGACATCGAGGTTTGTATCCACCACTTCGGCGAAATTGCTGTAAACGCAGATAGCAGCGACGTGGGGATACTGGGGGAATTCGTTTTCGAAATCGTTGACGCGGCGGGTGAAAGCGGCCACGCTGAGTTCGCTATCCTCGGTGCTGAGGGTAGTAAGGTCGATAGAGCCGAGGATTTTCTTATAGACTTCAGGGTTATCGTTTTCGGAAGTTTTTTCAAGGATTTTAGCGATTTCTGCCTTAACGATGTTTTCGTCGACAGCAACGCGGCTACGCGCGACAGCGTCCTGGTATCTGTCCATGGTATAGCTTTATATATTAGAGATTAATAATTTAGATTTCAAAAATTGTGTAAGAGGTCTAAAGAACTACAAATATATTTAAAAATAATTAAATACGAAAATAATTGGTAAAAATTTCAACTAAGGCATATAAAAATTGAATTTTTAAGCAATGCCGTATTCGGCTCTTCGTAAAAGCCCGTTAGGTGAAAAATAGGTGAAAAGAAGATTAATCCCCTTCATGTAAGCAAACAAAGCTGACAAAAAGGGGATTAATCTTAGATATTAACTAACGGGCGATTATTCAACAAACGATTTGAGGCGGGTGAAGAAAGATGGGTCTTCGCCGGTGGTTAGGTCCACGAGTTTTCCTTCCGGATTAATAATCGCCTTTGTAGGGAAGCCTTCGATACGGTAGTCATCATAGAGAGCGCGGTTATTTCCGTTGTAAAGGTTTATCCATGGGAGGTCGTGTTTTTTGACTCCGGCTTTCCATTCCTCTTCCGACTCGTTACAGTCAATGCCGATGACGACAATCCGGTCGCCATATTGCTTATAAGCTTCTTTGAGGGCCGGGAATCCCTTGATGCACCAACCGCACCAGCTACCCCAGAAGTCGAGGACAACCCATTTGCCGCGGAAGTCTGATAGGCTTACCATTTTGCCATTGAGGTCGGGCAGTGAAAAATCAGGAGCAGAAATAGTTCCGGAGGCCACTTCGTCCTTGCGAGCCTGTTCGGCCTTCCGGTCATCCTGCATCTGAACAACCTGGTCATTGTAAAGTTCGGCGTAAGGCATCAGCATTGATTTACGGGCTTCGGGAGTAAGGTTATCGAAAGCGACTTTGAAGTCATCACCGCTCAATTCGAGGATAGCGAACGGGACAACAGGGCTTTCGGGATGATCGGCGACAAATTTCTTGACAGCCGAGTCGTAGCTGTCCATAAGAGATTTCAGTTCGTCTTCCGATATGTTTTCGTTTTCATTGACTTTCACGATGTATTGCTGTTGGATAGGCCGGGTGACAGCGAGGAACTCCGTCATGTCGTCCATAAGTTCCGATCCGGTCACGGTGAAATCGAGAGGGTCGAAGTTTTTGATAACGACTTCGAGATTGTCGTCGGGCGCGGCATAAAAATCGGGGTCGGCCATAGCGGGCGCCGGCGGAATGATGTCGTATCTGGCCGGACCTGCGGGGTCAAGGGCGAGAGTAGCCACACCATTATTTACGGTCAGTGTGTCATAGACTATCTTGAGGTCTTCCTGCTTTTTGGCCTCAAAGATATTCTTTATAGTCACATGGCTGACAACGAGAGTTTTATCCTTAAATCCATCGGGAAGTTTGATGGAAACGGAGCCATCGTCATGCGCGCACGAAGCGAGGATAAGCGCTACGACGGAGAACAAGAAAGTTTTCTTCATAAATTCAATAATCAAATATCAATAGCGCTTCATTCAATAACACATTAGGCCTTAAAGAATGAGCAGCTAAACTGCAAAGTTATGCAGACTTTAAAGAATTGTAACAATCAATCTGTTAAATATTGTTAAAGAATAGAGAATTAGTAGGCCAGGTCTTGCAACTTTTTGAGAAGAGGTATAATGGAAAATGGAAAATATAATTGGGGATATTAGAAAAGCGATAAACAGACTCCTTTAATTCAGAAAAATATTGTAATTTTGTAGGTGGCCATTATTGGAAAATGGGTAGGGGTTAGAATTGGTATAGGAATAATGGTCAACATGAGTGGGGAGAGAAAAAACGGGGAATATCGGGGTTGAATCGAAAAAGAGGAGAGTAATGAAGAAGGATACGGGCATAGAGATATACAGCAAGAATCTGAAACGCTATCTGCAGGTTGAGGGGGGCTCGACGCTCAGCGAGATTTATCGTTCGGAAGAATTTCAAAAGCAACAATTGAGTCTGAAAGAAGATAGTGGTGAATCACGGGCTACGGAGCGGGTGGTTTCAGTGATTGCGTGGCATAAAGAGCCGATATGTGCGTTGGTTAACAATAAGGCGGAGCATCTTGGTTTCAGGGTTTTCAGTCCGAAAGAGATAGAATATCTGGATATGTGGAGCTCAGTGGGGCGAGAGGTTTATGTCCGGTCGATGTGTATGTTGCTATACAAAGCTGTCCATGATTTGTATTCGGATTTCACACTTCGCATAGAGCATTCCATTTCACGAGGGCTTTTCTGCCGATTGTTTGATTCAGAAGGAGAGTCGGTAGAGCCCGGAGCAGCGATGACCGGGACGATAAAGGCGGAGATGAAGAAACTCGTTGAGAGGAAACTGCCGTTCGTGCGTCATGAGAAACTGACGAAAGATGTGGTAGAAATTTTCCGGGGTCAGAAGTTGAGGAACAAGGTGCGCCTGCTTGAGACAGTTCCGGATCTATACACTTCCTATTACGAGCTTGACGGGCTTGCAGATTCCTTTTATGGTCCGCTGGCGCCCTCGACGGACATGCTTGAAGTATTTGATTTGCAGGCATGGCAAGACGGTATGCTCTTGTTGGGTCCGGACCTTTCGAATCCGGATATGCCTCAGCAACCGCTGACGCAGGAGAAGATGTTCGCAGCCTTCCGGGAGCATTTGAAGTTCAATAGGGTGATAAGGGTAGATTCGGTAGGGGAGCTGAATGAGGCCGTGCTTCGAGGTGAGGCATCGGATCTGATAAACGTGGCCGAGGCGATGCATGACAAGCTGATAGGGCGAATCTCGGATGAAATAGTGAGCCGCAGGCGCGATGGCGGAGGGATGATAGTTATGATAGCAGGGCCTTCTTCATCAGGGAAAACCACTACCTCCAAGCGACTCGCAATCCAATTGATGACGAACTTAATGCGTCCGAAACTGATATCATTGGATGATTATTTTGTGAACCGGACGGATACGCCTCTTGACGAATACGGGCAATATGATTATGAGTCGCTGTATGCGCTTGATCTGGAGCGGTTGCAGAGCGATTTGCGGGCACTTCTTCGGGGAGAAACCATAAATCTGCCGACCTATAGTTTTGAGTTGGGTCAGCGGGTAGAGCGGGAGAGGCCCTTGAGTCTTGCATCCGATGAGGTTCTGATAATAGAGGGAATACATGGATTGAACCCGGAGTTGACAGCAAATCTCCCTACAGAACGGATATTCAAGATGTATGTATCGGCACTGACCTCACTGCGGATAGACAATCATAACTGGATATCGACGTCCGACAACCGGCTCTTGCGTCGGCTTGTGCGTGATTACAAGTACCGGGGGACGTCGCCGACAGAAACGATACGGCGATGGCCGAGTGTGCGCCGGGGCGAGGAGAAATGGATATTTCCGTTTCAGGAGAATGCGGATGCAACGTTCAACTCGAGTCTGCTGTTCGAGATAGCTGTAATGAAACCATATGTAGAGCCGTTGCTAAGTCAGGTGGCTCATAATGAGCCGGAATACACGACCGCCTACCGTCTTCAGCGATTCCTTCATTATTTCCAGCGGATACCGGAAACGGAGGTTCCGCCGACATCGCTGTTACGGGAATTTTTAGGAGGGTCATCATTCAGGTATTAAAAACCGAAAAATACACAGAAGCAGAAGCTGCACAGAAGCCGACACCATAGAATATGAAAGAGTTAACGAACGAAGACATCGAACGCCTGAAGCGGCTGATAGACGAAGACGAGAAGACGGCCGTACTACACGATATAGACGAGATGCATCCGGCCGATATCGCCGAGTTGTTCCAGGACCTTAACCTACGTCAGGCGGAATGGTTTTTTGAGCTGATTCCGGACAAGGAGAAGAAGGCAGATGTCCTGATGGAGCTTGACGAAGAGGATCGGAAGAAGCTTCTCGAAGGGATGGATCCCGAACAGATAGGTCACTTCATTGATCTTCTTGACACGGACGATGCCGTTGACCTTATCCAGGAGCTTGATGAAGAGGACCGGGAAGAGGTTATCCAGAACATCGAGGATGTAGAGCAGGCCGGTGATATTGTGGATCTTCTTCAATATGACGAGGACACTGCCGGGGCGCTGATGGGCACAGAATATATCGCCGTCAACGAGAACCTGTCGATGCCCGACTGTCTGCGGGAGATGCGTCATCAGGCCGAAGATCTTGACGATATATATTATGTATATGTGGTTGATGATGAGAACCGGCTGAAGGGAGTGTTGCCATTGAAGAAGATGATCACCCATCCGTCGGTATCAAAGATCAAGCATGTGATGGAGGCCGATCCCGTATCGATAAAGGCAGATATGCCGATAGAGGAAGTGGCGATAGATTTCGAGAAATATGACCTTGTGGCGATGCCGGTGATAGATTCGATAGGGCGGCTTGTAGGCCAGATCACAGTCGATGACGTGATGGACCAGGTGCGAGAGCAATCGGAGCGAGATTATCAGCTGGCGTCGGGTATATCATCGGATATCGATGCAGACGATTCGATATTCGCGCAGACGAAGGCACGGCTTCCCTGGCTTTTGATAGGAATTATAGGGGGGATAGTGAATTCATTGATATTGGGGGGCTTCGAGGCACAGCTCGCCACGGTGACAGCGCTTGCTTTCTTCATTCCGCTGATAGGGGGCACTGGAGGAAACGTGGGAGTTCAGGCATCGGCGATAGTAGTACAGGGTCTGGCTAACGGGCGTCTCGAACTTAATGATTTCTGGAATCAGATATGGCGCGCGGTCCGGATAGCGTTGCTTAACGCGATAGTGATATCGGGCGTTGTGTTCGCCTACATAGCCGTGACGCAGCCCGGAGATTACGCTCTTGTGATGGCGGTATCGGTGTCGCTTTTCGCGGTGGTGATATTCGCGACTGTTTTCGGGACGCTCGTTCCGCTGACATTGGAGAAGCTGAAGGTGAATCCCGCATTGGCAACCGGGCCGTTCATTCAGATTACGAATGATGTTGTCGGACTGTTGATATATGTCGGGATGTCGATATGGATGCTGCGGATATTCCCGCATTAAAAAATAAAGAGGAATCCCGTTGCTTTGCCCGGATTGCAATGCGCGGGGGAGATGGGAAGCATGACGGGAGAAAAATCCGGTAAAAAATCATTACAAACTGACCGGTAAAAAATCATTACAAACTGAAAAGAGATGGCAAAGATAGCCGAGACGCCCTTGATGACTCAGTATGTCGAGATGAAGAAGAAGCATCCGGATGCAATATTATTGTTCCGGGTAGGGGATTTCTATGAGACATTCAGCGAAGATGCCGTGGCCGCATCGGAGATATTGGGAATAACGTTGACTCGGAGGGCGAACGGCAAGGCAGCGTACGTGGAGCTTGCGGGATTTCCACATCATGCACTGGACACTTACCTGCCGAAACTGGTAAGGGCCGGGAAACGCGTAGCGATATGCGAGCAGCTCGAGGATCCGAAGCTTACGAAGAAACTCGTGAAGCGGGGCATCACCGAACTCGTGACGCCGGGCGTGAACCTCAGCGACAGTTCGCTGTCGGCGCGAGAGAACAATTATCTGGCGGCGATCCATGTGAACCGTCAGAGCGTCGGGGTTGCCTTTCTTGACATATCGACGGGAGAATTTCTATGTGCTCAGGGGACTCCGAGAGAAATAGACAAGCTGATAAGCAATATAAGGCCCAAGGAACTGCTCCGGATGACAGGAATGCGTCAATGGATGGCAGACAATATCAGCCATAGCGGCGCATCGTTTGATCTGGATGACTGGATATTTACGACCGATGCGGCGGAGGAACGATTGCGCAGTCATTTCGGGACGCTCGGACTGAAAGGCTTCGGCTTGGAGCGTATGCCGGAGGCCGTGATAGCAGCCGGGGCCATACTTCATTATCTTGATCTTACACATCATACGGATTTACGGCATATCACTTCCTTGGGCCGGATAGATTCTGACAGATATGTGTCGTTGGACCGCTTCACCGTGCGCAATCTTGAGCTTGTGGATTCATTGACACCGGAGGGGATGTCGCTCTACGAAGTGCTCAACAAGACCTCGACACCGATGGGAGCGCGTCGGTTGCGGCATTGGATATTATTCCCGCTTCTTGATATTGGAGAAATCAGTAAGCGTCAGGACGTAGTGGAATATTTTTTCAAGGATCCAGAAACAAGAGACCAGTCGCGGGAGGCGTTGCGATGTGTGGGAGATCTCCAGCGTCTAATCACCAAGGTAGGGGCGCACAGGCTCACACCCAGGGAAGGTGTCGCATTGAAAAATTCGCTTTTGGCGGCCGCTTCGTTACGAGCCATACTGGCCCGGAGCGAGTCGGAGGCACTCCGCTCCTTAAGCGGGAGGATGTCGGACTGCTCGCCTATCACCGACACATTGTCAAGGACGTTGCATCCTGAGGCCCCGGCGCAGATAGGGAGAGGAAATTCCATCGCCCCGGGCGTGGATGCGGAACTTGACGAGCTTCGGGAGCTGCATTCAGGGGGCAAGCGGGCCCTTGAGGAAATTCAGCAGCGCGAATCGGAAGCTACCGGTATCCCATCGCTCAAAATCGGCTTCAACAATGTATTCGGGTATTATATAGAGGTTCGGAACACCCACAAAGATAAAGTTCCGTCGGATTGGATACGCAAGCAGACACTTGTAAGCGCCGAGAGATATATCACCCCCGAGCTCAAAGAATATGAGGAGAAGATAATGGGAGCGGAAGAGCGCATCCAGGCCATAGAAGCACGACTGTTCGGTCAGCTATGCGCAGGATTGGAGCGTCTGATACCCGACATGCAGAGTTGCGCTACGCAGGCCGAGTATGTAGACTGTCTTCTATCGTTGGCGGATTCGGCATACGAGTATGGTTATGTAAGGCCGGAAGTAAATGACAGTTATGTGATAGATATCCGG
Source organism: Muribaculaceae bacterium (assembly GCA_029055345.1). Lineage (GTDB taxonomy): Bacteria > Bacteroidota > Bacteroidia > Bacteroidales > Muribaculaceae > Lepagella. The sequence continues at coordinate 11,454 of JAIDDJ010000008.1, read as the reverse complement.
GATGGGCGGCATCCGGTGATAGAGCGCCGCCTACCTCCGAGCGAGCCGTATATTTCAAATTCCGTTTGTCTGGACTGCGACAAGACGCAGATAATGATGATAACGGGGCCGAACATGGCCGGAAAGTCGGCGTTGTTGCGGCAGACGGCCCTGATCACGCTTATGGCCCAGATAGGCTCGTTTGTGCCGGCCGAAAGTGCATCGATAGGATATGTGGATAAGATCTTCACCCGCGTCGGAGCTTCAGATAATATTTCATCGGGGGAGTCTACGTTCATGATAGAGATGAACGAGGCGGCAGCAATCATCAATAATATGAGCAAACGATCGCTGATATTGTTCGATGAATTGGGTCGGGGGACTTCGACCTATGACGGCATCTCCATAGCGTGGGCGGTTGTGGAGCATATCCATGAGAATGCGTATGCTCGACCGCGGACTCTTTTCGCCACTCATTATCATGAGCTGAACGAAATGGAGGGTAATTTCAAGCGCATAGCCAATTTCAATGTAACGGTGAAAGAAATCAACGGCAAGGTAATGTTTATGCGTAAGCTTGCGCGGGGAGGATCGGCGCATAGTTTCGGTATCCATGTAGCGAAACTGGCCGGTATGCCACCCTCGATAGTGAAGCGAGCAGATCAGGTGCTTTCCCAATTGGAGCAGAAGGCCGGCACTGAAGGGGATGGCAAGGGTGTTCAGCCACTCGGACAGACACTGAGTCAGGGACGGGAGGGCTATCAGCTGTCGCTGTTCCAGCTTGATGACCCATTGCTATCGCAAATCCGAGATAGACTTCTTGATCTGAATATAGACAATCTGACACCATTGGAGGCCCTTACGAAGCTTCATGATCTGCAGGGGCTTCTGACCGGGAAGACGCGATGAACTTTGGGGAGCGCTTTAGCAGAATAGCCCCTTCCTTTGGTCGGGGCACGGGTTCCGCGGGATGAGGAAAAGGGAGGAGAGCGGGAGAGGGGATTGATTTAAATTGAAAATTAAAGGAAAAGGAAATGGCTTCAGACCAGACAATATTGTTTCATTCCACCATCTTCGGGCCGATACATTCGCGCAGGCTGGGAGTTTCGCTGGGAATAAATCTCATGCCGAGCGATGGCAAGATATGTTCATTCGACTGCCTTTATTGCGAGGCCGGCTATAACAGTCAGGGGGCCGGCAAGAGCGGGCTGCCGACTGTAGAAAAAGTGAGCAAGGACCTCGAAGCTAAGCTTAAAGCGATGCGGGATTCGGGGGAGAAACTTGATGTGATCACCTTTTCGGGCAACGGAGAGCCTACGTTGCATCCCCGCTTCGAAGAAATTATTGATAATGTAATAAAGTTGAGGGACCGGTATTATCCGGAGGCGAAAATTTCAGTGCTTTCCAATTCCACGCGAATATTCGATGGGGGAGTCGCAGCAGCGTTGCGTAACGTAGACAATAATATATTGAAATTGGACTCCGCGGTAGAATCGACGATGAGGGTTCTGGATCGACCGAATGACCCGGCTTTTACGGTGGAAAGAGTGGTTGAGGCACTTCGTCAATTCGATGGGCAGGCCATCATACAGACCATGCTACTCCGTGGGACCCACGATGGGCAAAGGATAGACAACACTACCGATCAAGAGCTCGATGCGCTGATAGCTGCCTATAAGAAGATAAATCCGCGTGAGGTGATGATTTACAGTCTTGACCGTTCGACACCCGAAGAGCAACTTGAAAAGGTGGAGCACGAGGAGATGGAGAGGATCGCAGAGAGGATATCAGCAGCGGGCATCAAAGTGCAACCCTTCTGATAGAAAGCGGGATGAAAAGAGAAATGATAGTACCGCCATCCTTGCAGTCAGGAGATGTAGTGGCGATAGTTTCGCCAGCGACGATAGTAAAAGAAGAATATATCGACGGGGCGAGTGAATTTCTGAGGTCGGAAGGTTTTACTCCGCGCGTGATGCCACACGCAAAGGGAGCGAGTTCCGGCAGTTACGCGGCCTCGGACGAAGATAGATTGGCAGACCTGCGAGAGGCCTTTCAGGATTCCGATGTAAAAGCTATATTATGCGCGCGGGGAGGCTACGGGTGCAATCATCTGCTCGAGGGAGTTGGAGAGGAATTGGTGCGCGAGCATCCGAAATGGTTGATAGGCTTTTCGGATGTGTCGGCGCTACATGCCCTTTCGGGCAGGGCCGGAGTAGTTTCGCTTCATGCACCTATGGCCAAGCATCTTGCAACGTTGCCCTGCGATCAGTATTGCACACGGGCACTAATGCGCATACTGACCGAAGGATTACCGATAGAGTATATTGCGCCGCCACATCCCTTTAACCGTGAAGGGGAATCGGAGGGAATGCTGATAGGGGGCAATTTAGCTGTGATCAACGGATTGGCCGACACACCATATGACCCGTTCAGAATTGCAAGAGAAGCCGGGGAGACACACCCGATTCTATTCATCGAGGATATATCGGAAGCGATTTATGCAGTGGAAAGGATGCTGATCCGGTTACATTTAGGAGGACATCTCAAATCCTTAGGGGGAATGGTTGTAGGAGCCTTCACCGAATACAGGGCAGACCGTAATCATGCCGACATGGAAAGCATGATTTCAGCCCTGCTTGACCGATACGGCTACGAGTTTCCAACGGCGTTCGGTTTCCCGGCGGGACATACAGATGACAATTTGCCCTTGCCGATGGGGGCCACTGCAAGATTATCAGTAACAGCGGAGGGCACGACGCTCACATTCTGAGCGGTGCCCTCCGGGATATCAAATTCGGGATCCATAGACCCCGAAATTTTTCGAACGCGTATTATATCAGGCGTCGATGTTGGCGTAGGTGGCGTGGGTTTCAATGAATTCCTTACGCGGGGCCACATCCTCGCCCATGAGGATAGAGAATGTGCGGTCGGCTTCAGCGGCATTAGTAAGGGTGACCTGCTTCAGCATACGGTTTTCGGGATCCATTGTTGTTTCCCACAGCTGTTCGGGATTCATTTCACCGAGACCTTTGTAACGCTGGAGGATAAGTTTGTTACGGTCGCCTCCACAACGGTCATCGACGAATCTCTGCACCTGCTGGTCAGTCCATGCATATTCCTCAACTTTATTCTTACCCTTCATGGAGCATTTATAGAGCGGAGGGGTGGCGATGTAGAGGTAGCCGTTGTCGATAATCTGCCTCATCCGGCGATAGAAGAAAGTCATGAGGAGGGTAGCGATGTGGGCTCCGTCGACATCGGCATCTGTCATGATAACGATTTTATGATAGCGGAGCTTTGTCATGTTGGGCTCCTTTGAATCTTCTTCAGTTCCGATTGTGACGCCGAGGGCTTTATATATATTTACAATTTCCTCGCTTGCGAGGACCTTGTTGTCTTGAGCCTTCTCGACGTTCAGGATTTTACCTCGGAGCGGGAGAATGGCCTGATAGTGAGGATTACGTCCTTGCTTTGCGGAACCACCGGCGGAATCACCCTCGACGAGGAACAATTCGCATTCGACAGCGTCACGGCTTTTGCAAGGGGCGAGTTTTCCGGGGAGTCCGGCTCCGGAGAATGGGGATTTATTCTGAATACGGAGTCGGGCGCTCTGTGCGGCGTGACGGGCCTGAGCGGCGAGCACAACCTTGTCAACGATGACCCGCGCCTGCTTCGGGTGCTCTTCGAGATAATTTCGGAGAGCTTCGCTGACTGCAGTCTGGACCACGCCCATGACCTCATTGTTGCCGAGTTTTGTTTTGGTCTGGCCTTCAAATTGAGGCTCGGCGACTTTCACAGAAACGACAGCGGTCAGTCCATCGCGGAAGTCTTCCTTGGAGAGCTCAATCTTGAGCTTTTCGAGGAGCTTATTGTCTTCTGCATATTTTTTGAGAGTCATCGTGAGTCCACGGCGGAACCCGGTGAGGTGCGTGCCTCCTTCGATGGTGTTGATGTTGTTGACGTAGGAATAAATATTCTCGGTGAACCCTGTATTATATGTCATAGCCACCTCGATTGGAATATCGTTCTTCTTGGTGTTGAGGTGGATTATATCCTCGATCAGTGGATCTTTACCTTCGTCGATGTATTTGACGAATTCTTTGAGGCCTTCGTTGCTATGGAAGATTTCTTTTCTGGGGTTGCCATCGGAGTCTCTTTCCCGCATGTCGGTAAGAGAAAGAGTTATTCCTGCGTTAAGGAAAGAGAGGTCTCGGAGACGGTTAGCAAGAGTTTCGTAGTCATAGACAGTCTCGCTGAAGATGGATGCGTCGGGATGGAAAATCACAGTGGTTCCTGTGTGGTCGGACTGGCCGATGACAGTAAGCGGGCAGGTAGGCTTTCCGAAAGCGTATTCCTGCATGTGGATTTTGCCATCTCTATGGATTTCGGCGCGAAGATAATCGGAGAGGGCGTTGACACAGCTGACCCCGACGCCGTGAAGACCGCCGGAAACTTTGTATGAACCTTTGTCGAACTTACCACCGGCGTGGAGGACGGTGAGGACCACTTCGAGGGCGGGCTTATGCATTTTTTCGTGCATATCAACCGGGATTCCACGGCCGTTATCCTCGACGCGGATGGAATTGTCCTCGTTGATAGTGACATTGATTTTGTTTGCGTAACCGGCGAGGGCTTCATCGATAGAGTTGTCGACCACCTCATAAACGAGATGGTGGAGGCCACGCATGCCGGTGTCGCCGATATACATCGACGGGCGCTTTCTCACGGCCTCAAGGCCTTCGAGGACCTGGATGTTTTCAGCTTGATATTTCTTATTTACGGGCTGGATTTCATCAGCCTTAATGGTATCTTCGTAATTCTCTTCCATTGCAATATTCTACTTCAAATCAGCTTACAAATTTACAAAAAATCCTTGAGATATGCAACCACAAAAAATCTGACGGCAAGATTAAAAATCTTCGAAAATTGACATATCAAAAAGAGGCTGAGTCAATTTTTTTGACTCAGCCTCTTTTTGTCGGAAAGACCGGGATATCAGTCTTTGTATTTTTTGAGGATAAGCGCAGCGTTATGGCCTCCGAAACCGAATGTGTTCGAAAGGACAGCGTTGACTTCTTTTTCCACAGCCTTGTTGAATGTGAAGTTGAGTTTGGGGTCAACTTCGGGATCATCGTCACCTTCCTCGTGGTTGATGGTCGGAGGAATAATTCCGTCGGTAATAGCTTTTACGCAGAAAAGAGCCTCGAGCGCTCCGGCAGCCCCGAGGAGGTGACCGGTCATTGATTTGGTGCTACTGAGGTTAATTTCGTAAGCGTGATCGCCGAACACATCGACAACGGCCTTAGCTTCGGAACGGTCGCCTACAGGGGTAGAGGTTCCGTGGAGGTTGATGTAGTCGATATCTTCGGGTTTCATACCGGCGTCACGCAGGGCATTTTCCATGACGAGTTTCGCGCCGAGACCTTCGGGGTGAGTTGCGGTAATATGGAAAGCATCGGCGCTCATACCGCCACCGGCGACTTCGGCGTAAATTTTTGCTCCGCGTGCTTTAGCGTGTTCAAGTTCCTCAAGGACGAGAGCTGCGGCTCCTTCGCCGATAACGAAACCGTCGCGAGAACCGCTGAACGGGCGGGAAGCGCCGGCGGGGTCATCGTTACGGGTTGAGAGGGCTTTCATGGAGTTGAAGCCTCCCACACCTGCGGGGAACACAGCAGCTTCTGCACCTCCGGCAACGATTGCATCGGCGAAGCCAAGGCGAATCATGTTGAAGGCGTCGATAAGCGCGTTGTTGGAAGAAGCGCAGGCAGAAACCGTAGCGTAGTTGGGTCCTCGGAATTCGTGAGCGATGGAGATGTGACCGGCAGCGATGTCAGCAATCATCTTCGGGATGAAGAAGGGATTGTATTTAGGGCCCTGTGTCTCACCATGGACTGCGTAATAACCGGCTTCCTCCTCGAAAGTGTGGAGGCCGCCGATACCGGCAGCGAAAATGACTCCAACGCGGTTTTTGTCGATACCTTCAGCATCTATGCCGGCGTCAGCGATAGCTTCATCAGCAGCCGTGAGGGCATACATAGCATAGAGGTCGAGCTGTCGCATCTGGCGACGGTCGAAGTGGTCAGCGGGGTCAAATCCCTTCACCTCGCAGGCGAACTGAGTCTTGAACTGCGAGGCATCGAAGTGAGTGATGGGAGCAGCGCCGCTGACACCGTTCTTTGCGGCTTCCCAAGTGGAGGCCACATCGTTGCCGAGCGGACTGATGGCACCTAAGCCGGTAACTACTACTCTTTTTAATTCCATCAGGTGCGGGAATTTATGCCTTGTGGGATTCGATATAAGCTATAGCGTCACCAACAGTCTTGATATTCTCAGCGTCTGCATCGGGAATAGTGAGGTCGAAAGCCTTCTCGAATTCCATGATGAGCTCTACGGTGTCGAGAGAGTCAGCGCCGAGGTCTTTGTTGAATTCAGCCTGAGGAGTTACTTCGTTCTCGTCAACTGTCAGTTTGTCTACGATGATTTCTTTTACTTTCTGTTCGATGTCAGACATGATTTATACGTTTTAAATTGTTAATATTACATTTTTCATGACTCTTTATCTAAGTTTAACAAATGGTCAAAACATTAGTAAAGAGAGAATTGAACGCCCAATGGCTGATTTATGGCCGGTCCCGGCGGTCAATTCAGAATGCAAAGTAAAACAATTTTTTCCAAACTATGAAATTTTTCGGTTAATTTTTGCACACAAAAATAATTAATGTGCAAGTTGACGGGCAGGATGTTTTATTTTTTAACATAAATCTGACAAAAGGGCATTCTGGGGCGTTATAATATTAATATATAATTAAAGATGAAAAACAGGAAGAATATAGGGAAGCGCATGCGCAAGCAGGAGCTTCTGGACAAGATAGTGGAATTTCTGCAGAGTCAGAGCAAGCAGAGTTTCAATTACAAGCAGATAGCATTCGGCATCGGAGTTGACAAGCAGTCGGAACGGCTTGATGTGCTAAATGCTCTGGATGAACTTGTGGCGGCGGATGATATCCTGGAGGTAGACCTCGGGAAATACAAGGCCAAGGCAAACCGGGGAGTAGAGAACATCGGCACCTTCATCAGGCGGAGTAACGGCAAGAATGCCGTGATGGTCGATGATGAGATGATCATGGTTGCTGAGCGCAATTCGATGCATGCCCTGAACGGGGATAAAGTCCGGGTAGTGGTTTCGGCGGCCCGCAGGGGGGCTGATCCGGAAGCCCGGGTGATAGAAATCACCGAAGCAAAAGATCAGCAATTCGTGGGCACTCTGAAGATAGACAAGAATTATGCGGCGCTTGTGAGCGATTCGAAGTTTCTGGCGGCCGATATCATAATCCCGCGTTCGAAGCTGAAAGGTGGTAAGGATGGCGACAAGGCAGTGGCCCGGATCGTGCAGTGGAAGGATGATGAGATGAATCCTCGCGGCGAGATAATCGACATATTGGGCTCGAAGGGAGAGAACAATGCCGAGATGCATGCCATTCTCGCAGAGTTCGGTCTTCCATATAAATATCCCGACAGCGTGGAGAAGGCAGCGGATAGGATTGATGCCGGCATCACGGCTGAAGAGGTGTCGAAGCGCGAGGATTTCCGCGGCGTCACAACATTTACGATAGATCCGCGCGATGCGAAGGATTTTGATGACGCGCTATCCATCCGTCAGCTTGCTAACGGCAACTGGGAGGTGGGAGTTCATATAGCTGATGTGACCCATTACGTGCGTCCGGGCTCGATAATCGACAAAGAGGCACAGAAGCGGGCTACGAGCGTCTATCTGGTGGACCGCACGATTCCGATGCTTCCGGAGCGATTGTCGAACGGAATATGCTCATTGCGGCCTAACGAGGAGAAACTGACCTTCTCGGCTATTTTTGAATTGGATTCTAAGGCCAATGTGCTGAACAGTCGCATCGGGAGGACAGTAATCAAATCCGACCGCCGGTTCACCTATGAAGAGGCTCAGGAAATCATAGAGAGCGGCAAGGGAGATTATGCACGTGAACTTGAGGTGCTCAATACGCTGGCCAAAGAGCTGCGACGCCGCAGGTATCAGCAGGGCGCCCTTGAGTTTGACCGGGCTGAAGTGAGATTCGAGATAGATGATACAGGCAAGCCGATAAGCGTCTATTTCAAAGAGTCGAAAGATGCCAACAAACTGATAGAAGAATTCATGTTGCTGGCCAATCTCACCGTGGCAGAATCAGTGGGGAAGGTAGGAAAGAACAAGAAGGCGAAATCGTTCGTGTATCGAGTGCATGATAATCCTGATCCGGAGAAAATCGGTAATCTTTCGATAATAGCATCACGGTTCGGCTATAAATTGGTAACCGACGGTAACAGCCGGGAAGTAAACAAGAGTGTTAACCGGTTGCTACGGGATGTGAAAGGAAAAGGAGAAGCCAATATGCTGTCGATTCTTGCCATCCGGTCGATGGCCAAAGCCACGTATACCACCGACAATATAGGTCACTATGGCTTGGCTATGCCCTATTACACTCATTTCACGTCGCCCATTCGCAGGTATCCTGACATGCTGGTACACCGGCTACTGGCGAAGTATGCGACGGGAGGCCGGAGCGTCGACAAGTTGAAGCTTGAAGATGAATGTAAGCATGATTCCGAGATGGAGCAGCTTGCGGCGAATGCGGAGCGGGCTTCGATCCGCTACAAGCAGGTAGAATTCATGAAGGATCGTCTTGGCGAGATATATGAGGGAGTCATATCGGGAGTGACCGAATGGGGTTTCTATGTGGAGCTTGACGAGAGTATGTGCGAGGGTCTTGTTCCGATACGCGATCTTGCGGATGACTATTATGATTTTGATGACAAGAATTATTGTCTGATAGGTCGGAAGCATGGAGCGCGGTATACTCTTGGGGATCGTGTGCGAGTACAAGTGGCCCGGGCCGATCTTGAGCGCAAGCAGCTTGATTTCGCTCTGATTGACGATAAAGGGAATCCTAACAAGCCATTGGAGGCAAAAAAACCGGGCAAGCGTCACGAGCCGAACAAAAAGCAGCGCGCCTCGGGACGAAAAGGGAAGAAATGAAAAACACTTGAGTGAAAATTCAAAACCAAAAAATCCAACCATAGAAATACTACCATTATGAAGAGAATCCTAATGGCACTGACGGGGCTTTCAGCCTTTGCGTTTGGAATAAATGCCGAAGATGGGGTAATAGTTCAGACAGATGCTTATCGCTGGCAGGGGGACACGATATATCAAAATGAGTTTAAGGCGTGGGCCGAAGGGCCGTATAAGTTGAAGAGTACATATAAGGGGCGACCCGGATATTTTATGCCTATCGGGCAAGAATGGACGCGCAAGAATGACCTTGGGAGCTATCCGGTGCTTACCACTCCGAATATGCTTCATCAGGCTATATATAATATGGCCCTTGACGAGATGGTGAATGCCGTAGAGCCTGATACAACCTTACGTACCGGTAAGGAATGGGCAGGGGTATGGACCCGCGATGTCAGTTATTCAATAATATTGTCGATGGCGGCACTTCAGCCGGAGGCGTCGATGATATCTTTGATGAAGAAGGTGAATCCGTCCGGCCAGATTATTCAGGATACAGGTTCGGGGGGAGCCTGGCCAATATCGACCGATCGGATGGTATGGGTTCTGGCCGCGTGGGAGGTATATAAGGTAACCGGCGACCGGAGCTGGCTTGAGAAAGTGTATCCAATAGCCCTCCGGAGCATGGAGAAGGATGAAAAAACTATCTGGAGCGACGCTGGTCTGGTCAAAGGAGAGACCTCATTCATCGACTGGCGGGAGCAGAGTTATCCGAAGTGGATGCAGACGGCGGATATATCTCAGAGCGAGGCAATGGGGACGAACGTGATGTATGCGGCTGCCCTGAATGCCGTATCGGAGATGGCATCGACACTCGGACATAAGAAAGTGGCGGAGGAATATGCATCGAAGTCGGCAGAATTATCGGCAGCGATCGACAGGACATTCTATATGCCCGACAAGAGATATTATGGGATGTATACATACGGGCGGGATTCCAAGATACTGAATCCGCGAGCGGAGACACTCGGTGAGGCACTTGCAATATTGTATGATATCGCGCCGGAGGGGCGTCAGAAGGAGATTTCGCAGAATGCTCCTCAGACCCCGTTCGGAGCCCCGGTGTTCTATCCCCAGATATCGGATATGCCGAATTATCATAATAATGCGTTATGGCCATGGGTCGCGGCCTACTGGACGCTTGCTCAGGCGAAGGCCGGCAATGAGGACGGTGTGCTTGAAGGAATAGGTTCAATTTTCCGTCCGGCAGCACTCTTTACGACCAATAAGGAAAATCTGAATCTTGATAACGGTGATATCTTTACTGAGCTGAACTCCTCGAATATGTTATGGTGTCTTGCGGGTAATATAGCGTTGACCCAGCAGGTGCTATTCGGGATTCATTTCGAGAAGGATGGCTTGCGGATAGCGCCGTTTGTGCCGGAAGTTCTTGGCGCCGAGCGCACGCTTGATAATTTCCCATACAGGGGAGCACGCCTTGACATTACGGTGAAAGGATATGGCGACAAGGTGAAATCGCTCACACTCAACGGGAAATCTCTTGATGCCGCAAAGACAATACCGGCCAAGTCATTGGCAAAAGGGGGCAAGATAGTAGTCGAAATGGCAAACGAGCCTATATCCACGATGAAGTTGAACCGTGTAGCAAATATTAAGGCTCCGTTGACTCCTATCGCATGGATAGAGGAGTCGGGCAATGAAGCGATGCTGCGTTGGAATCCCATAGAATATATAGGGGAATACATAGTGCTTAGAGATGGCAGGGAAGTGGCTCGTACGCATCAGACCCAGTATTCATTAAAGGAGCCGGGCGAATGGCAGGTAATAGGCGTGTCGGGAGAAGGGACCCAGAGCTTTGCATCAGAACCGAGGAGTAACCGTGCGCGTATCGTAACAGAGTTTGAAGAGGAAAAGACCGGGGTGTCATCACCTGAAATTTCTTATCAGCCGGCATCAAAAGTTGAAGGTTATTATGGCCCCGGATTTGTTGAGACCGATCGGACGAGCCCCTCGCGAGAGGTTACGGTTGATGTTCCGGAGGGAGGATCCTACTCGGTAACGGTGCGGTATGCCAATGGCAACGGGCCGGTGAATACTGAAAATAAGGCGGCTATCCGCAGTCTTATAGTTGACGGTCAGAAGGCGGGGACGGTAGTAATGCCCCAGAGGGGTGTTGCCAATTGGAACGACTGGGGCCTCAGCAACAGTGTGGCAGTAGAGCTGACGCCGGGTAAACATACCTTGACGATAAGTTATCTCCCCGAAGACGAGAACATGAACATCTCGACCAACCATGCCTTGCTCGACAGAATAATCCTTGAGAAGAAGTAAGACCTCATTCAATAAAATCTGTTCATGCCAGAGTCGCAGATGTGCCTCGGATATCGCTTTGCAGATTCAGGAGCATAGCGGGCTATGTGACTGAATCAAAA
>JAIDDJ010000078.1 GCA_029055345.1 Muribaculaceae bacterium | reverse complement strand
ATACTCAGTGAGGATTTTGAAACTGCGGTTGAACATCTGAAAAACGGTAAAACAGTGAAGCTGCCGGAAAAGACAGCGTCATTCATTGAGTGGAGCAGAAAGCTTAAGGATTATGGGGAGAATATTTCAAAACGTGAAAGAGAATACTGGAATCAAGAGATAGCAAAGACGAAGAACGGAAGAATTGTTGGTGACTATAGCGAAGATAAGCCTGGTGCTGTGATGATCGAATTCAGCCGAGAAACGACGGAAAAATTATTGACAAAGAGTGAAAATATCTATGGAGCAAGAATAGACGAAGTAATGATAGCAGGACTTGCAAGAGCTGTAGGCAGAATAACAGGACAGAGTTCTATAGCAGTAAAGCTTGAAGGACACGGAAGAGAAGCACTTCATGAGCCAATAGAGGTTGACAGAACATTGGGCTGGTTTACGAATATATATGGAGTAAATGTTGCGATCAATGAAGACAGCCGTGAGAGCATACTAAATGCAAAGGAGGCAATGAGAAAGATTCCCGGAGGCGGACTTGGCTGCAGCTTCGCAGGAAGAGAATTTGAGTCAGACATAAGCTTCAACTATCTTGGAGATTTCAGCGGAAGCGAAGGCAGCTTTTTCGGAGAATACAGCTGCGGAGATGATATTGCAGCAGGAAACAGAACAAATGACAGAATAGCACTGAATGGACAAGTAAGTGATGGTAAGCTGATATTTGCAATAACAAGTGAAGACAGCAGTTTCGGAGAACATTTCATAGAAATGCTTGCATATGAGTACAAGAAGAGCATAACAGAGCTTGCGGAATACTGCGCAGAAGCAGAATGCCGAGAAAAAACAGCAAGTGACTACGGAGTATATGATCTAACGATCGAAGAATTCAATGATATGAAGACAGGATTTGAAGGAGAAGCCGAAAAAATATACGGACTGACACCTTTGCAGACAGGAATGCTGTTCCACAATATAGAGGACAGAGAGTCAACGGGATATGTATTACAGAGCGTATATCGAATAGGTTTTGAAATGGATTCCGAAATGCTTAAAGAGGCACTGAGATTGCTCAGCATAAGATATGAGATACTTAGAACATCATTTGTATATGAGAAAGTATCCGATCCAAAGCAGATAGTATATGCAGAAAGGGAGCCGGAGTATGAGATAATAAAGGTAGCAGAATGTGATATCAGCCGAATAAAGAGCGAAGACCTGAAAAGAGGATTTGACCTGAAAAGAGACCGTCTTTTAAGAGTAAAATATATAAAGACGGAAGAAAAGGGAATGCGATTAATTTGGACAATGCATCATATAATTGTGGATGGATGGTGCCTTGGAGTGCTGTTTGGAAAGCTGATGAAGTATTATGATCAGCTGGAAAAAGGAGTAAGCATAGCAGAAATAGAAACAGAGATAGGAAAGGAAAGGGAGCAGAGCGGAGAATATAGTGAGTATATCGAATGGCAGAAGAAGCAGGATACGGAAAAGGCGCTGAATTATTGGAAGGAAGAGCTTGATGGGTACGAAAGCGATTGCGAAATAGCAGCGATGAGAAAGCCGGAGCCGACAGAAGAACAGATTAGAATAAGAACTGCCGAGTTATGCGAGGAAGTAACCGAAAAGCTGAAAAAGCTTGCAGAGAGCAGTAAGAGCACGATAAATACAGCAGCGGAGACAGCAGTTGGAATTATGCTTCAAGCATATTCAGGAAGCAGAGATGTTGTATTTGGCAAGGTTGTATCAGGAAGGAATGCAGATATCCGAGGAATAGAGGATATGGTAGGAATCTTCATAAATACAATACCTGTAAGGGTAACAGCAGAGAATGGAACAACAGTAGCAGGATTAGTAGCAATGCAGCAGGAAAAAGGAACAGAAAGCACAAGCTACGATTACTGCTCACTTGCGGAGATACAGGGACTGACAGCGCAAGGCTCAGAACTGATAAAGGTACTGTATGTATTCGAGAATTATGAATCAGGAGCACAGTCAGGTGAAGATGCAAATGGTTATGATATAACGATGGAATCAGCCAGAGAGCAGACGAATTACGGCATATCGATAATGGGTTATGAAAACAGAAACAGACTATGTTTTAATGTAATGTACGATCCGAATAAATACTGCGAAGAAGAGATCGATGCAGTGCTTGACAGATTGGTGAAGATATGTGAAGAAATGGCGAACAAGCCAAATGGACTTGTAAGCGAGCTTGAGACAGTGACTGAAAAGGAAAAGCAACATATTCTTGTTGATTTCAATTCTACCGATACAGACTATCCGAAGGATAAGACAATAGTTGAATTGTTTGAGGAACAGGCATCAAAAACTCCTAATAATACAGCAGTTGTATTTGAGGAAGAAAAGCTTACATATGCAGAACTGAATGCAAAGGCAAACAGTCTTGCGCATAAGCTGCGTGAACTTGGAGTAAAGCCGGATGATTTTGTAGCAATCATAGCCGACAGAAGTATAGAGATGATAGCTGGAATTTATGGAATAATCAAGTCAGGAGGAGCATATGTACCGATCGACCCGACATATCCGGAGGACAGAATAGCGTTTATGCT
>JAIDDJ010000077.1 GCA_029055345.1 Muribaculaceae bacterium | reverse complement strand
TCGGCCATTATCTGCCTTAACCTCTCGATATCATATTTGGTATTGCCATGTACGAATAAATCGGGACGGCCATCAGCGTGCACATCGTTTACCTGATGCAAAAGTTTCATTATGCCGTCGATGTCCCCGGCTTCAGCGTGTCTTATTTCCAATATTGAGTGACATTCTCTATTTCGATCTCTCTCCTCAAGGCATCTGGATATCATACTTTCTAAATATTAGACTGCAAAGTTACGAAATTTTTATGATTTTTCGTGACTTCCTCATAACTAATCAGTGAAATACTATTGAAAGACTCCTGTTCCCGCTATCAAGCGGGAATTCCTCCAAAAAGCTTCGCACACGAAATAGCCGGCTTATGCGTGCTGTCAATATACTCAACGACGGCTAAACACATGATGGATCGGTGACAGGGGAGACTCACGGCGGAGTACGGTGACGCCGACCCGGCTCAGTGAGAGGCAGACGGCCGACCCGCTGCATCAACTAATTTGTATCCTATCCCTCTGACATTCAGCAGGCCGAGATACTTCGATTTGGCCAGATACTTTCTGATCTTATATATGAAGCCGTGCAGTCGGTTGAGATTGTTGTAGTCATCATTCTGCCAGATTCGGTACATAAGCGTTTTGGCCTCGACCACTTCATTGGGATGGCGGAACAATTCATCGATGATTACGGCTTCGGTATGTGTAAGCAAGATGGTATCCTCACCGATGATAAGCTGTTGAGAAGCGAAGTCAAGCGTACAATCACTGAGGGTCAGCTCTGTAGTCTCGGTATTTCCCGGATAATTCCGTTTCAATAAAGCCTTTATCCTCACTACAAGTTCAAGAATCTGGAATGGTTTTCTTATATAGTCGTTTGCTCCGAGCTCAAAACCTTTCACCACGTCGTCAAGCGCTGTGCGGGCCGTCAGGAAGAGTACAGGTGCATCAGAAGCTATGAGCCGTATGCGCCTCACCATCTCAAATCCATCCATCTTAGGCATCATTACATCAGCTACAATTATGTCAGGATTGACCTCCTTGAAAAGGTTGAGACCTGCCTCACCGTTGGAGGCACATACGACATCGAAACCTTCGCGGGTCAGTGCGTCCTGCACGATAAACGACAGAGTAGAGTCATCCTCCACAAGCAATATCTTATCTTTCCTCATTGCCATTGAATATGATGGTGAATTTTGTCCCGCATCCGGGTTTACTTGTCACTCCGATGCTCCAGCCAAGCGCTTCAACAATCTGTTTGACGTAGAAAAGCCCAAGGCCGTAGCCTCCCACCTCGTAGCGGTCGCCGGATGTAACACGATAGAACTTGTCAAAGATATAAGGGAGGTCTTCCTTTCCTATTCCTATACCGTTATCGGTAATTGAAATCGAGGTATTGTCAGCGCAGATATTTATATCTACTGTATCTCCGGAATATTTTACGGCGTTGTCCATGAGGTTGGACAGCACGTTCCCGAGATGCAATGAATCTGCAACGACTGAAAGGTCAGCCGGAATATCAATATCGATCGTTACCGGTTTGTCGGCTTTAAGCTCAATCATACCGGCAACTTCCTCGACAACCGGTTTGACCTCAACATGCTTTAGATCGAGTTTCATCGTCTTGAATCTCTCCATACTCATAGAGAGAATATTCTCAATCATTCCCGACAGAAAACCCAATCTCTGCAATATGATTTTCAGGAATTGCTTGTTGCGTAGCTCGTCGCTCTGATCATAATACCGTAGCATCGAATCCGCTGCAGAATAAGCTACAGCAACCGGAGTCTTCAGCTCATGGGTCATGTTATGAGCGAAATCATCCTTCATCTGCTCTATTGACCTCATTCTCCCGATTGTATTTATAAGATAAATGGAGAATGATAAAAAGAGGAGTATCACCGCAATAAATGGTATGATTATCCCCCACATACGGGATAGGACAGCGCCATGCATCGGTGAGACGTACACGTCAAATGCCGGTGGGCTTCCCGGATTGTAATTATAGCTCGTTTCCCATAATCGTACTGAATAAGGGACGGGTGTGCCGACCGGAATGATTGCAGCGATCTCCGGAAACAGATTGTTCCGGGCGAGTTGCATTTTGAATATGCTGTCCATGGCCTTCATGTCGGGCTTGGATTTGTCATCCTGCACATCAAGCCCGACAAGCAGTAGACTTGCCAAAGATATTTTCATGCTGTCGGCTTCAGCCACACGCCCCTCTTTCTGCTGAGCGAGTGCAATAAAAGCATTGAGTCTCAGATATGATTGAGACGCCTGCTCACTGTTCTGCATCCTGCTGATAATCTCAAGCAACACGGCATTTTCCGCACATTCCCCGACCGTCTGCATTGCATTCTCTTTTTCATGGGTGTAGAGTTTGATGAGGTTATAAGTTGCCACCCCAACCACCAATGCGGTAAGGATAAGGGAAATGGTAGTTATCAGTGTCAGCCGTCGCATGTTGCAAAATTAACGAAATTTGATGGTCGATCAAAATTACCTTAGGCAAAAAGCGTAAGACGCCCGGAGGGGGCGGTACGAGGTGCCGCGGAGATTTTTGTGAACTAAGACTAACTAAGATTAAAGGAGGTGTAACTAAGACTACCGGATTGGTTTTCGCTCTAATTTTGCAACAGTAATAAAACTGAAGAAATATGAAACCGTTATTATCAATCCAACCCGGCATCGCGATAACGCTACTGATTCTGTTGATTGCAGGATGCTCTTCACCTGAAGGAATCGTATTCGCAAATCGTGAATGGCACATAAGCGACTACCATGGCCAGATAATCGACAAGGATACCACTTATCGCATGACGTTCGGTAACGTTCTGATTTATGATCCGTTGGTGATCGTATCCTGCTCTGATTCCGTGGCCAGGTACCCCGGGATGGACCGTTTCATCGCGGATGTACTCCACACCTGCCACCTTGACAGCGCGGAGATCCTTTTCTATGCGCCGGAAATGGAGACCATGTTTGTGCGACCCAAACGTCCTTTACCTCCCATGAAACCTTCATCCGTATCCTGTGATTTGTCTGAGGAAAGGCCCTATACCTTATGGGTACATGGAGATGATATTGAAGATTGGATAAGGAAGCCGACAGAGATGTACACCTATTCTTACTTTAATAAAAGAAAGAAACAGCTCCTTATCGTGGATCACTATGACTACGGTGATATTCCCATCGCTCAGATAACCGTGTTCCAGACAAAAAACAGGATGACAGCTCGGATGAATGTAAAAGAGACATGGCGACATGGTTATTTTGAAGTCCATAGCTTGAAAAAGTATATGCGCGATGTGGAATACTGGTCGAACAACGTGGAATTCCGACGTGCCAACGCATTTGCAAATTACAAAATAGGACAGGAACAAAAATTCGGTAAAAAATGGAACGTACATTAATAATTCTCAGTGTAATGCTGACCGTATTGTCTGCGTACGCGGTAAAACAGATTGAAGGATTAGTTGTGGATACCGACTCAATCCCTGTGGAATTTGCCAACATCACAGTATTCGTCAATGACTCAGTCGCGGGAGGAGCCGTTACCGACTTAACAGGTTTATTCAAGATAGATGCGGGAGCGGACTGTGATAAACTCCGGGTATCGCTCTTCGGATATGATGATGTAGTGCTTTCACCTATCAAGCCGGATATGGGGAAGATAGTGCTGAGACAGACATCAACAACCTTGAAGGAGGTGGTAGTCAAGGCTCCGCTTATACGGAGAGAGGCGGACCGCATTGTCCTGAATGTGGCGGCAAATCCTTTGGCAGCCAACAAGGATGCGCAGGAATTGCTGAAGACGGCCCCGGGTGTGTGGGTGACTGATGACAGGCTTTCCATCTACGGTCAAGGAGGTACTACGGTATATATAGATGATAGAAAGGTAAATATGCCGGGGAGTCAACTCATGACGTATCTCAAATCCATACAGTCATCATCGATCGCTACCATCGAGATTATTCCAAAAGCCGGAGCTGAATACAGTGCAGACTCCGCAGGCGGTATCATTAAGATAAATCTGAAACGTAATCGTGTCGAAGGACTCAATGGCTCGACAGGACTCAAGGTGACAGCGGGAGAATATAAACAATGGTTTAATCCCTTCCTCAATCTCAGCCTCAATACCGGAAAATGGACTGTAAATCTTAATGGTAATATAAACGGCAGTCCTTCGGATAAATATACCTCTCATGAGGAAACGATCAATACTGCGACCTCTCAGGAAATGACCGGAACCTCACGTCATAAAGAAAGAGCAATTCAAGGGAATATTTCACTTGGTGTGTTTTATGATCCGGGTAATACTGATAAAGTAGGATTGCAGATTGATTATAACCCGAGCAAAACCGGACATGTGTCAAATTCGAGAACTGAGACGTTCGGTTTGGATTTCAGCGGGAGAACAGTCGGAGTGTATGACAGTGAGGATCTTTATCACAATTTTAATGTCGCTTTCAATTGGACGCATAGCCTGGACAGCAGAGGCTCCGTATTGAAATTGATCTCCAATTACAATTATCAGAGATCTGCGGTCGCTGAGAATAATGTGATGATCCGGTCGTATCTGCCCGATGATTCGATCTACAGGACTGATAGCCGTAACAGGTACAATGTAGTCGTGACCGATCTGTCATTGCGTAAGGTATTCAATCCGGACTGGAACTTCAATGTCGGGGTGAAATATACGTTTAACGATGTTTCGAACCGCTCGCTGCACACATATCTTGCAGGTCAGATCCGGACTACCGACCGTCAGTATGATTTCGACACTTCTTATGATGAGAATATCGCGGCTGTATATGCCACCGCCGACGGCAAAGTGGGAAGATGGAAATTCAAGGCTGGATTGCGTGGAGAATATTCCGCCACCAAAGGTGGCATCTCCATTAACGACCGTTTTGATCTTTTCCCCAATGCGAATGTATCATACAGCTTTACGGAACAGGGGGATTGGGCTATGGCTTTAGGATATTACAGAAATATCCGGCGTCCCTCGTTCCAGGCGTTGAATCCGGTTGTACGCCAGGTGTCCGACTATACATATACGGTGGGAAATACAAAACTTACTCCAAGTTTTACCGATTCGTTCAGTCTTGATTTTATCCTTGCCGGAAGATTTACCATCGCCGCGGGCTATTCGATCACCGACAATCCGATACGGCAGATGTTCACCTCTAATCCGGAATATCCCGAGAGGTTATATCTGACCTGGGGGAACGAGGGGAAGGACCGTAATTTGTACGTGCATGCCGACGGATCCATCAACGTAACGGAATGGTGGCGCCTCTATTCAAGCCTTACCTACGTGATAACTTCTCAGAAACTTACCGATACAGGATCATTTGACACGTTCAGGTATCTTCAGTTCGTGGCAAGCACCACATTTACATTGCCCAAAGAATTCAACCTGACGTTGAACTGCTTCTATAATTCCGGCATGAGGATAGGAAATATCACGGTATTCCCGATTCTGAACCTCGATCCTACGTTGCAGAAACAATTCGGGAAGCATTGGTCGCTGTCAATAGGTGTTGAAGATATGTTGCAGCGAGTAAACAGAATCAGAACCGAATCATCGGGATATAACCGGCTTTCGTACACTAAATCCCATGTGACTGCAAAGCTTGGCGTCACCTACAAGTTCAGCTCCGGAAAGGGGTTCCGTGCACCGAGAATCGAGAAGAATACGGATAATTCAAGATTCAGAAAGGAGTGAGTGCAAAGCAACTTTTGTGCAATACCGAACTGATGTCCGATATTGCCAATGATCTCCAGTCGCAGGGGATAGCGTCTTTACGTTTCGATTTCAACGGTCATGGAAAGAGCGAGGGTGAGTTTCAGAATATGACAGTGCTTAATGAAATTGAAGATCTTGAGGATGTCATATCGTGGGCGGAGGCCAGCCGTGGGTAGAGAACAAACTGCATGGAGAGATCTTCTTCCCGAAATGGGTGCGCGAGCATCCTGAAAATGGGGTGATTTGACTAAAAAGGACGTGAAGAACAAGCGCAAGTAATTTAATTCAGACTGTATTCATTACCGGGCCGGAAAGCTCTTGCATAATCGGGACAATTTTATTAACTTTGTCACAGGTTCCTCAGGAGTTGTTGCAACTTTCATGTGAAAAGCGGTCAAACTTTTCTTTAAAGTTACTAATTTTCATGGACTTTTGCAGGGAAAACTAATTAAAAATCAATATATAACCAATAAACTTTATTTTTGTCATCTGCTAAAATCAATAGTTCGTTAAAAATTTGAATTAAAAATTTATGCTGTAAAACATATTCATATTGTTGATTTTCAGTAAAATA
>JAIDDJ010000076.1 GCA_029055345.1 Muribaculaceae bacterium | reverse complement strand
GATTATTATAATGAGTAGAATCTGCACTATACCTATTTCTGAATTGTCGAAACTTACCTCAATTTATACTGAGGATAGTCGTGATCATATTGAACAGGAAACTTTTATAATTCCGGACTATCAAAGGGGCTATCGATGGGAAGCGGATATTCACATCGAGGCTCTCCTAAATGATGTGCTTGATTTCATGAATATGAGCCGCAAGACTGATGATCGTTATTGCCTTCAGCCCATAGTGGTTTCATTGTCAACAGTAAGGAAAGATGCTTGGGAAGTTATAGACGGCCAGCAACGTCTGACAACTCTTTATTTTTTGCTCAAAGCTCTTGACCTTGATACTTTTAACCTTGAATTTGAGACCCGAACACTCACAAATGACTTTCTAAAGAAGTTAATAGAAGACAAAGAGGAGGATCACAGTCGCCCCGACTTTCATTATATGAGTGAGGCATGGCGTAAAATCAACCGTTGGATTGGAGAACATAAAAAGCAGAAACTAAAATATGCCGCGACGCTGCTTGACAATGTGCATGTAATATGGTATGATATTGAGTCATCAGACAGAAAGGCTAATATTAGTGCATTTAACAGACTGAACGTAGGAAAGATTGCATTGACAGATGCTGAACTCGTAAAAGCCCTTATCCTAAGTAAAATCAAAGGGCTCTATAGCGGGCAGGAGCTAGCTTTGCGCCAGTCTGAGATAAGCAATGAATGGCACCGCATGGAAATTGAATTGCAGAAACCTCAGAAATGGGAATTTCTGACAGCCAATTCCCCGCAAGACTTTGAGTCGCATCTTGACCTCATATTCAATCTGCTTGCCGAAAATGACGAGTCCAGGAATTATTCGACTTATCTGTGGTTTGAAAAGCAGGTGCTTTCTGCCGGGAATACACCTGTACTTCAAGCTGAGGAAGCTTTGAAGTTGTGGCAAAGAATAAAACATGCCTTTGCCTGCGTAAATTCATGGTTCTGTGACGCTACTCCCGACACGGCCCCGACTATATATCATTATGTCGGCTATCTTCTTGCCACGCGCATGAGCAAGCTCCGCGAATTGTATGCGATCTCAAGATCCAATGGCAAATCAATGTTCATCCAAGAGTTGCGCAAGCAGATACTTGAATACATAAGCCAGATAAATCTTGAGGATTTAAACTATGAAGAGGGCAATAAGTCCAATATTAAAAACGTGCTTCTGCTCTTCAATGTCTTGACTTGCGAAAAAATTGCGGAGGGCATTTACAACCGATTCCCCTTCGACCGTTACAACTCAATTGAGAAAGAACGGAAAGGTGCCGGCGGATGGAGTTTGGAACACATATTTGCTCAGAACTCTAAAGATCCGATTAAAGAGCCTAAAGCAATCAAAAGCTGGATTTATCAAACGCTCCAGGCAATAGAGAATATCGATTTCATATATCGGGATGTGCTCATGCGCAATGATGAAGGAGAGACTATTGCCAGGGAAGAACGTGTCTCTATCGTCTCCCTAAAGGAGCGCCTTCGTGAGATAGAAATTCATCCTGATAAGGAGATTGATTTAGAAGAGTTCAACGGCATCAGGCTCACGGTTAATGATCTTTTTGGAACCGCCGCAATACATGATTTGTCAAATATCGCGCTTCTTTCGGCAAAGGATAATTCGGCGCTCAACAACTCCATTTTCCCGGTGAAACGCAATCTTATAATCGAATTGGAGAAAAAAGGACGCTTCATTCCGCCGTGCACCCGCAACGCCTTCCTGAAGTTCTACAGCCCTGCTGATTCGCAGCCGTTCTACTGGGGACCCGACGATCAAAAGGCCTATTTTAATGCTATAAAGGAAGTCATAAACAATTTTAAAAGTTTAAAAGCAAAAAATCATGAATAACGAATCATTAGGGACACCGCAAACTCTGTGGTCGTTGTTGAAAAAATATGACCGGATTGAAATCCCGATAATCCAGCGTGATTATGCCCAAGGCCGAAAAACTGCTAAAGCTGTCCGCGAAGGAATACTCAATCATATACTTGGGGCCATAGCTGATAAACGAAATGAGGAGCTTGACTTTATCTATGGGATCGAACACACCTACGGCAGGGGCGAAGATGAAAAAGTTGCCTTTGTTCCCATCGACGGGCAGCAGCGCCTCACAACATTGTGGCTCATTCATTGGTATCTTGCCAAGAAAGCCGGCCTACTTGACGATAAAAATGGAGAAACCGTAAGACTGCTCCGAAAATTTACATACGAAACCAGACCATCGAGCAAGCGCTTTCTTGAGTGTCTTTGCACAGAGCCTGTCGATGCCGGTGAGAATCTCCGGGAGTCAATAATCAATGATGCGCCATGGTTTGACGAAGCTTGGAAGCTTGACCCCTCCATAATGGGGGCCATCACCGTTCTGGAGTCTATTGTGACCCACGTGGCGTTGAAAGACCTGGATCCGAAAGAGATGATAGCAAATCTGACAGGAAATAATTGTGTGACATTTTATTTCCTTCCACTCGAAAAATTCGGTCTTGGAGAAGAAATATACACACGCATGAATGCGCGCGGCAAAGTGCTGACTGATTTTGAAAAAGTAAAATCCAAGCTATTCAAAATTATCAATGATTCGCCGCAAAAGAAGATTGTTGCTGACAAAATTGAGTATTCCTGGGTAGAAAACCTTTGGACCTTTCGCCCGAAAAACAGTTATTTGACCGACATCCCGTTTATTAAGTGGCTGAGTTACATCACTCAGATTCTTTATGTTATAGAAAAGGGTAATCCCAAGGGTAAAATTGATTATATGTCTGACAAAATTCTGTCAGAAATCTATAGCTCGGAGGAAAATCTACGTTTCCTAATCCATTCTCTTGACTCCATCCCCAAGCTTGTTGACGCACCCGTTGACTTCAGCATGGAATGGAATGAAAACATAGGTTTGACCGAACCGGTCAGATGGATTCTCACTCAGTTTTCGTTCTCTGAAGATGAAAGAAACACTGATGTTATGAAACAGCTCGGAGTGATGGCTGCCCTTATCTTTCTTGACCAACAGGAAGCGACTGACGGCATCGGTGACTTTTTGCGTGTGGTCCGAAATCTCATACGAAACACAGCGGATAAGAGTATCCGTGAATGGCAAACTCTCATACAATCTATCCGAAATCTGGTATCCTCCGACGTATATTCGGTTTTGCGAAATCCGGAACTTTCTCTCAGGGGATTCCGTACTGAGCAGCGCGACATTGAGGTTTTCAAGGCTAAAATAATTGAATCGCATCCAGATGCCTACGGCCTTATCTGCAAAATGGATGATAATCCGGCGCTCCGCGGGCGTCTTGGAAATATTATCATAGAGTGTCAGGAAACCGCTCCAACCGACAGATTTAACCTGTCCCTGAATGACATAGCTCCTAAAGACGTGGATACCCAGAGATTGAATAAATTGTTCGAGGCATACGAGAATATGCGCACTCATGCTTCGAGTGATGATTTTAATGGTATTCGGGGAGACTTGTTGAACACCCGCCTCTACAAATTCAATGAATATGTGTGTTGGTTTGATGCTGAAGATGACAATTATTCTGATTACGAGATTCACCCGGTTCTGTTAAAGCTTGCCCGTGAGATAGCCGACAATAACGGTACTGTCGAAGCGACATTAGAAAACCGCGAGAAGCAATTTATCAAAAAAATGCTTTCGGAGCATAACGGCCTTCTCGCATCGGTAAATTCGCCGAAGCATCAGCTTTATCTGCTTTACATAATGACTATCCGGTTTATGGATATGACCTGGAAAGACTTTTTCATGTGCAACCGATTTAATTTCGGCTGGATTAATGCGGAGAATGGATATTCCACTCCATTCAGCTCGCCGCTTGTGGTTGATGGGGAGACGCTGACCGGAACACGCAATATTATCTATCAGACTTATCCGGAGCGATTTGTAGTCAGAAATGGCATTGTCTGGTACCGTACGCCCCGAGTCCTTTTGGCTAATCAGCCTAAACGCCGCAACATCTTCGCCAAACTGACGGAATGGGCTGAGTCCTAATATTATATTTGACAGGGGTGTTTAGAAATCCATTATCGAATAAAAGCTGATATTCTTCATATATGAGTGCCACTCTAAATCAATGGAGTGGTATTTATTTTTATCGGACAGCAATAATAAGTTTTAGACTACAAATTATGAAAATTTCAAAGATTTTTATTAATTTCGTAGTCTGAAAATCAGTCTCTAACACATATAATGAAGGTAATTCCGAAGGATATTGAAAAGAAACTTCAAGTGGTATTAAGGCACATTGAAGAGTCGGCCGCTTTTGATGGTATATGTGACAAGGATTTCAACGATGCCACTTCAGTATCATC
>JAIDDJ010000075.1 GCA_029055345.1 Muribaculaceae bacterium | reverse complement strand
CTTTTTCCTCAGTCGCAACTCAAAGGTTGCTCCTTCTGAAAAAGAATATTTTAGCTCGAAGATAGCCGCTCTGGCATCAACATATTTTATTGAATGAGGTCTTATATGGCAAATGGGAACGCGAACGCTCCCATTTATAAAACAAATTAATTAATTTAAGTTTCGCAAGCTCCACTTAAGGTTTAGGAAGAATTATAGTTGCGGGGTCAAGGCCGGGCAGTTGTCGGCAAATACGAAACAAGACCCTTTTTTGCTCTCTCATTTTTGAGAAAGAAAGCCGATTTACTTCTTAACCTTATTATAACGGGCATTGAGGCCTTCCACCACTTCATCGGTTATGTCAAGAGCCGGATTGATGTAGAGCGTGGCTGCCTTGAAAAGAATGGCATCATAACCGCGAGTCTTGTTATATGTCTCGATGAAAGCGTTGATTGAATCATTAATGGTCTTCTGGGCCTGTTCAGCAGCCTGGGCGAGGTTCCCCTGAAGAGTCTGCATGCTGCGCTGAGCTTCGGTCTGCATGTTAGCCATCTTGCGTTCATCGCTCTTGTAGGATTCTTCAGTAAGATAGCCGTTATTCTGCATTTTGTTCTGAACCGTAGTCGCGAAATTCTTGATTTTGTTTTCGTGCTGCTTCATCTGGCTCTCGGCGTTGGTCTGCATCCGGAGCATCTCTTCGTTATAATCTTTAGCCAGATTGTAACGGCTCAGCACGGTGTCAAGATCGACATAGCGGTAGTTGGGGAGAACCGCGGCTTTTGTTTCAGTTTTTGCTTTAGGGGTCTCTTTTTTTGTTTCCTTGTCATTGCCGCATGCGGAGATACCCCATGCGAAGGCCAGAACGAGCGCTGCGCTCACGAGGCTTCTATAAGATCTTTTCATTTTATGAAGTTAAGTTTTTTTCAAATCTTTTCGCGGGGCGGGGGAGTGCTGACAGTGATGACGAGACTCTCCGCGTTTGCCTCCGAGACAAAAGTAGAGCAAAAATAATGATAATCCTACGATTAACGTAATAAGCAGAGTTAATTTCACTTTTTTTAATAATTCGCCCCCATTCTTTCAGAAGAATTATGATCCTATCCCTACGGGCTGCGAATACGTCTGCAAATTTAATTATTTTTTTTGCATTATAGAGGGTTAATTGCAAATATTTTGTTAACTTTGAAAAATTAGGGATAATCGCGTGGGCCTTACGATGGGCTGTAAATAAGCTGTTGGGGGCTGCACGCTATAGAGGTGGATTCAGTTTGTTTTAGCTAATGTATTATAACTAAATAAAATATATATGGAAGTAAAAGACCTTAAACCGGAATTGATATGGAAATGCTTTGATGAAGTGACCAAAATTCCGCGGCCATCGTGCCATGAAGAGCAAATTCGTGATTTTCTTTTGAAATTCGCAGCCGATCATAATATCGAGGCCAAGACCGACAAGGTCGGCAACGTGGTTATGAAGAAACCGGCCACTCCGGGACATGAGAATGCGCCGGTAGTGATTCTTCAGGCACACATGGATATGGTTGCCGAGAAGAATAATGATGTGAAGCATGATTTCATGAAGGACCCGATCGAAACCTATGTAGACGGTGACTGGGTGAAAGCACGCGGCACCACCCTGGGTGCGGATAATGGAATAGGTATAGCAGCCGCTATGGCCGCCATGATCGACAAGGACCTCGTTCACGGTCCTCTTGAGGCTCTCTTTACCGTAAATGAGGAAATAGGTCTTGAAGGCGCGCAGAATCTCGGCAAGGATATGATTTCAGGCTCGATTCTGATTAATATGGATTCCGAGGATGATGGAGAAATATTCGTTGGTTGTGCCGGAGGTATTGACACTACGGCGGAGTTCTCCTATCAGCGCAGTTTTACTCCGGAGAATTTCGTATATATGCGCGTAGCAGTCAAAGGATTGTTGGGTGGCCACTCCGGTTCGGATATTAACCTCGGCCGAGCCAACGCCAATAAGGTGATTGCGCGTCTGATCTGGGAATGCTCGCAGAAGTGGGACATTACGGTATGTGAAATTGAAGGCGGCAACCTGCGTAATGCTATTCCGCGCGAAGCTCATGCAGTGTTCGGCGTGCATAGCGACCATCATGAGGAGCTGAAGCGCCATCTTAAAAAATATCATACAGAAATATTGAACGAGTATGCCGGCATCGAGCCGTCAATGGAGCTTACGCTCGAAGCGCATGAGCGTCCGGAATACTGCATAGATTCCACCACTTCGATTGCTCTTATCAGGGCTATATATTCAGCGCCTCACGGTGTGTATTCCATGAGTCAAGACCTTGAAGGCCTTGTGGAAACTTCCACTAATCTGGCCGCTGTCAAGATGATCGACAACAATATTGTAAGAATCACTACATCGCAACGTTCATCGGTAGAAAGCCGTAAGGACGATATTGCCGGACAGGTAGAGGCCCACTTCCAGCTTGCCGGTGCGAAAGTGACTCACAGCGACGGATATCCGGGATGGGCTCCCAATATGCAGTCGCCAATCATGAAGATCTCGGCTGATGCCTATGAGGAACTCTTCGGAGTGCGTCCCGCCATCAAGGCCATCCATGCCGGTCTCGAATGCGGACTTTTCCTGACAAAACATCCCAATCTTGACATGGTAAGCTTCGGACCGACAATGACCGGAGTTCACTCACCCGATGAGAAACTTCTTATCCCGACAGTAGAAAAATTCTGGAAGCATCTGGCGCGCGTGCTTGAAAAAGTGGCTCAGTCATGAGACTCCGTGCAACCCTGCTCCTGCCCGCGCTTCTGTGGGTAGGAGCATTGTGGGGGCAATCCGCCGGAACTGGTAGCAATGATTTCCCCGGCTTCCAAAGCTTGCCGCAGGAAGATGCCAAGTCAAGATACACCACTCTTACGGATGCCGACTATAATGTGGTCGCAAAAGAACTCGGCGTGGAAGTGGCGGCCATCAAGGCTGTGGTGGAGATCGAGGCCGGAAAGACATTGCATGGTTTTTTTATCCCGGGCATACCGGTGATAAATTTCGATGCCTCCATGTATAAGGTATATGCGCCGAAGGCTCCCGACAAAAAGGCTTACAAAAATTTCAAGGTGCCTTCCGGTCTTTCAGGCTACGGACTTAAGGAATGGACTCAGCTCGTCAACGCTTGTCATAAAAACGGTCAGGGCGGCCTGATGGGAACGTTCTGGGGAATGTTTCAGATCGGCGGCTTCAATTATAAACTTTGTGGCTGCTCATCGGTTGTAGAGTTTGTCAAGCTGATGGCTGATTCGGAATTTGCCCAACTCGAGCTGTTCGCAAAATTCATAAAAAATGCCGGAATGCTCAATGACCTGAGGAATAAGAATTGGGCGGCATTCGCGCGTAAGTATAATGGTCCGAGCTATGCCCGCAGAGGTTATCATACGCGTATGGCAGCTGCATATAACCGCTATAAGGGTAAGTCAGGCAGCAAGTAAACAATTATTAAACATAAATAGAATACAATGAAAATCACGGATTTAAAGCCCGCCTTGGTGTGGCAGATTTTCGATGAAATTACCAAAGTGCCCCGTCCGACGCATCATCTCGACAAGATGAAAGCGTTTCTCGTGGATTGGGCTAATCGTCATAATGTGGAAGTGCATACCGATGAAGTCGGTAATGTGATGATGCGCGTTCCGGCCACTCCCGGTCATGAAAATGCCCCTGTCGTAATTCTTCAGGGCCATCAGGATATGGTGGCGGAGAAGCGCCCGGACATAAATCATGATTTCTACAACGATCCTATACAGACGGAGGTTGATGGAGAATGGGTGCGAGCCAAAGGGACAACTCTCGGTGCGGACAACGGTATGGGTTGCGCCGCTGCCATGGCATGTATGATCGACCCGGATTTGGTGCATGGTCCTTTGGAGGCTCTCCTGACGGTAGATGAAGAGCAGGGCCTTATTGGAGCAAATGGCCTAAAACCGGGATTTGTGACAGGCAACATACTTTTGAATCTCGACTCTGAGGAAATGGGCTCTCTTGTAATCGGTTGTGCCGGGGGCAAAGTGACAAATATTTCTTTACCTCTCAGAATGCAGGAAGCTCCGGAAGGCACTTACTTCGAAGTGTCTCTATCAGGATTGAACGGAGGTCATTCGGGTATGGAAATCAACCTTGGTCGGGCAAATGCTAACCAGCAGCTCGCTCGTTTCCTCTGGGAAGCCGACCGCCGCACTCCTCTCGAACTTTCTTATTTCGAAGGTGGTGGCCTTGCCAATGCCATACCGCGTGATGCCAAAGCAGTGGTATGTGTGGCCAAAGAGGATGCCGAAGCGTTTGCCGCTTATGGCGCGGAATTCTTCCGCATGATCAAGGCTGAACTCGCAGGCGCCGAGAACCCTGATTTTAAATTCGAAGTAGCCGAATGCAAACCGCGAAAGGAGATTATTGAATCGCAACTCGGACATAATATAATCACGGCTTTGTTCGCTTGTCCAAATGGAGTGCAAAGGATGTCAACCGCAATTCCCGGACTCGTTGAAACTTCCGATAATCTTGCATCCGTCTCGATGCTCGAGAACGGGACTATGCAAATTGTGGTCCATCAGCGTTCTTCTCTTGACTCACGCCGGGATGAGATTGCCGACAGAGTTACAGCTCTGTTCGAGATGATAGGAGCCGACGTTGATTATGATGACGCCTATGTAGGCTGGGAGCCGAATACTGAATCGCCGGTTTTGAAGGTGGCTGAGGAGAGTTATCGCAAGCTGTTCGGAAAAGATCCGAAAGTAGAGGCGCTCCATGCAGGTCTTGAATGCGGACTCTTCCTTGAGAAGATGCCTAATCTCGATATGGTCAGCTTCGGACCGACACTCAAGGATATTCATTCTCCCAGTGAAAAAGCCAACATCAAGAGCGTAGCCGAATTCTACGATCTTCTCGCCGAAATTATCCGCCGGCTCGCAGATAAGAAGGCATAACGACATTAAGAACACGAAGCTGTCCAGTCGTTGCTGACGGCTTCGTGTTTCTTTTCTTTTAGTAGCCGAAGTGAGTAGTAACCGAGTTGAATAGCTGCCGCGGTGAGTTTTTTAAGTGGGGTCCCGAAAATGCTCAATTTAATAAACTCACGGCTTGGAAATGAACAAAAGCGGCGCGCGGAAGGTTTTGATAATAAAAATCGATTGATATTGATATGCTTGACTATATATCTATAGGAGTCTTTATAGATGGCGGCTATTACGCCAAGATAAATCGCGCGCTCAAGGCTCGCGACAGATCAATTATCCGCGTCCGTTCGCTTTTTGATTATATCTCCTCGGAGATTGCCATGCAGGAGGGCGTCAATATGTCCGACTGCCAGATTACTGAGGCACATTATTTCCGCGGACGTTTCCGAGTTAAGGAAGCGTATGACAAGCATTTGTTATATAACGAGCGCAAATTCGAGGATTCGCTCATAGAAAATGATGTGGTGTTCCATTACAAGCACCTTCGTGAGATAGATCATGACGGAGTCACTGAAGTTGTGGAGAAAGGTGTGGATGTCTGGTTCGCCCTCGAGGCCTATGAGCTTGCCACATTCAGGCATTTCGATTATGTAGTGCTCATTACCGGCGATGCCGACCATCAGATGCTTGTCAGGAAGTTGAAGGCCCTCAAAATCAAAACGATTCTCCTTACATGGAATCTGACCGATGTCGACACGACTTCTACGATGCTTCGCGATGAGGCAGGACAGCATTGGGAATTATCTCTGATTGTTGACAATAATCCTCAGCTCCGCAACATGCTTCTTTATAAGCTCCGGGAGCCGGCCGTTACACCTCTGGGTGATAATTTCTGATATCAGAGTGCCTCCCGGCTTTACATAAGATGACGATTAATAGTTAGTTAATACTTAAAAATATCTAATATGAAAAAAACAATCTCAAAACTCATGGCATCCGCTGCCACACTTCTCATGGTAATAGGTTTGGCAGCTTGTAGTTCCAACCTGCCCACTGATGCTGACGTAGCCAAGAAAATCGATGCTAAGGAGGCTCTTTCCGAAGCTGATTACACGACCATGATTGACTATTGTGGCCGCTACGCAGAAGAGGCCCAGAAATATTATGATATCATTAACGCGCAGCCTAATGATTCGACTACCGAGTATTTAACCGCAGCTAATGATCTGGCCGAACTTTATGGAAATTATGCCTATATCGATCAGTTCCGTCAGACACTCGCTCAGACAGATATGAGTCAGCTTGGTGCGGACAACGAGAAGAAAGTTAACGAGATGGCTAAATATCAGGCTTTCCCCTTACCTGCCGGTGCAGGAGCAAATCTTCAGGACCCGAATGTTGTGGGAATGATTGAAGATATGCCCGCCACAGCCACCACCGATTCAACGGGAGTTCTATCAACAGGCGATGGTGAGGCCGTGGATGTGAATACCAAATAAAAGATAGGTAATAATTATTCAATAGTTCGGTAAAATTTGAGGTTGTTCAGCACCGGCTAAGCCGCTAACTGAGTCAACCGATGATTTATCTTCTGAATTATTTTGAGATGCGGAGATTTTCCGTAAGTCGAAATAATT
>JAIDDJ010000074.1 GCA_029055345.1 Muribaculaceae bacterium | reverse complement strand
CTTTGACTTCTTGCTTTCAGTCACATACCTCGGTATGCTCCTTTCATCAAGAAGCCAAATACACTCCAAGGCTGCGATCTCTACTACTCCGAAATTTTAAGGAACGCGCTCTTAAGAAAGCGCCATAATGCGGGGAGCCGAGAATGGGTGATTTTTGCCGTTTGGATAATTATAATTAAATTTGCATAAAGTCCCGGTCGGAAAATTAGTATAGGATTTTCCGGAACGGGAAATCAGGAACAAAATTCAAGGAATGAATATCAGTCTGTTTCTTGCTAAGCGAATGTCGCCGGCATCGGGCGACCGAAAAAGCTCACCGGCAATCAAGGTTGCAGTAACGGCTGTAGCCTTATCGGTAGGGGTAATGCTGGCTGCCATTGCCGTGGTGATAGGATTCAAACGTGAAATCCGTGAAAAAGTAATCGGATTCAATTCCCATATAAGCATGTATTTGGCAAGTGACGCCATGGAAGAGGAGAATAACCTTCTTACCATGACCCCTACGCTAAATCAATTCCTTAAAGAGCAACCTTTTATACTGGATTTCAGTCTGGAATTATCAATGCCTGCCGTTCTGAAAACATCTGAGGATTTCAAAGGAATATACCTGAAAAGCATGAACGGGAATCACACGGCGAAGTTTCTCAATGACAATCTTGAGGAAGGCCATATTCCGGACTTTAATAAGGAATCTGAACGCGAAAAAATAGTCATTTCGAGGATAGCGGCTAATGAACTCGGATTAAAGGCGGGCGACAAAATAGACACTTATTTTATCAATGACAATATAAAGGTTCGCCGACTGGAAGTGGCCGGGATTTTCAACAGTCATTTCGATACATATGACAAAGTGATGGTCTATGGATCACTGGGTCTAATCCAGAACGTTGCGGGACTTAAGGAAAATCAAGGCACGAGTGTGCATATCACAACTGATGACGACAACAAAATCGATACCTACACGAGCCGTCTACAATCAAGCATAATCGAAGCTTTGGAATCAGGATTGCTTTACAGGCACTATATAATAGATAACGTTCGCAACCAAGGCTCAGCCTATTTCTCATGGCTTGAGCTTTTGGATACGAACGTTATAGTAATTCTGACGCTTATGACGATTGTAGCTATCGCGACGCTGATATCCGGTATGCTTATCCTTATCCTTGACAAGAAACGATTCATCGGATTAACGCGTTCGCTTGGCGCTTCTATCGCTATGGTGCGTCGTGTATTTGTCTATCTTGCGTTGAAAGTGGCGCTCATTGGAATGGCAATCGGCAATATCGTGATGCTGGCGCTTCTATATTGTCAGGACCGTTACCATGTCATTCCACTGGACCCGGAAGCTTACTATATTGACTTCGTTCCGGTGGAAATCAATTGGTGGAGCGTTCTGGCCCTCAATGCCGGGTGCTTTATTATCATCTATCTCAGCCTGATAATACCTTCTCGGTTTGTAGCGAAGATATCACCGGCCGAGGCAATGCGCGACAACGAGTAGACTCTTCGGGCTCTTAAAGCAGACTTATCGAACGCTTGATAAAGTCTGTAAGCGCTTCGCCCTTCAACAATCCTCCTTGCAAAAGAGCAAGGTCAATAATTTGCTTAAGGACAGGCTGAGCAGAGGCGTAATCCTTGATAATCCGCTCCTCATTTGCGCGGTCGTCCTCTACTTTCTTCTCTTTGTCGGAAATCTGAGTCTTTAATGGCTCTTTTTCAGCATCCTCCTTCTTTGCTTCAAGATCCTTTCTGAGATAAGACACCTCCTCATTCAGAGACTCTATCTCAGTGCGCAAGGGCATGATATCGGATTCCATTGCGGATTTGGCCTCATCGAGAATTTTCTTTACGGCAGGTTGCTCGGTATTGACAACAAGTGCGTACATACTCGGCATTTCACCATAGAAATTCATTCCGGGCTGGAGAGCAGCCATCTCTTTCATACGCCGCATCATCTCGTTTTGAGTAATGGTTGCGGGAGCATCCTCCGCAGAGAGGGCGGTATATTCGACTATGAAATTGGTGTCTTTGATTTCAGGAAGCTGACTGCGGAACATCCCGGTAAGAATGTCGGCCTCAAGGGGCGTTATATCCGCCTTGGCAGCATCATCCTTTACGATAAGGCGCTCAGTAGTGTCTGAATCGACTCTGACAAAGCGGGTCTTGTCCAGTTTGCTCTCAAGCATGTGGATGAGGTGCTGATCAAGCTGGCCATCAAGCAGAAGCACGTTGTAACCTTTGTCTTCGGCTGCACGGATATAAGAGAACTGTGCGGTCTTGTCGGTGGCATAAAGATAGATTACATTGCCCTCCTTGTCGGTCTGAGTTGACTCGACAAGTTTACGGTATTCATCAAGAGTGTAATAATTATCATTAACATCGCGCAGAAGGAAGAATTTCTTAGCCTGATCATAGAACTTCTCATCGGTGAGCATGCCATACTTGATGAACACCTCGATGTCGTTCCATTTCTGTTCGAATTCCTTACGGTCGTCACGGAACATCCTGTCGAGTTTCTCGGCGACTTTCTTGGAGATATAGGTCGAGATCTTCTTTACCTGACGATCAGCCTGCAGATAGCTACGGCTCACATTAAGTGGGATGTCGGGAGAATCGATAACACCCTGCATAAGCATCATGAATTCTGGAACTACACCCTCCACCTGGTCAGTGACGTAAACCTGATTGCAATAAAGCTGGATACGGTTCTGACGGATGTCGATATTATTCTTGATTTTAGGGAAATATAGAATTCCGGTGAGGTTGAAGGGATAATCCACATTTAGATGAATCCAGAACAAGGGGTCTTCCTCTCCTGGACGGAGTTCATGATAAAATTCAAGATAATCCTTATCCGTGAGATCGGCAGGCTTCTTTGTCCAAAGCGGCTCTGTGGCGTTGACCACATTGTCTTTGTCGGTATCAACATATTTACCATCCTTCCATTCCTTTACCTTACCGCTGATAACGGGCACCGGAAGGAACCTGCAATATTTTTTCAGAAGGGCATCAATTCGTGACTGCTCCAGAAATTCCTTATTATCGTCATCGATATAAAGGATAATGTCAGTGCCGCGTGAATCCTTTTCGATTTCATGCATTTCGAATTCAGGACTACCATCACAGGTCCATTCCACAGCCTTAGCGCCTTCCTTATATGAAAGGGAACGGATAACGACTTTCTTCGACACCATGAATGCTGAATAGAAACCGAGTCCGAAATGTCCGATTATAGAATTGGCTGTATCCTTATATTTCTCCAGAAACTCTTCGGCACCAGAGAAAGCTATCTGATTGATATACTTTTCGATATCATCGGCATCCATACCGATACCATGGTCGGACACCGTCAGCGTGCCTGCCTCCTTGTCAACAGAGACTCGCACGTCCATTTCTCCGAGCTCACCCTTGAATTCACCGAAAGAAGCGAGGGTCTTTAGTTTCTGAGTGGCATCTATTGCATTGGAAACAAGCTCGCGAAGAAAAATTTCATTATCGCTGTATAAGAATTTTTTAATTACGGGGAAAATATTCTCAGTAGTAACCCCAATTTTTCCTTTGACCATATGAAGTGTTTTTATGATTTAGAAATATTTTCAGTGTTTTCCAAAGTATATAACAAATAACGTGCCGAAATGCTCATTTATCAGCCAAGCCCCATCCACATAATTATTATTAGAGTGCGCTCTAATAGCTCAGACTCAGCCGAAATTCAACATTTATTAACTGAAGTTTTATCGGGCAGAGAAGATTTTGCATTTGAAATGTTAATCAATTAAAGAATAGGATAAAATGCAAATTTACGATAGCAGCAGACCTGACGTCAGAACGATGGCCGAGTTTCTGGCCGAGTATGCCGTGGAGCTGTTCGGAAACGGGTGCACATGTATTCGTCTTGAAAAGAACATGAACCGGATAGCCGAATCAGTAGGGATGTCAATTGAATTCAGCGTATTACCCCGGCATTTACACATCACCGTGTCGGATGGAAACGAGTCTTATACAAAGGTTGCCGGCGTGCGGGAGACATCAATAAATTACTCCAGAATCACCGATTTAAGCCGTCTGTCGTGGCAAATGTATGATAAAAAGGTGAGTTTTCAGGAAGCGAGCGCCGTATTGCCCCGCATTTATAAATGTTCGACAGTAAATCCCTTGATGCTTGTGCTTCTTGTGTCAATTGCCAATGCTTCTTTCTGCAGGCTATTTTCGGGTGATATCATAGCCATGTGCTCGGTTTTCGTAGCCACTTTCATCGGTTTCCGGCTGAAACAGGTTATGACGCGTTATAAAATAAACATCAAGGTCACCGTGATCACCTGCGCTTTTGTGTCCTCCTTGATTACTGCATTATCGGGATTGCCGGGTTTGGGCGCCACACCACAGATAGCAGTCGCCACGAGCGTGCTATATCTTGTTCCGGGCATACCATTTATCAATTCGTTCTGCGACTTTCTCGACGGACATTATCTGTGTGCCTTCGGGCGGCTCATGAACGCTATAATCCTACTATGCTGCCTTTCCATCGGCCTATGCGCCGGGATGT
This sequence comes from Muribaculaceae bacterium, assembly GCA_029055345.1. Lineage (GTDB taxonomy): Bacteria > Bacteroidota > Bacteroidia > Bacteroidales > Muribaculaceae > Lepagella. The sequence continues at coordinate 2,666 of JAIDDJ010000074.1, read as the reverse complement.
CAGTGATGAATTTAGCAATGTTCTGAACAAAACAACCATGAATGAGATAGTAATTGAATTATTACAGGATGCATTATTCGCGGCTCTTGCCGCGATCGGATTTGCGGCGATAAGCAATCCGCCTCGCCGTGCCTATATCTATACTGCCGTAATAGCGGCCGCGGGCCACTCCTTGCGATTCTCTCTAATGCATTGGGCCGAGCTTCATATAGTAATAGCGAGTTTTTGCGCCGCTCTGCTGATCGGTTTGCTGGCCGTGCTGACATCCCCACATGCCAAGATACCCACGGAAACAAGCCTATATCCGGCGTTATTGCCTATGATTCCGGGGATATACGCATATAAGACGTTCGCTGCGCTCGTGATGTGCGTCTATTACGGGGGCGAGAATGATTTCCTTCATTACTTCTACCTCTTTGCCAACAATGGCCTCACTACATTCTTCATTCTTCTGGCGATGGTTATCGGGTCAACAATCCCGATGTTCGCTCTTCAAAGAATTTCATTTCAAGCCACAAGGCAGCTTTAATTCAGGAATAAGGAATTTGAAAGATTTTGGCCTATATATACATTTTATTGAATCTACTGATCAGTAAGCTAATACAAATTAATATATACCATGGAACTCTGGATAAATATTTTCGGCTATGCAGCCACAATCTGCCTTTTATGCGGTTACCTTCCGCAGGCAATACACACGATGCGCACTCGTGACACTTCGGGCATAGCGTTGCCGACATTTCTCTCAATGGGACTGGGAAGCGTTTTCTTTGTGGTGCAGGGAGTACTCACAGGCAATATTCCCCTTGTCATTAGCAATGCCGTGACGATGGTTTGCTGCGCCATCATCACGGCAATAAAGCTGTATAATATCAAGACCGGTAGAGACAGAGCCTGAATACCGTCACATCTGCTGGTAATCTTTGGCGAGGCCACCAATACCGGTTTCCTTGTACAAAGAAGGAAGATCATGCCCGGTTTCTTTCATAACCTGCACGAGTTTATCAAAACTGACGCGGTGGACCCCATCTGTAAAGCTGGCATAAATATTTGCATCCAGAGCGCGAGCGGCCGCATATGCATTCCGCTCGATACATGGAATTTGGACAAGTCCGCATACGGGGTCACAAGTCATACCGAGGTGGTGCTCAAGTCCCATCTCCGCGGCATATTCAATCTGGGCGGCACTACCGCCGAACAGCTGACTGGCTGCCGCTGCCGCCATTGCACAGGCTACCCCGACCTCTCCCTGACATCCTACATCGGCACCGGAGATGGAGGCGTTATGCTTGACGAGATTTCCGACAAGTCCGGCAGTGGCAAGGGCATGAAGCACCTGACGCTCAGGAAAATTCCTACTTTTCCAAAGATGATAAAGCACGCCGGGGACCACTCCACATGAACCGCATGTCGGAGCCGTGACAATTACGCCTCCTGACGCGTTCTCCTCACTGACCGCAAGAGCATAGGCGAAAACCAGACCGCGGCTCTTGAGATTGTCGCGATATCCACCGGCCTTTACATAATAATTAAGAGCCTTTCTCTTGAGGTTTAGAGGCCCCGGGAGCCGACCGTCACGATTGATACCGCGTTGCACGGCATCTTTCATGGCTTGCCACACTTCAGCAAGATAATCATATATCTCCGGACCTTCGCAGTGCTCCACATATTCCCAATAGTTATGGCCTGTGCGTTCGCAATAATTCATTATTTCGGTCATGGAGTTCATCGTATAGATTTCACCAGCGCCCTCATGTTGCATACCTTCATATTCGAGAGCTCCCCCGCCCACAGAAAATACGGTCCATTCCTCTTCAACGAACCCCGCTGAATTGAGTGTAGCGAATTTCATACCGTTGGGATGCTGAGGGAGAAACACATCGGGTTTCCAGACTATATTCACGGGAACATTAGCACGCGACAATACATCGTGGATGGCCACATCAGTCATATGACCTTCACCGGTGGCGGCGAGACTCCCATAAAGAGTTACCTCGAAACCTTTCGCCCCGGGATGGCGAGATAGAAAAATTTCAGCAGCCTTTCGCGGGCCCATTGTATGCGATGAAGAGGGGCCGGTGCCTATTCTGTAGAGTTCTCTGATTGATTTCATTTTTACACAAGAGAAGATTAAGACTCCATCCGATAAAAAATGTTAAATGCAGGGCGGCCTCTTTTTGAGCTAAAATCTTGAATCTCTGAGGGAGCAGCCTTCGAGCTGTGACTGAAGAGATTCGAGATTTTAGCCAAAAAGAGGCCGGACGCAGGTAACTTTATTTTATTAGTACGAGCCATTATATTTAAATTGATTAAAATTAAAGTTTTTAAATTACTCCATTCATCGCATCCCAGAGGCATATATCGCCTTTTGCCTCAGTCACATAGCACGCTATGCTCCTTCGTCTGCAAGACGATATCTGCTCCCTGAGATGCGACCCTGCATTAATATTTTTTATTGGATGGAGTCTAAAAGGTGATTCAGACCTTTTGCCTTAAAGTTATAAGGTTAATGGGTTATTCAGTTTGTAGAAAACCTGGAATTGAGCCTTGACTTAGACCTCATTCAATAAAATCTGTTAATGCCAGAGTCGCAGATGTGCCTCGGATATCGCTTTGCAGATTCAGGAGCATAGCGGGCTATGTGACTGAATCAAAAAACGATAGCC
>JAIDDJ010000073.1 GCA_029055345.1 Muribaculaceae bacterium | reverse complement strand
CGCTTCAGGATGGGCTTGAACCAACGACCCCCTGATTAACAGTCAGGTGCTCTAACCAACTGAGCTACTGAAGCATTCAATCTGATTAACTCTATAATCAGTAAGATATTTTTGGCGCTTCAGGATGGGCTTGAACCAACGACCCCCTGATTAACAGTCAGGTGCTCTAACCAACTGAGCTACTGAAGCATTTAATCTGATTAACTCTATAATCAGTAAGATATTTTTGGCGCTTCAGGATGGGCTTGAACCAACGACGATTATCCTCTTGGGATTAACAGTCAGGTGCTCTAACCAACTGAGCTACTGAAGCATTTTTGTCAAAGGGGAGGAAGGCTCCTGAATTGACGATGCAAAATTAGTAATTTTTTTTTATCTGACAAAATTTGGGAGTATTTTTTTGTGAAACTTTTTTGCAAGAGGTATGTGAGAATGGACCATAATCTGGTGACGTGTGATAATTGACCACTAACATAGAGCATTTTAACCCCGGCTACTGTCACATTTAAGATTATGCATCAGACAGCTTCAAGCACTGCGTCTTGCATGAGAACCATTCCGTTGCACCTAAAAATGACAAAACGAGCTTCTAAGTATTAGGCCGCTCCACAATCATCAGTTTTAATCCCAGAGATCCGAGCAACCGCTCAACCGTTTTTACCGAGGGGTTCGCATAATCTCCCTCAATTGCTTTTATCATTCGTACGCTTACGCCCGACATATCGGCAAGAGCCTGCTGCGTTAGACGTAATTCCTGGCGTCTTAGTCTAATTTCCTGTCCGATGTTCATAGCTTGATGGAATTATGGCAAGGGATTTATATCCCCAACACGATGTTAATTTACCTTAACAAGTCTTTGATATTGTCGCAATGCAAAATTAATCATTTTCAATAACTTAAAGGGGCAAGAAATTACACGATTTATATTTATTCACATTTATTCACATACTTTTTTATTTCACTGCAATTTGTTTGCATTACCAAGCGGTTATTTTGCAACGTAAACAACCACTAATCTGAGATATATGAAAAATAAGAGTATTAGCCGGAACGGAAACACGAGACTTCCGGGCATCTTGGGAATCACCATGATCTATCTGATCGGATTAACAGTGGTCATGCTTCAGCTACGGAGTGCGATTTGGCCATAAGAGGCTTAAATTTAGCGCATTTCCTCTCATAGCAGAGTGTGACAATATGCTCATCAGATAGATAGGAATATACGATGAGTTTAATCACTTGATAATCGCCATCATCAGACGCAGCATGATCGGCAACAATTTTTGGCACTATTACTACCTCCCCGAAAAAATTTCCGGGGAGTTCCTTCGTATCAGGGGATAAGTCAAATTCCGAGGGATTGAAAACCGGGGTTGGGGGGCCAAACAGGGGTAGACGAGAAATTCGAATATCATGGCGGAAGTCAAGCCCCGGCATGCGAAGAGCCTTATAGGCAGCCTCCTTAATGGTCCATGCGAGCACATTAAGGCGGACATCATCTGCCGGAATGTCGGAGAGTTCATCCGGCGAGAGGAATCTGTCGCGGACCCGTAGCACTTGTGAACGGTCAACCCGCTCCGCGTCAATACCCATAGCGGCCCGGGGGGTAAAGACAGCGAGATCAACTTCCGGAGTGGAAGGAAGTGTTGCCACGGCAAACAGGCCATTACAATGAGTAATTGAAATCCTGTTGGATTCTCCATAAAGGAATGGAGCTCCATCGGGGAAATGTCCGATTTCGCGATAAGCATCCTTACCATTTTCGCAATATAGCTGTGCAGCCATTGTCCGCCACAGCTCGCCTTTATAGCGACAACCTCCGCTCACTTCCTCGACTTTAATGCCGGGGATGGTCGGATGTCTCCAATATATGAACTCATTCTCCATCTCCACTGCTATTATCGGGGACAGTCACCTTCACTTTAACAATACGATGACGTTCCATCTGGATTACCTGAAGTTTCAAACCGCCCACATCGAAAGTCTCCTTTGGCCTGGGGAAGTCACCCTTAATCTCAAGAAGAAGACCCGCCAGAGTCTCAGCATCGCCTTCGGCGACAAACTGCTCCTCATCTATATCAAGTACGCGACAGAAATCAGCAAGAGGAATCTTACCTTCGAATATGAATGTATTGGCATCAATCTTCTTATAATTTCTGTCGGTATCGTCATATTCATCATCGATATCTCCCACTATTTCCTCTATAATATCCTCCAGCGTCACTATGCCCTGAGTCATTCCGTATTCGTCGATCACAATTGCAATATGGATTTTCTTCTTTCGGAAATCCTCAAGCAGGTCATCGAGCATACGGGATTCGGGGACAAAGTAGGCTTCGCGGATGAGCGACTGCCACTCGGGGCGTTCCTTCTTACCGATATAAGGGAGGAGGTCTTTACTATACAGGACACCACTTATGGAATCCTGGGTTGTATCGTAAACGGGGATTCTTGAATAACCTGAATCAAGAATGATGGCCATCGCCTGTTCCCAGGTATCGTGAAGTTCGATAGCAGTGACATCGACACGTGATATCATGACTTCGCGGGCCTCCCTTTCTCCGAAAGAAAGTATGCCTTCGAGCATTTCCTTATCCTTGCTATCTTCGACATTTGAAATCTCGAGGGCTTTCTCAAGTTCATCGGTCGATACCGTTTCCTCCTTCTTTGTAATGACTCGATTAACGATAAAAGAGGACTTTACCATCAATCTTGCGATCGGACCAAGGATGGCGAAGAGCGCAGAAACACCCGGAGCCGACATCCTCACCCAACGGAGAGTATATGAACGGGCAAGGAGTTTTGGGAAGATTTCACCAAACAGAAGCAGGAGGAATGTCATGAAGACAGTCTGGACGAGGAAATTAACCCAAGTGGCATTAAATGTAGTCACCTGATTAATCGCAAAAGTCAGCACGACAACCATTGTGATATTAACCAGATTATTGGCTATAAGGATGGTAGCGAGGAGTTGCTCGGAATTGGCAAGGAGTCGCGCGGCCCTCCGGTCAGGTGCAGATTCTGAATCTTCGAGATCTTCTATCTGTTGCTGATTAAGCCCGAAAAAAGCGATTTCACTCCCGGACACGAAAGCGGAAAGCAACAGACATACGACCACAATTATAATAAGGAAAGACCAGGCCATCCAACCGGGAGGGGCGTGGAAAGAAATTGCAGGGATATTGTCGGGCACAGTAGCACCGAGCAGAGCAAGGATTGATGAAATGACCGGCGAGGCCGGTAAAGGGTCAGTATCCAAATTTTTTAATATAAGTTAAACAACCGGTAAGTTCACAAGCCGGGCCCGGTTTTCTCCGCAGTCCGGAAGTCTTACAGGATGCAAATTTACAAACTTTTAGGCTCATATGCAAAAAAAAGTTCCTGTCCGAAACCGAGCAGGAACTTATATGCGGGTAAATCAATATTCGTTATTCGTTTTCCTTATGCTTGAAAGTGCGAGGACCTCTATCGCCATCTCTTCTTGGACGAGGACCACGGTCCTGACGATCACCGTCTCTGCGCGGGCGCGGTCCGCGATCGCCGCCTTCACGCCGAGGTCTCGCCTCGCGCTCAACGTAACCTTCCGGCTTGGGTTGGAGAGCACGTTGCGACAGGCGGAATTTACCGGTTTTCTTATCGATTTCTATGAGTTTAACCTGAAGTTTATCACCTTCCTTAAGACCGCTGGTCTCCATATTTTCCAGTCTGTCCCAAGAAATTTCGCTGATGTGAAGAAGTCCGTCTCTACCGGGCATAAATTCCACAAATGCGCCGAAGTCAAGAATCGAGCGAACCGTTCCATCGTAAACCTCACCCTCTTCCGGCTGAGCCACGATAGCCTTGATCTTTGCAAGAGCCGCATCAATGCTTTCCTTATCCTTTGAAGCGATTTCAACACGGCCGATACCGAGTTTTTCATCCTCTTCGATAGAAATGGTTGCACCGGTTTCTTCCTGAATACCCTGGATAACCTTTCCTTGAGGACCGATTACGGCACCAATCATCTCTTTAGGAATCTCTATAGTGATGAGGCGCGGAACGTGCGGCTTATAATCCTCACGGGGCTCCGGAATTGTCTCGTTAATAATATTAAGGATATGGAGACGACCGTCGCGAGCCTGATCGAGAGCTTTTTCGAGGACTTCGTAGCTTAGGCCATCACATTTGATATCCATCTGAGTTGCAGTGATACCCTTAGTAGTGCCCGTCACTTTGAAGTCCATATCGCCAAGATGATCCTCGTCACCGAGAATATCAGAGAGGACTGCATATTTAACATTTCCCTTATCAGAAATCAATCCCATAGCCACTCCGGCCACAGGGCGTTTCATCTTGACGCCGGCATCGAGAAGCGAGAGTGTGCCTCCGCATACAGTAGCCATCGAAGAAGAACCGTTGGACTCGAGGATATCCGATACGATGCGACAGGTATAAGGGAAATCATCGGGGAACATGCGCTTAAGGGCACGATGAGCAAGATTGCCGTGGCCCACTTCCCGACGGCCGACTCCTCGCTGCGGACGAGCCTCACCGGTAGAGAAGGGAGGGAAATTATAATGAAGAAGGAAACGCTCCTTACCCTGATTGAGCACATCATCGACTATCTTCTCATCAAGAGTGGTACCCAATGTAGTCGTAACGAGGGCCTGAGTCTCTCCACGAGTAAATACCGCTGCACCGTGAGGGCCGGGCAGATAATCAATCTCACACCAGATGGGGCGGATTTCCGTGGTCTTACGGCCATCGAGACGGATTCCCTCATCAAGAACACAACGGCGCATGGCTTCTTTCTCGACATCATGGTAATATCGCTTCACCATCGCTTTCCTCTGTTCGGGAGTATATTTCTCGAGTTGCTCCTCGGTCATTTCAGGGAGGTTATCAATATATTCATTGCAGATGGCCTCAAACTGCTCGGCGCGCCAATGCTTATCAGCGGCACCGGTGCGGGCAATAGCATAAGCCTTGTCGTAGCACTTCTCGCGGACGTCCTGACGGAGGGCATCATCGTTTATCTCGTGGCAATACTCACGCTTGACTTCCTTGCCGGCCTCCTTCATGAGTTCGATCTGAGCCAGACAATGCTTTTTGATTTCTTCATGGGCGACCTTGAGAGCTTCGAGGAGTTCGGCTTCCGAAACCTCGTTCATCTCACCCTCGACCATCATAATATTGTCGTAAGTTGCGCCGACCATAAGTTCGATATCAGCCTTCTCGATTTGCTCGAAAGTAGGATTGATCACCCACTCGCCATCTACACGGGCCACCCGGACTTCCGAGATGGGACCATGGAACGGGATGTCGCTGCAAGCAATCGCCGCTGAAGCAGCAATTCCGGCCAATGCATCCGGAGCATCGTTTTCATCAGCGGAATAAAGGGTGACGTTAACGAAAGTATCAGCGTGATAATCATCCGGGAACAACGGACGGAGAACACGGTCGACGAGTCTGGAAGTAAGGATTTCATAATCAGATGCACGACCTTCACGCTTCAGGAATCCACCGGGATATCTTCCGATGGAAGCATATTTTTCTTTGTATTCAACTGTGAGGGGCATAAAATCTACTCCCTCGCCGGCCTCCTTGGCCGAACAAACGGTGGCCAGCAACATAGTGTTGCCCATGCGCACCTCTACCGCTCCATCAGCCTGCTTTGCCAACTTACCGGTCTCAATCGTAATTTCACGACCGTCGGGCAGGGCGATGGTTTTTTTTACAGGTTTCATTTAATCTTAAAAAATTCGTTATTGTTTTCTTCGCGTATTCATCAAAGCGGAAGCCTGAAGGAAAAGGTTCCTTACTTCCAATCCCACAAATTTACAAATATTATTCCAAATGGCTCTAAAAAATTGCGATTTTTTGCTTAAATTTGTAAAAAAAAGAAAAAAACATGAGAATATCGCATCTAATTATTAGCATAATGGCCGTAAGCGGGTTTATGCTGAGTTGCGGGGAATCAAAATTTGAAGTAAACGGAGAAGTGTCCGGGGGAGATGGCAAAAGCCTTATACTCGAGAAATCAGATTTCGGAGGTATGTGGGTAGCAGTCGATTCCACCAGAATCGGCAAGGGGGGAAAATTTGCAATAGGAGGAGATGCTCCCGCCTCACCGGAGGTATATCGGTTATCGCTTGGAGATAAGTTTATCTATCTGCCTATTGATTCCATTGAAAGTCTGACACTGACCACAACGGCAGATGGTTTCGGCCACACTTATACCCTAAGCGGAACACAGCAGGCAGAACTGATGGCTGCATTTGAATCGGAGATTCTTGGACTTCAGAATCCTGATTCTGTAACCTTAGCCAATTTCAAGAAGAGCGTATTTTCCAAATATATCAAGGATGGTGAAGGGTCAATTTTGAGTTATTATGTTCTTACGAAGATATATGACGGCAAACCTCTATATAATCCATCAGATCCGCAGGACTTAAAATATTATTCGGCAGTCGCCACCCAGTTTGAGAATTACCGACCGAATGATCCTCACGGCAAAATGGTTAAAGAAGTGTCGCTTGCAGCCATGAAAAAGCGCAATACCGAACAGGGGAAGCAAAACATCTATGAGGCCGATGAAATTAAGGTTATCGACATATCGCTTCCGGATACTGACAACAAGACTGTTCGCCTTTCGGATATTGTAGGCAAGGGGAAACCGGTTGTGGTGATATTCTCGATGATGCTTGATTCACAGGCACCGGCGTTCAACCGCGAACTTGCAAGGATTTACAACAACCACCAGGGACGGGTGGAATTCTATCAGATATCATTTGATACGGGCCAATATGAATGGCGAGAGGCAGCGAAAAATCTGCCCTGGATTAATGTGCTTGATCCTAACGGGACAGCCTCGACTGCACTTCTCGATTATAATGTCGGCTCTCTGCCCGCCGTATTCCTTTATAATTCAGCCGGAGAACTCGTGTCGCGTCCGGAAAGTCTGAAAGATCTTGAATCAAAATTATAAAGACGCCATGGATTGGAAAGAACAGTTGAGCAGACTTCGTGAGGACCCATCTCTTCCCGCCGGGGAAGAGATGCCAGCAGAAACGAGCGAAGAAGCAGCGAAAGAAACTCCGAAGAAGGGAACACTACATATCGTCATCGACAAAAAGGGGCGAAAAGGGAAAGTGGCCACCATAATCGAAGGGTTTACATGTGATGAAGAGGAGCTTGGAAAATTATCGGCATTTTTAAAGAAGAAACTGGGATTGGGAGGCTCATCCAGAGGCGGGGAAATCCTAATTCAAGGTGACTGTCGGGAACGAGTGACCCAATTACTGATAGGAGAAGGGTACAAGGTTAAGACCTCATTCAATAAAATATGTTAATGCCAGAGCGGCTATCTTCGAGCTAAAATATTCTTTTTCAGAAGGAGC
>JAIDDJ010000072.1 GCA_029055345.1 Muribaculaceae bacterium | reverse complement strand
GTTAAAATGTGTAAATAAAGATTAATGAGAAATTTGGGATGCTTGGGATTCTTGGGATGATTGGGAGATTTGAGAGACTTGGGATTCTGGGGATTCTGGGGAGACTGGGGAAGATTGGGATGCTTGAGAGGATTGGGACTTGGGAGGATTGGGGAGGAATGGGAAGATTGGGGTTAATGATATCGTGGAGGTGATGCCAAATAAAAAAGCACCGCGTTTGGGCGATGCTTATAATTCATTAGAGAAAAGATTCTTACAGATTAGCGATAATCCTTGAGGAGCTGACGCAGTTTCTTTCTGGTAAAGAAGATGTGGCTCTTGACAGTGCCGAGAGGCATCTCAAGCTTAACAGAGATTTCCTCATATTTGTATCCGGCAATGTGCATCGAGAAAGGATCACGATAATCTGCGGGGAAGGCGTTGAGAATCTGAGTGATCTCCTTCGCCGCAAAAGCACCATCGGGAGTCTGCACTCCTGAATCCTGGGAAAGGTTGAGATGATAGAGATCTTCAGTGGAATCAACCACGGTATTCTCCCTTGTGCGCTTGCGGTAATTATTGATGAAGATATTGCGCATTATAGTCATCATCCAGCCGCCGAAGTTAGCGTTGTCGACATACTTGGCTTCGTTGTCGAGGGCCTTCAGAGTGGTGTCCTGCACGAGGTCATGCGCTTCCTCTTCATTCGCCGTAAGTTTAAGGGCAAAGGAGAAAAGATTTCCCTGCATCCCAATTACGGAGGATTTAAAGGTGTCTTTACCGTTCATTAATGTGTAGGTTAGAGAATGTAAGATTAGTGAATAGATTTTTCTCGGCTCAAAGTTAATATTTTTTTTTGACTCATGCAAATTCCCGATCAGATTTTGCTAAAAATTTAGATCAATAAGTTTAGACAACTTCTATAATACACCCGTATTTACTTTTAATTAATTGAGTCCACTTTAAAAAGTGGACTCAATTAATAAAAGAAAAACGCATAATTAACATATGCTAAGGAGAGAAAGGCCATTATCATTACACCAAATAGGACCCAACATCTTTGTCTGAAACTGGCGACACATATAGCTACGATGTATATACTTGTGCAACCTGTCATGACAGGTATAGCCCATTCCTCAGACTTTAAACCAAAATTATATAATAAGTCCCCTAAACTTACGCATACAGCCACAATTGTGGGAATAAGAAGCCACGCCAGATGCTTTGAAGTCTTTGAATCTAAATATTTCATTGTTTTATCACTCCTGCCTTGTTCTAAGACATAACTTATATTGCAACCCTGCATCTATAGCATCACATATCCCATTGATGGCACTAATTAATCCCACAGCTCCCACTCCTGTCAAACTAAACATTCCTCCATAAGCTATCGAAATACATGACAAGGCGATTCTAATGCCGAAAATTCTTCTACATTCCGCTGCAGATCGTGTTGAATTTGTTAACTGGTTATAGAGAGGACGACCTATTCTGTCTATAGCTAATGCCAATTGCACATATTTTTCACTCATAGTCGACAATCTACCAACAGTATATTGAGGAATTATTTTCTCAATCGAAGACAAACCAGCCGGCATTTCAAGGTATTGGTTTACAAAGGAATTCAACTCTCTTAGATCGGATTCATCCATATTTTCACAAAAACTTTCATAAGCATCGTCTATTGCATTTTCAAGATCTTGCTCTGTTTGAATACCATTGACTCTCATGATTTTCTCTTTCAATTCAATAAGTTCCTGCATATCCAGGCTCCCTAAAAAGTCCAAGTCCCTGACTGTAAAACATACACTGTAATCTTGGAAAGCCTCTACCGATGCTCCCCCCAACGCAAAATCCAAAGCAGACAGTTCAGGCTTGGAACTGTCACTTTGAAAGGCTTCTGCGAAATCACTTTCCTCAGTAGTTCTTGTTTGAAGTTGTTTTGAATCATCCGTACAGCTTGTAGATAATGCCAGTAAGCTTATCACCAGCGGAGAAATAAGGAAAAATTTAGTTTTCATATTTTCTAACATTAACTATATAGTAAAAAATGTTTTGTATACATCTGTTTCAGATCATTTCTACAGCAAAGATACTTTATTAAATTAGTATTTACAAATTATTTAAATTATTTGAATCTCACAATTATCAAACATTTATATTAAGTTTTGATTATCTATCAACTTATCTCGTTTACTACCTTGCTTTACACTATATTTACACCTGCACGTTCGCCTATACCTCAGGAAGACTAATATTAAAATACATTTGCCATGCAACTAATGCAATAGAAAAAATAACTATTGCCAGTAGCTTCCAGCATTTTTTACAAATACATGCTACACCATACCCAATCAAGTAAAGCTCCAAACTTACTTCTATTAGCAAGCTCCCCCGCAATGTTGAATTTAAACTTGAACTTAAAAATAACTCAATGATAAATACGATAACTGATATGGCCAAAGGAATCAGCAGCCAATTTAATTTCTTCTGTATGCGTTTATCCAATTGTTTCATATCCAACTAATACGATTCATTCTCAAGTTAATGACACAACTTCAATTAAAATTCAATAGGAACAGATAGCCCAATTCATAATATAAATAGGATAAGCGTCATGATTGGATCTTCTCTACTTTTATTAGTTCTAATCTTGTAGCGGTCATTTTCTTGATTGTGAAGCGGAGATTACCGATCTCGAAAGTGTCTCCTTGGCGAGGGAAGGCTTCCAGGGAATCGAGGATGTAGCCGGCAATAGTGTGATAGTCGTCGGATTCCTTGATACCGAGTCCGAACTCTTCGTTAATGGCAGAAATTTCGGCACGTCCGGAGAAAATAAAGGAATTGACGCCAATAGTTCGGGCCACTACCCTCTTGCGGTCGTGCTCATCTTCGATTTCGCCGAATATTTCCTCCACGAGATCCTCAAGAGTGACCAGCCCGGCTGTTCCTCCGAACTCATCAATTATGATTGCCATAGACTTTTTCTCACTCAAGAGCCGATGCATCATCTTATTGGCAAGCATTGTCTCGGGGGTAAAGATGACCGGCTTCAGCTTCATGGTCCAATCGGCCTCGGGCTTGAAGAGCTCGGAGACATGAATATACCCCACCACGTCATCTATATCCTCCTTATATACAACAATCTTTGAAAGACCGGTCTTTATAAATGTATTGAGCAGCACTTCGCGGGATGTGCCTTCGAGCGGGACGGCTACAATTTCATTTCGGGGCGTCATACATTCCGCAATCTGCGTGTCCTTAAAATCTATAGCCTTCTGGAAGATCTTCACCTCGTTCTCAACTTCCTGCTTACCGGTATTCTCATCAATCGACTGCTGTATATAGTTGTCAAGTTCGTCCATGGTAAGCAATTGGGGAGCGCTGGCAGGTGTCTTCAACCCCAGTAGCCTCATTATGGATTTTGAGATCCAGGAAACGAGAAGAGATACCGGGTAAAAAAGCAGATACATCAGATAAAGAGGCAAAGCGAACATCCTCATCATCAGATTCGGATTTATACGAAACGATGTCTTGGGGAGGAACTCTCCGGCAATCAGAATAAGACTCGTAGACAAAATGGTGTTGCAGATTAGAATCAGAGCTTCGTTTCCGGCGCCGAACCATCGTTCGAGAAGCGGGTTAATTATAGCGGAGAAGGAGATTCCATAAATAACGAGCACCACATTATTGCCGACCAACATCGAAGAAATAAACATATCTTCGTGATGGCTGAAAGTCTGAAGAATCCTGTTAATCCAACCACCCCGAACGGCATCAATTTCGCGCCGGACCTTATTGGATTGAACATAGGCTATTTCTGAGCCTGAGAACAGACCCGAAAGGAGTATTGCAACACCGGTTATGATTATAGCTAAAGATAAATCTAATTCCATAAACTGATCTCTCAATCATTAAAAGGTATGGAGCTATGGGTTTTGCACATGATCACTATTAATGGGGAAGATTCCCTGAGGATGAATCACGCGATAGGAACGCAGCTTCTCATCGCTCTCAAACCCTATACCTTCGAGTACATGAGTTTCTGTTTCGATATGGATAAATGAGTCGCTGTAAAGAATGCCGCGCTGCTGATCCCAGAAAAGCTGCTCCGTCTGGAAAAGAGTCTTCGGGACCTGAGTAAGTTCTACCCTACCGTCAAGACGCCATAATTTTTGATTCTTGAAAAATTTCGCCGAATCGGCAGCGACAGTTGCAATCACCTTGAAATAAGGGTCGAACTTCTCAAGATAAAGGCCCATAGGGAAGGACCAGTAAGGAGTGTCGGATTCTTCGAACACTTTCCAGAGAGGTGCGACAATCTTGTACTGAACAATCCCTGAATCGGAAATCAGAGTCGAGATATTCCTGGTGGCCATTGTCGGCATCCCTTTGGGGTTGATCTTGCCGGCCACATCCACCTTACGCTCTTCAGTGCATGCCGACGCCACAATAAGCGCAAGCATCATAGCGACAAGCATATCAGTGGCGCGCCGAAGGCTACGATTATTATGACGGGTAGGACTGGCCATTGCAAAACGGGGACAACCGGATCTTAACGAATCTTACGCTTGAAGAACCAGACTTCGTTGAAATTGACTCCTAACGTGATATTGAAATAGTTTTCCTTTACGAGAGATTGGGGATGAGCTTGCCGCGCTTTCCACTCGAATCCGAGGTTAACCATGGTCTTTCCCTCGGGAGTAGGAAATCCGAAACCGGCCGACACTCCATATTCACGCACCGAATTACCTTTTATTTTCAGATAGTCGTCAGTATAAAACCCTCCGACACGATAGTTGACTCTCTGGAGATAATTTCCACGGACGCGAGGCACATATTCAAAGCCGGCCGCGAACCTCTGACGGTTATTGAATTCCATGCCTTCAAACACCACCACGTCCTTATCGGCGCTGGCATAAAGGGGCGAATACTTGCAATCCTTCCATCCTTGCCATGAATAGTCGAACTCTACATTGAGGCGACTTGCACGTTCGTGAGTGTAGCTGACACCGGCACCAATACAATTGGGAGTATAATAATTATTACGGAGACTCATTTCCCCGACAGTAGTGGGGATTGACTCCTGTGTCATCTCCTGGATCGTAGCCCATGACTTACCGAGCAGCGTCTTTTTAGGACTATATGTCAAACCAAAGACCATTCTGTTGACCGGACTAATCTTCAGATTATACTGAAGACCGATTACGATATTCCAGTCGCGTATCTGCATCACGTGCTCAAACTTGGTGCTACCTGAAGCCGGGTTGGCGAACACGTCATTTACTATATTGCCGAAGTCATAGCTGATATTGGCTCCGAGCGAGAATCCGGCGAAGGTTCCTGCCACACCGACATAGAACTCATTTATACCTCCGGAACCTTGATTCTCCATTGTTCCGTGGGCGATATCATTACCGAATGCGTATCCTACCGAGCTGTAAGGAAGCAATCCGATAGATGCGCCCATAAACTTGCACAGCGGGAACTGCATGGTGACATAATCAAGACCGCCTCCGAATGCCTTATCCTTGGCACTTCCATCCTGGCTCCACAACATACAGAAATCTGCACCGATATCGAAGAGAAACGTAAGTGAATCGACCGAAGCATAAGATGCCGGATTCATCACATTAATCTGTCGTCCTGAATTCATGGCATATCCGACGCCTCCCATCTGACGTTGCATCGAAGTGGACCGGTCACCCAAAATTCCATATCCATACATGGAGTAAGGTGTCGGAGTATTAACGTTCTGCGCCATAACGGCAGAAGAGGCAGAGAACAATGCCAAAGCAATCAATAGCTTTACTTTATTCATAATAGATTATATAATCAGGAGAGGAAATTGAATATTCTTACAAGACCGCGTCCCACAGCTTCGGAATCGACATCGACTGACAGGCCTTCTTTGCGAAGAAGTGAGGCCAGAAAGAGGGCATCGCCCCCGGTAAGAATCAGTCGGGAAACGCCAAATGATTTGGCAGCACGCCGGAAATCTGCAGCAATTTGGTCAACGAGCCCTCGCACCACTCCGCAACGCACGGCGGTGAGAGTATCATAACCGAATTCGGGGAGTGGACCTTCGGCCTCCACGAAAGGTAATTTTGCAGTATGCTCACACAGAGACCGGAACCGAAGCCGAAGACCGGGTGAGATATTTCCACCGATGAACCGGCACCCGTCGACAATATCGGAAGTTACCGCAGTGCCGGCATCAACGATAAGCGAAGAAACGCTCCGAGCATATACGCCTACAGCGGCGGCCACACGGTCAGAACCGAGTGAATCCCTTGAATTATAATTAATTTCAATTGGTAAGGGGGTAGCGGCATCAAGGACGACTACGGGAAGGCCGAAATCTGATTCGAGCGATCTGCGAAGCTCTCCGCAATCTCCGGCCACGCTGCAGATTGCTGCTCCATCAGCGGAATTGAAAGTCAGCATGGAGCTCACAGCCTCCAGCAGATTATGGGAAGACGGAAATCGACCGACCGCCGACTGGATAAGCCGTTCGCCTTCGAACACAGCAATTTTGGAGGAAGAATTGCCAATGTCTACGGTGATTATGGTGCGTTCGGGTGTCATCCCTTATTCTCTTTTTTTAATGCGGAATTAATCGACCAGGAGGCTACAATCTGGATAAGCGCCCCCGCGAGGGTAAAAATTATGGTCTCGTTGAGCATCTTGAAAGTCAGCGTGAAACCATCGAATCTACGGGTGTTGTAGAACCAGAAGAAAGCGGCTATGCAGAATGCGATTCCGGCCCAGGCCTCCATCCTGCGGAGTCGTCGCACCCGGAAAGATTCATCCTTACCCCAGGCCCCTACGATGCGGGCAACAGTGTATAGAAAAGCTCCGGCCGCAAATATCCATTTGAAAATTAGCATCAAAGTCAGATTACCCATGGAGGCAAACGGGGCAACCAATCCAATTGCCACGAAAAGAAGTCCGGCTATAGCGAGGCGTTCCATGGCCGCACGAATACGTCGGCGGTCAGTAGCAGGCTCATCGGAGAATTTATTTTTCATGTCAACGGTTACTTATGTTTGATGACGAACACATCTTCGGTTGGCTTCTGCATCCTGTATTCTTCCCGGGCTATTTGCTCGAGTTCTTCAGTTCCGGTAAGCAGTTTCTCACGCTGCTCACGGTAATACCGGGCGGAATCCTCGCAGAGCTTGATCTCTTCGTTGAGGGCCTTGATTCTGGCTTGGTATTCCATATTGTTCTCCCAGGAGGCATCCTCGTTAAGGAAGAGCATAGCGATGACCAATGAGCCTATAAGAATCACAGCGAGATGCGACTTACGGCGCACCCAAAAATTCAGTTTTTTCAATTTTCTGCCCATCAGCGGTATTGATTAATCGACAAAAGAAACCCGAAGAGTTCTTTTCAATATGCAAAGTTAACAAAATTCCGACAACATAGCAAAAAAGCAACATTGAATATAGACAATGTAGATTATGTAAGATTCTTTCACATAAGTTAGATTCCTTCACAAAAAAACAAATTAGATATTATTTCCGGTCTTAGCGCGTGCTATGATAAAAAAATGGATGGCGCGCGGGGAAGCGTGCCATCTTATATCTAATAGCTGATAATAGTTTTGAGTAATATGCTTTTTAATCCGGCTTAACGGTAATCCTTGAGCATCGTCTGGAGGCGTTTGCGGGCAAAGAAGATTCGACTCTTCACAGTGCCGAGAGGAAGACCCATCTTGTCGGCAATCTCGCTGTATTTATAACCTGCAATGTACATATTGAAGGGTACCTTATATTCATCGGAGAATGCGTTGATCGCAACAGTTATTTCCTGAGCGGCATAAGATCCTTCGGGAGTAGCGAGGCCCGATTCCTGAGATATATTGAGATGATAGAGATCTTCAGTGGTGTCAATCACCGTAGCCGTGCGCACCTGACGGCGATAATTGTTGATGAAGATATTTCTCATGATGGTGAATACCCATCCCTTGAAATTTACGTTATCAACATACTTTTCCTCATTGTCAAGAACTTTAAGAGTGGTATCCTGAACGAGGTCTTGCGCTGTCTCACGGTCTGAAGTGAGCTGGACGGCAAAATTAAAAAGATTGCCCTGGAGGTTCAACAGTCGTTGTTTGAATAGTTGTTTATCAGCCATTGTTGTGGAATCTAAGAAGTTAATATCATTCGATCCTTCTTAATCTGCCTTGGATTAGGTTATTCCTATGATCCAGAACTTCAAAAGATCTTTCTATGTCATAATAACAAAACCGAAGCCTCGTAGTCTTTAATTGAGTGATTTTTTTAAAATTTTTCACATTTTATCTGAAATCCGGAAGAAAATTAACATTCGCCCTAATATCCTTAACATCCCACCTCTCCCTTGAGTAAATTCAATCGAAACGAACTGATTGGCCCGGGTCGGTAAGGGCGAAATATTCTCCGAAATCGGGATTGCGATAGTTGTCAAAGCGAATAGCATCGGCACGACGAATATTTCGCTCAGCTTCATCGCCTAAAGCAAAATGCATCGGGAAGAAACGGGAAACCTTGAAACGGCGCACAAAAATGCGGGCACCCATAAAATAATCGGATCCGATCCTTGAATCAACCGGGAAAAAAGCATAGTCGAATTTTGAGAAACCGGCTTCCTGAATCTTGTCAAGACAGCCATTAAAGTCACTCAGAGACTTCTCAATCTCTTGTTCGGTTGACTCATCTTTCCATATCCACGCATTGAGGTCGCCGGCATGGAAGATAGTGTCACCTCCTATCTGAACCACATAAGAATTACCGACATCTGTAGAAGGGAAAGCCGAGACACGGATATGTTCATCAGCGAAGGATTGGCCCGGAGTAAGACAAATTACCTGGCCGGGATGCACACGCGGTCCGTTATAAATAGAGGTAGGGCTCATGATATGTCGCATTCGGAGCCAAACATCCCGACTTACAATATATCGGACACCTTCGCGGCGTGAAGCCCATTCAACCACAGCCGGGTCATAATGGTCTTTATGAAAATGACTGATAAACACATATAATGGACCTTTTATATGAAAGGCACCGGCATTGCCTCCGGCGCGCCAGTAATCAAAAACCAGGGTGCACCCGGACTTATGCACGGAAAAGCCATCATGCCAGAGATATGTAACTTCAGTCATAATCGATTTAGAACGAGTTTTTTAAAATATCCGGTCCCTTTCCCTATAACTGCCGACGGACCTTTCCGGATATAAAAGAAAACAAAAAACTGAGACCAAGTTTCTCTTCATTGACATATTTTTCGTAATTTTGCAAATATGATTACAGCATCTACAAAAAAGCGCGAGAATATCGCGGAATATCTGCTCTACATGTGGCAGATAGAAGACTTAATAAGGGCTTATAATCTTGATATTGACAGGATTGAGTCTGATATTATAAACCAATACGGAGGGCTTGACGACAAGACGCGTAAAGAGATGCGCGAATGGTATGAGTCGCTAATCGACATGATGCGCAGGGAGGGCAAAGAGAAAGGGGGCCATATACAGCTTAATGCCAATACCCTGCATGATCTTGAAAATCTCAACCGCCGACTTCTCAACGATCCAAAGCACGCGGAATACGCCACCGCATTCTACGACATTCTCCCCTTGATAGTGGAACTTCGTGCCAAAGCGGGCGATAATAAAAAAGATGAGATAGAGACGTGTTTCGATGCTCTATATGGACTTCTGATGCTCAGGCTTCAGAAAAAGGAGATTTCGGATGAGACTCTGGATGCATCCAAACGAATATCAAAATTTCTCGCGCTTCTGGCAAGCTATTACAAAAAAGATTATAATAACGAATTGGAATTTACTGAATGAAGAAGATACTTGTAACCGGTTGCTACGGACAGCTTGGATCGAGCCTTAAAAGAGAATTCGACGGGGATCCGGAAATTGAAGCGACCTACACGGATTATGATACACTTGACATAACGGATCGAGAAGCGGTAGAGAGATTTCTCAAGGACCATAATTTTGACGTAATAGTCAATTGCGCAGCCTATACAGCGGTCGACAAGGCCGAGACCGATGAGATATTATGCTCAATGCTCAACACCGGCGCTGTCGGCAATCTGGGAGAGGCGGCCGTTAAAACCGGTTCGAAGGTCATCCATATTTCAACCGATTATGTTTTTTCGGGTCAGGGGTTCCGTCCATATGAAGAGAATGACGAGCCCTATCCACAAGGGATTTACGGACGGACAAAGCTCGAGGGAGAAGGACTTCTAACCTCGTTCTGCCAGAACGCCATTATAATCCGGACCGCATGGCTCTATTCCGAATATGGGAATAATTTCGTGAAAACAATGCTTCGCAAATCGGAGACAGACGCTGAAATATCAGTGGTAGCCGACCAGATAGGGAGTCCGACATATGCCGGAGATCTCGCCCATGCCATCCATAAAATCATAAATAATAAGGAATGGCATCCCGGAATATTTCACTTTACAAATGAAGGAGTGGCATCCTGGTACGACTTTGCCAAGGCAATATTTGAATTAAGCGAAAAGAAGGTAAAAGTCAATCCGATACCGAGTTCGGCATATAAGACCGCAGCTAAACGGCCGCTCTATTCAGTGCTGAGCAAAAGAAAAATCAAACGGACCTATGGTCTTGAAGTCCCTTACTGGCGCGATTCGCTGTCAAAATGCCTGCGAATACTCGCCGGGAAATAACCTTACAAAAAGAAAGAAGAAATGTCGGACGAACTGACAAAAGAAATAAACCGGCGACGCACATTCGCCATCATCTCCCATCCTGACGCCGGAAAGACAACACTGACCGAGAAATTACTCCTGTTCGGAGGAGCTATCCATGTGGCCGGGGCTGTTAAAAGCAACAAAATCAAGAAGACAGCGACTTCCGACTGGATGGAGATCGAGAAGCAACGCGGCATATCGGTTGCAACTTCGGTGATGGGGTTCAATTATGGGGATTACAAAATCAACATTCTTGACACACCGGGCCACCAGGATTTTGCCGAAGACACTTTCAGGACGCTCACAGCTGTCGATTCAGTCATAATAGTGGTTGATGCGGCCAAAGGTGTGGAAACGCAGACCAGACGGCTCATGGAGGTTTGCCGTATGCGCAAGACTCCCGTTATCATATTCGTCAACAAGATGGACCGCGAAGGGCGTGATCCCTTTGATATTCTCGATGAACTTGAGCAGGAACTCCATATAGGAGTGCGCCCATTGACATGGCCCATCAATATGGGAGAACGCTTCAAAGGCGTCTATAACATCTATGAGCATGGACTCGACCTTTTCACTCCTTCGAAACAGACCGTGAGCGAACGTGTTGAAATAGATGATGTCAATTCTCCCGAAGTCGACCGTCTTGTAGGAGAAGAGAACGCTACCAAACTGAGAGAAGATCTTGAGCTGATAGAAGGAGTATATCCTGAATTTGACAAAGAGGCCTATCTCCGCGGGGAAGTGGCGCCGGTATTCTTCGGATCAGCCTTGAACACATTCGGAGTAAAGGAGCTACTTGACTGCTTCGTTGAGATAGCCCCGGCCCCGCGCCCGGTGATGGCAGTGGAGCGGGAAGTCCGTCCCGAAGAAGATAGCTTCACCGGATTTGTGTTTAAGATTCACGCGAATATGGACCCGAACCACCGAAGCTGTATTGCCTTCGTGAAGGTATGTTCCGGGAAATTCGAGCGAAACGTGTATTATAAACATGTTCGCCAGGACAAGATGATGCGGTTCGCGGCTCCCACCGCTTTCATGGCACAGAAGAAGAGCGTGGTAGACGAAGCTTATCCGGGCGATATAGTAGGTATTCCTGACACGGGCAACTTCAAGATAGGCGACACATTGACAGCAGGAGAACTCCTCCATTTCAAAGGACTCCCCTCTTTCTCACCCGAGATGTTCAAATATATAGAGAATGCCGATCCCATGAAGTCAAAACAGCTTGAGAAAGGTATCAATCAGCTGATGGACGAAGGAGTTGCCCAGTTGTTCACCAATCAGTTCAACGGTCGCAAAATAATAGGGACGGTAGGGCAGCTTCAGTTTGAAGTCATACAATACCGCTTGCTTCATGAATATGGCGCCCAGTGTCGGTGGGAACCAATCAGCCTATACAAAGCATGCTGGATTGAAAGCGATGACGAACAAGCTCTGGAAGCATTCAAAAAGCGCAAACATCAGTTTATGGCTACCGACAAAGAGGGACGGGACGTCTTTCTGGCCGATTCCAACTATGTCCTCCAGATGGCTCAATCGGATTTTCCGAAGATTCGCTTCCATTTTTCGAGCGAATTTTAGAGCGCGTTCCTTAAGGCGCAGTTCGAATTATTCTCCTGCTGTTGGTTCCTGAGCTCGATAGATGCTAAAAATTTTTTTGTTAAAAACAAAAAGGAAATTTGGTAAATAGAACTGAAAGGATTATATTTGCGTTATAAAATCAGACACGAGAGTCTGAGGAGGTCATAAATAGGTATCGAAGGATGCCCGTTGACCAAGAAGAAGAGAAAACCCCACATCAAAGCAAATTGGGAAACTCATCAAATTAAAAAGAAATACCGAGACACGCTTGCCAGTCAATGGCGGGCCCCACGATGAAAATCGTTGTCCCCTTTCGGGGCGCAGGCGGATTACAAAGATTGGCGAGTCCTCAAATCCTGTCGTTCGGAGTTTCGTCACATTCCTTTGGTGTGGTTCTTATAAGCCGGTGACTGCTCATGCATTCATCGGCTTTCTCATTATCCCGCCGACCTCGGAATAATATTCACGGGGTCCGACATAGTGTTATTTATTTAATTTTAATATCAAGATTTTTATTAATCAACCCAAATTGAAGACTTCGCATATGTTAGACGTAAAAGAAGCATTGCTTGAACGGACAAGTGTTCGCCGTTATGAACGCGAACCCATACCGGCAGAAACCATGGAACTTATCTATCGCGCTGTTGAAAACACTCCCACCTCATATAACGGACAGCAGTTCTGCGTGATCGATATTGACGACCAGAATTTGAAAGAGGAATTATACGCCTTGACAAACCAAAAGCAACTGAAGACGTGTAACCGGCTTTTAATCTTTTGCTCGGATTATAACAAAATCTCCTTACTGGCAGAGAAGAAAGGCCTACCCATGCCGGCGTTTACCGACACGATGGATGGCGTAACGATAGGGATAATCGATGCATCCATTGCGATGATGAGCGCAGTAGTCGCAGCTCAGGCAGCCGGTTTAGGCTCCAACTGCGTCGGTTATCTTCGGACCGTTGACCCCAAAAAGGTAGCAGACCTTCTCAAGCTTCCGAAAGGAGTGTTCGTGGTATGCGGGCTGGCTTTAGGAATACCCCGTGAACATCCCGATTTGAAGCCTAAACAGCCGCTTCCGCTTGTATTCATGAAAAATGCGTATCGGCAGGACCGAGATGAAATGGTCGATGAGCTGGAGAAGTATGATGAAGTTGTGAAGCATTATAACCGCACCCGGTCGGGTGGCACCACTGATAATGACTGGGTAAGCCATATTATTGACTACTATGATCACGCTATGAGCTATCGCATAAAAGACTATCTGCGCGATCAGGGCTACGATATCAAAAAGTAAAAAACGGAGCTCCGGCCTCGACCTGAACTCCGTTTTGTCGCGATAGCATTGTTTTATTATCAGGCAATGTCTGCGACAATCACCTACTATGTAGACAATATAAATTAAAAAAAGTTTAACCGGATGGAAAATTTTTCTTTCCATCCGGTTACATTTTTTATTTAAGACTCGATATTATTTCTTAATTTTCTTCTCAGGAGCCTTTGCTTTATCACAAGCCTTTGCTTTATCACAAGCCTTTGCTTTATCACAAGCCTTTGCTTTATCACAAGCCTTAACTTTATCACAGGCCTTTGCCTTATCGCAAGCCTTTTTTTCGGCGCAATCTTTTGCTTTGCTGCATTCGATTTTCTTGCAATCTTTCTTGCAATCAGCCTTTTTACACTCGCCCTTGCAAGCCTCTTTCTTGCACTCGGCCTTTCCGCAAGGATTTTTACATTCTTTATCGCACTGAGTCTTCACGCATTCGGCTTTGGCACAATCTTTCTTGCAGTCAGCCTTGAGGACATCGGCCTTCTTGCATTCTTTCTTGCAATCGGTCTTCACTGCTTCAGTCTTGTGTTCCTTCTTGGCGGTACCGACAGTGAAAAGCTGCTGCTGCGCGAGTGCGGAGGAAGCCATGCAGGCAACGGCCATGAGGAATAAAGAGAATTTCTTCATAATAGGTTGAATTAATTATTAAACAAACACGGAGAGCGACCACCTTGTCAGGCAGGGCTCTCCGCGGATAACTATACGATGAGAAATTGGGATTACTTCTTCACCTTAGCGATGATAGCCTTGAAAGCCTCGGGATTGTTCATGGCGAGTTCAGCGAGCACCTTACGGTTGATCTCGATGCCAGCAGCATGAATGAGGCCCATGAGCTTAGAGTAAGAAAGGTCTTCCATGCGAGCGGCAGCATTGATACGCTGAATCCAGAGGGCACGGAAATTGCGTTTTTTCTGCTTACGGTCGCGATACGCGTAAGTAAGACCCTTTTCCCATGTGTTCTTCGCTACGGTCCACACATTACGACGGCTGCCGTAATAACCGCGGGTCAGTTTTAATATTTTCTTTCTCTTAGCTCGAGAAGCTACGTGATTTACTGATCTTGGCATTTTTGTTTTAATTTTTGGATGTCAGCGGCAAAAAATGCACTTGCGGGGCATGACAACCGGTTAGAAAAATAATTGTTTGAAATAAATGCTTGCAGTTTGAAAATACGACTGCGCTGCGGTTAGCGAAGGTTGAGAAGTTCTCTTACCTGTTTGACGTTAGCTGAAGCCACGAGTCCGGTGTGGTCGAGATTTCTCTTGCGCTTTTTGGTTTTTTTGGTAAGGATGTGGCTATGATAAGCGTGTTTCCTTTTGATTTTACCGGTGCCGGTCAGCGCGAAGCGCTTTTTCGCAGCGGCATTTGTCTTTACTTTAGGCATTTTGCTTAAAATTTAGTTGTTAACAATTCACCTCGGCACGATGTGCCTACGGTCTCTAATTTATTCAATCGCCAAGGGGTGTAAAGCCCACTTGCAGTGATTCATGCGAAGAACACCAATATAAGAAACGCAGCAAGGCTGCAAATATTGTATGCTCTGTAATTTTTTATTCCGCCTCTTCGGATTCTTTCTCAGCAACAGGTTCTGCTGCATCCAATGGAGCCGCTTTGCTTTCCTTATTCGTCTTTGCCTTGTCGTCTTTTTTATTCTCCTTCTTGGCAGCCGGCTTAAGCGGAGCAAGCATTATTGACATACGCTTACCTTCGAGCACCGGCATCATCTCGACTTTTCCAAGGTCCTCAAGGTCATTTGCAAAGCGGAGGAGAAGCACTTCTCCCTGTTCCTTGAAAAGAATAGATCTTCCGCGGAAGAACACATAAGCCTTAACCTTAGAGCCCTCCTTCAGGAAGCCCTGGGCATGCTTAAGTTTAAAATTATAGTCGTGGTCATCTGTCTGCGGGCCGAAACGTATTTCTTTCACGACAACCTTTGCAGCTTTCTGCTTCTGTTCTTTCTGACGCTTCTTCTGCTGGTATAGGAATTTCTGATAGTCGATGATTCGACATACAGGGGGTTCGGCATTCGGTGATATCTCGACGAGGTCGAGTTCGAGGCTTTCAGCGATTTTAAGAGCCTGGGCAATCGGGTATATACCTTGCTCCACATTATCCCCGACAAGACGGACCTCACGGGCGCGTATATACTCGTTTGTAGCATGAGGATCGTTGCGCCGTTCACCACGCACGGGGCGTTGTCCGGGGCGCGGACGGGGTCCGGCCGGACGGCGCGGAGCGCTGAAATTCGGTTTTTTCTCCATTAAATCTTTAAATGGGGTTTGGAATATTTATTTGTTTTATTGATTATATATCTCTCGCTGTCTGCTGAGCTACGACATCATTAATGAGAGCGGCAAACTCTTCGACCTTCATGGTGCCCTTGTCTCCTTCGCCTTGTTTACGGACGGAAACCTCATCATTCTCGGCCTCTTTTTCTCCAACGATAAGCAAATACGGTATTTTATTAAGTTCGTTATCACGGATTTTCTTACCGATTTTCTCATTTCGGTCATCGACAATGGCACGGACATCGGCTTCCTCAAGACGACGGGCCACTTTATGCGCGTAGTCATTGAACTTTTCGGAAATCGGAAGTATCACACATTGATCCGGAATCAACCAGAGAGGGAGCTTGCCGGCTGTGTGTTCGAGAAGCACGGCCACGAATCTTTCCATCGAGCCGAATGGCGCACGATGAATCATTACCGGACGATGCTTCTGGTTGTCAGCTCCGGTATATTCCAGTCCGAAACGTTCCGGAAGATTATAGTCAACCTGAATGGTGCCGAGCTGCCAACGGCGACCAATTGCATCCTTAACCATAAAGTCGAGTTTCGGGCCATAGAAAGCAGCTTCACCTTCTACTTGACGCGCCTTCAGACCTTTCTCAGCACACGCCTCTATGATTGCCTTCTCTGCAAGATGCCAATTTTCGTCCGAGCCGATATATTTCTCTTTGTTTTTAGGATCACGCAGAGATATCTGCACCTCGAAATTATTGAAGTCGAGCGCACGGAATATGTAGAGGATAATATCCATCACTTTCAGGAACTCATCCTTGATTTGCTCGGGGGCGCAGAATAGATGGGCGTCATCCTGCGTAAAACCGCGCACTCGGGTCAGGCCATGCAACTCACCGCTCTGCTCGTATCTATACACAGTGCCGAATTCAGCAAAGCGAAGCGGCAGGTCGCGATAGCTTCTGGGCGCAGCCTTGAAAATTTCGCAGTGGTGAGGGCAGTTCATGGGTTTGAGCATATACTCCTCGCCTTCCTGCGGGGTCTTGATTGGCTGGAAAGAATCCTTGCCATATTTTGCCCAGTGACCGGAAGTCACATAGAGAGCTTTATTTCCAATATGAGGGGTAATAACCTGCAGATACCCATAGCTTTTCTGGATTTTCCGGAGGAACTGCTCAAGACGGTCGCGCAGAGCGGCGCCTTTGGGCAACCACAACGGTAGGCCGGCACCTACGGTATGCGAGAATGTGAAGAGCCCCATTTCCTTTCCGAGGATTCGGTGGTCACGCTTCTTGGCCTCTTCAAGAAGGGCAAGATACTCATCGAGCATCTTTTTCTTAGGGAACGTGATTCCATATACACGCACAAGTTGAGGACGCTTCTCATCACCACGCCAATATGCACCGGCAAGAGATGTGATTTTCACTGCCTTAATCGGAGCCGTATTGGGGATATGGGGCCCACGGCAGAGATCTGTAAAAGCACCTTGGGTATATGTAGTGATATGGCCGTCTTCCAGCTCGCTGATAAGTTCACATTTGTATTCCTCACCGCGATCTCCGAAAAGTTTGAGAGCATCGGCTTTGGAAATATCCGCACGCTTGATCTCCTCCTTTTTCTGAGCGAGTTCAAGCATTTTCTTCTCTATCTTGGGGAAATCTTCAGCTGTAATTTTATGTTCTCCCGGATCTATATCGTAGTAGAACCCGTTTTCAATAGCGGGTCCAATCCCGAATTTTACACCTGGATATAACTCCTGAAGGGCTTCGGCAAGCAGATGGGCCGAAGAGTGCCAGAAAGCGTGTTTACCCTCGGGGTCATCCCATTTGAAAAGCTCTATTGATGCGTTATTTTCAATGGGGCGGGAAATATCCCACTCTTCGCCGTTAACCTTTGCGGCAAGCACGTCGGATGCGAAACGTGGGCTTATGCTTTGTGCAATCTGAAACGGAGTCACACCGGCTTCAAACTGCTTTACACTTCCATCAGGAAAGGTAATGTCAATCATATTTTAGATATTCTTTATTTCTTTGATTAGCAGATAAATGTGCAAATAGACAGAATATTTGCGTCACATTCCGTCCATCCGCGCACAATTATTCGCGCAAAGATACAAAAATATTTTCAATCATCAAAGCGCTTTTCATTCAAAGTCGTCCGTGTCATCATCGGAGTCATCGAAATCAAGGAAGTATGTATCCGCATAAGAATCTTCGCGGAAACGCGCCATTTCGCGGGAATCGCGCTTCGTTGGCCGACCGAGGCCTTTGCGGCGGTCCACAAATCCGGATATTTTAGTCATTTCCAAAAGCTCGTATTGGTCGGGGGAAGTGATATTTTCCAAATATTCGGGCACGAGTTTGGCTCCAAGGCGATTAGGAGCAAGGGCTTTGACTCTAAAGGTGTAGGTTATAGGAGGCTTTCTGACATCGATCACGTCTCCGACTTTGATGGCCCGAGAGGGTTTGACCGCCACTCCACCCATAGTGACCCTACCCTTCTTGCATGCATCAGTGGCAATGGTGCGGGTCTTGAAGACACGCATGGCCCAAAGCCATTTATCAATTCTCTCATCCTGCGGCATGTGACTCTTATTTATCGGCGGAACGCACGAGCGTCAGGACCGGGTTATGACGGGTGTCGAAAAGAATAACTTCATTGACAGAGACAGGCCGAGCTGCCGAGACTTCTTCAAGGGCCACAAGCAAAACTGTCTCTCCTGAATCATCGGGACATGCCATACGAGTGGTAAGAATATTACTGAAAGAAATGGAATTTGGATGCTCCATATCGATTGACAGCTCTCCATTCATGATATTACATCCGGTGTTACCATGAAGTTTACCTTCATCTATATCGATGACCATTTTCATTTCCGGATTATTAATCGGCTTGCCGTTGATTTTCTTTACAGCCCAGGTGCCGTTAAGGAATTCAAAATTCTGGTGCATCAGCTGCATCACTTCCGAACCCATTTCATCATAGAAATTCAGATAATAATCATGACCATCTATTCTCCATGTATAATATTTAGTTGCGCCAAGAGCCGTATTGATTTCATAATCGGTAAGCCCTTCGGTCGGACACATACGCATAGTCGAAGCGATATGATCGAACCGGATTGTTGAATCCTGCGGATTATAGACATATTCGGCATTGAGGACATTACAGCCATTATTTCCATAAACACGCCGGTCGGCCGGAACGAATTTTATGAAAGGAGCTTCCTCGCCGACAGCTTTCTTACCATAGACGGTTTCTATAGCCCAGTCACCCTTGACTACCCCTCTCTTGATTTCTTCGGGGGTATACATCTGAGGATCTTTCTTTACGGCGATGTTCTCGCGGTCATCAGGCATAACAGGGTTTATCTTGTTTTTTGAATTATTGGAAAAAAGGCTGCACCCCGAAAGCGACACCAATAGTGCAAGGGCAGTAACACCTTTTAGAATATTACTATATTTCATTTTAATAATCATTAAAAAGAATCAATTAACAATGCTGTTTCCAATATTTAGGATTGACAGGCGGCCAATAAGTTTATTCGGCCCAGTGTCTTCTCTGAGGATACTTTGTGGGGCGCAACAGCAGCCTGAGCGATGTGCTGTAGAAGATATAATTCCAGAACCAGTTGACGAGTACACTGAGTTTATTTCGCATCCCGAGAATTGAAATTAGATGGATTATCATCCAGATCAACCAGGCGAAGAATCCTGAGAAAGACATTTTTCCGAGATCGGCCACAGCCTTATTCTTACCGATAGTAGCCATCGAACCCTTGTTATTGTAAACGAACTTGCTTTTAAATTCTCCGGCATTAAGATTCTTTGCGAGATTACGGGCCTGCTGGATTGCGGGCTGAGCCATCTGAGGATGCCCCTTGGGATATCCTTCGGTAATCATCAGAGCTATGTCACCGATAGCAACAACGGAATCACCACATCCTTTGACGCGATTGAACTCATCGACAAGTATACGGCCGCCAGGGCCGCGGGTTTCCTCGGGCATTCCCGGCATAGGCTCCCCCTTGACACCGGCAGTCCAGATTAGAGTCTCATAATACTCTTTATGACCATCGGCGAAAGTGACATATTTATCCTCATAGGATTTCATCATTGTGTCGAGACGCACATTTACCATAAGTTCCTGAAGACCTTCGAGTGCTTTCTGCCTCGATTTCGGGCTCATTGCTCCCAGGAGGTTGGAAGTGCCTTCCACCAGTGTAATTGTAACATCATCGGGTTCGAGCTCCGGGTATTCCTTTGCAAGGATGTATTTTTTCATTTCGCCGAGCGCACCGGCAATTTCCACTCCTGACGGCCCGCCTCCTACCACGAGGAAACTCAATAACTGGCGGCGCCGTTCCTTATCTTGGCAAAGGGCGCCACGCTCGAAACGATCAAGAATTTCATCCCGTGTATGGATAGCCTCCGCAGCCGTCTTTATTCCGAATGTCTCTTTATCGAGATTGGCCATTCCGAAATAATTGTTGGTGGAGCCGGCAGCAAGAACAAGTTTGTCATAACTTATGGTCTCATAGCTTGTGGTCACGGTCTTTGCCGCGAGGTCAATATCCTTGACATGACCCATATGGTATGAGACGTTTCTCATCTTTTTTATCTCTCGCCGAAAGGGGAAGCATATGTTGGCCGCAACCAGTCCGGAGGATGCTATCTGGTAAAAAAGAGGAGGGAAACAATGAAAATTATTTCGGTCCACAAGAGCTATCTCATATTTCTTCGGGTCTAACTTTTTTATGAGGTTAAGGCCGGCGAATCCACCGCCTATTATCACGACTTTTTCCATATGATATCATCTTATATGTCAATATCAAATAAACCTATATAAAGATAACATAGGGCATTCCATTTGGTTTTAGCCGATATTCAATAAAATAGTCTTAGCCTAAAGGATTTCGCTGAAACCAAGAGCGCGTTCCTTAAAATTTCAATGCTACTACGACTCGAGATTTTAAGGAACGCGCTCAAGAGAGGTCTTATTCACCCTTGGAGTTCGAGGAGCTCGAGATATCTCATCTCCGCTTCATCGAGACGGACGACTATATCTGCAAGCCGGTTACCTGCTGCGATAATGCCTTCCGTATTGAGAGAAGCGTCAGATAGAGATTTCTCCAAGGCTTCTTTTTCTTCTTCGAGTAGCGGGATTTCTTTTTCAAGTTCTTCGAATTCTTTTTTTTGCTTGAATGTCAAACGCGGTTTGGAATCCTTGTTGCGCCATGTATTTGTAATCCCATTGTCGCGAGTCCCGGCAGGGATTTCCGCTGCCTTCCTTTCTTTTTCTTCCATGGCGACGCAATGCCGATAGGTGGAGAAATCACCCGGGAAATCACGAATCTTACCATCGCCTTCGAACACAAAGAGGTGGTCGACAATCCTGTCAAGGAAAAATCGATCATGACTCACCACAATAACACAACCTTTGAAATTGACAAGATAATCCTCAAGGACAGCGAGAGTCATTATATCCAGGTCATTGGTTGGTTCGTCGAGCACGAGGAAGTTCGGGCTACGCATCAACACAGTGGCGAGGTAAAGGCGGCGTTTTTCCCCACCACTGAGCTTCGCGATATATTTTTGCTGGGTCTCGGGCGTAAAAAGAAACTTAGAAAGGAAAGCCGAAGCTGTAATTGTGGTCTTCTCATCAACTTTTACCACTTCCGCAATCTCCCTGACTGCATCAATCACTTTTTTTGACTCATCAAAGCCCGTCATCCCTTCCTGACTGTAATATCCCCACCGAACGGTCTGTCCTATATCAAATACACCCGAATCGGGTTGAAGCAATCCGAGAAGAAGTTTGATAAAGGTAGACTTTCCAACGCCATTGCCTCCGACAATTCCAACTTTCTCGTAACGGGCAAATGTATATGACCAATCTTTCATAATTATTTTATCTCCAAAAGCCTTTGACACATTGGTCGCCTCGAAGATCTTTGAGCCAATGTAACTTGACTTCACGTCAAGCGCAACATCCCGTTGGCCAAGCCGGACTTTACTTTTGTCTTCAAGCTGATGGAAATTATCTATTCTGTATTTAGCTTTAGAACCACGGGCCTGAGGCTGACGGCGCATCCATTCCAGCTCAGTGCGAAGTAAATTCTTTACTTTTGCAAGTTCCACTGTCAGAACTTCCTCACGTTCTTGTTTTCTTCTTAGATAATAGTCATAGTTACCATCGTAAGAAAAAATCTGCTGGCGGTCAATTTCAATAATTCTGGAACAAATTTTATCGAGGAAGTATCGGTCGTGGGTCACCATCAGCAGAGTGACACGCTGACGCGAAAGATAATTCTCAAGCCATTCAATAATTTCTATATCAAGATGATTGGTGGGTTCGTCAAGAATAAGCATATCCGGCTTGGCCAAGAGCACTTTTGCAAGGGCCACTCTTTTTGCCTGTCCTCCGGAGAGTTGGCTTAAAGGCATATTGACATCTTTGATATTGAATTGCGTAAGCATCTGGCGGGCAAGATCGGTGCCGTTCCAGAAATCATCGGTTCCGGATTGTTGAGCCGGGGTGGCATATTCCAGAGCCGTCATACCTTCAGGCATCGGTGGCATCTGCTCTAGATAGCCCACACGGATACCGTTACGATAGGTAACCTTGCCGGAATCGAAATCTTCCTTTCCTGTTAGAATATTCAGGAATGTGGATTTACCATCGCCATTGCGGGCAACAATACCAATTTTATCACCTTCATAAACTCCGAAAGTTATGTCGGAGAAAAGAAGTCTGTCACCGAATGACTTAGTCAGATTCTCAATTTGCAGATAGCTTACCATAATAGATTCTCAAAATCGCAACTATAAAGAAATGAAAGGCACATTAGGTTAATACGCCTTACAAAATTAATAAAAATTTTCAGATGAAGGGCAACGCGCTCTTACGTTCGTTTGGTGTAGGTAAATGCTGCGAGCAAGGAGAAGAAAATGGCAAATGCAGCTATTGCTGCGTATTGAGTCCATAAATCGATAATTCCAGCACCTTTTAAATATACAGAGCGCATAATCTCTATGAAATAACGGGGAGGAATAGCGTAAGTAATATACTGAGCCCAATCAGGCATAGAACTTATTGGAGTAAACAGGCCGCTCATTATCTGGAAAATCATGATAAAGGCAAACAATACAAATATGCACTGAAGCATTGTTGCGGATTTATTGGCGATTGTCACTCCCAGGCCCGACATAGCAAAACTAAACAAAAGGGAGGCCAGGAGAATGGCACCGACATTTCCTTCCGGTTTGAGCCCATATACAAGCCAACCAACTGACATTCCGACGCAAACCACAATAATACCCACAATCCAGAATGGAATAAGCTTTGACAAAACAAACACAAGACGGCTTACAGGAGTAACATTCATGGCTTCAATTGTCCCTGACTCCTTTTCGTTTACAAGATTAAGAGCCGGCAGGAATCCGCAGATTATTATTAGGAGCACAACGATTAGAGCCGGAATCATATAATTCCGAAAATTGAGCGTGGGATTATAAAGATTTATTACGCTTATTTCCTCAGATGGCATGACAATTCCGGTTTCAGATATCCAATTATTGACCGTAAGCATTGCGGACTGGGAGACATATTGAGCCCCCAACATCCCCTTCGTGGCATTCACACCATTGGCTTCTATATCTATCAATACGTTTCCCGATGCCAAATCGCGTGAATAATGGGGAGGAATGGTCAATAAGACATCGGCTTCACCTCTCTCCACAGCGGTGAGGGCTTCCTTGTAAGTTCCCGCTACTGAACTGACTATCAGACACTCGGAAGCATTTATATCGGCAATCAACCGTCGCGACAGCTGACTGTGGTCATTATCAACGACTGCCACCTCCACATTTTTTACATCAAGATTGGCAACCAAAGGAAGAATAAGCATCACCATTAATGGCATTACTATAATGATTTTTGGAATCAGGGGATTACGGCTCATCAGCCGTATCTCTTTCTGCAACAGGGCTATTAACACTCTTAATTTCATATCTCCAATACTTTCAACACTAAGACTCCATCCAATAAAAAATGTTAAATGCAGGGCGGGCTCTTTTTGAGCTAAAATCTTGAATCTCTGAGGGAG
>JAIDDJ010000071.1 GCA_029055345.1 Muribaculaceae bacterium | reverse complement strand
GGGGTGATGGGGAGATGAGTTTTATAAGATTTATAAGTTTTATAAGTAATAATAATCTTAAATAAAAATTTTAATAATTGATTGAGGATGAGAAGGATATTACATTGGATTTTGCCGGTGGCCGCCTTGCTTAGCGCGTGTGGGGGCGGGCATAAGTCGGAAGGGGGCGCCGATTCGGATTCGGTGCTGACGGCGGAGATAGTATCGCCGATAGCCGGCGATACGGTATTCAATCTGACTGTGGATTCATTGGGCCCGGTGAAGGTCGGGGAGAAGATAGTATCGTTGCCCGATGCTGTGGCTAATCTGTATGATAATGTGGAAATATCTGACACGCCTGACGCGGTAGCGTATACGTTCAGGTTAGCGGATGTGCCGCAGTTTACAGTTTACGATTTTATGGATAAACAGGTTGATATTATCGCTCTTGAGGGAGACGCACACGGAGTTGCGGGTCCTGACGGCACGATAAGAATCGGGGACTCATTCACGCGCGTACTGGAGCTGCCGGGGGTTGTGGCCGAGTGGCAGGCGATGGAGGATGGAGGAATCTGGTACTGGAAGTGGGAAGGATTGTTTTTCGGGGTTGATGAGATGGGTCTGAGTGTTGAGATGGCTGATGGGCTGTGTGATGAGCATCGGCCGCCGCGGGCATCACTTTTCGGACCGGAGGTAAAGGTTGGCTATATCGGCACGGGGTTGCCGTTCTGAATCAACTAACTATTTAGGTCGGGAATTGATTAGGTCTCCTGACTTGCGCGTTGGGTCGAGGGGATGGGAACTGAGGGGAGTTTAGGGGTCGCGGAACCGGGGCTTCGCCTGTTGGCGCTGAACGGGCCGGAACGGCGCGGGAATTGGTTATGGTCCGGTTTGCGGGAGTCTTGAGACTCCCGCCACTGTAGTCAAGTTCTGCGGGTTACTGCGTTCGGGTCTGATGTTGTGGCTGGCGGGAAGTTTTATTTACACATTGTTTGGGGTTGGAATTCCTCCCATATTAATGTGGCGAGATACTTGTCACTTCGACATTGCAAATCTGCAACACCATCTTCTATTAATTCTGATGTTGAGGAATTGTAATATAAATCAGTTGCATCCTGCAACGAAATATTAAACAGGTCGCAAAGACTTGTGATTACTCTTGCTACCTTTGCTGCTCTTAATGCCAAGTTGCTCTCTTGAGTCATAGCTGTTGACTTTCAATATATATTAAGCATTCGTCTAATAATTTCTGTGACCGAATGCAAAATTGATTATTAGGTTTCTCATATCTAAGTAGTCCCAGAGCTTGTTCACTCGTTAGTTCTCCTTCAAAATAACGGTCAAGAGTCTGAATCACCTTGTCATTGGCAATTCCTCCAATTACTATATCATAATCGGTGTCATCCTCTCCCACCCTGCATTTAGAAATGAAATCAAGCCATTCTTTATCGTAGGAATCAAATTTGCGGACTTTCCACTCATGGGGATTGAAATTAAATTCATAAGTATTCAGCCATGCGTTTTGCTGACGGCGAATAAAACGCTGAGCGTATTTTACAGCCTGGTCATAAAGAGTCGTTAGATAGAAACCCTTGCCAAAATCAAGGTAGTCTCGCGAATGAACGATATCCGGGCAGTTTATTGCGGCGTTGGATGAATGATATAGTTTCATTTAAGATAGCACTCCTTTCTTTTTCATATAGTCGGTTAAATCTTCCATTAAGTATCTGGAACTGAATGTATGAAGCACATCATAGGAGGGTACTATGTAATCATACAATATACCTGAACGTTTTAAACGATCGTATACATCTCTCTGGCTGAGTTTCAAATGATAAGCCAGTTTGCTGATAATATAAGTTACAAAATCAAGAGACTTCCTGTCCATCTTATCTTTTGGGTGTAATTTTTTTGTTATCTAAAATCTCATTCAACAAAATTTTTAATGTCGGAGAGACATATGTAGAACGGATTGGTTCTTTTAATTGAATGAGATTTAAATCTACGACAAATATAGAAAAAAAATCTGAGATTCCATATTATTTCTTGATACAGAATCCAACAAGCTGGATTAAATTAAGGTTCGCAACAGGTATTGGTTATTGGGTTTAGGTTCTGATTTCATTCCGGGTTCGATCCTTTCGAGTATTCCGGAGCGGACGCGTAAGGGTGCGGGAATTGATTACGGTAGCGGGAGGCTCCTGGCTCGCGCAACTTGTGAGGGGGAACTGAGGGGAGTTTAGGGGTCGCGGAACAGGGGCTTTGCCTGTTGGCGCGGAACGGGCCGGAACGGCGCGGAACTTTTTTATATTTTTGGTCGGATAGGAGCGGCAGGTTCGGGCCAGTTGGCCCGGAGGTAAACGACGCTATGCGAGTCGCTGCGCGACCGCAGGGCCGGAATTACGCGGAATAGGCAAATGTAGGGACGCGATTAATCGCGTCCGATCCGACAAAAGAAAGGGCGGACGCGGAAGGGCGCGGGAATTGATTACTGTGGCGGGAGGCTCCTGGCTTGCGCGTTGGGTCGTGGGGATGGGAACTGAGGGGAGTTTAGGGGTCGCGGAACAGGGGCTATGCCTGTTGGCGCTGAACCGGCCGGAACGGCGCGGAACTTTTTTATATTTTTGGTCGGATGGGAGCGGCAGGTTCGGGCCAGTTGGCCCGGAGGTAAACGACGCTATGCGAGTCGCTGCGCGACCGCAGGGCCGGAATTACGCGGAATAGGCAAATGTAGGGACGCGATTAATCGCGTCCGATCCGACAAAAGAAAGGGCGGACGCGGATAGGCGCGGGAATTGGTTATGGTCCGGTTTGCGGGAGTCTGGAGACTCCCGCCACTGTAGTCAGGTTCTGCGGGTTCTGCATTCGTCAGTTTGTTCGAGTGGACAGGAGGGGCAAAATATTGATTTTAAGAATTTTTTTGATAAAAATTTTTTAAAATCACGGCATTATATATATCTTTGCAGTTTAGAAATATAGCGGTTTGGATTGTAATTTACAAATTGGTGAATATCAAAATCTTGCCGTGCGACTAATCCTAACTTGAAAAAATAACGAATAAATAAACAAAAACCTAACAAACATGAGAAAATTTCTACTGAGTTTTCTGGCGACGCTTGTTGTCTTCCCGGCCTTGGCAGCGGAAGAATTAGCGTTTTCATTCGAAAACAACAAAGATTTTTGGCCGGGTGTTTCAAGTTATACCGCAACTAAAACTTCCAATGGTAAGGATGGCAATACCACTTGGACTATGGCTAATTTTAATAACAACAATTATCAAAGTGGTTGGACAAACATCCGTTGTGGTTCCAAAAATGCTGCTTCAACAGCCACAATCAAAAATGACAATCCTATTTCAGATGCAATTTCAAAGGTGGTTGTTTCAGTATCGAGATGGAATGCTGGAGTACCAACATCAGTGAAGCTGAAGGTTGCATCCAACTCCGCATTTAATCCTGGTAGTGAAATTATATTACAAAATCAAAACCTAGGGACTTCCAAAGGTGCTACGGCTGACTGGGAATTTGTTATTCCTTCTCCTGCCCCGAATCAATATTATCAACTGGAAATAGCGATGCCAAAAACATCCGCGAACGGAGTTATTGGTGTTGATAAACTCTCTTTCTACAAAGTGGTTGAGGAGTCAGGCAAGCTTGACACATCAATGCAATTCGATCAAGAAAAATATTCTCTGACATTAGGAACCGATATTAATATTGGGGACTCCTTTAATCCGCATTATACATATTCTCCTACCGATATAGATTGGGGCGAAGTATCTTTTTCCTCTTCTAACGAGAATGTAGCGTTAGCAAACGATAATAACTTCATTATTAAAGGAAGCGGAACCGCCACATTGACGGTTTCATTCGCGGGCAATGATAATTTAAAACCTTGTTCTGCTTCATGTACACTGGAAGTCATAGATCCGGAAGCTATAAAGCGGT
Organism: Muribaculaceae bacterium; assembly: GCA_029055345.1. GTDB lineage: Bacteria > Bacteroidota > Bacteroidia > Bacteroidales > Muribaculaceae > Lepagella. The sequence continues at coordinate 7,030 of JAIDDJ010000071.1, read as the reverse complement.
TCGAACGTGTAAAATCAGCCCAAGACATTCAAGTTGGTCGACAATATGTAGTAGTATCAACTAATTGGACTTCTTTATCCCCAAAGCCTTTGACCTCCGACGACCAAATACCAGAAGTTGCAGGAGCAATCACTTCCGTTGAAGGGTCTACTTTAACTAAGGATTCTCCAATACTAGTTGATGTTAGTGCTGTCGCCGTATTTACACTTGAAGAAGGAGCTACTAATTACGCTTTAAGATATTCTACGGGAGAGTATTTGACTGTTAACGGAAGCAGTACTTCTTCTTTTAATAGTGGAAATGACCCAAAAGCAAATGTTGCGAACGTCCAAATTACTCATGGAAACACCTATGACACTTTTAATTTTACCCAAAATAAGAAAATAATTTATTACGATAATAAATTATTCAAGTCTTATGCCAACAGCAATTCCTCCAATGTATATCTCTACTACCTCGTAGTGCCTAAGCAGGAGGTAAATTTGTCGTGGGATAAGGACGAATATACATATGATATAGACTTCGGTTGGGAAGGAGACAAGCCGGTGCTTTCCGTCAGCCCTGAAACTGTTGCCCTTGAGGATGTAACTATCAAGTATGCATCTTCAAACGAGGATGTCGCTATCATATCCAGTGCTACTGCAACGATGGGCCAGATTAGACCCAAGACGATTGGCGACACAGAGATTTCAGCTGAAGTTGACAGCACCGATAAGAATTACAAGTCGGAAGAAGCAGCCAAGTACACTCTCCATGTAGTCGGAGCCGATGCGCCTCAGTTTGTCAATAGCGAGGGCGAAGCCTATGCACAAAACTCGATAGAGGTTCTTCCCTCCGAGCTTGCTTCCGGCTATATCGTCAAGATAAAGAAAGCCGGAGATGACTTTGGTGTAAAAGTTACTTTGAGTCCTTCAGGCGCAGGAAAGGTAGAATATACCGAAGATGGTGCCACCGTAAAAGTGAAATCAGCATGCTCCATAACAGCAGTGACTACAAAGGGAGAACAGACAAGCTCCAGAAAAGTTACTCTCGAAATAAAAGAGAAACAACTTGAGGCAGCTGTGATCAACTGGACAGCAGCAAGATATGTCTACGATTTCGCGACAAGCCGCTGGGACAATGCTCCACAGCTCTCCAATACCAATAACTATCCGGTGGTTTACAGCTCAAGCAACCCCGAAGTTGCCACAATCAATGATAAAGGCCAAGTTACACCTATAGCTCAAGGCACAACCATCATTTCTGCCACTGTAGAAGGGACTGACAGCTACGGAGCAACCACAGTCACTACCACTATCCGCGTAACTGATTCCAATGCCCCTCTGGGATATGATGTATTCGAGATGGTGAAGAAAGGCGACCAGCTTCGCGAGAACGAAGAGTTCATCATCGTATCAGGCGAACCTTTCAATTCAGAAGCAGGAGTTGGCGATTACACAAAAGATGGTGGGCTTTATTATGCGCTTTCTCCGTATCGCTTTATTGACAGTGATGTCAGAGACTACTATGAAGCAGTTCCTGTTGAATTCCCCGAAGGAGATACCACAGGAGAGCGTCTGATGGTAAGTGATGATTCTTACGTGCTTCGTCTCACAAAGCAATTTGACACTTCAGCCCAAAATCCAGATTATCCATTCCTGTTCCAGGTGATGAATGAGGATTTAGATATCAACAATGACGGAGAGATTCTCGACACCGACAATCCAACAGTAGGTTCTGGAAATAATGAACGAATCTTCCATCGTTATATACAGGTAAAGAAAGCAAAATTGTTCTCCTTTGTTGATCTTCCTGAAAATTTAGATGAACGAGGAATGATGAACGGTAATATCCGAGTGCTTGATCCTGCTGAAATCGATGGATATGATGTAGAACAGGATTATATCAATATTAAGCACTCCGGGTCAACCAGTTATTCAGGCGAACTAGGAACATTCACTGATAAGGGAGAAATACTCTTCAACGGAACGGATGGCAAACAATATTTCGTTCGCTTCAATCCCGCCGGTAATGCCATACACTTTAACGTATATGCGTTAGATAATAGTTATGATTCATCAACAAGAAGCAAATCAGGGACTTTCCCGATTCGCATCTATCGCCGAGCAAACCGCGTGGAGAAGCCGTCAATCACGGTTTATCCGGAAGAGCCGGTGGCATCTGACGTTGCCTATGAGGATGGCAAGACCTTTAATAATAAGGTGCGTGTAGTAATCGAGCAGCACCCGAAGACCTCCGAAAAGGCAAAACTGATGCGGTCATGGCAGGCAGCCGGCCACAATCCGGCGCTCCCCGACTATCAGTCGTTCAGTGAGAATCAGATCACGGTTTATGTTGATGGAAATGAGGTAGTCGACGAGAACGATCAGCACATCCGTTATATCGACGGGACACGCACACTCTTTGCAGTATCCAACTTCGAGGATGTCTACAGCGAGAGCTCGTCAGCCACTTTCAATTTCAAAACTGCCGCTCCCCGCATCACTAACCCGACAAAGGAAACCGGCCAGATCTCTGTCCACGTGATGCGTCCGGAGACCTACACTAAAGATGCCATTTACTACTACGTAGTATCAGACGACAGCACGAAACCGAGCGTAACCTTCAATCAGGACGGCACAGTCAGCGCTTCCGAAGGTACACTAATCGAGCCCTGGAACGGCAAGGCAGATGATACAAACGGAGTGATCACGTTCAACGAGGGCCAGACTCTCTGGGTAGGTGCATTCAAACCGGGCTATCAGCCGTCAGTAGTGGAATACAACAGCCTGACAGCTTTCCCCGAATGCCGTCCGATGCAGCTTCTGCGTCTCACCGAGGCCGGTAGAGAACTGCTCCTTGATCCTAAAGATTTCGACAGTCGGCTTATCTTTGACGGACATTATGATGCCACGAAGCCGCTTTACATCAACTACCGTAATGACCTCGTGAATGAAGATGGCACACTCGTCGAGAGCGACAACCATTATCATTACATGATCCAGAGAGACCACACCTACGGCAGCAATAACAGCCGCAAAGTATGGATAGAACAGATTTCGGAAAAGCAGTTCAACAAAATATTCGGCAACAGCTACATCAACGTTGATGATGAGCATGCGAAGTATTTCGAATGGACATCAGATTACTATGTGTTCGCACTCAATCAAGATGACTTCTATTCGAACTTTGAAAATTCCGATGACGTGATCTTCGATTCTCCGAAAGTAGTGACATCTGAGCGCACATACACTGCATTGGAGAACAAATTCAAGCGCAGACCGACAAATGCAGACGGTTCATATGTGGAAGGGGAGAAAGCTCAAGAAGTGATATATTACGGCGCCATGGTGGAAAATCAGGGCAACTTGGGAGCCAAAACCCTCACAACGCAACTGCACTATGCAGTAGGAAAAGAACCCAAGGAATTCAGCACAGAGACTACTGCAGAAGTAGCTCCGAAGATACCTTCAGTCTACGGCTTCACCTATGAATATCAATATGAGCGCGATGAAACGCCCTCGCTCGCAGAGGATAATCAGGACACTGAATTCGTGAAACTGAGCGTACCTTCCGCAGTAGAAGGCATGGGCAATTCCGAAGTTCTTATTCCTATCAATGAGTTGAATTCGCGTCACCTGAATCTGATTTTCAAGTTCCACCGTCCGAACATTTCCAAGCATATCCTCGAAAAATATGATATCTATTACGATATCAGGTTCAACAGACTGGATATGACAGATCCGGAGAACCCGGTACGCACGCTTCTCTCTGGCTCGGGCGTCTACATGGATACTGAAAAGGATTCAGAGCAAGGAGATGCAGTCTACCGCTTCCGTATCGATGACGTTCACCCGACATCAACAATCTATCCTGAGATCGAGATTTCGAAGGTTACCTATGTAGGCAATTCCGGCACGGATGCTTACGGCCAGTGCCTGTCAAACTTCGGTGACCAGAAGACAACAGCCCCGGCTCCCAACAATTCCGAACGCACGGAGATGAATATAGGAGACGTGCAGCTCGTGAAGGTAAAAGGCTCCGAGAAGGAAATAGACGGCAAGAAATATGCCGACTGGAAATATATCGGACACAGCGATTTCAATTATACTCCTGATATCATTATCGGCAGCTCGGATCCGGAGAAAAATCCTCTAACGCTTGAGTCATCCTTCTTCCACATCGAGTCATACGTGCCCGGAACCGATTATTATCAGTCGTATGAATATCTTGTGAAACATGATGATGATTCCCATAAGGCTCCTGCAGAGGGTCACGCTTATCACCAGGATGAGGAATATGGTGGTCCTGCCGGATATGACTATGATGCATTGCGCTATACTGTAATCGCTCGCAATGTTCCGGCAGATGAAGAGGGCAATTTCAACGCACCAAAGATTGTGATCTCGCCCGTCTACTTCTTTGCGTATGGAGCAGACATGAAGCCACTGACTCTTGACGAAGATGACAATGTGATCATAGACTTCAAGGATGCAGGCGGCAACGCTTCCATAGTCAAGGTCAATGACTTCCCGGACGCCGTGTCACCGACCGAGACTGAGCTTGCAAAAGCTCCGCGACGCGCAGAAGCAGCAGAGAAATCCGCTCCTTGCAAACAGGATTATCCTATGCCTCATACCGGTGATACTGACATGGAGGATAGCACTATTCTTGACCTTTCAACTGACCCCGGCTATACGGTTGTGTATGGAGGCAGCGTGGAAGCTGAGCCTACAGTGTTACCCGAAGAGGAAGAAAATCAACCGAACATCGTTCTGCAATGGGAGAAACATGAAGATACTTACAATGTCGGAGAAGTATTGACACTCAGCATTGCTCCCGAAGAGGATCCTGATAATGAATTATTGGATGCTTATGACGGCGAGGAGGATCTTGAAGTGATTGTCAATCCGGAATATGTGGAACTTGTAGAATTCGATGGCGAACAGGCTACCTTCAAGTTCCTGAAGGCCACAGAATCTACCAAGGAGATGATAATCGCACGCATCAAACAGAATGATAAGGGATTGATTGCTGAAGACGCCCCGCTTGATTTGAAAATCATAGGAGGAATAGTGCCGGAGCTGAAGTTCGTTGTAACCGAGCGCAAAGATGGATCAACTGAATTTGCACCTCTAGAAATTACAGATCTTTATGAGAATCTTACTTATGATTGGGAGAATACGGACTTTGATAACAACCAATACGAAATAAGCACGGATTGGAACAGTATGGTTAATTTCTCCTGTCCTTTGGCTAAGAAACTCAAGACTGAGGTTTATTTCTATGACAATGAAAACAACATTCTCTGCCAGGATTTGATAATTGAAAGCAGTTCATTCAGTCAGCTCATGCATTCTGACTTGTCGCACGCTTACATTATCATTACTCCGATCGCTGAGGGTTATGACAAAGATGGAAATTATGTTGAAGAATTCGAGTATACTGACAAGCGATTCCATAGCGCGATCGAGATTGAAGAGACACCCGCATTGACGAGCACCACTGTCCTTATAAATCTGGCAACAGAAGGTGCGACAAATGATGAAGTGGACTCGGATACCTACTATTCAAATGCGAACGGAGCCATCGTGGCTAAGTTTGCCAAGAAGGGTGATAGCGGCACACTGACAGAAACCGACAAGGGTCTTATCCTTGGTGGTAATAATACTGACCATCCCTATGAAACGGAAATTACGTTTAAGAATGAAAACTTAACCCAAATGGCGAAAACGGAGGGTATTTTCATTTCTGAAATCACGTTCCGTCCAAGTAATGAAGTTAAGTTGGAAGAAGTGATGGAAGATTTCACACTTACAGGAAATTCCTGGGCTTCACACACTGCAAACGGATCCAATACAACGTATGTTTCCGGTTGGACGGGTATTTCGCGCGATGTTGCTTTCTCAGCCGGAAATGAAGCTGATGCCACGATTCCTCAGATTGAGGTTAAGATAGCCCATAAACCGGTAGATAGACCTGTATGGGTAAGACTCCCTGAATCTGAACAGACAGATCTTGACAACTGGTTGGGTTATCTAATGCTCGAAGGGAACGATAGAGATGATCATCAGTATTATTACTTCTATGAAGCCCCCGTGAGCGAGATTGTAAATGGACCGCGTCGGAGCTCCGTAGACGGTATCACCACTCATGATGAAATCTTGTCAAAAGGAAATTCGGTTGACCAAAATACGACTATAAAGATTCCCAGAAACGCTACATACTTGCATATGTTTGCCGAGCACCCTGCAGGCGCACGAAGTGAAGTTAGAACCATAAACGAAAATGGTATCATAACGGGTATAGATACTACTATCACGGATGGTGACGGTGAGGAACGGTGGTATAATCTTCAGGGTGTAGAGGTGAAGAACCCGGGAGAGGGTGTCTACATCCGCGTTAAGAACGGCCACAGTGAGAAAGTTGTGAAGTGATGTTCATTTCTGACTGATTATAAACTGACAATGAACTGAAACACAGTTCAATTCTAAATAATGATTTAGGGGCTCGGCCGAAAGGCCGGGCCCCTAAATCGTTTTATGGAGTCATTATTAGGGCGAAAGCGGGAAATGATTACTGTGGCGGGAGTCTCCTGACTCGCGCGTTGGGTCGTGGGGTTGGGAACTGAGGGGATGTTTAGGGGTCGCGGAACTGTGGCGATGCCAGTTGGCGCGGAACGGGCCGGAACGGCGCGGATCTTTTTTATTTTTAGGGTCGGATAGGAGCGGCAGGTTCGGGCCAGTTGGCCGGAGGTAAACGACGCTATGCGAGTCGCTTTGCGACCGCAGGGCCGGAATCGCGCGGAATGGGCAAAAGTAGGGACGCGAGTAATCGCGTCCGATCCGATAAATGAAAGAGCGAACGCAGAAAGGCGCGGGAAATGATTACAGTGGCGGGAGTCTCCTGACTCGCGCATCGGGTCGAGGGGATGGGAACTGAGGGGTGCTTAGGGGTCGCGGAACTGTGGCGACGCCAGTTGGCGCGGAACGGGCCGGAACGGCGCGGATCTTTTTTATTTTTAGGGTCGGATAGGAGCGGCAGGTTCGGG
>JAIDDJ010000070.1 GCA_029055345.1 Muribaculaceae bacterium | reverse complement strand
CATAGCCCGCTATGCTCCTGAATCTGCAAAGCGATATCCGAGGCACATCTGCGACTCTGGCATTAACAGATTTTATTAAATGAGGTCTAAAAATTTGTAAATATTAAAATTTATTTATTCCTTTGCAGAGTAAAAATTCATTAACAAATAAAAAACTGAAAAATGAAAAAATTAATTACCTATCTGAGCGGAGTGCTAATGGTTGTTCTCATGTCTGTATCATTCTCATCATGCAGCAGCAATGATGATGACGCGGATGATTCTACACTTTATGATTTCTCTATCGTATGGTCAGTTACAGACTATGGCGATTTCACCAAGGCACAAGCCAATGATCTTATTGATAATCTTGATGATCTCAGCGAAAATATATTTGAAGGATACACAACTTCAGACGCCAAGAAAGATTTTTCCAAATTTATGGAATCTCTTCGCTATGAAATGGATGACTTTGGTTATAACATCACATTAAAGGCAACTTTATATAACGAAGACTCACGAAAAGACATAACGAGCAAGACTCTCGTCTGCTCTCCGCACGGAGCAACGTTGAAATAATAGAGAAAAGAGCATATGGCAGGCCGTCCGATAAAAAGTCGGGCGGCTTTTTTTGGAATATCAGGATAAAAGATTAATTTTGCAGCACTAACCATGAAAGCTATTTGAAGGCGAAACATATGTAAGGTCTTCAAAAGATGAAACGCATTTTTAAATCTGATACCATTTTTTATAATGTCAACTAAAACACAGGTTCGAAAACCGGGCCGTAAAAAACCTGCGGCATTATCGGGAGCCATATGTCTTTTGATAGTGGGGGGACTTTTCTACTATATCGGTCATGTGATGGGAGCTGCCAATATGCTGAACACTCTGATGCATACCGCGCATGATTTACTGCTCAATACCGTATTCTATCTGATGGCCATCTGCGTGCTTACGGGAGCACTCGGCAAGATTTTTGTGGAATTCGGAGTGGTGAATCTCATTGAAAAGATTCTAAGGCCACTGATGAAGCCACTCTTCAATCTCCCCGGGGTGGCATCACTGGGCGCCATCATGACATTTTTGAGCGATAACCCGGCCATAATTTCGCTTGCCGCCGACAAACGATTCAGTTCTTATTTCAAGAAATTCCAATTCATATCCTTGACTAATTTCGGCACAGCGTTCGGGATGGGCCTGCTGGTTCTTGTCTTCATGATTGGCCAGGGCTATTTCTGGCAACCGCTTGTAGGATTCTTCGGAGCGTTCTGCGGTTGTATTATCTCCACGCGCATCATGCAATATTTCGTTCTGAAGCAATATCCTCACTTTGCCACGGAAGATGCCGTAGCTCTGGAGAATGATGAAGACGCCAAGAAGGACACCGACTCCCACCAATCGTCCTTCATAAGAATACTCAACTCCCTGCTTGACGGCGGCCGGACAGGAGTCGATGTGGGACTTGCCATTATTCCCGGCGTGCTTATAATTTCAACCCTGGTGATGATATTGACCTTCGGACCATCGGGGGATACAGGCGAATATACCGGGGGCGCCTACGAGGGTGTGGCACTTCTTCCATGGCTCGCGGGCAAAATCAATATTGTTTTCGAATGGCTTTTCGGCTTCAAGGATCCTCATCTTGTGGCCTATCCCATCACCGCATTGGGTGCAGTCGGAGCTGCTCTGGGACTTGTGCCGAACTTTATTTCACAGGGCTGGATAGATGGAAATGCGATAGCCGTGTTCACGGCAATCGGAATGTGCTGGAGCGGGTATTTAAGTACTCATACCGCTATGCTCGACTCGCTTGGCTATCGGGAACTGACTCATAAGGCCATACTCGCCCACACCGTAGGAGGCATTATGGCCGCAGTAATAGCCCACATGACCATGCTCCTCATCGGATTATTATCTTAGACCTATTCAATCTCACCTTAAAGGGGCTGAGTCAAAAATCTTCATTTTGAACTACAGCCCCTCTTGTTTGAGATCCGGAAGTGATGGTCAATCATCGACAAGTTTGTAATGGCTTCCATCCCAGCGGTATACCCTTTCCCTGCGCAGATAAGGCTTGATTTTCTCATTAACTTCTTTACTGAGAAATTCACCGGCTGTAAGACGGGCCTTTAAATCTGTGCCGTCAGGGCTGAAAATATATTCTACCGTCGGAAAAGGAATCATAAAGAGAAGGCGGTCGCGATCATCCCGTGATAATCCTTTGGTATCGAGAAAATCCTTGGTGGAAGCAATCTTAATCACCTTTTCAAGTTTGATTTCCTTCATATCGGGAGTGAAGAACTGCAGCTGCGTGTCGCGGGCCTGAGTTGAATCACCGACAGTGTAGGCCGTTGCAACGACCGGAGTTTTCTTTCCGGGAAGCATCCTTATAGTGAACTTAGTGACGGGGGTGACCTGAACCTGCAGAAAGTCATCGGTAACAGGAGGATTAAAATATGACAAGCCCTCCAACGCATTCGGCACCTGATATATGCTGTCATGCTCCAGGTAGGCAAGCATATCCTCCCGCATAGGCCGGGCGAGAAGTTCAAGAGTAGTGGCCGGCATTTTGAGGAAAGCAAGCGAGGCAGTAGGATGAAATACCGTATCCTTCGCAACAGGCACCTCAGAAGCAACCGCTTCAAAAGATAAGAAACCCAACCCGACAAATAAAGATATAAACAAACGTGTGAACCGGGTCCGGCTAAAAATTCCCAATTTATATTCCGCCATTACCGATTTATTTTTTAATAAACTTGTCATAATTACCGTGAGCCTTGCCCTTTTTCGGAGACTTTGCCTTCTTGGAGTCTTTTTTATCCTTCTTGTTTTTTTTACCCATGGCCTTATCATAATCTGTCAAGGCTGAGCCTCCATCGCTTTCGGATTTACCATTTACCCTTTCGGCATGGATTTTATCACCGAAGAATTCCGTGTGGCGGAGTCCATCAAGGATTCTTCGGGCATCCTCTTTGCGGACATCGAAATAAGTTGTATCCGGTGTAAGATCAATACGACCGATTTCCGGCTTTCTTCCTGACACATTCCGGTTGATGAGATCCATCAGATTACCGGGGAAGAACCCGGAATTCTTACCAATGTTTATTTTGAGGCGCTCGAAGCCACGCTGCGAACCTCTGGAGCGCTTGTCGGCATCGGAATCACGATTCGCACGATTCGCTTTTTTTGAGTCACGTCCTCTCGACACATCAGCATCAAGATCTATATCCGGCATATGCTGATAATAAGCGAGCAACCTGTTGAACTCAAGAGAAAGCACACGTTTAAGAAGGTCTTCTTCAGAGAGCCATTCAAGTTTCTTTCGCACACCATTGATGTACTTGCCTATTTCAGCTTCATTCACCTCGACCCGTTCGAGACGGTCGGCAAGGTTATAAAGTTGCTTTTCTATAATATGCTCCGGGGTCGGCACTTTCTTGTATTCAAATTCCCGGCCAAGAATCTTTTCAATCTGGCGGATCTTCCCTTTTTCCTTGCTATGAATAATGGCGATTGAGACGCCGGTCTTATTCGCACGACCGGTACGCCCGGAGCGGTGAGTGTAGACTGCCACATCATCGGGAAGCCCATAGTTGATTACATGAGTAAGGTCATTGACATCAAGACCGCGAGCTGCCACATCTGTTGCAACGAGCAACTGAGTGACATGGTCATGGAATTTCTTCATGGCCAAGTCGCGCTGCGCCTGCGATAGGTCTCCGTGAAGACAATCGGCGTTATAACCGTCGGCAACAAGCTTGTCTGCAATTTCCTGAGTTTCCTTCTTGGTCCGACAGAACACGATTCCATAAATATTGGGCGAGTTATCCACTACTCTCTTCAGGGCAAGATATTTGTCATGCGCCTTTACCATATAGTAAATGTGCTTCACATTCTTGGTGCCTTCATTCTTATTGCCCGCAACGAATTCCACGGGATCATGCATGAATCGCTTCGCTATACCTGCAATTTCCTTAGGCATTGTAGCCGAGAACATGAGCATCTTGCGGTCGTCAGGCACATGCGACAGGATTTCGTTGATATCCTCGAGGAATCCCATATTGAGCATTTCATCGGCTTCATCGAGAATTACTGTATGGACATCCGCAAGTTTTACCACTCCCCTCTTTATAAGGTCAATAAGTCGCCCGGGGGTAGCCACTATCACTTGCACGCCGTTTTTAAGCGCCCTAATCTGGCTATCTATACTTGAGCCTCCATAGACCGGCAATACCCGCAAGCCATCTATATATTTTGAGAAATCAGCGAGGTCTCCGGCAATCTGTAGACAGAGTTCACGGGTAGGAGCGATAATAAGGGCCTGAGGGGCATTGAGAGATGTATCTATACGTTGAAGAACCGGGAGACCGAAAGCTGCTGTTTTACCTGTTCCGGTCTGGGCAAGTCCGACCACGTCTCCCTCCTTGCTGAGAAGGTGAGGAATAACCATCTCCTGAATAGGCATTGGATGCTCAAAACCAAGTTCGTTAATGGCTTTCAGCAAGTCGGGAGCCACTCCCAATTCTTCAAAAGTTTTCAAATCATTACTATTTATATCAGAGGGTCGCAGTTCGTCCTCCATGATTTCATCAGTGGGTATGTTTTCGGTATTCATAACTAATTGTTTTCATATTTCTTTAAAAATATAACCTATTAATTGCTTTATAAGTTTATTGGAGGAATCGGAATTATTATGGGAACAGGAGGAAATTAAGATGTTGGAGGGACGATGTCATGGTTCGGGGCTCATTGAAAAAAGGGGGGTTGCCGCTTTTAAGTTTTTGTATTATCTTTGTAAACATATGCTGGTTTTAATAACCGTGTAATGAATTAACTTCTTCAGGTATGAAGATAATCCTCGATTTGCTGCGAGTCCGCGATTGGGCCAAAAACTTGTTCGTGTTTCTTCCGATAATTTTCGGGGGTGAACTTCTTGTATGGCCTACACTTCTAATGGGGATTGAGGTGTTCGCGTGTTTCTGTCTGATTTCTTCATCAATATATATCCTGAACGATGTCCATGATAGAGATTATGACCGAAGTCACCCAAGGAAGCGAAACCGGCCGATAGCAGCCGGACTCGTTAACCGGAGTGTGGCATGGGGATGCTCGCTGACACTTGGGTGCGCAGGATTTATTACAGCACTTTTCCTGTTAAGGACAACCCCCGGAGCAATCGGCGCCATGTTCGGTTATGCAGTCCTGAATCTGGCTTATACCTATTTCCTGAAGGATATAGCTATAATAGATGTGATTTCAATAGCCACGGGGTTCGTGCTGAGGGTTGTGGCGGGAGGCTATGCCTGCGGCATATGGGTCTCTCCCTGGCTTATAGTCATGACTTTCATGCTTACCCTCTTCATAGCCGTGGGCAAGAGAAGGGATGACGTGATCAGAAATGAAGAAGGCTCCGAATCAAGAAAATCTGCATCAGGGTATTCGCTTGAATATATAGACATGACGATGGGCATTCTTTCAGCATGCCTTTTAGTGGCCTACCTCATATATAGTCTATCACCTGAGGTAGAAGCAAGATTTCACTCAGGCAGCGTCTACTTGACTGCCATCTTCGTCGTGGCCGGAATCCTGAGGTATATGCAGGTGGCAATTGTGAAAAGAAGTTCCGGAGACCCGACACGGCTCTTTTACCGCGACCCTTTCATAATTTGTTGCTGCGTGCTATGGCTCCTCTCCTTTATCCTGATTATCTATGGATAGATACGTATTTTTCGATTTCGACGGGACGTTGACACGGCGTGACACATTCTTCGGATTCATCCGGCATCTGCGCGGGCCATTCGGCATGTTAAAGATACTTTTTGCCGAATCCCCGTCGATAATTCGCGGACTCCTCAAGGGGGATGAAAGCATCGCTAAGGAACGGGTGCTCATTCGAACATTGAGGGGATTAAACAGTAAAGACTACCACGATGCGTGCGAAAGTTTCGCTGAAAGCATCAGAGGGATTGAGCGCGAATCGGTTGTCAAAGCGCTTGATGAAGCCCTGAAAGAGGGCTGCCATGTAGGCATAGTATCAGCCAGCATTGGAGATTGGATTCGGCCATGGGCACGCAGTCACGGAAGAATTGATGTCATCGCCACAGAATGCTTTTCTGACGGAAATGAAATTCTTGGAAAATTCAGGACCCCGAATTGTATAGGGCCGGAGAAAGTGAACCGCATATTGGAAAAATGGCCGGAGCTATCGGAGCAAAGAGCTCACTTCCATGTTACGGCTTACGGCAATTCC
>JAIDDJ010000007.1 GCA_029055345.1 Muribaculaceae bacterium | reverse complement strand
CAGAGTCTTATATGCCTCCAAAAGCTTTCAGCATTAATTTGATGTGAGTTCATTCACTCTATGGGTCAAAATGGGTGGTGAAAACGCACCAATAATTTGGCTCATTTTTAATTATTGCTGTCCGATAAAAATTTTTGAAAGGTTTAAAAATTTTTATCGGACAGCAATATTTTATTTTAAGAAAACCTGCTGCAAACAGATTGGTCTGCTATATAGGTTTTCTTTACCGGATTTTCATCTACGGTTTGGCGCTTTTGGTCTATTTTTAGGTTGTAGTTGTGATTTATTTTGGTATTTTGAGGCTTAAGTCCTTTCTTTTTAATAATTTTGCACCAGATTTACCATTACAAACTTTCACAATATGAAAAAGATTCTGAATCTTATGCTGGTTGCCCTCACCCTTGTGGGGCTTGCCGGCTGCGGCGCCAAAGATGCCGCTCTTAAAGCTCAAATCGAATCAGGTCAGCGCCATTGTCCCATGAATATGGGTATGGCCGGAAAACTGACCTCGATGTCTTATGACTCCGACTCGCATGAAGTGAAATTCGTCCTCACTCTCAATAAGGATTTTGCTGATGTGAAGGATCTCAGCGCCGATCCGGAGATTGCAAAGGAGAGTATGCGCCTCTCTTTGTCGCAGGGTGACCTCAAAAAACTACTCGATATGATGGTGGATGCCGATGCCGGCCTGAAAGTTGTCTATAAAAACCGCGGCAGCAAGGATGATTTCACCCTCCAGTTCACCCCCGAAGACCTTAAACAGATCGCTGCCAACCCGATGAGCGAGGAAGAGAGCGGACGCCTGCTTCTTGCCAACCAAATCAAAAGTGAGAAAAAGAGAATGCCTTATAAAATTGACACCGGACTCACCGTTACCGGCATCGAAGACAATGGCTCGGCTTTGGTATATATCTGCAATGTCGATGAAGATGAATATGATATCGAAATGATGGAGAATAGTCGCGAGGAACTCAAGGACAACATGCGGAATATGCTGAAAGACATTTCTATGAGCGGTCAGGTTAAACTTCTCTCCGGTCTCGGCAGAGGTTTCGAATACCGTTACATAGGCGAAACCTCCGGAAAAGAGATTGTCATCACATTCTCTGCCGACGAACTCAAAAAATTAGCCAAAAAATAACCTCACTATATCACATATTCCCCTACCCAAACAGGTTTGTATGCCGTGGGCTAAATAAAAACGAACAGCATAAAAACGCAGAATTCTTATTTATCATTCTGCGTTTTTATGCTGTTCATGGCAAACCTGCCATAACCCCTATTTCCTAACTCCTCAAAACACAAACTGGATGCGCGTCTGGAAGATATTGGCATGACGTGCCGGCAGCCCGGGCTCTTCTATTCTGTTGGCATACGTATAGTTCACGCGCCACGTGATATATTTGTTCAAGTAGTAATTCATGGTCAGCGACACACTGTTGGCCATGCTTCCGTATATTCCGGCCCGGCTATCATTGAGGTTAACCCAACTATATCCCGCTACCAGTTCCCAGCTTTTAGCCGGAGGAGTAGCTAAGGAGGCGGATGGCATCGAGTAGGAATATCGGGCTCCCCGGTTTAGAAGAACCCGCGCCATAACATAAGCACCATATCCCCGGAATGCCGGGAGATGATGCCTGCGAGCCGCGTATAGATAATAAAACTGCGATTCAACCCCAAACCTGTCTTTTACCCATATCAACTCCGGAGTTACCTTGAAAATCGAACTGACAGAGTCGACCGTTGCTTTCAGAAGTGGAATACTGTTCACCCTCGTCGGGAAATTCGCGCCAAACCGGGATATGGGATTCTCTCGGTCGCCCGAAAAATTGGGTGTTCTGCCTAATCCCGACACCCCTATCTGGAAGATATTCCCCGGAACAGTGGTCGGGTGCCACACGAACCGTGCAATGGCTCCAACTCCCGTATTTCCCAATTCATTGGCATGAAGCACACTCGCCTCAGGTTGCGCAAAAAGAGACCCCGCGAAATGAAACCGCGAATCGTGCCATACATACATTGCCCCTAAAAATCTGACTTCGCCGAATGCCGTCTGTGCTATCGGCTCCTCCATGCTTATCTTGTGCGAGGCTCCGGTGGCGAACTGCAAACCGAATTGATGAACGAAAAAACCTCCCTTCAGAAACGATTGCGGATTAATGTTCCACTGAAGATAGACATCCGAAAGATAGAGCTTACCGAAGCGGTAAGACACATCCGCACGGGCCTCGAACGAATCGAATGTAGCCTTCGCACCGAGCCTTACATCGGGTATGGCCACTCCGGGCCTGAACAATGAATCGGAGGGAGCATAAGCGGCCATATCGAAAAGCGCCCTCCCGGTTGGACTGATCTTGAAGTCTCCACCCAGAGCCACCCCGCAACTCACGGCCAGAACAACAATAAGAAATATCAGGCCTCGTCTCATTTCATCAGATTAGTCAGCTCTATAAAATCTTCCACCGACAGCCGCTCCGGCCGCTCCGACATGAACCGCGAACCCAAAGCCGGACTCCCCGGCTGAATCAGCGATGCCAGAGAATTGCGGAGAGTTTTACGCCGCTGTCCGAACGCCGTCTTCACCACCCGCTTGAAAGCTACCGGATCGCAGCCCAATTCAGTCCGCGTGTTGCGTGTCAGACGAAGCACTCCGCTCGTTACCTTCGGCGGAGGGCTGAACACATCCTGCCCCACATCAAACAGATATTCGCAGTCATACCACGCCTGCAACAACACCGAAAGTATGCCATACACTTTCGAACCCGGCCTCGAACAGATCCGTTCGGCCACCTCCTTCTGAAGCATTCCCGCTACCACCGGTATGCGGTCTATATTGTCAAGCACCTTAAAGAATATCTGCGAGGATATATTGTAAGGATAATTCCCTATCAGCGCGAATGGTCCCGGATAGACTTCACCGAGATCCAGTTTCAGGAAATCCGCCTCTATAACTTTCAGATCCGGACGCGTTGCGTGAAGATAGGCAACTGACTCCGCATCAAGCTCCACAGCTGTCACCTCACGCCCGGTCGCCACCAGATATTTTGTCAGCACTCCCATGCCCGGACCAATCTCAAGAATCGGCAGCTCTCCGTATTGCCTGGCGAAAGCTGGAAGATTATCGACCGATATCGTAGCCGCTATTTGAGAAGCTATATGCTCATCCTTGAGGAAATGTTGCCCGAGGCTTTTCTTTGGTCTTACGTTCATATCGAATCAGTGGATAATGCATGAGGGGATATGATTTCATTCATGGTGATCGTTAACAAAAGCACATCTTCAGGCTTCATTCCCATGATATAAATCCGCGTTCCGAAGAGTGCCTCCGCGGTTGTGATAAACTGACCGACCGAGCCCTTGTTTAAACGCATATACGCTGAATTAAGCACCTCCGGTATGCCCTGCGCCCCAATTGTGATGAGTCCCGGCGATGGAACGGCTATATCATGACCGTCGGCGCGTTCAAAATTCACATGCACGTGGGCCGACTGCCCATATTGGGGATAAGAACCCTCCCCTTTCTTGCTTATGCGGTAATACAGATTATCGGCTATCTTCGACATTTTATGTTCTCGAGCCTTATCCACAAGTGATTGCCGCGCTTTCTCATGGTCTCGAGCCCGCTGCATAGACTTGAGACGGTTGAGTATACTGTAAAACTCCTCCTGATATTCGAACTCCTGATTGTGTTGCCCATCGCGTAAGCCATAGAGAAAGCTCGGAATGGTGATGGAGTTATCGATCTCTATGTCATACATTGTCTCGAACCTCAAAAGATTCATCCCCAATTGCACTCCGAGCTGCAGGCCCTTATTATAATCTTTGTCACTCTCCTTCACGGAATTGAAGCCCTTTTCAATACCTTTTATGAAGCGGGCGCGCGCCTCCTCTGAACGCATCGAAGTGTCTTTCTCGGCGTTCTCCCAATATTCATGCGCGCGAAGCTGAACGAAATAAAAGAGCAACGAGTCGCCGGTCTTGGCGTTTTCATATTCCGAAATATCTTTTCCCCGCTTCGAATCGCATGAGTAAAGACCGAGAACGGCCACGCCTATTATAGCAAGAAATATTGATTTGATGTTCATAAGTTCACATTTATCAGGTAAAAAAGTATTTAAGGGGATGCGATGCCCAACCACGGGGCGCACGGCCCCGATTACCTGATTGAATCAATCAGGTCTCTGTCGGGATGCAGGTCTACACCGGTCGACGCTGTGTCCGGAGTATCGATAACAACCTCAACGGTCTCTCCCAAGGGTTCCATATTGCTCATCTTGCGTCCCTGACATCCCCCCATACCTATTGACGCGACAATCGTCGCGACCGTGGCCGCGGCGATTGTACCAATATTTTTAAATTTCATTTATCTACTTGATAATCAATTTACTTCGATTAATTCCACAGTAAAGAGCAAATCCTGATTGGGACCAATCGGACCGCCCGGAGTTCCCGTAGGTCCATAGGCCAGATTCGAAGGAATGTAGAACACTGCCTTGCCGCCGGTCTTCATCAGCTGAAGCCCTTCTGTCCAGCCCGGAATCACCCTGTTGAGCGGGAACGATGTCGGCTCGCCACGGTCGTAGCTTGAATCAAATACAGTCCCGTCGGGAAGATTGCCACTGTAATGCACCGTCACTACATCCGTTTCTTTAGGACTCTTACCTGTACCTTCCCGCAGAATCATATACTTCAGACCCGATTCCGTTACGGCATAAGTAGAATCTGTGGCTACCTCCGACTTCTTGGCCGGATCGGCGAAGATGGCGGCTGTAGAGTCAAGCGGAGTAGTGACTTCCGGCTCCGATAATATCTCGTCGATCACCACGCTGTCGCTGTCACTTTTTTCGGCAGCTTTCGATGAACATGACGATATCCCCATTACGAGGGCCGGTACGCCGATCGCCACAGCCAATCTGCTGAACAGGCGTCCTCCCTGAATTCTTTTTTTCATATCTGCTTTTTATTATTTCTAATGTGGCGGTTTACTTCTTGACTACCTTGATGAGTTCCACTTCGAATATAAGTGTGGAATGTGGCGGAATTGCACCCGGAATTCCCTGGGGACCATATGCAAGGTCAGACGGAATGAAGAAAGTATATTTAGCACCCTCTTTCATCAGTTGCACACCTTCGGTCCAACCCGGAATTACCCGGTTCAGCGGGAATGTAGCCGGTTCGCCGCGGTTTACGCTTGAATCAAACACTGTGCCGTCAAGCAATTTTCCTGTGTAATGCACGGTCACTTCGTCTTCTGCAGTAGGCTGAGCTCCCTCGCCCTCTTTCTCTACTACATATTGCAGACCGGAAGCCGTCTCTTTAACCTCGGCTTTCTTCTTGTTTTCCTCAAGGAACTGCTTGCCTGCGCTCTTGGCTGCCTCCTCGGCTTTCGCCTGAAGATCGTTGAGGTAATCCTGTATGAGTTTCTGTGCCTCCTCAGGCGATACGGCAAGT
Source organism: Muribaculaceae bacterium (assembly GCA_029055345.1). GTDB lineage: Bacteria > Bacteroidota > Bacteroidia > Bacteroidales > Muribaculaceae > Lepagella. Next base: position 18,142 of record JAIDDJ010000007.1, on the reverse strand, counting down.
TCCGTACCCTCTATAACTGCCTTGAGGCCATTCATAAAGTCTTCAACTTTAAGGTCTTTCATACCCATTCCCTGAAGCTGACGCCCCATGGCGATGCCCCAGGCATAACTTAATTTATCCATAATTTCGTTTTTTTACAATTTTGGGTTATATACATCTTTCTAATTAAAGAACAATGTGGATGTCTATTTGTTGGAAGTTTTTACTAAAATTAACTGAACGCGAGCCTTAAATTCCTGAAATGATTGGCTCATTTGCCGGTGGCCGTTATGTGGAAGCAGGGAGATTTACGCTCGAACTTTACAAGACATTTACGCTGACTCCTCAAATCGCGAAGCACTTCGGCAAGTACATATTTGAGTTCTTCATCGCTATGACGGGGCGATTGTCCGTCATGGTCAAAACGCGCGTAGGAAATATCGAAGGTTGTTCCGAGTTTATGTGTCGATGAATCCGTGGCGTTTCGGTTCACTCTGCGCAACCGCTTGACCGACTGGGCGGTGCGCAACACACTCGTTACGCGCATCGTATGGCCCGTAATGCCCCGCTTCGAAAGCGAATCGCGGAAATTGCGCCCTATCGTCTCCAACAGCGAGGCTGCCTCCGGGACCAGATAGGGAACCGAATGCGTCAACTCCTCGACATGATACACATCGCACGATTCTATCTTCACCAACGGCCTGCGTAAATAATAGGCTTCCGCCAGACTCGATATGGGGCGGATGCCTATCCGCTCCCCTGCGGCATACTGATATTTGTTGGAATCGTTGAATACTTCGGCCAGTCGCCCGAGCCCGCGGTATCGTGTCCGGTCATAACTTTGCACTGAGTCAGGCGCATAGTTGGCATCACCTTCATCGGCCTCGGGTAGAATCATGGTCGAATCCGCCGTTTCTTCTCCGGCTATATATACTTCCGCGCTCTCCTCTCCGGGCCACGGCGCTACCGGAGCAGTCGGCAACGGATCTTCTCCCTCTTCCACCAAATCCCAAGGCGCCGGCATAACTTCTGCCGTCATGCCCTCTGATTTGCGGGGGTCGCCTCCACAAGACCCGACTATCATCAGAAGCAGCAGTGTCACCAATATTATCGCATCGCCTCTTTTCATGACTGCAAAATTACAACTTTTTTTGTAATTTTGCAGTCATCACTTTTCATTAATTTCTCCATGAGCATTATATTCGGTAAGAAATCGGCAGCGCTAATCGATATGGATGGCGTCCTCTACGATTCTATGCCGGGCCATACTTTGGCCTGGAAACGCATGATGGATGAAATCGGCGTCAATTGTAGCCGCGATGAATTCTATCTTTACGAGGGTATGACGGGAAAGGCCACAATCGACCTTCTCATGCACCGCGCTTTCGGCCACGGTGTCAGCCCCGAACGCGCCGCCGAGCTATATGCGGTGAAGAGCCGTTACTTCAAGCAGATGGGAAAGGCGCCTCTGATGCCGGGAGCTGACAGAATGCTTGCCACTCTACGCCGCGGCGGTCTGCCTTGCGTGTTGGTGACGGGTAGCGGCCAGAAAAGCCTGCTGGAGGCTCTCGACCAAGACTATCCCGGCGCATTCGACCCTAATCTCCGTGTAACCGCTCTTGATGTCACCAAGGGGAAACCTGACCCTGAACCATATCTTACCGGCGCGAGGAAAGCCGGACTTAACCCCTGTGATGCAATTGTGATAGAAAACGCCCCGCTCGGCGTGCGCGCCGGAAAAGCTGCCGGTGCTTTCACTATTGCCGTCACTACCGGACCTATCCCCCGGCAGGAATTCGAAAAGGAGGGTGCCGACTTGATTTTCGACTCCATGGAAGATTTTGCCGCTTTCCTCGAGCAGGACCTCCGTAACTACCGTAATGAGAAGGTGAGCTCCGGCATCCCCCTTCACTCGGCTATTGAATATTGCGACGACTTGAAAACCTCCATGACCGCCTGGCTTGAGGCTACCCCCCACGATCGAGTGTTACTCCTTACTGACGACAACGTGAAGCCGATCGCACAGGCGATTTATCCCGACCCGGACTCTATTTTTGTGATGGAGCCGGGCGAGGGGAATAAGTCGCTCGACACTCTATCCGACATCTGGAAATGGCTTGGAGAAGCCGGCGCTACACGGCGCAGTATTCTCGTCAACGTAGGTGGAGGGGTGGTCTCCGATCTCGGCGGCTTCGCTGCGGCCACGTTCAAGCGCGGAATCAGATATGCTAATGTGCCAACCTCTCTGCTCGCCGCTGCGGATGCCGCCATAGGAGGGAAAACTGGCATAGATTTCAACGGTCTTAAGAATGAAATCGGCGCTTTCGCTCTCCCCGCCAGGGTGTTTCTCTCCACCGCGCCGCTCAAGAGCCTTCCACAGCGTGAATTGCTCTCGGGCCTCGCCGAACTTATCAAGATGGCTGTCATTTCGGATAATTTGCTCTATGACGAACTGATTGCAGGTAACCCTCTCGTAAATTCCGATTTGCTCGGCCGCGCATTGCGACACTCTGCCAAAGAAAAACAACGAATCGTAACTATTGACCCTCGGGATAACGGACTGAGGCGCATGCTTAATTTCGGGCACACTGCCGGCCATGCCTTCGAAATGCTCGCTCAATCCCGGGGATTAGCAATGAGCCATGGCGAAGCTGTTGCTTTCGGCATGGATTTCGCCATGATCCTCAGCGAAAAAATAAGCGGGCTGAGTCCGGCTATTCATAGCCGATACCGCGAAAATGTTACGCGACGCTACTATTCGACACTTCCGTTCACCCCCGAAGACACAGATGCGTTGCTCGGACTTATGACCCGCGACAAAAAGAACCTGACGTGTGGCAATATCACATTCATCCTGCTGCAGAATATCGGCCACCCGGTGGAAGTGAATGACATACCGATTACCACACTACGCCCCCTCCTCGATTCTTTCCTCAAGTCCCTCTGAAGAACCATCCATTAATAGTGCTTTATTAATTAAAGAGCCAAATATTTATCAAATTCCCCTTCAAGAGGATAAAATTATTAAAATATTTCCCCTTCAAGGGGAAATATCTCATAAAAAGTTTCCCCCTCAAGAGGAAATTTATTACTTTTGCAATTATATTGCTATCCCCGTTTTGGAGTTCTCAAACTCAGTTTTCGATTGTGAAAAGAATGGCCGTAGAAAAAACATATTAACGAATTTGGTATGATAGATAATAATATAATAGCATACATGAAGGAAGAACTGGCGCATACACCAAGGCAATTCCATCGCTACATGTATGATAAAGTGATTTGGGAAGACCGTATGATAGGTATTGTCGGACCAAGAGGCGTAGGGAAATCTACAATGGTTAAGCAATATCTCCTCTCCACGCACCAGACAAATAAAGCTCTATATGTATCGGCTGACCATTCTTATTTTTCTACTCATTCTATAGTTGGGCTTGCTGATGAATGGGTAAAAGAAGGAGGTTTGTTGCTCGTTATTGATGAGATCCATAAATATGCGGAGTGGTCAAGAGAACTTAAGCAAGTATATGATACTCATCCGAATCTTAAAGTAATTTTCACAGGAAGTTCGATACTCGACATTCATAAGGGGTCAGTTGACCTAAGCAGACGGGCATTAATGTTTCAAATGCAAGGGTTATCATTCAGGGAGTTCCTTGAAATGTATAAAGGCATCCGGCTTCCTGTCTATTCTCTTGATGAAATCCTTGAACATCTGGTAGATCACCCAGCCGATTTTCATCCCATTCCCCTGTTTAGGGAATATGTTGAGAGAGGATATTATCCATTTTCTTTTCAGCCGGGCTACGAGATTAGGCTTCAGCAGGTGATAAATCAGACAATAGAGTCGGATATTCCGCAATATGCAGGTATGAACGTGGCTACCGGCAGGAAACTAAAGCAACTTCTTGCTCTTTTGAGTCGCTCGGCGCCATATAAGCCTAATATGATCAAGCTATGTGGGGAAATAAGGGTGAGCAAAAATGATCTCCCAAATTATCTTTCTTATCTTGAGATGTCCGGTATGATCGGGCAGCTGAGGGATGACACCGGTGGAATGAGGGGTTTAGGGAAAATTGAGAAGGTATTTGTCGATAATCCCAATCTGATGTATGCGTTAGGTGGGATAGCTACTAATACAGGGAATGTCCGGGAAACCTTTTTCTATAATCAGATGAGGGTAAATAATGAAATTACATCATCAAAAATTACAGATTTTAGAATAGGGGATTATTTATTTGAAGTCGGGGGTGCATCAAAAGGAAAAAAGCAGTTGGGTGATTCTGCAAATGGCTTTGTGGTAAGAGATGACATTGAATATGGCCACGCGCATATCATACCTTTGTGGCACTTTGGCTTGAATTACTGATAATCGCGAGTCCGGCCCACAGATGGTTATGAAGGGGAGTTTAGGCGAACGTAGAATCACGCAGAAGCAATTATTTCTTGGTCGGGTATAAGGATAACCACGCTGATGCTTTCATCATTCGCATGGGCGAGCCTGGAGGCTCCCCCCATTGTAGTCAAGTGTCGCGTAGCTAACTTCCGCGGGCAAAATTTAATAATGGGATATATACACAAAAAAGATATATCCACTAAACCTTATAAATCAAAGATTTAGCGGATATATCATTTTTATTGTTGTCTTAAGAGGATTCGAACCTCTACTGAAGGAACCAAAAACCTTAGTGCTACCATTACACCATAAGACAATCCTTAAAACTTCAGAAACTGACGTCGATTCCGACATCATTCCTCGAAGCAATTGCAAAGTTAATATTTTTCCCCGACATATCCAAAAGAAAAATAAAAACCTTCATTCCCTCCCTAACCCCATCACCCCAACCATCCCATCATTCCCAAGCCTCTCAAACCTCCCAAGTCTCCCAAACTTCCTAAACTTCCCAAGCCTACTTCTTCATAGTGAAGTGTCGCGAAGCAAGTCTATACCCGTCACAGAACACCTCTACCGTATAATCTCCGGGAGTCAGCGTCGTATTCACATCCCAATAAATAGACACCGGTGTCTCCTCATTGGCATATTCAACACTGCGATGGGCCGTTGACTGCACGCTCTGGCCATCAATCCGGAAACTACCTCCGCCACCAAGGAGCGCCCCCTCCGGAGAAATAATACGCATATAGAAGTCCTTCATACCGGGCGCCGCCGTATTGTTCGGACTCACCGTGAAACTTACACCAAGCTGACGGGCCTTGGTGATATTCTTCTCCACTTTCCCTTTCTTGTTGTAAGCATTGAATGATACCCCGGTTATGTTAAGTTTCTTGGCAAGCTGAACCGTCTGGGTCAACTGCTCATTCGACGCTGTGGCCTGCGTAACCTGATTCGACAGCTGTTCATTCTTCTGCTGAACCTGCTGGATTTCCTGCTTTAATCCTTCGTTTTCCTCGCCAAGTCGCTTGATTTCCTCAAGATAATGACGCACTATTCCCTTCAAAGTGGATATTTCCGCCTCAAGCTGCTTGATTTTCTCGCGGCTTGCCGACATATCTTTCTTATGACTCCGCTTCTCGGCATCAAGTTCTTTCATCAGCTTCTCTATCTTCTCGCGGGCTTCGTTATACTGGATAATCAGCGAGTCATTCTTCAAATGAATCTGCTGACCCTCATATTGATTGAAATCCGCATTGAGCTGATCGAACTCATTAGCCAGCACCAACTGGTCGTTGGCAATAGCCAGACTGTCGGCCCGGGCCTGCGCCTCCCCTACGGCAACCGCATTATCATTATTCTGAACTATTAATACGATAATGAGCGCAATCAGCCCCAACAACACAGCCGCAGCCCCTATTATCAACACCTTTACTTTCTTGTTCATGGAAGGAATTGTTTGGAATTTCAAGAATTATCCGCAAAGTTAACAAATTAACACCAAACGGCCAAACAAAGAGAATCGGCGCTTCCCGGAGGGGAAACACCGATTCGATACGATTTTGAATCGCTTTGCTGTGCGCGTTTCTACTTATTTTGCAGAATCAGCGGGAGTCTCAGCAGGAGCCTCAGCAACAGCAGCAGCCTCAACAACAGCAGTTTCAGAGTCGTTGGCAACAACTGCAGTTTCTTCAGTAACTTCTACAGCTACAGTCTCAGAATCAGTAGCTTCAGCAGCCTTGTTGCCGCCGCAAGATACGAGTGCTACGCTGAAAAGAACAGCAAGCGAGTAAACTAACTTCTTCATTTTCTTTGAAATTTAAAATAATAAAACAATGTTTGCTATCAAAAACGCTGCAAAGGTAATATATATTTTTGAATCTCCATAAATTTTCTGCAATTTTTTCGCTTTTTTTATCCCATTTCTGCGGATTTTAACATAATTGCTCTAAAATTAACACCCTTTAAGGAAATCCAACCGCTTTCTTTGCTCCGTTTATTTTACTATGACTTTGGCTGTCGAACCGCCGGCCCGTACCACATAGGTGCCGGGGGCTACGCTTACGGTGGCATCGCCTTCTGCCGTAGCCACGCGAACGCCATCGAGCGTATAGATTTCTACGCCTCCGTCATTGTTGACCACGCGGATCGCACCCTGTGTTCCGAAGATGCGCGTTGACTCCGTGGCTTCGAACACTACATCGTCTACACCTGTGATATCTGTGGTGGTGATCACGGCATAGCAGTTGGCCGGCACGGTGATTGTCTTGGCAGCTGCATCAAATGTAGGCTCTGAATCAAAGCTGCAGGATGCGATATGATAAGCCGAATTGCTGCTCTTCTTGAATTTTACATTCTCCACTGTGACTGCATCGGTGACGCTCGGATTCACCACGAGGCAAAGCTCCTTATTCCCGGCTGAAGTATATGCAGTGCGCTGCTTCCAGCTCGAGAACGACAGTTCATAGTCGCTTCCTTCAGCGAACAACTCGGGATTTGCCAGACGGATTCGTATCATCTCCCTATAGTTGGCTACGAGTCCGGCGTTGTCCGGATCGTTAAGAAGATTCCAGTTCACGATTTTCGGGCTTGTGTTGTTGCCACCGTTGTTGTCTTTCGTGCTCTGCGCATTGCCCATCTCTGAGAACTGCCATATCATATGCGAGCCGGGCACGAGAATCATCTGAGCTGCAGCCGAACCGCAACGCTGCATGCTCACCTTATGGTTTCCTTTCACGCCGGCCACGCCCCACTGATCCTGCTTATAGGCAAGACGCTGCTCGTCGTGACTCTCGAGATATGCCACTGTGCTGCCTGCGGTGCGGCCATCTTTTGGCGCCCACATGCGGGCCAGATTCGAACCCGATGTGTAACCCATCGCAAACTGACATCCGCCTTCGTTCACATTAGCCCAGTTAAGTTCGCCATCTGCTGCCATCTCATTCTCTTCCTGAGCGCCGGCAAGGTTTTCGTTGATGAAATATGCATCGGGATTCACCACGCGCATGGCGTTATGAAGCGCTTTCATGCGGGCAACTCGGCTCGCATTGTAAGCGTTCGTCCCGCTATCATTCGGATTGGCATATGAATCATTGTTTCCAAGTCCCTTCACAAGGTCGAAACGGAAGCCGTCGACTTTATACTCCGAGAGCCAGAACTGAAGCATATCCTCCCATTGCTTCTGCACGAGGGGATAACCCTGGTTCCAGTCGTTAAGCACACTATAGGCGTGAGGTGCCTGACGGTTATAGAAGGGATTCGATGCTATAGGATAAAGCTGATACCATGGATGATTACCGTCTGACTGATTGAACACCACGTCGATAATGACGGCTATACCCATCTCGTGACACTTGTCGATAAATTCCTTATAATCCTGCGGCGTGCCATAAGCCTTATCTATCGCAAAATAGAAATTCGGGTTATAGCCCCATGAATTGTTGCCGTTGAACTCGTTGATCGGAAGAACCTCGATCGCATTGATGCCCAGATCCTTCAGATAGGGAAGTTTTTCAATGGCCTGCCTTACGGTGCCGTTACCGCGTGCCATACCTTCAGTGCCTGTGAAATCACGGAACAATAGCTCATAAATCACAAGATTATCTTTCGCCGCCCCGCGGAAATTCGTATTAGTCCATTTGTAATCGAGAAGGTTGTCGCCATACCATGCCACGAAAGTATTGGTCGGAACCAGATTCAGCGGATATGCAGGCATATCGGGATAGACCTCTTCTGAGATATATTTATCATTATAGGGGTCGAGAATAAGATGAGCGTAGGGATCGCCGACCGCTTTCTTGTTGTCGACCATATAATAGTAACCGAACTCGGTGCCGGTCAACGATGCCGGAAGGGTAATCTTGAAATAGCGGAACACTGCCCCCTGGTCGGTGACATCCACATAATCCATCACATAGTCATTATTGGGCACATAGTTGTCCCACGACCCGACTACCATTGCATTGTCTTTCTCCGGGGCTGCCAGACAGAAGGTATAAGTGCCGTCGGAATTCTTGGTGACTCCCATTCGGGGCAAGCTCTGGTCAGCTGCTGCTACCGACGGACGGGCATAGACGATAGGGATACTTCTCTCAAGTGTTTTGCTTCCGGAAGTGGCTATCGCCTTCACTTCGTAGTTACCCACGGCTGTAAACTGATAGCTTGCCACGAGCTTAGTCACATTGGAAGCCTCAGCTATCGCTGTGCCGTTGATGGTGATCTTTATGTCGGCTTCTACCGTAGTGGTGGCGGTAAACTTCACTTCCGGTGTGGTCTCATCAACTATCGCGCTAAGCCTGCTCTGACGGAAGGCAAGCTGGAACCCACTGTCAAGCACGTCTACAAAGATATCGGTGTTCCCTTCACCTTTGCCCTCCTTCGAACCATCGGCATTGCGGAACACGAAGCAGAGTTTGGTCACTGTCTCGTCTTCGGCAACTCCATAGAAAGTCCGGATGTCGCCGATGTTGAGCATCCACAGATTCTCGCTCACATACTGAAGCTGAAACTTTTCATTGTTGGATTCCCAGCTGGGTGCATATTTCCAGTCGGTGGTGTGGCCGTCTCCGTCTACGACCTGAACGCCCGTATGAGCGTAAATCGCGGTGGTCGGAGGGCAGCCCATCAGACCTTTGTTGCCTTCATCGGCATGAAAATAGATTACCACATTCTGCGAATCCTCCTGAAGGGGAGTGGGCTCGGTGGTCACTTGTGCCCGCAATCCGACTGCTAAGCCGAGAAGGCACATCATCAGTAACAGATAAGTTTTTCTCATTAGGTTAACCTTTTTATTTAAAATTAATTATGTTTTCTAAAATTTCAGTCGAGAAGTCATCTACGCTTCCTCTTCATCTTCCGGGATGTAGGTAAGTTCCTTCATCTCCTTGTATTCGCTCCATTCCGGATCGGACTGGGCCTCGATCTCGAAGGGTACGGTCTCGGCGATGTCTTCGAGGGCCCGGTTGAAAACTTTGTTGAAAATATTGAGATTCCCGGTATAGAATAGCCAGTCGCGGCGTCCCTCGCCGGTAAATATCGCCACGAGATAGGCCGCCTTATCTTTGCGGAAGGTTTTCTCGAACGCATCCTGCACGCGTCCCATAAGCTCGGCATCCCTCTCTGCGGGCATTCCGTCTGCAAGCGCCTCATAGCGCCAGCTCACGCGGATAAGATAGGGCATCTTGCCCGACCCGATTATCTTTTCCATATGGTCGCGGCCGGTCACTATTACCCGCTGGCCCCCATCGCCCTCCATAGGAGCGCTCCACCATCTTTCTGCCATATTGTCACTTGTTATTTGCGCTTACGAGGATGCTCCGCAAGCAATGGAACCTCCAATACCGGGGTCTCGAAATAGACGCCGGGACGGAAGCAATGAAGTTTGTAGAATTTCGAAAGGTCTATCTTGCGCGACACGCTCAATGGCATCTTTATCTCAAAGGGCTTGTCTTTCTTATAGGCGATGGCCTGAAACACCACACGCTCAAGCATACCGACACTCTGCTGTGTGTAACGAGCCAGCTCCACTATTTCGTTGGGAGCGGCGGTGCCGCGGCCCACGGCTATCCAGCCCGATTCTTTGTCGCGACGAAGCAGCTGATAGTCCAGAAAGTAATTCGAATCGTTCACTATCACGGCATTGAAGGTGGTGTTCGACAGATCTTTGACATTGACCGGCTCGAAGGCGAGAACCACCGTCATATCATCTCCATATTCGGTCTCCTCCACAGGGAAATCTTCTTCGCCCTCCTCGGCGCTTACCGTTGCATTTCCTCCTTTGGAAACCGATTCCACGGGAAGCGGAGCCTCGCGTTTATCTCCTCGTCCCACATCAAAGGCTTTCTGATCAAACATTTTCCGGCCCGGTGTATCATTGACATGGCCTGCCGGCAATACCACTACAAGGTCAGAAGTCTGAACCGGTGTCTCGAATCCGTCGTCATCAACATAGGCGATGCGGCCCTCTACGCGGATCACTACTCCGCCTCCGACCGCATTCAAATATCTTACTGTATCTCCGGGTTTTATCATGGTGTAGGTGCGGAAGCTCATTCCGCTTCGTTTTCATTTTCAATCTCAGGGTCCTCCTTCGCCTTTTCGTAAGCATCCACTATACGCTGCACGAGAGGATGACGCACTATATCTTTCTTTTCATATTCAATCACGCCAATCCCTTTCACTCCGCGCAGAATCCTGAGTGCGCTCAGCAGACCGCTCCGCGTGCTCCGGGGCAAATCTATCTGTGTCACATCGCCGGTTACCACCATCCGCGAATTCATGCCCAGACGGGTCAGAAACATCTTCATCTGCTGGGTGGTGGTGTTCTGAGCTTCATCAAGCACGATTACGGCGTCATTCAGCGTGCGCCCGCGCATGAAGGCAAGCGGGGCTATCTGGATAGTGTCGGAATCCATGTATTCCTTCAGCTTCAGCGGTGGGAGCATATCTTCCAGGGCATCGTAAAGCGGCTGGAGATAAGGATCGATCTTATCCTTCATGTCGCCGGGGAGAAATCCTAACTTCTCGCCCGCTTCTACTGCCGGTCGCGAGAGAATAAGCCGCCGGATTTCCCGGTTCTTCAGTGCCCTTACCGCAAGGGCTATCGCTATATATGTCTTGCCCGTACCGGCCGGACCGAGCGCGAAGGTCAGGTCATTTTCCTGAAAACTCTTCACCATCCGCGCCTGATTGGCGTTTCGAGCACTGATAGGCTTCCCGTTCTGCCCGTATATGATCACGCCGGGACTCTCACGCTTCACCGGAGAATCCCCTCTGACTATGTCGATTATCGCATCCTCGTTCAGACTGTTGTATTTCGATGCATAGGATTCTATTTCTTTCACCTTGCGCTCGAACTCGGCCGTCTCGCTTTCCTCTCCTATCACTTTTATGACGTTGCCGCGGGCGGCTACCCGAAGTTTCGGGAAAAGATTGCGTATCAGCGATATGTTGGAATTGTTCTGCCCGTAGAAAGTCTGCGGATCTATTCCGTCGATTATTATGATTCTCTCTATCATGGTCAGCCTACGGAGTTTTCTAATGATATCTGGAGCAGCTTCTGGGCTTCGACGGCAAATTCCATCGGCAGTTTCTGCATTACCTCGCGGGTGTAGCCGCCTACTATAAGCCCTACGGCCTCCTCGGCGGGTATGCCGCGCTGGCGGCAATAAAAGAGCTGCTCCTCGTTGATTTTGGATGTGGTGGCTTCATGCTCCACGGTCGAGCTGTCGTTGCCCACCTCGATATATGGGAATGTATGGGCCCCGCATCTGTCGCCCATCAGCAGCGAATCGCACTGCGTATAGTTGCGACATCCGGTGGCTCCGGGCGCCATTCTCACAAGACCCCGGTAACTGTTCTGCGACTCCCCGGCCGATATGCCTTTGCTGACGATCGTGCTCCGAGTGTTGCGCCCCGCGTGAATCATCTTGGTCCCGGTGTCGGCCTGCTGATAGTTGTTGGTCAGGGCTACGCTGTAGAACTCCCCTACGCTTTCATCTCCTTTAAGAACGCAACTCGGATATTTCCACGTGATGGCGGAACCGGTCTCTACCTGCGTCCAGGATAATTTTGACTTAAATCCGCGGCAGAGGCCGCGCTTGGTCACGAAATTGAATACGCCTCCGCGACCCTCTTTGTCTCCGGCATACCAGTTCTGGACCGTCGAATATTTCACCTCGGCCCGCTCTTCGACTATAATTTCCACAACGGCCGCATGGAGCTGGTTCTCATCCCGCATCGGCGCCGTGCAGCCCTCCAGATAACTGACATAGGCCTCATCATCGGCCACTATCAACGTCCGCTCGAACTGACCCGTCCCCGATGCATTGATACGGAAATAGGTACTCAATTCCATCGGGCATCTCACGCCCTTGGGGATGTAGACAAACGACCCGTCCGAAAAGACGGCGGCGTTAAGCGCCGCATAGAAATTGTCGCGGTAGCCAACAACGGTCCCGAGATATTTCTTTACCAGATCGGGATACTCCCGCACTGCTTCCGACATCGAACAGAATATCACGCCGAGTTCGGCAAGCTTTTCTCGGTGAGTGGTCTTGACGCTCACCGAGTCAAGCACTGCATCCACGGCCACACCGGCCAGATGCTTCTGCTCCTCGAGCGATATTCCCAGTTTGTTAAACGTCGCCACAAGTTCGGGGTCTACCTCATCCATACTTTTCTTCAGCTCTTTCTTCTTCGGAGCCGCGTAATAGCTGATGGCTTGAAAATCAATAGGAGGAATGCGCAGATGTGCCCATTCGGGAGGTGTAAGAGTCTTCCAATACCGGTAGGCCTTCAGACGATAGTCCAAAAGCCACTCAGGCTCCCCCTTCACTTTTGATATGAACCGCACCGTATCCTCGTTCAGACCGGGCGGAACGATCTCGGTATCAATGTCCGACGTGAAGCCGTATTTATATTCTGAATTGGCCGCCTCCTCTATCACCTGTTTGGAGTTATCGCCGCGACCCGCCTGTGAATTATCCATTTCTATCTTTTCTCCTTAATTCCCAAATCCCCCCAATTCTCCCATTCCTCCCAAATCTCCCAAGAATCCTATTCCCCCCATAAACCTCCGTTTTCGCCGCAGCGAAAACGGAATATATAATAGATACGCAAATTTAACTAAAAAGTTTCATTCACACAACAAAAACAACTCCTCCCCACTTTTAGAGCGCGTCTCTTACCATCCGCCGAACCCCGATGGTCGCCGCCGCGTAAGAACACCCCCGGTGCCTCCCGATATCTGAACTCTCCGCGGCGGTTCCATCTCGTGGAAGATTATATGAAGCCCTATCGCACGCGTCATCAACAGGTCGTCGTGACAACCCGCAATCGCCCCGTATGATCCGTTCTGCCGCCGCTCGTATGCCAGATACTCGTCAAGGCAACCCTCGTCACGCTCGGTGTATAGACCCTCGCGGATCACTTTGACCAGTGTGGCTATTATCATCGGCTTCGTGGCAACATTCGTATGGAAACCAAACCGCCGAGGCATTCCGTGTGCTATCTCTTCCTCACTCGGCCTTCTGGCATACAGATTCTCGTAGACATCCCGCAAACGATTGAGGATAAAGCCCGACTGGTTGCCGTCAGTATCCCGGTCAGGGTCGCGCGTTTCGAGTGTATTGCTCTCTATGACAAGCAATGCGTTGTCATAATATGCCGATACCATCGCCGCCTTCCATGCCAATATATCGAAATCGGTATGACCGCGCCATTGAGCCACTACCTCTGGCCCGCGCCCTTCAAGCATCGGCGTTCTGTCGAATACCACTATCACCGACCAATCCGCTTTCGCCGAACGCCCTCCGACATCAACTACGGTTACGTACCTGTCGGTTGTCCGCAGTCCACCTCTCTCTTCGGGCTCTTTCCATATTTGCCACCCTCCGGAGTCGACGGGCCTGAACGTAACGCTTCCAAGCATGCGACGCCTATCGCTGTCTGAATGGTAACATCCTGAAAAGTCGGAAGCGGAGGGTATGTCAATCTCCCCTCTTAAGGCGGGAATACTGCAATCTTCCCTCAGCGCCTCCACTCGATATTTGTCGAAGACACGCGCCCCGCTATGCACGAACGCCTCCACGTCATCACTCGGATATTCGGCTGCCATCAGCCCGTGGTCGCTATATTTCGACCGCTCGGCTATATACCATGCGATTGCATCCAGCGTCGCTCCTTTCTCCCAAAGCCACCACAGATAAGCCCCGGGCTGAGCCCTGTCGCTTACTGAAGTCTCGACATTCTTACCCTCTACCAACCGCTCGGCCAGCCGCCGGCGAGCTTCTTCACTCTGATGAATGCTGTATTGCTCTATCTCATACCAGCTCACGAACATCGACTCAAACTGGGATTCGCCCCGACGCGCAGCCTCATACTCCCGGTGAAAGAAGTTCCCGGTGCCGTTGGCCGTCGATTCATATACTATCATCGTCATGGGCTGAAGCAGTACGCCCGAACATGCCGAACGGAGTATCTGCTCCGGTGTCTTCCCTAATGTCTTTTTCCATATGCTAACCTCGGAGCAATGCACAAGGCTGTAATCCCCTCCCCGGCAGGAGTCGGGCCTCTCTGCTGTGCCGACCTTTATCTTACAGTTGCGCGCCGGCACGCGGAACATTGTCCGCGTCCTTCCTACTCCCTCCACGAGCTTCTCTTTCTTATCGGGCCGCTCGCCGGGCTCATGTAGCAGTTCTGCCGGATATGAAAGTATCATCCGGTCGAACATATCCTTGATTTCCTCGCTACCCACGGCCTGGTGCGCGATGATAAGTGAATTCAGGCCTCGCTGATGCACGAGCTGCAGCCACGCCATGTATAGCTGCGAACAGGTGCTTCCGCCCCATTGCCTCGCTTTGAGAAGGATGAGTCGTATCGGACGCCCGGCAAGACGCATGGATTCCAATCGCTCTACGAATCTCCGCTGGGGCCGGTTGAGCCGGAAGAGCATGTCGTCGCCGCCGCGCTTATTCTTGATATAGGCGCGAGTGGCTGCCCAGTAGGGAAAATCATGGAGCATCCGGAGCCGGTCGAAACGGGCCGCGAATGTCTCACGGTCGCGCTGCGTCGGGCGACGCCCATACTTCCTCTCAAGCCACGTGTCTACGGCGCCTGCACCCATCAACCCCGATACTTCGGGCTCTTCTCGCAACGAAACGGGCAACCATGCCGCTTCGAGCCCACCGACTTCTATCCGGAATCTTTCTCCTGTCGAACCTTCGCCGCTCACGGGGTCGAACTCCCGAGCCGCAAGCTCACGACGACGCCGGTCTTCGGCAAGAACCTCTTCTACTTCGTCAAGACGCTCGGCCTCTAATCTCCTGTCTGTTATCATACTTCTATTGTTTTTGACTTGAAACTGCCCGGCGCAGACGATTCATCGCGCGCGCCTTCTGACGCATTCGGTAGATGATGCTGCGCGCCGCCTCCCCGCTTAGATAAAATTCGGGAGCCTCCTCGAGGATGACCTCCCCTACTGCATGGGTCATGCATAACCCGGGACGCTCCGACATCCGCCGGATTACTCGCCGATATATCTCCTCGAACATCTCCCGCCGCTTTTCATTCATACCCTCAAGACTGTGGCCACGCATCATACGCCCTATAACATCTGCCGCGCGGCTCTCGCTGACCCAGAACCGGGTGCAGCGCCGCAAGGCCGCCATTCCGAACATCTGCCGCAACGGTAAGTCGCGCTCTGTCCTTAATACGTGTAGAAAACTCGCATGCAACTCCCGGTTGCGTTGCTCGGTAAATTCGGAGGTGGAGCCTTGCTTCTTCATCTTGCGCTGCTGTAATAGTGATACGGCTGCAAAAGTACTGCTCCTCGCTGCAAAACTTTTGCATACTTTTGTTAAAATATGTTTAGAGGACCTCCCTTGTTATTAGATATTGAGTCCCGTCTGATTTTTTTAATTATTTTTGTGGCAAATATCTTTTGGCAAATATCGAAAATATAGTTATGAAAAATATTCTTATTACCGGTGGCGCAGGATTTATCGGCTCGCACGTGGTGCGACTGTTCGTCAACAAGTATCCCGATTACAATATCGTCAATGTCGACAAACTCACTTATGCCGGAAACCTTGAGAACCTTCGAGATATCGAAAATAAGCCCAATTATACTTTCATCAAGGCCGACATTTGCGACTACGATGAGATGCGCCGAATTATCGAAGAGCATCAGATCTCGGGAATAATTCATCTGGCGGCTGAAAGCCATGTGGACCGCTCTATTCTCGACCCATTCACTTTCGCCCGCACCAACGTGATGGGGACACTCGCTCTCCTCCAGGCCGCCAAAGTTTACTGGGAGGCTCTCCCGGAAGGCTACGACGGCAAGCTTTTCTATCATATCTCGACTGATGAGGTGTATGGTGCGCTCGAACTCACCGACCCCGATGGCATTGAATCTCCTTTTACCACTACGGCCTCTTCTTACGATCATCATCTCGCCTTCGGCTCGGAATTCTTCCTCGAATCTACAAAATACAATCCCCATTCTCCTTATTCGGCTTCAAAGGCCTCAAGCGACCACTTTGTCCGCGCTTATCATGACACTTACGGAATGCCCACTATCGTGACCAATTGCTCTAACAATTACGGGCCATACCAGTTCCCCGAAAAACTGATCCCCCTATTTATCAATAATATCCGTAACCGTAAGCCACTGCCGGTCTATGGCAAGGGAGAAAATGTCCGCGACTGGTTATTCGTGGAAGATCACGCGCGCGCAATCGACTTGATTTTTCACCATGGAAAGGTGGCCGACACTTACAATATCGGCGGATTCAACGAATGGAAGAATATCGACCTTATCCGTGTGATTATACGGACAGTTGACCGCCTGCTCGGAAATCCGGAAGGGTATTCCGACGGACTGATCACTTTCGTCACCGACCGCAAGGGCCACGACATGAGATACGCTATCGACTCCCGCAAACTTCAGCGTGAACTCGGCTGGGAACCGAGTCTGCAGTTCGAGGAGGGAATCGAAAAAACGGTCAGATGGTACCTCGACAACCCGGAATGGACCGACCGTATCACTTCGGGTGACTACCTGACATATTATGAGAATATGTATGGCTCCCGCTGACCCGGGGACCCCATCGCCGCATAAAGAAAAAGGTCGACTCACGTCGACCTGATTTCTTAATTAAAAACAACAATAACAACTTTTTCAGAACGCTTATAGCTACATACTTCACAGTATGATTATTCTGTCTTAATCAGTATTTCAAACCTTTCATCCCTATAACATAGGGCGCATTAAAAAAGTTTGATAAGTTTTTATAAAGATGTTTTAATTTAGTGAAAAATTTTTTAATAACGGGGAATTATGAGAGACCTTATCAACCGCTACGTATGGATTGTCGACACACTGACCCGATATGACAGGCTGACCCGCGAGGAGCTCAACGAACTGTGGAAGCGTTCGGCATATGGCGACGGTAACCCCATGCCCGCACGCACTTTCTATTATTACCGCCGTGGAATTGAGGAAAATTTTCATATCGACATCCTTTGCGACAAGTGGGGCCGGTATTATATCGATCAGGAACAGCAGCAGGAACGCGCCGCCGTGACGAAATGGCTTCTTGAATCTCATGCGGCCAACACCGCTATGAAGGACTCGGCACTCCCCGCCGGGCGCGTGTCGGTCGAGGATGTCCCTTCGGCGCGCGAATTCCTCCCGATGGTGCTCGGAGCAATCGGCGATTGCTCTAAATTGAAGTTCACTTATGCCGGTTTCTCACGCTCGCTCCCTGAGGAGAACATCGTATTCGACCCCTATTTCGTAAAACGTTACAAGCAGCGTTGGTACATGATAGGCCTTAAGGAAAAAGGGGGAGATATCCGGACCTACGCTCTCGACCGCGTCAAAAAGATGGTGACTTTGGCTGACAAGTTCGTCATGCCCGACATTACACCCGAGCCATTTTTCTCCCATCTTATCGGCATCACCGACTCCAAGGCCGCCGTCCGGACCGTAAAGATAATGACCACTCCCCGGCAGGCCAAATATTTCAGAGCCCTCCCCTTCCACTCCACTCAGGAAGAACAGGTCAACGACAACTACTCCATTTTCACTTACCGCCTCAAAATCAATTACGAGCTCGTCCACGAACTCCTCAGTTACGGTAACGCAATCAAGGTGCTCGAACCCATAGAGCTTGTCACCATGATAACCGACGAACTCCACTCCTCCATAGCCCTCTACTCCGGCCCCGCCGCCCGCCCCCCCCCCCCATCAGAGTGCTGTGGCGTTTA
>JAIDDJ010000069.1 GCA_029055345.1 Muribaculaceae bacterium | reverse complement strand
GCTCCTTCGTCTGCAAGACGATATCTGCTCCCTGAGATGCGACCCTGCATTAATATTTTTTATTGGATGGAGTCTTATTATTTGGTGGAGGATTTGAATTTAATTATTGCCAAAGTCAGGAACAACACCGTCATAGAAGACAATATAATTACTTCCCGGTATATATAACCCAAGCCCAGCTGCTGGACCATGAGTTTTCGCATCGCCTCAATATACCATCGGGCCGGAATAACTGAGGAAATCCATTGAAGGGCAACTGGCATATTGTCAATTGGGAATATCATTCCCGAAAGCATTATCACCGGGAGCATAAACATGACTGCCGACACTATCAAAGCTGAAAGCTGGGTAGCAACAATAGTTGAGACAAGCAGCCCTATTGACAGAGACAGGATAATATAGAGCATCGACACTCCAATAACTTTAACAACACTTGATGATACCGGAAGACCAAGAACTGTATACGACATCAGGAGCATCAATGCGAGAATAATGCTTGATAGAATAAAATATGGCAATAACTTACCTAATATTATTGTCCTTGGCCTTACGGGCGAAACCAGAAGAAGATTCATAGTGCCGGTTTCTTTCTCACGCACAATCGAGACCGATGACATGATTGCACAAATCAGGATAAAGATCATTCCGAGAATTCCTGGCACGAAATTATAGGAGCTCTTTAACTGAGGATTATAGAGAGTAGAAGTAATTAAGGGAGAATGGCCCGACTGACCCGCAATTATACTCCGGATATATGCCGCCGCAGTTCTCGCCATATTTGTATTTGAAGCATCAACAAGGATTTGCGTCTTCACCAAGCCCGCATCGTATCTGAGCAGCAATACTGCATCGGAAGTTCCTGAACGCAGAAGCCTATCTGTATCCTCATGAGTGGCAAGCCCCTGGAAAGTAATATATTCGTTGACTTTCAATCTTTGAATTATATCTCTAATCTCTTCTGTTTGCTGGTCAACCACTGCCACGACCCTGATATCATTTACCTCTGTAGAAATAGCATATCCGAAAAGTAAAAGAAGAACGAGAGGCATGATGATAATAATTACCATTGTACGGGTATCGCGGACAATATGTAATGCCTCCTTCTTTACAAGCGAATGGAATATGGACATAAATCAATCTCCTCTTTTTGCATTTTTAGCTACGATACGAAACACTTCGTCAATCGTCTCCACATGATATTTTTCCTTCAAAGCGGAAGGTGAGTCAAGCGCACTAATCTTCCCATCGACCATAATAGAAATCCGGTTGCAATATTCTGCTTCATCAAGATAGTGTGTTGTTACAAAGACAGTCATCCCCTCGGAAGAAGCTTTGTAGATAAGTTCCCAGAATTTACGCCGAGTAACGGGATCCACTCCGCCGGTAGGTTCATCAAGGAAAACGACTTTAGGACGATGTATGGTGGCGACAGCGAAAGCGAGCTTCTGCTGCCAGCCGACAGGAATATCCTTAACATATGAGCGGCGCATGGCATCCATTCCAAGTTCATTGAAAAGCCTTTCGGAAGCATCCATAATCTGCAGAGACGTCATCCCATAAATCGTGGAGAATAGATTGATATTTTCTTCTACGGTCAAAGAGGAATATAGAGAAAATTTCTGACTCATATATCCTATATTCCGTTTGATACTTTCCGCTTGAGAGATTATGTCAAACCCTGCCACCGTGCCATCTCCCGCTGTAGGAATACTGAGACCACAAAGCATACGCATTGCGGTGGTCTTACCGGCGCCGTTAGCTCCTAAGAAACCGAAGATTTCCCCTTTAGCCACATCAAAAGATATGTGGTCGACTGCCGTGAAAGAGCCGAAACGCTTTGTCAGATCAGTCACTGATATTACCTTCTCTGTCACCATAGCCTTATCATTGTGTGAGTTTTATGAATAAATCCTCAATATCACCTTTAGCCGGATATATCCTGACATCAGTTAACCCTTCTAATCTGAGCTTTTCTACTACATGCATAGGGTTGAAATCCTTGTTACCGACCACGTGCAGAGTCGCACCAAACGTATAACATTGCTCTACTTCCGGAAGTGACCTTAGCTGATTAAGAAGTTCGAACATATGGCTTGATGATGCATTGTAAAGATTCTCATCAAGTCCGGCCACTAACCCGGAGGGTGTGTTTACTCCAAAGATTTTCCCTTTATTAATTAGTGCGATCTTTTCGCAGCGTGTGGCTTCATCCATATAAGATGTGGAAACGAGGATAGTTATCCCCTTCTCTCTCAATTGAGAAAGCATATCCCAGAATTCACTTCGCGACACTGCATCGACACCGGTAGTCGGTTCATCAAGTAGGAGAATATCCGGCCTATGGATAAGCGCGCAACTCAAAGCGAGTTTTTGCTTCATTCCTCCCGAAAGCGCACCGGCCTTTCTGTTGGGGAAATGCTCAAGCTGCGCGAATACAGGTGCTATAATATCATAGTTTTCCTTAATGGAAACACCAAACAGAGATGCGAAGAAACGCAGATTTTCAGCTACTGTCAAATCCTGATATAACGAGAATCTTTCGGGCATATACCCGATGAGCGTACGCACCCGGGCATAATCCTTAACAACGTCAAGACCGCGTAGAGTGGCAGTCCCGCCATCGGGAGACATCAGGGTGGCGAGAATCCGGTATAACGAACTTTTCCCGGCTCCATCCGGACCGATAAGGCCAAACAGCTCCCCCTTCTCAACACTGAAGCTTACGTCATCGAGCGCAGTGATGGAACCATATCGTTTGGTAATGCCGGAAATATCTATCGCCAGTGTCATAATCTAACTTCCCCGTATTGACCAAGTTTGAGCCGGCCATCGTTTTTCACTGAGATCTTAACGGCATAAACAAGATTTGCCCGGCTATCGCGAGTCTGAATTGATTTAGGAGTAAATTCACTTTCCTGAGAAATCCATGTGATGGTCCCCGGATATTCATACTGCTCGTTGCCTCCGAAATCAGCTATCACGGTCACTTTCTGCCCGAGCTTTATTTCAGGGAGCTGGGAGACCGTAAAATATGAACGAAGGTAAATATCATTTAGATTTGCGAGCTTATACAAGGGGCGACCGGGAGTAGCGAATTCACCGGGTTCAGCATATTTAATCAGAACAGTTCCGGAAATAGGAGACTTAATCGAGCTTTTAATTAATTGCTCCTCTATTTGCTCAGATTGATAATGAATAGCAAGTGCGTTGTCGGTTATTGACGCTTGATTCTTGCCAAGAGTGGAAATCAATGCATTCAATTGACCTTTAAGAACATTTAAATGCGCAGTTGCATCGTCATATTGTTTTTGGGTAGTTGCCCCGTCGGCAAGCAATCGTCCGAAACGTTCGCATTCATGTTGCTGATGTTCAATTTGGGAGCGTAAAGCAGCAGCCTGTGCTGTTATGTCCGGAGAAACACTTACAGCAGATTGCCTCTGACTTGCTATCTGCTTCTGCTGAAGTATCAGTAAAGTGGTATCTATAACGGCAATGGTCTGTCCATCGAGAACACTGTCTCCTTCGCTAACAGGCATAGAAAGAATTTTACCTGAAGTCTCCGCAGAAATGGTAACTGTAGTGGATTCAAATATTCCGGTTGCATCAAAATCCGGAGTACTGCCACAAGCGGTCACGACTGACATCATTACGGGGAGATAGAATAGATATGTTTTCATTGGTTTGTTATATATTTCAAATTATATATTTCCTTAACTAACTGTATCTCGTGCAGCTTTGCACTAAGCTGAGCGCTATTTTCATCGGAAATTTTTGTGAGCAGAGCAGTAGCATCGATTACGCCGTTTTCGAGTTGGGATTCTGCCGCGCGCCTCACATTTGCTCGAAGCTCGATAATACGAGCATCTTCTTTTATCATGTCTCTAAGTCCCTTGATATTTTCCCGCTGAGAAGTGACCATTACTTTGTTGTTGAAGAGAAACAATTCCTTGTCGGCATTTATATCAAGCTCATTGACGGAGGCTCGAACAGCCTTGTCTTTCCTTGTGTAGAAAGCATCTATGTTCCACGAAACTTTAATTCCTGCAAGAATATTGAATGAAAGACTTCTTTCCCTCATGCTTTTAAAATAGTCAAAACCCGGATATCCATAATAAGCCTGTGCAAATAGCCCTATTTTAGGCATAAGCGCTGTCTCGGAAAACTTTTTCTCGGCCTCGTTCGCAGCCAAACGATTGGCATATAATTGAAGTTCAGGACGAAAATTTCCGTCATTGAGCAGGACATCATCCGAGGGCATGAGCAGACTTTCTCCCGTAAGGCTTTCTCCTATAAATAACTCGAGCACTCTCCTATATCCATCCACTGCACTATGAGCTTGCACAAGACCCTGACTAACAGTGAGTGCTTGAGCCTCGATCATATCGGCATCGCTTTGCATAGCCACTCCATTACTTATTTTCGAGCGCAAAGTTTCCAGATTTTTCATTAACAGGCGGTAAGTGATTTCATTCTGGGCAATCTGTTCCTCAGTAAGTAAAATGGCAAAGAATAACGATTCCACTCTTTGTCTGATAGAATACATCTCGACATCCAGCGCTGATTGGTTTACAGCGTCACGAGCGCGCGCAAGTTCACGTTGAGATTTAGAATTTCCACCATCCCAGATATTTTGTGATACATCGACTCCTATTTTGTATTGCACTTTACTCATACCTTTCAATGATTGGCCCATTTGGTCAAGCATCGCATTCAACGAATTAGGGAAGGCCGGCACCTCATTCTGTCCGGTAATCTGACCAAAAATCCCTATTCTCGGAAGCCAGGACTTATTTATTTCTGCCAAATCAATATTTTTGGTATTTTCTAAAAGATAGTATTTATTTATGAGGGGATAATTGGCCGTAGCTTTTTTGACACAATCCTCTATAGAAACCTTTGCAAACGCCGACAAAGAGGCGAATAGCGACAAAAGTAAAATGAATAAATTTTTCATGGCCTCAGTTTTCTCATTATTGTATCAAAGTTTTCTTTCTTTCTAATTTCAAGAAACTCAACGGGGTTATCGGCTAAGTCCCCTAAGGCTGCCTGAACGGCCGGAGCGGCAAGATATGAGAAAATATTGAGTGATGCTATATCTAACATTAGCATTCCTGCATTAATATTTCTGCAATTTCCTTTGGCGGCTTCGGCATTGATTTTCTTTTGAATCGTTTGAATTATTAGAGGAGCATATTTCTTAATTCCATCCAGGAACACATTTGACTTCTTAGGATCTGAAAAAATCTCAACAATCAAAAACCGGGGAAGTTCCGGATTGGAAGCGATAAAATCCAGATGACTCTCGATTACGTTACGGATCATCTCTTCCAGAGAGGCAGAAGAATAGTCAAAAGAACTGTACAGAGCCTCCCTAAGTAAATTTAATTTATCTTGGAGGACTCTCTCGAAAAGATTTGCTTTGGAACGAAAATAATAATGAAGCATTGCGTGCGTCACGCCGGCTGCTTCAGCGATGGAAGTAGTTCTTGAACCGGCAAAACCCTTAGATAGGAACTCCTTCTCAGCAGCCTTAAGAATATCATGCTCTGTGTCATGAGAAGATTTATGAGTCGTTGTATTATTCATAACAATATTGTTTATCATATATGATAAACAATATTGTTAGCTGTTTTATTGTAAAAAAAGGTTTTTTATAATAAACAAAGTATATTCACGACAGAGCATCCTCCAGCCCTTGATAATACATTCAAATTACTTTTATTGCTGTCCGATAAAACATTATAAATTTCTACACTCCGACACAATGACCTAATAATAAGGCAAAAAAAGGGAGATTTAAAAATCTCCCTTGATGAGCCGCGAGTGGGACTCGAACCCACGACCTTTTCGTTACGAATGAAATGCTCTACCAACTGAGCTATTGCGGCTGATTGCTCCCGGATTTTATGGTATCATGACCCAGTTACCCGTTTGCAGATGCAAAGTTAATAATTTTTTCTGAAAATATCTTAACCTTCCGAAAAATTTTAGTCTTATTCCAACCCATATTCTCTTCCTGGCTCCCTTCGCCTTACTTTCCGGGCCTTCCTTGGGTTCTCCTCTCCTATCTTATGTCGAACCTCCTGTCTTCCGCAAAGATTACGTTAATGTATAAGAACTAAACCATTCAAGAATTCTTAAAAGACTTTCATCCTATCATCTTTCATACAAACTCGAATATCAGATATAGGGTGCTTAATGCGGATTTAATTTTTAATAAACCGCTTTTTTCGCATTAAGTCTAAAAATTTCATGGAGAATTCCTCATTCATCGAGCGGGGATAGCGAACATCGGTAAAGACTTGAGCGAGGGTCTTCTTACCATTCTCCTCGATGAACTTACGATTTGGTTCAAACTCATCTTTTGACTTGAAAAGTTCGATAATCTCTTCGTCATTATCATGACGGTATTTCTCATTGTGGACAACGGCGCGGAGGGGAAGTCTTTCGGTTTCCACCCCCTCTTCCGCCGGCCATCCGAGAGTAATACAGGCTACCGGCACACACAGCTCGGGGAGATCGAGAATTTCAGAAATTTTATCAGCGTTGTATGTAACCGTTCCGAGATAACATGAGCCAAGACCTTCGGTTTCAGCTACGGCTACTAGTTGCTGCGCAAAAATTGTGGCATCCGCCATAGCGTTCATAAAGGACAGGAAGTTATCATAACCGGGGTCAGCATCACTTAATTCACACCAACGGGTGAATCGGTTGAAGTCTGCGCATATAGTAAGCACAACCGGAGCATTGGTCACCATCGGCTGGTTAAAATGCGCTGGAGCGAGAGCTTTCTTCCCCTCTTCGCTGCGCGTCACAATCACACTATAAAGCTGCATGTTGCCACAAGTCGGAGCACGCATTGCAGTCTCAATAATCGAGTTGAGAAGAGACTCTGATATCTGCCTGTCGCTATAACGACGGATTGAGCGCCGAGTTGAAAAAGATTTCATTTTCGCAATTAAATTGGATTTATAACTCTTGATATACCGTATGGTTATTTTAGATACATTACTCATCCTGACTGAACATGGGATCCCAAGCAGGAAGTCTGATAGGCTTTTGATTAAGAATCTCCAGCACTTTCTCGGTGGCATATTTTTTATCGACCACGAGTCGGAACATATACTCGTCAAACCATCTGTCGGTCATGATGAGATGGCCATCGTTCGCCCCCTTTCCCCAACTGTTCTCCACCATCCATTTACGCGGTTTGCCGTTATCATCAAGATCGACTCCCATGAGAGTCATGGCATGGGAAGAGGCGCTGGCGAATGTGCGGATTCGATCTGCCTTATCCATCCCGAAATTAGTGCCCATCAGAGAAGCATAATCAAAATTCTCAGGGTCGAGATAGCCGCGTTCGCGATCAAAAAATTTATTTACGTCACAGGAAAAATACATCATTGTGCTGTCCTTTATAGAGCGTATGGCCATTTCCTTTATTTCCTCTACAGGTAGATTCACATAGGTCCAGTTAGCTCCATCATAACTGTGACGATCAAAGTCTATTTCATATAACTTATGGTATTCCCGGGTGGGATCGTTCATGAGCATCACATAGTTGTTCTTCAAGTCATTTCCGGCATATTCCTGATAAAATGACATCGGGGTATATGTGCGAGTATCAATAACCTTTCCATTAGAATCCTTGCGTGTCCATGTGAACTCAGCTGGGGGCTCACCAAGTGTCAATGCGAGCATCCTATAGATTTCAGACAGCATCTGCTCCTTACGGTCTGCAATTGATCGAGCAGATTTCTTGTCAGCAACCATACGCCGTAGTTCCAAGCCATCTTCACGGAGCTTAAGAGCAATAAGGCTGCTCATCCGGCTTGTGTTGTCTGAAGAATAGGATTCTGTCATCACCCCTGCCGGCACAACCCCATATTTCATAATATTATCAGAAACGCCCGTGAATTGTCCCCCATCGCTTATCGGGTTTTTCAAAAGCCATTCCACCATCTTGTCATCCAGGGGCTTGGATGCGTTGTCAATCATTCCCTGCAGATAGAGATTCGATTTCTCCAGCTGATCGAAAAAGAAATTGTAATTGTGAGATAATTTCAATTCGGCAAGATCATGATCTTTCATCATCTGAGAGCGTAACACATTAAGGCCCGTAAATAGCCAGCACCGCCCCGAACGTTTCTGATCTGTAATACCTTTGCTCGGCACCTTATGACTAAATTCAGTATCGAAATTATTCTTATTTTCAGCATTTACGGCCAAGACATCAATTGAATTGGCAGCTATGGCATTACGCAGAGCCCGAGTCTTGGCATCATTTGAATATGATGCTTTCATCCGTCCAAGCATCCCTGCATCAATACCCTTGGTTTGCGCAAAGGCCGTGGCCGACAGTCCGACTATAATAAAAGTCGACAATACCTTACGAATTTTATATTGACTTAGCTCGGTTAAAATATTGTGAATCATCATAAGAATCTGTTTTTATATTTTACTGACTTTGGTGATTTAATAGATGATTAAAAAGCTTATTTTCCCAGAAAATAGTCACAAAACGAATTTGAGAATGCATTAAAGAGCTTAGACTCCATCCAATAAAAAATATTAAATGCAGGGCGGGCTCTTTTTGAGCTAAAATCTTGAATCTCTGAGGGAGCAGCCTTCGAGCTGTGACCGAAGAG
>JAIDDJ010000068.1 GCA_029055345.1 Muribaculaceae bacterium | reverse complement strand
ACCGCGCCCCGACCAAAGTTAGGCCGATGCGCCCATCCCCACTGCGCCCCGAGGGGTTCCGGCCCAAAAAGCGCCGAATGCGCCCATCCCCAACTGCGCCCCGACGCGCCGCGAGGGGTCTCAGATCCCTAAATTACTTCATTATCAGTCATAAAAAAACTCCGGAATATTTCCCGGAGTTTTATTCTTTATGGTTAATCGGATTAGCCGTTTACTTTCTTCATGTGTGCAATCAGGTCGAGAACCTTGTTAGAATAGCCGATCTCATTGTCATACCATGAAATCACCTTCACAAAGTTATCTGTCAAATAAACGCCTGCATTGGCATCAAAGATAGAAGTCAGAGGGCAGCCGAGGAAGTCAGATGATACAACTGCATCTTCAGTATAGCCGAGAACTCCCTTCAATTCGCCTTCGGAAGCTGCCTTCATTACCTTGCAGATATCCTCCTTGGTAGCAGGTTTCTCAAGATTACATGTAAGGTCTACTACTGACACATCAAGTGTAGGTACTCGCATCGAGATACCGGTCAGCTTGCCGTTAAGATCAGGAATTACCTTACCTACTGCCTTCGCTGCGCCTGTCGATGAAGGAATGATGTTTGCAGATGCTGCGCGACCACCACGCCAGTCTTTCATTGAGGGGCCGTCTACTGTCTTCTGAGTTGCTGTAGTAGAGTGTACTGTTGTCATAAGACCCTCCTTGATACCGAAGTTCTCGTGAAGAACTTTTGCCAGAGGTGCAAGACAGTTCGTTGTGCAAGATGCGTTAGATACGAACTGAGTGCCCTTTACATATGTGTTCTCATTTACACCGCATACGAACATCGGGGTGTCATCCTTCGAAGGTGCTGACATTACCACATACTTCGCACCGGCCTCTATATGACCCTGTGCTTTCTCTTTGGTGAGGAAAAGACCAGTGGATTCAACTACATATTCTGCGCCCTTTTCGCCCCAGCCTATCTCTTTGGGATCGCGACATGCCGATACCTTGATCTCTTTGCCGTTTACTATCAGAAGACTCTTCTCCATATCATAGTCTACTGTCCCGTCAAAGCGGCCATGCATTGTGTCATACTTAAGCATGTACGCCATGTAATCTACAGGAAGAAGGTCGTTGATCGCTACTACCTCGAGGTCATCACGCTTTGTCGATGCGCGGAATACGAAGCGACCGATACGGCCGAATCCGTTGATACCAATCTTTGTCATTACTTTAAAATTTTTATTATTAAGGGTTAAACGTTTTAGCCTTCTTATCATCTCATTCCAACAGAACAATTCGCTCTTTTCTATGTTTATAAGGTATTACCTTAACAACAATTATTCCGCTGTTTTAGGTTGCAAATTTAACAAAAAATTCGCAATTATACATTCACATTAACAAAATTTAGAACGACATGGGAAAATTTATCCAGGATTTCAAGGAGTTCGCTCTTAAAGGTAACGTTATCGACATGGCTATCGGTGTGATCATCGGTGGCGCTTTCGGTAAAATCGTTACTTCACTCGTCAACGACATTATCATGCCCGTCGTCTCCCTTTGCACCGGTAGCATGAAATTCAGCGACCTTTCCACTACTCTGCGCCCCGAAGTCAAGGACGCTGCCGGTGTGGTCGTCGAAGAAGCCGTTACCTTCAATTACGGTATGTTTATCCAGAATATCGTCGACTTCATAATTATTGCCCTCTGTATCTTCATCGCTCTTCGCTACACTATGAAGTTCATGAAGAAAGAAGAAAAAGTCGAAGAAGAGGCCCCAGCTCCCGAACCTACTAAAGAAGAAGTTCTCCTTACTGAAATTCGCGATATCCTCAAATCCGAAAAAAAATAATATAATTTTTGAATCGTGCCGGATTAACCCGCGACACGATTCTCTCAAATACCCATAAAAAGCGGCTTTTGGCCGCTTTTTTTCGTGCCTCACCTCACCCCCGCCTTCTTACCGATCTCCTACAAAAACCGAGGGCACTGAATTGAAATCTCAGTGCCCCCTGCTATTTTTCCTTAGACTTTTATAATCAATATCCCGGCTTCTTTAGAAGCTTGAACATATTCTTCTTATAAGCCTCTACACCCGGCTGATTGAATGGATTCACTCCAAGCATATAGCCGCTGATGCCGCATGCCTTCTCGAAGAAATAAATCAGACCGCCAAGTGTATGCTCGTCAAGCTGCTCAAGCTCTATGCGCATATTCGGAACTCCACCGTCTACATGGGCCATCTGTGTCCCGAGCTCTGCCATCTTATTTACCTCATCGATGCGCTTGCCTGCAAGATAATTGATGCCGTCAAGGTTATCCTTATCTTCCGGTACTCGACGCTCTACCGATGGCTTTTTAACCGACAGAACTGTCTCGAATATAGTGCGCTCTCCATCCTGAATCCACTGACCCATCGAATGAAGATCGGTCGTGAAGTCTACGCTTGCCGGGAAAATTCCCTTGCCATCTTTTCCTTCCGACTCTCCGTAGAGTTGCTTCCACCATTCTGCGAAATAATGCAGCTTCGGCTCGAAATTCACTAATATCTCTATCTTCTTGCCGCTCTGATATAAAGCATTACGCATCCGCGCATAAACCTCCGCTATATTCGTGTCCGACGGACGAAGAATTGATTCTTCCATCTCCTTCGCTCCCGCTATCAGCTTCGATATGTCATGGCCCGCTACGGCTATCGGGAGAAGTCCTACCGGCGTAAGAACTGAGAACCGACCTCCTACATTATCGGGAATTACATATGTCTCATACCCTTCCTGAGTGGCGAGGGTCCGCAATGCTCCCTTCTCGGCATCAGTTATCGCCACGATAAGATCCTTCGCTGCTGCCTTGCCTGCCTGTTTCTCCAGCAGTTCCTTCAGTATACGGAACGCTATTGCCGGCTCGGTAGTCGTGCCAGACTTCGAGATAACTATGATACCGAACTTCTTGCCCGTAAGTAGCTTCTCAAGTTCTGCTGTATAATCTTCACTGATATTCTGCCCTGCATACAGCACTTTCGGCTCCTTCGGATTCGGCGCGTAGTAATATTCGAAATTATCTGCAAGCGCAGTGTTGACTGCTTTCGCCCCTAAATATGAACCACCGATTCCTACGCATACCACGTAGTCGCAATTCTCCTGAAGACGCTTCGCCGTGGCATTGATTCGGTCTATCAGCTCCTGTGATGTTTCTGTAGGTAGCTTCACCCACCCGTGGAAGTCATTGCCCGCACCCTTGCATTCGTCAAGGTTCGATATGGCTGCCCGAGCCGACGCCTCGTTCGATTTATACTCTTCCTCTGCATAATAGAGGGCCTTCTCAATGTTCAGTTGGATTGATTTCATTTTTCTATTCTTTTGGGTTATTCTTTTTTATCTGTTTTTACCTGATCGCTATCGCCCGCATCTGCAAGCGCCTACATATATAACGGCCTCACACCCTCTTTGGTTGGCTCTGACCTTACTGCTCCCACGCGGTTTATTTCCCGATATCCATCAGGTGAAACTCCCTGTGATCGCCTCTATGGCTCGACGCGGATTCGCGCCGCGATAGAGTATCTGATAGACGCAATTCAATATCGGCATCTCTACCCGTGGGCCCGTCTCATTGATATGATAGATGCTTTTTGTGCCGAAATAGCCCTCGGCTACCATTTCCATCTCCATCTTCGCGGCCTTTACACTATATCCCTTTCCTATCATCGACCCGAAGTTATGATTTCGCGAAAACCTGCTGTAAGCCGTCACAAGAAGGTCGCCCAAATAGGCCGACTGACATATCTGCCGATTCGGCATCGGCGACATGGCATCCACGAACCGAGCCATCTCCCGAATGGCATTGCATACCATCATCGCCATGAAATTATCCCCCGCCTTCATGCCGTTGATGATTCCGGCTGCTATCGCATACACATTCTTCAGAACCGCAGCATATTCTATCCCGTTCACATCGGTCGACAATATCGTCTTCAGACGCTTCCCCGACAATAACGATGCGAATGCCTCTGCCTTATGCTCCTGATGACATCCTATCGTCAGATAACTCAACCGCTCCAACGCTACCTCCTCGGCATGACACGGACCTCCTATCACAAGCATATTGTCTGCATCACAACCGAACCGGTCACACATATAATCCGATATTATCTTATCCGTGCCCGGCACTATTCCTTTCACCGCGGAAACTATGTTTTTACCCGATATGTCCACCGACAGCTCTTCCATCGTATCCCGGAAATACGGCGACGGTACCACCAGAACAAGCGTGTCTGCCGACGAACAGGCCGTATTGATATCCGATGTGAAATCTATTCGTGTCGTGTCAAACGCTACATCCGATAAATACACCGGATTATGACCATATTTGATAAATTCCTCTATCCGGTCAGGCCGATGAACATACCAGCCGATCCGTTCGCAGTTATCAAGCAACAGCTTCGATAAGGCCGTCGCCCAACTCCCGCTCCCTATCACGGCTATCTTTCCCATTGCGTTCATAGCCTTACTCCGCTGTAGCGGTCTCTCCGCCGTTTTCTTCCTCTTTCTTCTGCTTGTTCTCCGGACGCATCTGCGGGAACAGCAATACCTCCTGAATCGTCGACTGACCCGTCAAGAGCATCGCCAGACGATCCATGCCTATTCCCATACCCGATGTCGGAGGCATACCATACTCAAGCGCTCGGATGAAGTCACCGTCTATTATCATAGCCTCATCATCACCCTTGTCGGCAAGCTTCATCTGTTCCACGAAGCGCTCATACTGGTCTATCGGATCATTAAGCTCGCTGTATGCATTCGCAAGCTCCTTGCCGTTCACCATCAACTCAAAACGCTCCGTAAGTTCCGGATTATCCCGGTGACGCTTCGTAAGCGGAGACATCTCTATAGGATAATCTATGATAAACGTCGGCTGGATATAACTTCCCTCGCATTTATCTCCGAATATCTCATCTATCAGCTTCCCTTTCCCCATCGATGGCGCCGTCTCTATGCCCGCTTCCTTGCAGAATGCCCGTAGCTCATCCTCTGTCTTGCCGTTGATATCAAAGCCGGTCTTCTCAAGTATCGCATCGCGCATCGTGATCCGCGGATAAGGTGGCTTGAAATCTATCTCATTTTCTCCTACTTTTACCTTTGTCGTCCCGTTCACATCAATGCTTATCTTCTCAAGCATGTTCTCCGTAAACGTCATCATCCAGTTGTAATCCTTATATGGAACGTAGATTTCCATACACGTGAACTCCGGATTATGAGTCCGGTCCATACCCTCGTTGCGGAAATTCTTCGAAAACTCATACACTCCCTCGAAGCCCCCGACTATCAGTCGCTTCAGATATAGCTCATCTGCTATGCGGAGATACAAAGGAATATCAAGGGCATTATGATGTGTGATGAACGGACGAGCCGAAGCACCGCCCGGTATGGACTGAAGTATCGGTGTCTCTACCTCCAGATAGCCGTGCGAATTAAAATACTCCCGCATCGAATTGAACATGCGGGTCCGCTTTATGAATATCTCCCTTACTCCCGGATTCACTACAAGGTCTACGTATCGCTGACGATATCGAAGCTCCGGATCCGTAAAGGCATCATAAGCCTTACCATCCTTCATCTTTACTATCGGCAACGGTCGAAGACTCTTTGACAGAACTGTTATCTCCTGCGCATGAATCGTGATTTCTCCCATCTGAGTCCGGAAAACATACCCCTTGACCCCGATATAATCCCCTATATCAAGCAACTTCTTGAACACTACATTATACAAATCCTTGTCCTCCCCAGGACAAAGGTCATCTCGCGACACATATACCTGTATCCTCCCCTCGGAATCCTGAAGCTCCATAAAGGAGGCCTTTCCCATGATGCGCCGGCTCATGATGCGCCCCGCTACCGATACCTCCCTCAGGGGTTCCTCGCCATCTTTAAAATTCTCCTTTATTTCAAGTGTATGCCCCGTAACCGGATATTCTGCTGCCGGATATGGATCTATGCCCCGCTCCCGAAGCGCCGCAAGGCTCTTTCGACGGATTTGTTCCTGTTCGCTAAGTTCGTGATTTGCCATATGTATAAGCTTTAAGGGCGCAACGGTTTGTAACCGCTCGCTCATTGGTTATTATTCTATTATTCAGAGTGTCGCACTGGCCCTTACTCCCATTACTGACCTCTCATGATATTTAATTTACAAAATTAATAAAACCACATCAATTACCCAAATTTAAAATTTTTCTCCAAAACATTTGCATAACCCGATTTTTAATATTAACTTTGCAATTGCAATTCAACGCCAGTTAAGACCGGGCTAAATCTCCTGGAGAGGTGGGTGAGTGGCTGAAACCACCAGTTTGCTAAACTGACGTAGGAGCAATCCTACCACGAGTTCGAATCTCGTCCTCTCCGCGAAAGCACCTTTAAAACGCTGAATATCAATTAATTACGATTGTATTCAGCGTTTTTTATAGACGCAAGATAGACGCAAGTTTAGACCCAGAGATACGATCCCCAAGTTAAATCCTTACATTTTAGCCGGCATCCACGGAAATAACCCAAAAAAATGGGTTACAGGATTATTATGGAAAAATGTGATGATTTACACATTTTTCCATAATAAAATGTGTAAATCATCACATTTTTCCAAATATTATCTTGAGAACTAAAAAATAATATGTAAATTTGTGAACAAATAAACTGAGGTTCTTTATGACAAAGTGATCTGATTCAAAAAATCAATGTATCCTTAATTAATGCATAGAAGCCGATTAGAAGTTTTTTTATGGAAATAGAACGCGAGATAGAAAAAGATTTGGTTCGTTGGAAAAACTCATATTCCCGACGCCCCTTACTTATTCAAGGGGCTCGACAGATTGGCAAAACTTGGGTGATGAAGCGATTCGGAGAGAAATATTATGAAAATGTGGCGTATTTCAATTTTGACTCAAATAACGAACTAAGCGATGAGTTCAGACGTACAAAACAGCCGGGGCGTATATTGGAAATCCTTAGACTATATACCGAAGCAACAATTCAAGCCGGTAAAACCCTTATTATATTTGATGAGATCCAGGAATGTCCCGAAGCCCTTAACTCACTGAAATATTTTTATGAGGAGACGCCCGATTATCATATCATATCTGCCGGGTCGCTGCTTGGTGTGGCAATTCATCATCATAAAGGCTTTCCTGTGGGGAAGGTGGATTTTATAAAAATGTACCCCGTTTCTTTCCGTGAATTTCTTAATGCTTTATATCCTGACGTCTATGCTTACATTGATAAATTTGAAAAGATAGATGTATTGCCGGCCATCATCGAGGGAAAGACGTGGGAAGCTTATCGTAAATATCAAATATGCGGCGGCATGCCTAAGGCCGCGGTCGCTTCCTTGGATAATTCAGGGTTTGAAACTATAAGACATGAACAGCGGGAAATCCTCACCTCCTGTTACCTTGATTTTTCAAAGCATGCACCAACAAAAGACTTTCCTAAGATAGCCTCCGTTTGGCGGTCGCTTCCATCTCAGCTTTCCAAGGAGAATAGGAAATTCATCTATAAAGTGGTCAAGGAAGGGGCAAGAGCGAGGGAATATGAAGATGCTTTAAGTTGGCTTAGAGAGGCTGCGCTGATTTATCAGGTATTCTGCGTCAATAAGCCGGGATTGCCTTTAAGCGCCTATGATGATCTCGGGGCGTTTAAGATTTACTTGCTGGATGTAGGGCTTTTACGCGAACTTGCTGATCTTCCGCCTCAAATCTTCAACTCAGAAAACTCCAATTTTATTGAATTCAAGGGGGCTCTTGCTGAAAATACTGTTTTGGAAAATCTGATGCCCGCTATAGATAATATGCCACGCTATTGGGTCTCATCAGGCACTGCTGAGGTGGATTTTATTCTTCAGGATGGATTGAAAATCATTCCGGTGGAGGTGAAGTCTGCTAAGAATTCTGCATCCAAGAGTTTGGCGGTTTATATAGGGAAATATCATCCCAAAATAGCGGTAGTGTTGTCGGGAAAGCAACTATCCGTCAAGACTTATAAGGACGGCACAAAAATTTTACATCTTCCTCTTCCGTTAGCCGGATGGCTCCCCCGCTATCTAAAGGCTATATCTGATTGACTCAAAGATACAGATTGGAATCGGAAAATTCTTTCCCTTTCGGAGAAGACTCAGGTTTTGATTAATCAACAAATTTAGTTATATTTGAAACCCAATTCCGGGTGGTACACTTTTTATTTGCCGTCCGGGTTCCTTTTCAACGCTATATACAAGAACATTTCTTGTGCTGCTTTCATAAAGAAATCATCAAACTAAAATAATTATCCAATGAAGAAACTTTTACTTACTTTGCTGGGAGTATTGACCATGGTGCCCGCATTTGCTCTCCACTTCGAATATACTTACCAAGGGCAAACCATCACCTACACAGTGATTGACGAAAATGCACAAACATGTGAAGTGGCTTCTTATCAAGATAACCGGATTGAGGGAGATTTAATTTTGCCTTCCAATCCTGAAAATAACGGACTCGAATATACTCTTATTAGTATTAGTGATTGGGCATTCAAACAAACCGGAATCAGTTCAGTGACAATCCCTGAATCGGTTAAATCAATCGGCTATTATGCATTTTACGGTTGCAATGGGCTGAATAAAGCTGAGTTTTCAAGTATAGAACATCTATGTTCTATAAAATTT
>JAIDDJ010000067.1:48307-49853 GCA_029055345.1 Muribaculaceae bacterium | reverse complement strand
ATGCTTCAGTAGCTCAGTTGGTTAGAGCACCTGACTGTTAATCAGGGGGTCGTTGGTTCAAGCCCATCCTGAAGCGCTAAAAAAAGACGAATCGCTACGATTCGTCTTTTTTGTTGCACCCGTGTAACCCCTCCTTTGCAGGCGTATCTGTATAAAATGAAACCGCTCTCCATAGGAGGGCGGTTCAATGCTGAAAGAGAATAATCCCGTTTACTTACGGATACCGAGTTCCTTCTTGGCGATGATCGCGCGGTAGCGGTTGATGTCCTTGCGGATCAAGTAATCGAGAAGGCTGCGGCGCTGACCTACGAGAGCCTTAAGAGCGCGCGCTGTGGTATAATCCTTGTGATTGTTCTTCAGGTGCTCCGTCAAGTGCTTGATGCGGATGGAAAAAAGAGCAATCTGGCTCTCAGGACTACCGGTGTCACCGGGGCCTGAACCGTAAGTCTCGAAGATTTTCTTCTTGTCTTCTGCTGAAAGATGCATTTTGAGAGAAATTTTATGGTTAATATTAATACTTTTCGTTGGGAAAAGCCGCAAAGACGACTAATTTTAGTCATTCTCCCGCTCCTCTCTCGGCTCGCGAGGCACTTTTCCGTGAAAAGCGCTGCAAATTTAATAATTTATTTGCAAACCACAAAATAATTCATTAATTTTGCAGTCGCTAATGCCGGACGGGCTGATAAAGTGCCTCAGGTCGAGGACGCCTCCCGGTCGATTATAATATATTGTTAAAATGTACGCAATCGTAGAAATCAAAGGGCAGCAGTTCAAGGCCGAAGAAGGCAAGTTCTTGTATGTCAATCATCTCGGCGAAGAAGTAAAAGAAGGCGATAAAGTCACTTTTGATAAAGTGCTTCTTCTTGATGCCGATGGCGACGTGAAGGTCGGTGTGCCTGCCGTGGAAGGTGCTAAAGTGGAATGTGAAGTCCTTCTTCCTCTTGTGAAGGGCGACAAGGTGATCGTATTCAAAAAGAAACGCCGTAAGGGTTACCGCCGTCTCAACGGTCATCGTCAGCAGTTCACTAAAATTAAAATTAACAAAATAGTAACCGCATAATCAAAATTAGAAATGGCACATAAAAAAGGTGTCGGTAGTTCTAAGAACGGCCGCGAATCAGAAAGCAAACGACTTGGAGTGAAAATTTTTGGTGGTGCGAACTGTAAAGCCGGTAACATCATCAAGCGCCAGCGTGGTACTGTTCACCATCCCGGTCTTAATGTCGGTATGGGTAAGGACCACACACTCTTTGCTCTTATCGATGGTGTAGTAGTATTCTCTACCGGTAAGGAGGGTCGTAAATTTATCAACGTTCACCCGCACGTGGCGAACTGATTTAATGATTTTTTTCATGGTTGAAAGACATCTCGGGGGAGGTGTCTTTCTTTTTTTAGTGGATGGAGCCAATATGCATTGGATGGCTATATGCAATTTTTTATTTCCATACTATTGCGTCATAGGTTAAAAATCATTAAATTTGTATTTTGAATTTTTATGGAAGAAAACGAGCAGATATATCCTCCGGAAAATCAGGACAATAATCCG
>JAIDDJ010000067.1:0-48207 GCA_029055345.1 Muribaculaceae bacterium | reverse complement strand
TCCGGAAAATCAGGACAATAATCCGCCTGTAAAAAAGCGTCATCTGATCCATCCTACTTGGCTGAGGCGGACGCTTAAGACTATGCTCGTAATTTTCATTATCATCCTTTGCCTTCCGGTCTTAATCTACGTGCCTTTCATTCAGGATTTCATGGCGAAAGTCGCAACTGATGTCGTTTATGACAGCACCGGCATGAAAATCGGTATCGGCAAATTCCGTCTCGGTTTCCCTCTTGATGTGCAGCTCGATGATGTATATGTTGTGGAGGCCAAAGGCGATACTATGGTGAAGGCTCGTCAGGCCATTGCCGATGTAAAGCTCCTCCCTCTTCTGAAGCTGGATGTGCAGCTAAACCGACTGCAGCTCTATGATGGCTATTACCGGATGATGGCTGCCGACTCTTCGTTGCTGCTCACCGTGAATGCCGGTTTTCTTGAAGTGGACGACAAGAGTTCAGCCAATATCTCTACTTCGCAGATATTGCTTAACAAGACGTTGCTTCGCGATGGCCGCCTGTCGCTTTATATGGATGTATGGAAAAAGCAGGAAACTCCGGTAGATTCCACTCAATCGTCATCCCCTCCATTTGTAATAAAGGCCAACGACTTGCAGCTTGAGAACTTTTCTTTCGGGATGTCAATGCTTCCGACAATCGACACGATGGATGTGGCTCTCAAACGTGTTGAGATTAAGAACGCTCTCGTTGATCTGGGCGAGAATCTTGTAAAGTGGAAACTCGCTTCTATAGGGGGTGGCAATTTCACATATCTTACTCCAACACCGGAATATATCAAGACCCATCCGGCTCCTCCCTCTCAGCCATCCACAGGGCCTCCGATGAGAATAATGGGCGACAGTATTGCCGTCGATTCCCTCTCTGCCCTCTATGCTGTAAGAGATGCCAAGCCGATGCCCGGCTTCGATGCCTCCTACCTGAAGCTCGATGGGATCGAAATTGGAATGAAGGATTTCTATAATGAATCTTCCACTGTTAAACTTCCGCTCACACGGCTGAGAGCCCGCGAACGGTGCGGCCTTCAGATCACTTCAGGCAGCGGAACAGTTGGGATCGATTCTCTGGGACTCACTTTGGACAAGATGGTTATCCGGACACCGTTCACCGCTCTGGACGCCACTGCCGATGTGCCGTTCGAATTTATGGCTATGTCTCCGAAGGCCGAAATGTCGGTCAAAGCTAATGGCCATGTCGGCATCCCTGATGTTGATGCTTTCATGCCCTCATTGAAAGCCACAACCGCAATGCTCCCCGGTAGAGTGCCTCTTGATTTCAATATTGAGGCTTCCGGCTCGCTTGCCGATATTATCATTGACCGTCTGGATGTGGCTATGGCCGGAGTGCTCGGGTTGAAGGCAAGTGGATTCGCCCGTAATCCGCTTGATTATAAGAAGATGGTAGCGAAGCTTAAATTCGATGGCAGCCTGAGTTCTCCCGAGGTCGCTGACCGCTTTATCGGAATTAACGACTTTAAATTGCCCGCATTTAAAATTAAAGGTGATGCCTCCGCCAACGGGATGGCCTATGCCGCCGACTTCGACTTGATAAGCGATGCCGGTGACTTGGCTGCAAAAGGTAATGTCGCAATAACCCCCGAGACTTATTCCGCCAATATCCGGGCAGTCAATATTGATGTAGCCCGCTTCGTCCCTGACTTGGGTATAGGAAAGGTAACTGCCGATGTCCATGCAAATGGCCGAGGTTTCAATCCCGTCAGCGGTAATGCTGTTACGGATGCAATTGTTGATATTTCGCATATCCAATATAATAAGAAAGATTTGCGGAATATTCATATCAATGCGCTCCTCAAGAGCGATGGTGCCCTCTCTTTGGCAGCTTCCTCCGCAAATCCGGGGCTTGACTTCGTGGTAGACGGCTCAGGTTCTATTCATCCCGACAATTACACTTTTGATATCAATGCACTCCTCAACGATGTTGACCTTCGGGAATATGGCTTTACCGACAGCATTTGTTCCGGGAGTGCCGATATCTCCATCAAAGGGTCTGCTCAACCATCAAAATGGATTTATGATGTTGACATTGATGCCCGTCAACTGAACTGGGCGATGAATGATATGGATATCACGCTTCCGGCCGGAGTTAATGCCTC
Organism: Muribaculaceae bacterium; assembly: GCA_029055345.1. Classification (GTDB taxonomy): domain Bacteria; phylum Bacteroidota; class Bacteroidia; order Bacteroidales; family Muribaculaceae; genus Lepagella. The sequence goes on along the minus strand of JAIDDJ010000067.1, from coordinate 46,080 downwards.
GCTAAAAGCTGACCCGATCGCTACTTTCCTTACCGTCAATTCACTTCAGACCAAGCTGGATTTCAATGCGGATTCCGGCCTTGAGGCTTTGATAAAAGCTTTTTCGGAGACCGGAACTCTTGTGGCCAAGCAAATCAACGACAAGAGCCTGGATATGACTTCCATTAGTGAGAAGCTTCCCGAGTTCAAGCTTAAGATTGATGCTTCAGGTCATGGATTGGTTGATCAGGTGCTGACTCCGTCAGGTATCTCTCTTGATACCATTACCGCCATGATATATAAGGATTCCCTCATTAAAGGTAATGTTGATGTATGGAGTCTTAACACAGGGTCAATGACTCTCGACACTATTACCCTTAATCTCGCGCAGAGAGGGAAACTCCTTGATTACAAGATTCATCTCGGGAACCGCCCCGGCACCCTTGATGAGTTCGCTAAAGTCAATCTTAACGGTTATCTCGGTGATAACCGTGTGAGCGCATATCTCAACCAATGGAATATCACCGGGGAGCAAGGTTACAGAATCGGTCTTACAGCTGCTCTCATGGACTCAGTGCTCACTACTCACATCACCCCGCTCAAGTCTACTATCGCATATCTTCCCTGGACTTTCAATTCCGACAACTTTATTGATGTGAATCTACACTCAAAGCATATTGAAGCGAATCTTAATGCAATGTCCGCCGAATCAAGTATCCTCGCTAAGACGGTGCCTCTTGAAAATGGCAACGAAGAACTTAATGTGAAGATCGATAACCTCCATATTGAAGACTTCCTCAGAATGTGGGCAGGAGCTCCGGGCATGACAGGAGATTTGAATGCTGATATGCACATTCTGTATGCCGACCGACGTTTCTCCGGAAAGGGTAGCGTCGGATTGCAGAACTTCGTTTACGAAAAGACACGGTTAGGCAATTTCGATCTTGACCTTGATGCTGGTTATGGTCTCGATGCAAGTACGGACGTTAATGCCGCCCTTAAAATTAACGGATATCCGGCTTTGGCAGCATATGCGAATCTCCGCTCCGGTGATGAAGGAATGAAGCCTGATTCTCTTGGCGTTTCCCTCACCAGATTCCCCCTGAAAATCGCCAATCCTTTCCTCGGGGATGCTATGGCACTTGACGGCTACCTGAACGGAGACATGAGAATGGATGGCTCTTTCTCTGCGCCTCGTCTCAATGGTGCCATTGCATTCGATTCTGTCGTGGCTCATATCCCGATGCTCGATGCCCGACTCCGGTTTGGCGAAGACCTCCTCTCTGTTACCGATAACCTCATTAAATTTGAAAATTTCGATATTTTCGCAGCTAACGAGAATCCACTTACTATCCAGGGCTCCGTTGACGCGCGCAAATTCTCATCTATAGTGTTCGACCTGGCGGCGCAAGCTAATAATTTCCAGCTTATCAAGACTGATAAACGTTCGAAAGGCGATATTTTCGGAAAGATATTCCTCAATCTGAACGCTACCATCACTGGCCCCATGAACCTGATGAATATCAATGGTAATGTGAATATCCTCAGCAATACAGAGGCAACTTACCGGATGTCTACCAGTGCCGAGCAGATCACAGCGTCCAATAGCGATGGAATTGTAAAGTTCGTCAATTTCAATGACACTACAGCTATCGCACAAAAGGATACGGTCGTCGAATCCCCTTTGAATATGAGGGTTGACGCCCGGCTCGCTATTACTTCCGGTGCGCAGTTCGAAGTGCTCCTTTCCGGTAACGGCACCGATAAGGTGGAACTCGCTCCCACAGCAAATCTGCATTACTACCAAAATTATATGGGCGATATGTCTCTTAACGGCACTTTGACACTCGGCGAGGGGTTCGCTCGTTATGCTGTCCCGGTTATCGGTGAGAAAACGTTCAAATTCAATCCTTCAAGCACTATAACTTGGAACGGTAACGTCCTTGATCCGATTCTGAACGTATCGGCAACCGATGAGGTTAAAGCCAACGTCACAAGCGGTAATTCTTCCAGACTGATCAACTTCCTTGTGACTCTTAACGCCACCAATTCGCTCGATAACTTGAAAGTCATGTTTGATCTTTCAACCAATGACGACCTCGCTATACAGAACGAATTGTCTTCTATGAGTGCCGATCAGAGGCAGACGCAGGCAATGAACCTTCTCCTTTACGGTCAATATACCGGGGCAAACACTAAGGCCAAGGCGGCCAGCAGCAATCTGTTGTATGGCTATCTCGAGTCTACTTTAAATTCCTGGGCTGCGAAACATATTCGTGCCGTTGACCTTTCTTTCGGTGTGAACCAGTATGATAAAACCACAGATGGCGTGTCATCCACTGAGACAAGCTATAGCTATCAGCTCTCTAAGTCTCTATTTAATAATAGATTCAAGATTATGGTCGGTGGTAATTATTCCACTGATGCTGCCGATGATGAAATCGCTCAGAACCTCGTCAGTGATGTCTCTTTCGAGTATATTCTTAAACAGACCCAAAACATGAATATGGCAGTCCGCCTTTTCCGCCATTCAGGTTACGAAAGTATTCTTGAAGGAGAAATCACAGAAATGGGTGGTGGTTTCGTTATGAAACGCCGGCTCAGCACTCTCCGCGGGCTCTTCCGGTTCGGTAAGAGACGCCGCAAGGATGCCGATAAGGATATGATAGCCACGAAGCCGGCCACCATGACCGATTCCGTTGCCACGCCCTCTGATTCTTCTGTTAATATTCCTTCTCTTGAGCCTCCAAAATGATTCCTTCAGGTAATAACAGCTCCTTGCTCTCTTTTATGAGAGTTAACTCCGTAGCAATTTGTTTCGGCATTTTGCTTGTGCTCCTTCTCTCCGGATGCTCTACCACCAAACGGATTCCTGAAGGTGAGATGCTTTATAACGGACTCGCCCTTAAGATGACGGCCCCTCCCGGTGTCAAGATACCCGGTGAAGTAAAGTCTGACGTGATGAAATCCATCAATGTCAAGCCCAATAACGCCCTGCCTCTTCTTACGCCTTATAAAAGATACCCCTTCCCACTTGGCCTCTGGGTTTATAACAACTGGAATGACTCCGCCCGCGGTCTGAAGGGATGGCTTTACAGACGGCTTGTTGCCGACCCGGTCCTCGTGAGTGAGGTCAAACCCGAAGCCCGTGTAAAGATGCTGAAGTCTATACTCGACGATAACGGTTATTTCTCGTCTACGGTTGAATATGAAATCAAACCGAAAAAGAACCCCAAAATAGCGAATATTGATTATACGGTAGAGGTCGGTGACCCTTATCTGATCGACACGGTTATTTTCTTTAACCGCAAGAAGCCCTCGATTTATGGTTTCATGGATTCTGTAGCCCGTAAAAGTTTATATCTCGTAAAAGGCTCTCAGTTCTGTGTCGACTCCCTCGCTTCCGAAAGGGTAAGAATTGCAAATGCGCTGCGTAACAGGGGATACTATTATTTCCGTCCGGAATATATCGAATTCCTTGCTGACTCTCTCATTACTCCCGAACGTATTGCTCTTAAGTTCTCTTTGGCCACCAACACACCTGATATAGCGTTGCGCCGGTTCCGCACGGGTAAAATTCAGACTGAAATCCACCGTATCAGCACCCGCCATCCCGGAACTCCCGATACGATTCCCACAAAAAAGGGAGACCTGATTGTTTACAGGCCCGCTAAGCTTCGCCCCAACATGATTCCATCATGTATAACTTTCCGGCAGGGTAAGTATTTTTCTGTCAGGGATATGGACCGCACTCAGCTCCGGCTTTCAAGGCTCGGAATTTTCGGAAATATTCAGATTCAGCCCGTGCCCGTTGATACTTCTGCGGAGAACCCCGTTCTTGACGTGTTCATCTCCTGCCAGTTCGAACGCCCGCTTGAAGTAACACTCGAAGCTAATGTTACCTCAAAATCCAATTCTTATCTTGGCCCCGGTATAGTTGTCGGTATATCCAATAATAACTTGTTCGGTGGTGCCGAAAGGCTCAGTGTCAACCTGTCCGGTAGCTATGAATGGCAGACCGGTAGCGGGCGCAGCAACCTCCTAAACAGTTATGAATTCGGTCTGACGGGCACTCTGGCTTTCCCCAGACTTCTCGCTCCCGCTTTTGTCAGAAGAACTAACCGCGATATCAACTGGACCACGATTACTCTCAGCGCAGATCTCCTGAACCGTCCCCACTATTTCAAACTCGCTGAAGTGGCTGCCGGTATTTCTTACGACTGGAATTATAGCCGTCACGTTTCTAATACGTTCACCCCTTTTAAACTGACATATACCAAACTGCTTTCTACTACTACCGAGTTTGACTCCATAATGAGGGAGAATCCCGCTGTCGCACTTAGTTTCGAAAACCAGTTTATTCCTGAAATGAATTACACCTATAATTATGAGCGGTGGCTTGAACGCGCTCATAACAATGGGTTTAATTTCACTTTCTCGGTCAAGGAGGGTGGAAATGTATTCTGGGCTTTGTGGCGTATGTGCGGTGTCAAAGGCAGGAAATCACTCTTCGGAATGCCCTTCTCCCAATTCATAAAGGGGCAGGCTCAGCTCGTTTATTCCCGACGCCTCGTGCGCGGTTCGGATCAATGGCTCGTTTCGCGAGTTATGATAGGTGCCGAACATGCTTATGCCAATTCTACCACCGTTCCATATGCCGAACAGTTCTATATAGGTGGGGCGAATTCAATCCGGGCCTTTACCGTCAGGTCTATTGGCCCTGGAAGTTATCGGGCCCCCGAAGCTGAGAAAAACGGCTATTTCGACCAGACCGGTACTTTCAAAATCGAGCTCAACACGGAATACCGTTTCCCGATTTATAGTATTCTACATGGTGCATTCTTCATCGATGCCGGCAATATATGGCTCCTGAAGAATGACCCGCTGCGACCCGGTGGACTTCTTCAGAGGAAATCATTCCTGCGGGATATTGCTCTTGGAACAGGTGTCGGCCTGCGCGTTGATATCGGTATGATGGTGATCCGTGGAGATCTTGGATATGGGCTGCATGCGCCTTACGACACAGGAACGCGCGGTTACTTCAATATTCCGTTTGGCCGTAATGCCTTCGCTTTCCATCTCGCTATCGGATATCCTTTCTGATTCCCGATGTATGCTCTCTGATTTATGAGACCCTTTTCTCAAAATGAACGTCTCGGTATGATCGCCCTCGCTATTCTTGCGGTGGCAGTAATCGCTGCCGGTTTCTGCGCCCGTAGCTGTGGGAAGTCTGCCGGCAATTCTGCCGAGCCGGTCATTATCAGGGAAATTATCCGCGATACCATCCTGACGGAAAGCCACGATTCCGCATCTATGAATGCCGTGAGAAAGTCCACCCAACATGAATCAGGTCAACACAGTCATTCAAATCATAAGATCCGTTCCCGGAAATCTTCGTCCCGGAAATCTTCCACATTCTCTCCGACTCCTCGAGAATTTCTCAACGATACTATTCGGACTAACTAATTTTTCTTTGTAATTTTTCTTTAGTTGAAAATGTGTTATATAGCATATTTTTTGTAATTTTGCACTTTCAAAGATCTCATAACGATGCAGAATATTCGTAACGTTGCAATCATTGCCCATGTTGACCATGGCAAAACAACTCTCGTTGATAAAATGCTCCTTGCCGGTCATCTATTCCGTGAAAACCAGAACGCCGGCGAACTAATTCTTGATAATAACGATCTTGAGCGTGAAAGGGGAATTACAATCCTCTCCAAAAACGTCTCCATCAATTATAAAGACACTAAAATAAATATTATCGATACTCCGGGGCACGCGGACTTCGGAGGCGAGGTGGAACGTGTTCTTAACATGGCCGATGGTTGCCTTCTTCTCGTGGACGCTTTCGAAGGGCCTATGCCTCAGACGCGGTTCGTGCTCCAGAAGGCTATTAAGATGGGACTTAAACCTGTGGTGGTCATCAATAAGGTTGACAAGCCAAATTGTCGCCCAGATGAGGTAAATGAAATGGTCTTCGACCTGATGTTCAATCTCGAGGCTACTGAGGATCAGCTTGACTTCCCTACCGTCTATGGCTCCGCAAAACAGAATTGGATGAGTACCGATTGGCAGAAACCAACCGATAATATCACTCCGGTCCTTGATGCCATCCTGGAATATATTCCTGCACCTCGAAAGATTGAAGGTGACCCCCAGATGCTGATTACAAGTCTTGACTATAGTAACTATGTGGGGCGTATCGCTGTCGGTCGCGTGCATCGAGGCACACTCCGTGAGGGTATGGAAGTCGGCCTCTCTAAAAAAGATGGCTCTGTTACCAAGCATAAGATAAAGGAACTTCATACCTTTGAAGGCATGGGCCGTAAGAAAGTGAAGGAAGTTGGCAGTGGTGATATATGCGCTATTGTTGGTCTCGACAACTTCGAAATCGGTGATACCATCACTCTATATGATAAGCCCGAGCCCCTTCCACGAATTGCCATCGATGAGCCAACGATGTCGATGACCTTCACAATCAACGACTCCCCATTCTTCGGCCAGGACGGAAAGTATGTTACTTCTCGTCATATTCAGGATAGACTCGATCGCGAACTCGACAAAGATCTTGCTCTCCGTGTCGAAAAGGGAGACCGTGAAGATATGTGGCGTGTATACGGTCGCGGTGTCCTCCATCTGTCAATTCTTATTGAAACAATGCGTCGGGAAGGTTATGAGCTTCAGGTCGGTCAGCCGCAAGTAATCGTCAAGGAAATCGATGGCGTGAAATGCGAGCCCGTTGAAACACTCAGCATTAATGTGCCGGAAGAATACAGCTCCAAGGTAATCGACCTCGTTACACGCCGGAAAGGAGAGATAGTCTCAATGGAGACCCGTAATGACCGCATAGATATCGAGTTCCAGATCCCATCGCGTGGTATTATAGGACTCCGCAATAATATTCTTACGGCCACCGCAGGCGAGGCTATAATGGCGCATCGTTTTCTGGAGTACCAGCCATGGAAAGGGGATATCGAGCGTCGCACCAACGGTTCACTTATAGCTATGGAGGGTGGCACGGCCTATGCTTACGCTATCGACAAATTGCAGGATCGTGGCCGCTTCTTCATCTTCCCGCAGGAAGAAGTTTATGTAGGGCAGGTAGTAGGGGAGAACGCCAAAGACAAGGATATTCCCGTCAATGTCACCAAGTCAAAGAAGCTGACCAATATGCGTGCTTCCGGTGCCGATGATAAGGCCCGTATAGTGCCCCCCGTGGTTTTCTCTCTGGAAGAAGCTCTCGAATACATTAAGGAAGACGAGTATGTAGAGGTCACTCCCAACCACATCCGTCTGCGCAAGATCATTCTCGACGAGACCGAACGTAAGCGTGCCAACCGCTGATTTGTTTCAGGTAGGCTCACTTTCGGTGTCGCAAAGGTTGCCGTATTTTGTAACCGGCGCCTAAATCCCGTTCGCCAATATTTTTAAATATTGGCGAACGGTGTCTTAGCCCACTTCCCCTTTTTTATGGGAAGAAGTCATAATTGGTTGATGAGCGGTGAATTTAACTATTATTAAACTTTCAATTTTGGAAATATCCCTGAATGACTATAAATTTGCATTATCAATGAATGCGAAGAATGCATTTGGGAAAAACAACTAATAATGACTAACTTAATCCGTAATATCCTCCGGACTTCGCTCTTTATCTCTGCGGGAGTAATGGGCGCAGCTTTCAGCCAGACTTTTAGAGTCAATATTGGGTCTAATCAGACAGGTTGCACCAATTACATGGAGGTGTATGAATATGACTATGTGACGGAAAAACCCTGTTTCCCGGGTGGCGACACTTCTTTGATGAGATTTATTAACAAAACCCGAGAATACCCGAAAGTAGCTTATGACAGAGGGATTCAAGGTCGGGTCACGTGTTCTTTTGTGGTCAATGCAGATGGGACTATAAGCCATATCAGCGTGATTCGCGGTGTGGAACCATCACTTAATAAAGAGGCTATCCGGATTTTAAGTCAGATGCCGGAATGGCAGCCGGGAAAAATTGACGGACGAAACGTTCCTACAAGAGTAATCTGGTCCGTCCCATTCAGAAAATGAACTCATGCCTTTAACACGTCATTAGTTGTCAATTCAGTTAAAGGAATGAGCTCTAAGACTTCATAAACTTACGCTCCATCCACTAAAAGGCCTTTATTATTATAAAACATCAGGAGGATGAATCCGAAAATTCATCCTCCTGATGTTTTATAAGATAATCCGGCTTTTAAAAAGCCATCATATATGGTACGGGTCAATTTGACCCCGCTCGTTTAGACAAGCTTAATCTCATCGGCCTCATCGTTCATTGTAAGAACGATTTTTCCCTCACGGCCAAGCCAACCGAGAGCTGCCATCAGTTCATCTTTCTTGAGCTTGGTGACTTTCTTAAGCTCCTTAAGGCTTAAAACTTTTGTTTCTGTGCCCTCGAGTGCTTTATAGACTTCACCTGCCCAGGTACCAATTGATTCGATGTTCATTTTTTTAAAAATTTAGTTAAACTTATAGCATTGCTGATGCAAAATTCGTAAAAAAATAACTTTTTTCCAAATTTTATCATCTTTATTTCGCATTTTTTGATATTTTAGCAGTACTCATGTAATATTTTGTCCTCAAATCGGCAGAATATTGCACTATTATGCGCTTTAACCTTTATTGCATTATCCAAAATTCATTAAATGTCTATGTAATTTCGGATATACAATCCATCTTATGCTTTTCTCCGACTTGATATCTATTTTGCGTACCAAGTGAATCCCCATAATCCATTCTTAAATCCTCTGATAAACTTTATTATTTAAACAACTGAAAATTAAAATAGTTGGATATTCTGTCATTACCATCCCCGAAATCCTTATTTTATTAGGGCACGAGTTGAAAAGTAAGGAACTTATTGATTTAAACTTATTTTGCTTTTATTAATAATACTTTCATCCGATGCGGGTGTTTTAGTAATGAAAGACACCCGAAAGAGCCGGTCTTTAGAAACACAATTAGTTTCTTGCTTGACAGGATTTGGGGTGGTGACTTAAATTTTTTAAAATTTATTTAGTACTATGGAAGAGAAAAAAAGTTATTATGTAAACATGATTGAGGCCAACGATGGTAAGATGGCTGAGGTTCTTAACTTTAATTTTGGCGGTCATCACGACATTGCCGCTATGGTGGAACGTGCAAAGAGTCTTGGTTTTGCAAAGGATAAGCATGCCAAGGAATTCGTTCTCGCGTTGCGTTTCATGCACCATGTAATTAAGAAAAATTCCGATAATGCTTTGTTTGCAGAGTTCGGTCCTCAGTTTGAAGCTTTCAAAAAGAGCCTGAAGGAAAAACTTGGTTGCTGCTGCAACAAGTAATTAATTTCCTATAATTAAAATCTATCGGGGCGGGTCATAATGAAAATTTTGGCTCGTCCTTGTCTTTAGAGCGCGTCCCTTAAAATTTCGGGGTCGCGCTCTATATAGTATTTTCCATTATTCAACGCGTTGTGGATGAGGCTTGACAGCGAATACCGAAGTTTTGACTGGGGCAAGTTCAATCGGATTAATGCGGATGATCCGTTATCAAGCCTCTTTCATACGGCTTACCGACTCATTGTATAAGTGTGTCCGGAACATCTTTTGAACTGACTTGTTTTATTATTAAAAGCGTTTTCTTCTTTAGTGATAAAGGCAAATATTTATATGGGCAAGCGAAAGGAAACTGATAGGATTCTCGGAAAAGGACTCGTGGTGCGGAACACCGGTAGCAATTATATCGTACGGATGGAAGATACAGGCGAATGTATCCCGTGTCGAGTTAAGGGTAATTTCCGAATAAAGGGCATTCGGACTACCAATCCGATTGCTGTAGGCGATATCGTTTCGGTCAGCAAGGCTGCTGATGATGCCGACTATATAACTTCCGTCGAACCCAGAAGAAATTATATTATACGAAGGGCTTCAAACCTATCGAAGGAGTCACATATATTGGCTGCCAATCTTGACTTGGCAATCCTGGTTGTCTCTCTGCGTGAGCCGTCGACACCTACTACATTTATCGACCGCTTTCTGGCCACAGCGGAAGCTTACAATATTCCCGCCATGCTTGTCCTTAATAAAAGCGATATTTGGGATGAGGATGATCGGGATTTGGCGGAGGGCATGACATATCTATACGACTCAATCGGGTATGAGGTCATTACTGTATCCGCGCGTACAGGAGCCGGAATTGATGAGTTAAAGGATAAGCTGAAGGATAAGGTTTCTCTGCTCGCAGGCAACAGTGGTGTAGGGAAGTCTTCGCTAATCAATGCTCTTGTGCCGGGCGCCGACCTCAAGACAGGTAAGGTATCCGACATTCATCACCAGGGAATGCATACCACTACGTTCTCGGAAATGGTCTCGCTTCCCGGTGGAGGTGAATTAATCGATGTCCCCGGAATCCGAGGATTTGGTACAATCGATTTCAAACCAGAGGAGGTGTCTCATTATTTCCCCGAAATTTTCAAGTTTTCGGAAGGATGCAGATATAGTGATTGCAAACATACCGGTGAACCCGGATGCGCCGTGGTTCCGGCTGTCGCAGACCACTTGATCGCGGAAAGCAGATATGCCTCATACCTCTCTATTCTGGATGAAATCGAAAATCCTGAAAAATACCGCAAGCCCTATTAGCAGCTTCTTACTTGCGCTTTTCATAATAATATATTCTTACCTGCGGCGTTTAATATATTGGTGATACTTGGTTACCGGTTTTTTCATGAAGCGCTTCTCTTTTTTCATTATATTATGCCTGAGCATCTTTTGTTGCTGTCTCAAAGCCGCAGCTGAGAATTCAAGCAATGGTTATTCTTTTCTGAATATACCTACCTCGTCGCATGTATTCGCTCTCGGAGGGAACAACATCACGATTATTGATGATGATGTCACTCTTGCTGATCAGAATCCCGCGCTTATTGGCCCCGAACTCGACAAGCAGGTTGCAGTCAATTATATGTACTATATGAGCTCCGGTAATTTTGCCGGCGCCCGCTTCGGTATGGGAGTGGGGGAGAACAGTGCCTGGGCTGTGGGTATCAGATATCTTAATTACGGAAAGTTCGATGGTTATGATGAATTCGGGTCCCCGACTGGTGAGTTCACACCATCAGATCTCGTTGTGGAAGGAACATATTCCCGCGACATTACTGACCGTTGGCGTGGTGGTGCCAATATCAAGATGGCTTACAGCTCTTATGAACAGTACACTGCTTTTGCTCTGGCTGCCGATCTCGGCGTAAACTATTACGATGATGAGAAGGACCTCTCTTTCTCGGTCGTTCTTAAAAATATGGGTGGTCAGGTGAAAAGGTTTAATGAACGCTATGTCCGTGTCCCTTTTGATATTCAGATTGGCTACATGCAGGGTATCGGATCTTCCCCTTTTCAGATTTCAATCACGGCTAACAACCTTACTCGCTGGAATATCCCTTATTACGAACATAAGGACGAAGGCACCGGAGATTTGCTACACGAAAAAAGCGGATTTTTTACCAATTTTTTCCGTCATCTCATTTTTGGAGTCCAGTTCGAACCTTCCGATAAATTCTACGCGGCTCTGGCATACAATTATAAGACCCATTCGGATATGACTGAATTCAAGAGCTCGTTTTTCTCCGGCTTCTCTCTTGGTGCAGGGTTCCGGACACGGGGGTTCTCAATAGGAGCTGCTTATGCCATGCCCCATAGTGGCGCCTCTTCATTGATGCTAAATATCAGCTGCTCTATAGGCGAGCTCCTATGATCTTGAGCCCCCCGTTATGGTGCAGTATAAGGGATTGAGTCTAAGACCCTGACTGATTACTCAAGTGCATTACTCAGGATGCGCTCCAGATCAGGAGCCGACACCTTCAGCTTCATCTTGCCTCCCTGGGCAACCGAGATGCCACCCGTCTCCTCTGAAACTATCACGCATACGGCATCCGTTACTTGACTCATTCCCAAGGCTGCCCTGTGCCGGAGCCCCAGATTCTTGGGTATACTCATATCATGACTTACCGGCAGGATGCACCCGGCGGCTGCTATCCGGTGATTTGCTATTATCATGGCTCCGTCATGAAGAGGCGAATTCTTGAAGAAAATATTCTCTATAAGCCGCATATTGATCGCGGCGTCTATCCGGTCACCGGTTTTCTCAAACTCCGCGAGTGGAACCTTCCGCTGGAACACTATCAGGGCACCGGTCTTTGACTTCGACATCGACATGCAGGCATAGACCACGCTCATAATTTCACCATGATTGCTGTCGTTACGCTTGCTGTGTTTGAAGATACGAAGAAAATGCTTCAGATTGCCGTGTGCCCCTATGTCTATCAAAACCCGTTTTATCTGGTCCTGAAATAATATCACAAGCACTATCAGCCCGATACTCATGAACTTATCCACAATCGTCCCGGTCAGCCGCATGTCGAAAATCTCATATGCCACGACCCAAACCACTATGAATGCCAGGACTCCATAAAACAATGACAATGTGCCGCTGTTTTTCATCATCCGGTAGAGATAAAACAGCAGCAACGCTACTATCAGGATGTCTACTATATCTTTTATTCCAAAATTTATCATATCTCTGTCTTCAGGTATCAGTAGATTGTGGTATGTCTCGCTCCATTCCGACCCTTTTCTGTGATTATATGTGTCGGCTCCGGATGCGAGGTCCGGTAAGCTTCATATAGTTTGACAGTCTCTGACGCTTCTCTCACATCGTGGACACGAAGGATGGAGGCTCCGTTCATCAACGATATCATGTTTAATGCGGTCGTACCGTTCTTCGCTTCTTCTGCATCGATGCCTAAAACCTCTGTAATCATACGTTTTCGCGATAGCCCTATCAATACCGGCCCTACTTCTGCGAACAAACCGATGCCTCCTAAAAGCGCATAATTCTGGGCTGCGGTCTTGGCGAATCCAATACCCGGGTCGCAGATTACGTCGCAGACCCCCGCCTGATGAAGCTTGTCGGCACCGAAGGCCAGAAATTCAAGCACTTCTGCCACTACATCTTCATACTCGGTCATAGATTGCATGGTTTTCGATGTCCCTCGTGAGTGTGTGAGTATATAAGGAGCCTTCATCTCCGCGACAAGATTGTACATTTCAGGCTCTCTCTGTCCTCCGCTTATGTCGTTGATTATATCGGCTCCGGCCAAAAGGCATTGGCGGGCTACTTCCACTCGGAATGTGTCTATTGAGATCGCAATGTCAGGCAAGGCCTCCCGGATTGATTCAACTGCGGGAAGCACTCTTTGAAGTTCCTCCGCCTCCGACGGTTCTTCGCTGCCCGGACGGGTTGAACAGCCACCTATATCAAGAATAGTCGCTCCGGCTGCCACCATGGATTCCGCACGCGAATTAACAGTTGAATCGGTTACACGGCTCCAGCTGTAAAAACTGTCAGGCGTAACATTGATGATTCCCATTACCGCCGGGCTTTTCCATTCACGGAGAAATCCTCGTAGATTCAACCGTAATACTCCTTTTGATCGCATCATAACGCGAATTTAGCACTTTTTTTGCTTATATGAAATTTTTTATGTAACTTTGCATCCGGTTTCGCAATCTCTGGTAAGATAAAGAAGCTTATTAAATTGCAAATAATTAAACAAATACCTCAAATGGACTTAATTAAAATCGCGGAGGAGGCTTTTGCCTCTCCCAAAAAGAAATGTGATGACTTCGGCCCCGGCGACACAATTACCGTCGCTTATCGTATTAAAGAGGGTAACAAGGAGCGTATCCAGCAGTATCGCGGCGTTGTAATCAAAATCAATGGTCAGGGCGACAAGAAGCGCTTCACCGTGCGTAAGATTTCTGACGGCATCGGCGTTGAGCGTATTTTCCCTATGGAATCTCCTTTCATCGAGTCAATCACTGTCAACAAATATGGTAAGGTGCGCCGTGCAAAACTTTATTACCTCCGTAATCTTACTGGTAAAAAGGCTCGTATCAAGGAACGCATCGTTAAGAAATCTAAATAATTTCTTTTTAGCTAATCTTTCTCAGCCCGGCTCATCGAGTCGGGCTGTGTCTTAACCGCCCGCTCCTTGCTTTGCCATAGAGCTGCGGAGGAAGAATTCATTTTATTTTATTTCTTTCTTCACGGAATTTTTACCCTGTTTATTGTTTTATAATCAGAGTGCTTGTTATAATCAGATTAACAATCGATTGTCAGGGCTCTCTTTTAACACATTAATAATAACCTGTGGCTTCCTTTTTTGAGGAATCCGAATGATTACAGCATATGTCAAAAAAAGCTTTACTCATTATCCTCGACGGATATGGCATCGGCGACCATAAGAAGGACGATGCAATTTTCAATACCCCGACTCCTTATATGGATTCACTCGTTAAAGAATACCCCCATTCTCAGCTTGATGCAAGCGGCGAGGATGTAGGACTCCCCGATGGACAGATGGGTAATTCCGAAGTGGGTCACCTCAATATCGGGGCCGGCCGCATTGTATATCAGGACCTTGTCAAAATCAACCGCGCTATCGCAGACGGCTCTTTCGCAAAGAATCCTGAAATCGTCCGGGCTTTCTCCTACGCCCGCGACCATAATGTCCCTATCCATTTCATGGGACTCACTTCTGCCGGTGGAGTCCATTCTTCGCTCGATCACCTTTATGCCCTATGCGATACGGCAAAAGCTTACGGCCTTGATAAAGTTTATCTCCACGCTTTCATGGACGGCCGTGACACTGATCCGAAGAGCGGTGCCGGATTTCTCCAGGATGTCGAGAATCATTGCAAGAAAAGTGCCGGTGTAATCGCTTCTGTGATTGGCCGTTATTATGCCATGGACCGCGACAAACGCTGGGAAAGACTCAAGGAGGCTTACAATCTCCTCGTTTATGGCGAAGGTAAACACACCGATGATGTTGTGAAAGCTGTTGAGGAGTCGTATGCCGAAGGCGTAACTGATGAATTTATCAAACCGATTGTGAATGATACTGTTGATGGCAGAATCGGTGCCGGGCACGTGGTCATTTTCTTCAATTACCGTAATGACCGCGCAAAGGAACTTACCACTGTCCTGACTCAGCATGCGGAAGACGGTATGAATCCGATTCCAGACCTGCAGTATTATTGCATGACTCCTTACGACAACTCTTTCAAGGATGTCCATATTCTGTTCGACAAGCAGGATGTTCCAGATACGCTCGGCGAATACCTGTCGCGTCTCGGTAAGAAGCAGCTCCATATCGCTGAAACCGAGAAGTACGCCCATGTCACTTTCTTCTTCAATGGCGGACGGGAGGCTCCTTTCGAGGGCGAGGACCGGATCCTTGTCCCTTCTCCTAAAGTGGCTACTTATGATCTGCAGCCTGAAATGAGCGCTCCCGAAGTTACTGATAAGCTTGTAGAAGCCATCGACTCTGAAAAATACGATTTCATTGTAGTCAATTTCGCCAATGGTGATATGGTGGGCCATACAGGTGTATATCCTGCGATTCAGAAGGCAGTTGCAACTCTCGACACATGCGTTGAAAAAGTTGTGGAGGCGGCAAAGGCACACGGATATGAGTCAATCATTATTGCGGACCACGGTAATGCCGACCATGCGCTCAATGAGGATGGCTCGCCCAATACGGCTCACTCGCTTAACCCCGTGCCGTTCATCTATATCGGCGAGAACAAGGATGCCAAGCTTAAGAATGGCCGCCTTGCCGATGTCGCTCCTTCCCTCCTTCATCTGATGGGCATTCAGCAGCCCTCTGACATGACAGGTGAAAACCTAATCTCTTAATCATTTTACAGAACAAGTCTTCCTATTAAGGAAAAATCTCATATTCCCCGGGTGAGCGCGAACGCTGCCCCGGGGTTTTTCAATATACTACAGCTTGTATACTACAGCTTGTGTGCCGTCATGAAACCAGCAATGCCGCCGTTGCTCACCGGCCCATCTTCTCTGAATCAGGTCTTTCCATCCGATTTTATGCTGCTCTTTTCAAAAAAATTATTATTTTTGCCTTATGAAACTCTCAAAGATATTTTCAGGAGCTTTATTGCTCTCTGCTTTGTTCGGTACTTGCACACCGGACGCTGTAGCCCAACGGCTCGTTATTCTGCATACCAACGATACGCATTCAAACATTGACAGCGATGATAAGGGTAAGGGTGGTATTCTTCCCCGCATGGCTATTATCGACTCTGTCAGGGCTAAGGAAAAGAATGTGCTTCTTGTGGATGCTGGTGATGCTGTCCAGGGTTCTCTCTATTTCAAGATATTCCGTGGTGACGTCGAATACCCACTTTTCAATATGATGGACTATGATGTCAGGATTCTTGGTAACCATGAGTTCGACAATGGTCTTGATGATCTCGCCCGATATTGGAAAGGTGTGAAGGCATCCCGCCTCTCAGCTAATTACGATTTCTCAGATACGCCGGCAAAAGGTCTGTTCTCGCCATATATTATAAAAAATATCGCAGGGAAAAAAGTAGGTTTCCTTGGAATTAATGTTGATCCGGCAGATCTGATTGTAGAGGAAAACTACAAGGGGATGACGATGTCGGATATCGTTCCCACGGCAAATAAGACAGCATCTCTTTTGAAAAAGCAGGGTTGTGATCTCGTTGTGGCTGTTACACATATAGGATACGATGAAGGAGATATCGATGACCGCGCTTTGGCGGCTGCCTCTAAAGATATCGACATAATAATCGGGGGCCATTCCCATACTTTTATAGATCCTGCCAATCCTAAGTCTGTGCCGTACTGGTTCAAAAATAGCATCGGTCGTGACGTGCTCGTGGCACAGACCGGAAAGTATGGAGCCAATATAGGATATATCGCTCTTGATCTTAAGAATTTTAGGAACAAGAAGATTGATTACAAACTGATACCTGTTACCGACAGATTTGATGCTTCAAAATATTCTGAGGAGATGAGAAATTTCATCGCCCCTTTCAAACTGAAGGTTGATTCAATCAATTCAAGGGTGATAGGATGGTCAGACGCAGATTTGATTAATAAGCGGGAGGCTTGTCCGTATGGTAATTGGGCGGGAGATTTCAGTGCAAGGTTCGGCCGACATATTGCCGACAGCCTCCGGTCAGCCGGTGTGGAAGTGCCTGATATAGATTTCGGGCTTATGAATCTCGGCGGCATTCGGCAGCCCATGCATGCAGGCACTATATCGGAAGGTCAGATACTTTCCACTTTCCCTTTCGACAATAAAATCCGCATAATAGAAATTTCCGGCAAGGATATCATAGAGACAATGAAGATAGTCAGCCGTAAAGGAGGCGAGGCTGTCAGCTCGGAAGTGAGGGTTGTTACAGACAGCGTGGGTAATTATCTTGGAATGACAGTCGATGGACTTCCTGTCGACCCGGATAAGAACTATGTAGTAGCCACTATCGATTATATTGCAAAAGGAAAGGATGGTATGGTTCCGATGAAGAATCATCGTGAAATTTGGCGTGATTCTCGGGAAGTGTCAGCACGAATTATTGATTATATTTCTGATTTGACGGCTAATGGACTTCCTGTAACAGCAGATCCCAATCCAAGATTTGTAGTTACGGTTGCGGATAAGTTAAAATGATGATGTGTTAATTTTACCGGAGATGTTACGAAGACCTTCCCGGATTACGAAATCATCTTTAGGAATTTAAGCTTAATGAAATTGTTGGTCTCCAAAAGATCGTATGAGATGCCCGGGTATTTTTTTCATTGTCGTGCTTCTTTTGACAGGTTGCCGATATCAGCAAACTGACGCTTCGGCTCAGGATGATACCCCGCCTGTGATTTCCGATTTTTCAGAGGAGGCATATACAGCTGTTGATTCTGTTGCGGCTTCTCTTTCATTACGTCAGAAAGTCGGGCAGCTTTTCATGCCCGCCTTATATGCCTCTGATGACTTTTGGACCCGACGCCAGTTGCGCGAATATGCCGATAGCGCTATTGGTGGGATTGTTCTTCTGAAAGGAGATGTGGCAGGGGCAAAGGCTCTTGCTCATTCTGTCAGGCATATCTCGCAGATTTCCCCATTTATAGCAATAGATGCAGAATGGGGGCTTGCCATGAGACTTACAGACGCCCCCGTTTTCCCTGATAATAGTTCGCTTGATCCAGCTGTCGATGACCAGCTGATGTATGACTATGGACGCGAGCTGGCGCGCGAATGCCGCCTTATCGGCATTAATATGGTCCTCGGGCCGGTGGTGGATGTTTCGGTTCCAAATGGCTTTATGCGGCGACGTTCTTTCGGGTCTGATCCGGCCCGGGTTGCCGATCTCGCTATCGCTTATGCACGAGGACTCGAAGATGGCGATGTGATAAGTGTTGCCAAGCATTTTCCGGGTCATGGTTCGGTAGTGGCTGATTCCCATAAGACCACCGGAGTCATTTCCCGAAGTCTCAATGAAATGGATTCAATCGATCTTTACCCCTTCCGTAAATGGGTAGAGCAACGCCTCTCGGCAGTTATGGTAGGACATCTCGCTGTGCCCTCTATTGATCCTGAAATGCTTCCGGCGGCTGTCTCTCCAACCGTAATTCGCGACCTTCTCCGAAACGACCTCGGTTTCTCCGGACTGGTCCTGACTGACGCTATTAACATGAAAGGTGCATCCGGTTATGGCGCTGTTGATGCGTTTCGTGCCGGTGCAGATATTGTCCTTGTCCCGGAAGATACTTTTAACGAAATCAATAGGGTAGTGCAGGCCGTTGAAGATGGCCAATTGGAGATTACCGTTATAGAAGAGGCTCTCCGCCGGGTTCTGTTCTATAAATATATTGTCGGACTCATTTCACCCGGTGGTAATAAGCCGGAAAAGTCTATTGAAAAGGGTAACGTATACTCTCCGATTGCAGATTCAATTTCAAGACGCCTGTCAAAGCACAGACCGAAAGTATCATCGCTTCATTGAAACTTGGACTTATGCAGCGAACGATTATAAAAATAAAACTCCGCAGGCGCCTGCGGAGCTGTAATCATAAAAATCAATGCCTGTATCGGTTATTTACCCGACATATGGTCTGATACTGTAAGGTTCAGACGACCTTTGGCGCGACGGCGAGAGAGAACTTTGCGACCATTCTTCGTAGCCATTCTCAGACGGAAGCCGTGCTTGTTGATTCTTCTGCGACGTGAGGGTTGGTATGTCCTTTTCATCTTATTTGAATTTTAAATTTGCAAATTTAAGTGTTCCCCATTACGCGTTTTGGGGCATTCGGCTGCAAAATTAATCAAAATTTTTAATATCCGCAAATTTCATTATTGATTTCCCTTAGAATCTCCATTTTTATCCTCTTTTATCTCCATTATTTTAGAGGCCCGTCAAAACAATCTTTTGACAGGCCTCTGGAATATATCCGGATAATTGCCCTATCTGTTATTTCTTTGCGCGAAACGTTTTGAGTTTACCAAATATAGTAGGAAGCTTCACTTCGCTGCCTTCATTTCCACAGCTGCGGGTAATGCGGGAATAGTCATATGTCCAGGTTCTGGAGTTACCCATTCGCTCTGTTGAGAATGAACCGTTATTATTCAGGTTAAATGAAATATTGTAGCTATGTTTTATTCGTCCGTCTTCTTTATGTTCTAAATAAGAAGGAAGATCAGCAGGTCCGTTACCGAAAAGGCCCACTACGAAAAACAAATCAAGATTGTCCATATGGTCGTAGCATAGGCTCATCGGGAACTGTTTGAATTGGTTCAAGTCGCGGCTGTAATCAAATGTTGTTACGTTCTCATCAGACTCAACTTCGTAACCATTGACACGTTCAATTTCTTCACTTTCAATTTCCACAAGGTTGCCTTTGGTCCATGTGAGGTTAGAAGTGTGATCATAAGTATAGTTATAAGTCTCGTCTTCTTCATAATCGGTAACTTTACCCGAAGCTTGTTCTTTTACTTTCGTAAGATGTCCGTCGCCGTCATATGAGAATTTCATATCACCACTTGCGGATTCTGAATAATCACTGTACTCTAAATCATATGATAATGTCAGCCTGGAGATGAAACCGCTCCCGTTGAAAGAAACTCCTACTGTCTGAGAAAGTTTATTGTTTTCATAAAAATTGATTTCTCCCTCATTGTAATCAATTTCCACTTCATTGCGGCTACTTCCGGACTGCTTAAAGAGATATGGGCGTCCCTTATCATCATAGCTGATTTCAACATTGCCTACTTTTGTAACTCTTGTGCCATCGATGTCTGTACTGGTAGCTGAACTTGGGCCTTCCGGCGTTACGCTGGCATCATCGCTTGAACATGAGCTGATGGCCGGTGTAAGGGCAAGCATTGTCACTGCTACCCATGAAAATTTAAATTTCTTCATCTTTTTTCGTTGTTAATTATTAAGTTGTTATTTGTTTGAATAGGTGCAAAATTAACACTTTCCCCTTAAATCTAAAAACCAAACGCAATATTTAGACCCGTTTTTGGTCATTTCCCGTTATTTTTCTTCGTCTGAGGGTTACTTGACGTTGCCATTATTTCTTATATGAAAGTTTTTTTGTAATTTTGCAGTTAAATCAGGAGAATATGTCCGATTGTCACCGACTGGTGATGTATACGTATTTCTCCGAAAAGCAGATTATTCAACTATAAAAAATACTTAAAACAATGATGAATGCACAGGACATCAAGAACGGAACTTGCATCCGCCTTGATAATCGTCTCTATTTCTGCGTGGAATTCCTTCACGTAAAGCCCGGTAAAGGCAACACTTTCATGCGTACTAAACTCAAAGACGTGGTTGACGGCCGTGTTATCGAACGTCGTTTCAATATCGGTGAAAAGCTTGAGGATGTGCGTGTTGAGCGTCGCCCTTACCAGTATCTTTATGCTGATGGTCAGGATGACATCTTCATGAACAATGAAACTTTCGAGCAAATTCCTATCAGTAAGGAACTCGTCACCGGGGCCGCTTACATGAAGGAAGGCGACACTGTGGAAGTCGTTTCAGATGCTTCCACTAATACAGTCCTCTACGCTGAGATGCCTATGAAGACTGTTCTTAAAATCACCTACACCGAGCCCGGTCTCAAAGGTGATACCGCAACAAATACTCTAAAGCCTGCCACAGTTGAAACAGGTGCCACCGTAAAGGTCCCTCTGTTCATCAACGAAGGTGAGCTCATCGAGGTGGATACCCGCGATGGCAGCTACGTAGGCCGCGTAAAAGCCTGATTGTCCCCGCAGCCATGAATCCCGATTCCATCCTCTTCTCAATTATCGTGCCGGTCTATAACCGCCCCGATGAAGTGGCCGACCTGCTCGAAAGCCTCTCGGCTCAGACGGATTCCGGATTCGAAATCCTCATTGTGGAGGATGGGTCCACAATTCCCGCGCTCGAGGCTGATTTAAATCCCGATGGCTCATGGAAAGTGAAGGGATTTGAAAACCTCAGGCTTAAATATTTCAGAAAAAGCAATGAAGGGCGAAGCATCGCCCGAAATTTCGGTATTGACAGAGCCGACGGAGATTACTTTGTCTTCGTCGACTCTGATTGTATTTTGCCTCCTGACTATATCGAATCGTTGCGGAAATCTCTTGCACGACACCCTGTCGATTGCTTCGGCGGCCCCGATGCCGCTCACGACTCTTTCTCTTCAACCCAGAAAGCCATCAATTTTGCCATGACCGCATTCCTCACTACCGGCGGTATCCGAGGAGGTAAAGTCTCAATGGAGAAATTCACTCCCCGAACGTTCAATATGGGCTTTTCCCGGCAGGTTTTTGAGAAAGTCGGTGGTTTCCGCGAAATGTTCAGCGAGGATATAGATATGTCCACGAGAATCAGGCTTGCCGGTTTTTCTATTTCTCTTTTCCAGGACGCTTATGTGTTTCACAAGAGGCGGGGAAATCTCAAAAAATTTTGGAAACAGGTGCATGTCTTCGGCATGTCGCGTATAACTCTCGAGTTGCTCTATCCGGGCTCAATGAAGATAGTCCACTGGTTGCCGGCAATTTTTACAATTGGTGTATGCGGCTTGGTCATCGCCTCCTTTTTCAATCCCTGGTTCCTGCTTCCTATTGCCGTTTACGTGATGGCGCTCTGGGTCAGTGCGCTATTCGAAACCCGAAGCCTGAAAATTTCTCTTCTTGCTGTCGCTGCTTCTTTCATCCAGCTTCTCGGATATGGCACCGGGTTTATAAAAGCATATTTTAAGAAAATACTTTTGCGTAATGGCCGTGACATCAACGAGGAAATTGAAATCAGGAAAGGTAAAAATGAAAAACTCTGACTTTCCTCGTACGCCGTCAGTTCTATACCTCCAAAGCTAAAATAATGGATCCCTCGTTCCAAAATATGGTTTCCGATGACCCGGAACACAAGAAATATCCAAGGTCGTCCGCCTCTGTCCTCACTTGCAAGGAGATGAATCCTGACTTGCAACCCCGAGAACGCTTGCTTAAATTTGGTGTCGGTTCCCTGAGCAATGCGGAACTGTTCGCAATTATTTTACGCACAGGGACAAAAGGATATCCTATCACTGATCTTTGCCGTGATCTTATGAGTTTCAACGGTAATATGTTCCTGAATCTTGAACGTAGAAGCCGCGAGGAAATAATGGCCATTAATGGCATCGGCGAACTGAAAGCCATGCAGATCGAGGCTGTCATGGAGATAGTCAGAAGATATTCAAAAGAGACCACAGCCAATCGTGTCAGGATTAAAAATTCTAAAGATATTTACGACCTCATGAGAAGTGATATTGCCAACCTTCCTCATGAGGAGATATGGGCGATTTTTCTTGATCAGGCTAACAAGATCCTTGCGCTCTACAAAGCGAGTGAAGGTGGTCACGCAGCTACCGTTTTTGATGCCAAAAAGATTCTTCGACAGGCTATTCTTGCCCGCGCTCAGTCAATAATTCTATGCCATAATCATCCTTCGGGCACCTTGAGGCCATCCCCGCAGGATGACCATATCACACGCCGTCTGCTGGAAGCCTGTAAGGCGCTCGACCTTCGAATGCTCGACCATGTCATCGTATCAACCGAAGGATTCTTTTCATATCGCGACAGCTCTTCGATTTTGCAATAGACCTTAACGGACGCGCTCTTACATAAAAAAAGTTCCAGGTGGTTCACCTGAAACTTTCACCCGGTCTTGTTCTTATGTATGACCCTTTATAAGGACCTTGAATGGCCGGTTTTGTCTATATAACGTCCGCAATGAGCGGATGGTTCATTTATGTTTGGAATTAATTTCCGTTGATTACTCCGCTCGCATCTTCAAAAAGACCAATTGAGAAAAGCCAGTAAAGAAGGATAAAGATAAGGATAAGCACACCCAGCCAGAGCCAGAGCTTATTGTTCTTGCGGGTTGTCTCATTCTTTTTGTCCTTGTAGTTGGCGCGTGCTGCTTCGCTCGCCTTTTCTTCCTCTCTGCGGATTTCGCTACTCTTATTGCCCATAATATGTGTTGTTAAGTTTATCTTTATTTCTTTAACATTGAATCATTATAAATAGTTTTATAAAAATCGCATATCTTCCAAAACATAATAAATAAAATTTCCAAATACCGGGGCTGATATGCCTTTACATTAAGAAATTTTAGTGGATGGAGCATATATCGTCTCAGAACGGAGGAATGGATTCTCCCGGAGATGGTGACAGGTCAGGCCCGTCTCCCGTTGGCCCTGATCCGAATGGGAAGCCACCCGATATATCATCGGGATTCTCCTTGTTCATCCGAGATTCCTCGCGACGAGTCTGCAAAGTCCCGAAAGCTGCATTTATCATATCGGCATTCTCATTCCAATTTTCGAATCGCGCGAAACGGTTCACGAATCTGAGCTTCACATCTCCTACCGCACCGCTCCTGTGCTTGGCGACTATCAGCTCCGCAAGCCCTCGGATATCATTACCGTTCGCATCTTCCGAACTCTTCGTATAATATTCAGGACGATGGATGAAACATACGATATCCGCATCCTGCTCTATGGCTCCCGACTCTCGAAGATCTGACAGCACCGGACGCTTATCCTCGCGTGTCTCTGTGCTGCGGTTCAGCTGCGACAACGCTATTATCGGTATGTTCAGTTCCTTGGCCAACGCCTTCAATGACCTCGATATTGTCGATACCTCCTGCTCGCGGCTTCCGAGTTTAAGGCCTGTCGCATTCATCAGCTGAAGGTAATCGATCATGATTAGCTTTACTCCATGCTCCCTTACAAGACGCCGCGCCTTGGTCCGGAGTTCCGTTATCGAAAGTCCCGGGGTTTCGTCAAGATACATCGGAGCTGAATAAATCCCCGCGATTCTGGTATTAAGCCGGTCCCACTCCTCCTCTGTCAGTTGGCCGCTCTTGATTTTCTCTCCCTCGAGATTTGCCACATTACTTATAAGACGTTTTACAAGCTGAACGTTCGCCATCTCAAGTGTGAATATCGCCACCGGAATGTTATAGTCGATAGCCATATTCTTCGCCATAGAGAGCACGAACGCCGTTTTTCCCATCGCCGGCCGGGCCGCTATGATGATAAGGTCCGAGTTTTGCCACCCTGATGTCATCCGGTCCAAATCGTCATATCCCGTCTTCAATCCGGAAAGTCCCGTCGTCGTGTTGGCTGCGGTTTGAATCTGCTCCAACGCGAGATTCAGGACCGGATCAATCTGTGTCACCTCCCGCTTCAGATGTGTCTGTGATATCTCGAACAATTGTCCCTCTGCCTCCTGAAGAAGGTCATCCACATCATTGCTCTCATCGAACGCATCAGTCGATATCTTCGATGCGAACGATATCAGTCTCCGGGCCAGAAACTTCTGTGAAACTATCTTCGCATGATATTCCACATTGGCTGCAGAATACACGCGCGACGTCAACTCGACTATATGCACGGCCCCTCCTACTTCTTCAAGTGTGCCGTTCGCACGCAACTGTTCGGTCACGGTTATCATGTCGATAGGCCGCTGGTTGAAACCCAATGTGCTTATCGCATCATAGATTTTCGCGTGGCGCGGATCGTAGAAGGCATCCGGCGTCAGGAAATCCGCCACCGCCATGTATGCATCCTTCTCAAGCATTAACGCTCCGAGCACAACCTCCTCCAGCTCCGTGTCATGCGGCGGTAATTTCCCCGTTGGATCCTCTTTTATCGGCTCAAAGGCCGGCTTTTTTCTGTTTCGTTGTTCTGCCATGACGCAAAGTTACATACTCTTTTTTAAAATATGACTTATATCCGAGGATTCTTATCTTCAACTTATCTACCGGTTCCCTTCGGACTCGCCTCATTTACAAGAAAGGGCTATTAAAAGCCATACCGACACTCCTGCCATCAGCATAGCCGTCTTGCCTAATATCGGGTTCAGTTCCGACCCTTCGGAAGCGCGCATCTGTTGCCATACCAGATAATGAAGATTGATATAAATAAGGGCTCCGGCCTGCCAGATTACGCTTATACGGGCTATAGTGGCAAGCTCTATGAAGGCGAGTGCCGCAAAGCCGTTAGCCAGATAAATTTTCTCCATCGTCTCGGTCCCCCAGCGCACTGCCAATGTCCGTTTACCCGCTGCGGCGTCATCCTCCATATCTCTGTAGTTGTTAACTATCAGGACATTCGCCCCCATCAATCCTATGGCTATCGATAGCGGTAAAGCCACTGGTAGCATCCCCCATGTCTGAGTCTGAACGTAAGTGGTCATCACTACGGGAACTATCCCGAAGAATATAACTACGGCTATTTCTCCCAGCCCATGGTGTGACAAAGGATACGGCCCCGTGGAATAACCTAAGGCGAACAGAGCGACAGCTATTCCTATCGTGATCAGCCACCAGCCTCCCCAATATATCAGGCAGCATCCCAATGCGCACACCACCCCCAGAAGTCCGTATGTCGCGTTTCGCATTGCTGTCGGGGTGATGTCACCTTCGGTTACACCTCGCCTGAAGCCCTCCCTGCCCTTTCGGTCAAGCCCATTCTTATAATCGAAATATTCATTGGCGAAATTCGATACTATCTGTGCTCCTATGGCGAACAGAAGGCATATCACGAACGGAAGCCAACGGAAACTCCCGTAACAGGATGCGCAACCCCCGGCTGTCAATACTCCCGCCACCGATACCGGTAGCGTATGGAGCCGCATGGCTCCTATCCACGCGTGTAAACGCCCGGAATTTCCTCTTTCTTCTTTCATTTTGTCTAAGACCTCATTCAATAAAATCTGTTCATGCCAGAGTCGCAGATGTGCCTCGGATATCGGTTTGCAGATTCAGGAGCATAGCGGGCTATGTTACTGAATCAAAAAGCGATAGACGAGGTGCACCTGCGAGAATAAGGTATTTCTAATTACCATTAATTTTAATAATTTTAATTAATTCCTCAATCAAATGTTTTTAAGTTACCATCCGTCCGGCTCTCTTCGACTCAAATATCCTTTTTCCTCAGTCGCAACTCAAAGGTTGCTCCTTCTGAAAAAGAATATTTTAGCTCGAAGATAGCCGCTCTGGCATTAACATATTTTTTTGAATGAGGTCTAATGTATCCCGTTTTCTTCCAGATAGGTTGTAACTCTGTCTGCCAGATCAAGCAGATAGGGGAGACCCGGCATTTTTTCTACTTCATCGGGAAGTTCGTCATATCCGTATTTCAGTCCCGCAAGCGCCCCGGCGAGGGATGCGTTGGTATCGGCATCGCCTCCAAGCTCAACTACCTTGAATATCGCATCCTTCGCATTATCCGTATGCCAAAAGCCCCACAACGCGGCTCCCATCGATACCCGGGTCCAGGTAACCGTAGCCTCATCATCCACCTTTATACCCTCGATATCTCCTGAGTATGCTTTCTGCAGAAATGGTAGCGTTCGGGGATCTGTCTCCTGGCAAATGCCGGTCAGTTCTGATATAGATGGCTCCTGCTCATTGTGAAGCAAGGAGTGGGCAATCCGTGCGATTACTTTTCCTGTCGCCACGCAGCGCGAGTCATCATGTGTCATCAATATCACTCGCCTTGTATGCTCCATAAGTTGATCTGAGGGACTCGTCAGCCCTGTCACAATACTTCTGTGTAACGCATCATTCGTGGCCTCTTTGAATTTTCTCGATTCCCACGTTCTGTGACAGGTTGCTATCGGATTCTCAAGCCATTCGGCATCATTGCACATCACCCTGTATACCGGAAGCATGTCCTGATACTCGATATCAAACCATTCCTTCAGGTTGCGGGCTATGTCATGCAGCTTGAAACGCCCCGACTTCAGTATGCACTCAAGAAGACGGGTCATTAAAACAGTGTCATTTGTCCATTCTCCGGGCTTCCACTGACTTCGGTGGGCATCCCTGATTATCTTCCGGAATTCACGCAATCCGTCCGGATAATAAGACTCTACTTCAGTCCGTGTCATAAACTCGGTCCCTACGCCGAGTGCGTCTCCGAAGCCATAACCCACAATCGCACCTCGGATTTTGTCATTAAGTTTCATATTAGGTCAGTCCCTTAAAATTTTCAAAGATAATAAATTTTGTTCAATCATCGCGGGCCGTTCCGCATTTTTTTAAAAAAATCTATCATTAGGTCCGCGCATTCTTCTTCCAATATGCCCCCTTCAACTATTGTGCGCGGATGAATGGCGCTGTGGCGTGCCTGCGTATGTGAGAAGTAGCCCCGTTTAGTATCGGCTGCTCCGTAAACTATTCTTCCCATCTGACTCCATCCTAAAGCCCCGGCACACATCGTGCAAGGCTCCACGGTTACATATATCGTGCAATCCGGAAGATATTTGCCTCCCGTATGGTTCGTGGCTGCTGTCAAGGCTATCATCTCTGCATGAGCCGTTACATCTCTCAGGGCTTCTGTCTGATTGTGCCCCCGACCTATAATGCTCCCCCGGCTCACAATCACGGCCCCTATCGGTATTTCTCCTTGCCGGTAAGCCTCCTCGGCCTCTTCCAGAGCAAGCCGCATAAATCGTTCGTCTATATCTCGCTGTGTCATTGTCCGTAAATTGCTCTCGCTTTTTCCGCCACTTCCTCCATAAGCCATGCCGGCGTAGAGGTCGCTCCGCAGATCCCTATTTTGCGCGCCCCTTCAAGCCATTCAGCCCGAAGGTCGCCTATATCTGTCACGGCATAGGTCCTTGGATTTACCTTCCGACATTCCTCCAGTAGCACTTTCCCGTTCGAACTTTTCGCTCCGCTCACAAACAGTATCGTGTCATGACTCGATGCGAACCCTTTGATTTTCTCCGACCGTGTCGCCACCTGACGGCAGATTGTGTCGAAATATTCAAATGTGCCACCTCGTTTCCTTTCCCTTATGGCCTCCACTATGCTCCGGAACCCGGCCAGACTCTTGGTGGTCTGTGAGTATAGGAGTATGTCCCGGTCAAGGTCAAGGGCGTCAAGCGCTTCGGGTCCCTGAATCACAACGGCATTCCCTTCCGTCTGGCCGACAAGTCCGTTTACCTCGGCATGTCCCTCTTTCCCGTAAATCAATATCAGGGGCATCTCTTTTCTGACTCCTTCTTCCACTTCTTCTCGCGCCTTATCATAGGCCTGCTTGATGCGCTGCTGAAGCCGGAGAACTACGGGACAAGTGGCATCTATTACTCGATTATGGTTCTTCCTTAGTATTTCGTAAGTTGTCGGTGGCTCGCCATGCGCGCGCAAAAGCACTGTCGAGTCTGTGAGTCTCGCAAGATCTTCATGTGTGATCGTCTGAAGACCCCGCAGTCGTAGTCTCTCTACTTCCGATGCATTGTGCACGATATCCCCCAGACACGACAGCTTCTCCCCCCTCGATAATTCTGCCTCTGCTTTGTCGATTGCTGTGACTACGCCGAAACAGAATCCTGAATTGCTGTCGATCTCTATTATAGGAGAAGAGCCCGGGGAGCGCGATACGCTCCCGGTCTCTCTCGGTCGGTTGTCTTTCATTCGTGCGATATTACGTTGAAAAGATTGAGAAGCCAGTCCATCTGCTCTTCATGACTCATTCGATCGTTGTCGAGCACGTGAGCATCGGCCGCTCTGCGGAGTGGCGATATTTTTCTTGTGGTGTCAATGTGGTCGCGCTCCCTGATGTTAGCCAATATATCTTCATAGCTCACATCTTCGCCGTTGCCCTTCATCTCAAGTTGCCTGCGGCGGGCTCGCTCCTCCGGCGATGCCTCTACGAATACCTTCATCTCGGCATCCGGGAATACCGTGCTCCCTATGTCTCGGCCATCCATTACGATACCCTTTCCCTTGCCCATATCCTGCTGGAGCTTCACCAGATGCTCCCGAACTTCACCTATCTCTGCTATCGGGCTCACCATTGAGCTGACCGCCATGTCGCGTATCTCTTTCTCTACATCGCGCCCATTCAACAGCGTGTGCTGCCGCCCGTCTGCTCCGGCTGGAGCAAACTTTATCCGGATATCTCCAAGTGATGACACCAATTTTGCTACATCGATTTTCCCGTCTTGTATCATTCCGTGCTCCAGAGCATACAGGGTCACAGCCCTGTACATTGCCCCGGAGTCAACATAGACGTAACCTACTCGCTTGGCCAATTCTCTGGCCATGGTAGATTTGCCCGACGATGAATATCCGTCGATCGCTACTGTTATCTTCTTCATTTTTCTGTCTTTCTTGGACGTCCCGGCTTTCGCCCCGGCTGCTTATCTTCTCCCGCTTTTGTCTTACGCTTCGGCCGCGGTTTCACCATCCGAAGCACCTGAGCGGTCCGTGCCGGAAGATACATCTTCAGCCAACCCTTTCCCGAAGGTGAATACAGCGGATCGGCCTGTGTGAAGTGGTGCACGCTGTCGTCCACCAGACCGTTCCCCCCGAATTTCGGATCGTCTGAATCAAGCACTACTTCGTATTCTCCCGCCGGAGCCAGGAATCCGTAATCCGTAAACGAACGGTTCGGACTCCAGTTGAACACAAAGATGAGGTCGCCACGCCTGAATGCCAGTACCTGATCGTCATCTTTCTCCCAGAGTTTGTCAACGGGAAGTGCCTGGAAATCATAAAGCTTCGACACGGTCTCTATCATGGCGTTGTCAAAGCCGTTCAGATATTTGTATTTCAAATCCTCCCGGTCCACGAGATCCCATTGCCGGCGCGCATATTTGTAACTCCAACCATTGCCTTCGCGCGGGAAGTCTATCCATTCCGGATGTCCGAACTCATTGCCCATAAAGTTAAGATAGCCCCCGTTGATTGTGGCAAGTGTCACCAGGCGAATCATTTTGTGAAGCGCCATGCCTCTCTCTACAACTCCATTGTTATCACCTACCATCATATGCCAATACATCTCCTTGTCGATAAGTCGGAAGATGATGGTCTTATCGCCCACGAGCGCCTGGTCGTGGCTCTCGCAGTAACTCACTGTCTTCTCATCGGCACGCCTGTTGGTGAGTTCCCAGAAAATCGAGGTCGGATGCCAGTCTTCATCTTTCTTCTCTTTGATCATCTTTATCCAATAGTCGGGGATGCCCATGGCAAGACGGTAGTCGAAACCCATACCTCCATCCTCGAATTTAGTGGCTAACCCCGGCATGCCGCTCATCTCTTCAGCAATAGTTATGGCATAGGGATTGACTTCATGGATGAGAAAGTTGGCAAGTGTCAGGTAGACGAGGGCGTTCGTGTCCTGACCGCCATCGTAATAGTCGCCATAGCTGCCGAATGCTTTTCCGAGCCCATGGTCATAATATAGCATCGATGTTACGCCGTCAAACCTGAAACCATCGAATTTAAATTCCTCGAGCCAGTATTTGCAGTTCGACAGGAGAAAATGCAGCACGCTGTTCTTGCCGTAATCGAAGCATAGCGAATCCCATGCCGGATGCTCGCGACGACCGTCTCCGTAGAAGTAGAGGTCATAACTGCCATCTATGCGGCCCAGACCCTCTAATTCATTCTTCACTGCGTGTGAATGAACTATGTCCATGATTACGGAGATGCCGAGCTCATGCGCATCATCTATCAGCCGCTTCAGGTCATCTGGTGTGCCGAAGCGGGATGAAGCAGCGTAAAAATTGCTCACATGGTAGCCGAACGATCCGTAGTAGGGATGTTCTTGAATAGCCATGAGCTGTATGGCGTTATAGCCGTCTTTTGCGATTCTTGGAAGTATGTTGGTCCGGAATTCCTCATATGTGCCCAGTCCCTCTTTGTCCTCAGCCATACCTACGTGAGCCTCGTAAATCAGCAGTGGCTTGGTATCAGGACGGAATTTGCGGATCTTGAATTTATACGGATCTTCCGGGAAATAGACTTCCGCACTGAATATCTTGGTCTGTTCGTCCTGCACGACTCTCGTGGCATACGCAGGTATACGTTCGCCTTCTCCTCCGTCCCAGAATACGCGCATCTTGTATAAATCACCGTTGTGTAGCCAGTCTGCCGGGAATCTGCCCTCCCAGGTCCCGTCGGAAAGCTTCTCAAGAGCATAACGCTCATCATCTTTCCAGTCGGTGAATGTGCCAATCAACAAGATTTTTGTCGCATTCGGGGCAAATTCACGGAACACCCACTCGCCCCCTCGTTCCCGATGGAGTCCGAAATAATTATAGGCATTGGCAAACTTTTTAAGGCTGCCGTCGGTATTGGCTGTCAGCTCCTGGAGCTTTCGGATTACGTCCTCATGACGACCCTCTATCGCTCCGGCATACGGTTCCAGCCACGGATCGTGGCGTAGGATTGCGAGTTGTTTTTCCATTTCTTTCGGGTTATATTGGTTGTATTATCTTTATTTCTCATTCATGTTCCCATGATGGATTGCTGTTTTCCTGACTATGCCGGGATGTGTTCCTCTTCCGCATGCAGACACTTCCTTACCTCCCGCCTGAGTTGCTCTGATTCTCGCCCCGATGATTTCATGGCCTCCAGTACGCCGGTTATATAATCATCTTTAGTCTTGTAACCAAGCAACTGCGGTAGCCCTGATTCGTTAAGCATCGGTTTGTGGTTGAATACTCGAAGGATGCCCTCGTAGTCCTCGTCGCGAACCATTTTTGCGAATTCTTCGCGCAGACGGTTGTAATGCTTGCGGGGCTCAAGTTTCGAAGGAAGACTCCTCAGATGAGTCTCGAGAGCCGTGATGCAGCTGAACCGCGCGTCTATCCTGCATTCCACCTCTCGCTTCACTTTATGTCGGACGTGTTGGAGCGCCTGCTCCTCCGAATGACGTTTGAACATTCGAACAACTTCTTTTTTGATGCGCCTGACAACTTTCGAACCCTCCCTGCCGCGCCGATGCGCCATCATTGTGATAACCCCCGGAAGCATGAATATGTTCTCTATCTCCGCCACATCGGGAACCATTATCTGTTTCTTCCGAAGGTATTCAACCTCTTGATCTGTCCGGCGGTCCCTGTCTACTATTCCTAAACTCTGAAGATGATGGATACCGCGCTGGTCGTTCATCGACCGGGTGGTCTCTATTACTTTGTTGCACGAACCCAACGGCCTGACATTCATGTCGGGAAATACCAGACTATACAGGCGTCGGTCAATGGAGTTCCGGGCATCTCCCTCGATAAAAAGAACTTGCCGGCGGTTCCCCGCAAATTCCGCAAACATCTCGTCTGTGAGCATCCCCGGACCGATTATCCGGTAATCCCATGATTTTTGCCCTGAATCATAACTCCTTATCCAGATGCTTACATTTTGGGTCCGGGTCGACAGAAAGTCTTCGTTTACGGAATTATACACAAAGATGCAATCTGTCCGCAAGCCTTCTATGATGTTCCATAATTGCCCCAATATGCTGGGATGAATGAAGAGGGTAGGGGAGTCTATGAATATCACGGCTTCCGACGGCGCATATAGCACGCTCCCGAGGTAGTATAGCACTGCCTTCTCTCCTTGACTCAGCGCCCCGGCGCTTATCAGGTCGTCTCCCGCACCGGTCGCAAAAGCAAGATGGCCCCCGCGTGCCGTTATCCGGTTCCCGGGAAACAGCTGCTCCCAGTATCTCTTTATCACATCAAGCTTCGTGGGTTGGAATCTTACCTTCTTTCCTCCATGACCTTGTTCTTCTTTCATCTTTATAAGACTCTCAAGCTCCTCTGAATAGAGCATGTAGAGAATCTTGTCGAGCTCCGACACGGCATCTGTCCGCATATAGCTCTGTTGCATTACGGCTGCCCTGAATAGACTGTCTATCGACCCCGGCATCGTCGACTCTTCGCGTTGCGCATAGAATGCCGATAGCGAATTCATAAGATACGCCCGCTCGCCGCAGAGTCCAACCATCTCTTCCATAAAGCGCGACTTGCCCGCTCCGTTCCCTCCTATCAGTGTCAGCTGACGTATTCCCGTCAAGGACGTTTCTCCTCTCTTATGTATGTTGGTCGGTAGCGGCAGGGTGGTCATGGCTTCGATATTTTATCACTCTTTTTATGGATTGTAAATTTAATAAAAAAATCGTAATTTTGCGAAATAATAATTTTAAAATATCAAAATTTATGTTCTCAGGTATTGTTGAGGGCGCTGCCCGCGTGATCGCGCTCCGGAAGGATGGAGATAATCTGAATATCACTCTCGATTGTGAGTTTACTGATGAGCTCACGATCGATCAGAGTGTTTCCCATAACGGTGTCTGTCTTACCGTGGTGGCCCTCCCCGGTGATGGAACTTACACCGTTACCGCTGTCCGTGAGACTCTCGAATGCTCAAACCTCGGATTATTGAAGGAGGGCGATGAGGTGAATGTTGAGCGCAGTATGCGGGTTGACGGTCGACTCGACGGCCATATTGTCCAGGGTCATGTTGACCAGACTGCCGTGTGCGTGAAAGTTGAGGAGGCCGATGGCAGCTGGTACTATGATTTTGAATATGTTGTGCCTCGCGATTTGGCCAAAAAGGGGTATTTCACGGTCGATAAAGGCTCTGTAGCAGTTAATGGTGTCAGCCTTACTGTCTGCAATCCCGACTCTATGCCGCTTTCCGATGATCCTGATACTCTGAAAGGCTCTTTCCAAGTTGCTATTATTCCGTATACTCACGAAAATACCAATTTCAAGAATATAGCAGAGGGCACGGTAGTTAATCTCGAATTCGATATCCTCGGAAAATATCTCGCGCGTCTTTCTGCTATTTAGGGAGTGTAGCCTTGATGAAATAATATAATTCAGGGGAAGTGATTCAAAATCACCTCCCCTGAATTATATTCAATTAATTGAATGATGAATTTTTATTGTCCTTTCAGAACCCCGCGCAGGAGATCAAGCCCGGTGCTGATAGCATCATTACCCTGTTGAGTCTGGCTATTGGTGTCCTTATTTGTCTGTTGGTTCTGGTTATTTTGCTGGTTTTGGTTATTTTCCTTGTTCTGACTGTTCTGATTGTTCTGCGTGGAATCTCCTTTCTGTTTCCCTCCAAGGCCGAACCCGCCTAATATATTGCCGATGTTGAGGCCTGATCCGTTGGAATTAGCTGAGGTGCCGGTATAATGTGAGCCTACGGCAAGACCATCATAGGAATCAAGAATGCCTGATACTGTCTTAACTATCTTAATTCCGGTGAACGACCCGATAGCCGATAGCAATTTCTTGAGCTTGGTCGCGTCAAACATTATATCCATCGACCCGGAAGTCTTCTGAACATAGGTAGTGACGCTCGCAAGTTTCATTCCTAATGCCGTGAAATTGAATTCGAATACTCCCGGCTCTGACTGTTCGTTGCGGGTGATAGTGCCGTTAAGACGTATGGCTTTGCAAACAAGTGTGAATTTACCATCTTTTTCAATACTCAGCTTAGCATTGTTGAGACCATATTGCTCATAGTAAGGCTCAAGCTTCGTCTCTATGGCTGAAGCCGCTGCTATTCCACCGGCCTTCTTCAAAAATCCTTCGCCCTGAAAACATACGGCCGGACCGTTAGCCGTCCACTCACCGGCCATATCTGCTACGGTTATATTCGAACTGGAGAATACGCCTTCAAGCATGTTCCCGATCGTGTTCCCCAACCCGCTTCCTCCGAATAGGTCGCCAAGGCTCTGTGACCGTCCGGAATTGACTCCCCAAATGGTCAAAAATGCCGCTAAAAGGAAAATTTTCTTGATTTTCATATGATTTTTTTGGTTGATTTGGTACATTAATATCTTATTTAGTATTATTATTATTCTCCTCCAATTAAAAATATTAATTTTGTGTTGGAAAATATGCGCCCTTACCTCAGACGAATATTTCCCTGTTTAGTTTAAACACCCGAAATCCAATATTTGTCAATTAATAACCCAACAAAACCCAAATATACAAAATAACTAACCTCATCACCCCCTAACCTCTTCACCTCATCACCTTCAGGCCGCAAGCCTGAATCAACCTTTCGATTAGAAATTTAAACTATATACATCATGAGTAAATTTAGTAAGGGATTACTTCTCTTCACTTCGGTTGCCGCGCTCGGCCTTGCTGCTTGTAGCGACGAATCTCCGTGGTCCGGCTCCGACTCTGTGGGAGGTATCCACCTGAATCTCGAGACGGATGGCCGAATCATGAAACATGCCACCAAATCCGACGACTCAATGAGCCCTGTCGTTCCGGATGGTAACGCTTTCGCCATTGCTCTTAATCATGTCGATGGCTCTTATTCTAAGTCCTGGTCAAATATCGAGGCTTTTAATAATGAAGAATCGTTCCCTATCGGTGATTATAAAATTAATGCCACTTATGGAGAACTTGGCCGCGAGGGCTTCGGTCTCCCGTGCTTTATGGCCGAGGAAGACGTCCATGTCGCTCCTGGTGCCAATGCGGAAGTGTCGATGGTCGCAACCCTCGCCAATTCGATGGTCTCTATCCGTTATAATGACGATTTTATCAACAATTTCCCTCAATATAGTGCTGCTGTCCAGACTCCCGGTAAGGACTGGGTCGTATTCAGCCAGAATGAGACCCGCCCCGCTTACATGGACCCTTCGGAAGATGGTAATACCAAAGTAAGCATCACTATGTTTAATAAGAACAACGAAAAGGTCACTATCGAACCCGCAAAGTTCAAGATTCAGCCACGCCGACATTATATTGTTACTATCAATGCCGTTGGCAACATCTCTCAGGGTAATTTAGCCCTTCAGGTGGAATTTGAGGAAGATGTGGTCAGCGAAAGTGTAGAGATCAATCTTACCGATGAGCTTTTCTCTTCTCCCGCTCCTGAAATTAAACCCAAGAATTTTACTGTCGGACAGCCTGTTACTTTTATTGCCAATGAGGAATTGTCTTCAGATCCTCAGTTCGATATCTTCTCTTTCGGTGGTTTCGAGGAAGTCACGATGAATGTGGCTGGACCCTCCAATTATACTCCTATTTTCGGAAAATCTGTAGAGTTTCTTTCTGCCGACGACGTCACCCGCAAGAATATGGAGCATGTCGGTGTTAACGTTTCAGGCCTATATCCCGTTTCAGGCCTGATGGCAGTAATTAATATCAAGAAGTATCTTGAGCAGGTACCCGCCGGCGATTATACCATTACTCTTCAGGCAAAGGATAAATTGACGCGTTTGAGCGACCCGGTGGTCCTGACCGCCAAAGTCAACCCATTTGTTATGGATGTAACTCAAGGTGGCGATGTACCTTATAGGACTAAGGAAATTGAAGTGATTGTCGCCTCTAATTCCACTCATTTTGCCAATAATCTCATTTTTGATCTCAGGGATAAGTATGATAATCCTCTCACCTTTGAGGTAAAATCCATTGAGGACGCTTCTGTCGAAGGATATGCCAGCGCTAAGAAATGCACGCTTGTCACCGACCCGGTTGTCGTTGAGGAGGTTCTGGTCCATGTCTCTTGCGGTCGTGCTGAAAACACTCTTACCATTGATGTAGTTGATCCGGAATATAATGTTGAGGTTGACGCTTTTGCCAAACATGTGATTCTGAGGGTCTCTGCTCCACAGGATCCGGATCTCGAAAACGACCTTGTGGACAACTTGGTAATTTATAGTGGTTCGAAAGTTGTTGAGTCTTCCCGTATTATCAGAAATAAGGAAAGAAATCTTATTGTAATCAAAGACACTGATCCTGATGCCGATTATAAGAATGTCCGAACGGTTTTGGGTTCTTTCGTCAAGGTGCTACCTACTATCAGCACCGAGTCTGACACAGATGTTGAGAACGGAGATTTTGTCAATAGGGGAACTCATATTCAGTTTAATAACATCAATGTTGGAGGATCTTATAAGGCTGGGACTACGATAACGCGAACTTTAACAGTTAATATCAATAGATATGAACCGTATGGATGGACTTCTGTAAACGCGCTCACCGCAAGCTCTAAAGCAAATCCATTGAATACTTGGTTTGTTGTCCCTTCTACTTATATGGAAAATGGAGCCGTAGTCATAAGGTCGGTTGGTTATAACTTAAGAGGAACAGTTCCTGCAACTACTTCCAAGACCGGTGTATTCTGGTGTACAAACTCGCCTACTGATGATCAACTAAATAAGGCCGCAGGTGAACTTTTCCTCGGTAATTATTCTTTGAATGATAATCTTACACCGGTGAGGTCCAATGGAAAAGGGTTTTCAAGCAGACCCTCTAATTTATCATTTGATTATAAGTATACTCCCCTTAATGGAGAGAGGGCTCAGGCGACAATTATTGTGTATGATGCCTCCGGGAACGTTATTGTTTCTGAAAAAAGATTCTTGTCTGCCACTCCCGATATGGAAAAGGTAACAATTCCTTTGAAGGAATATCCCTTCGGTGTCAAGGCTGATAAAATTTTTGTTGGATTCCGCTCTACAGAAGAGGGTGTTACTCCATCAATTCATATTCCTACGGGGCAGGACGCTCTTAAAGAAGATCATGGATTAGGAACCACTCTTGAAGAGAACACCTATCATGCTCTTGCTACCGGGTCTGTGCTCATTATCGATAATGTCGCCTTAGGCTATGATGACATTACTCCGGTTTTTAATGCTCCTCGTCGTAAAGTTAAAAGATAATCCGTCATGATTGTAAGATATAATTTTTATGCAGTTCTTTGTGCAGCCCTTTTATTGGGTGCTTGCTCGAAAGAACGTCCGTTCTCTCCCGATACTCCGGAGGAGGGAAAAGTCCTTAAATCCGCTCTGGATGTATCGGCCTCCAACGATAATATTGAAATTTCAAAATCACCGACTCGAGCCGGATTTAATCTCAATGATTTCAATATAGCCTTTATCAAGCCCGGAAATTCTACTCCGGTTAAGTCCTTTACATATGGCGAGATGCCCGATATCGTCAATCTGGCTGCAGGTTCTTATACCGTGGAAGCATCTTATGGCGAAAATAGAATCGCGGAATGGGAAAATCCATTTTTTCAAGGTGTTTCCGAACCCTTCGAGGTCGTACCCATGGAAATTACTTCTTATATTGAACCGATAGAATGTAGCCTTCAGAATATTAAGGTGACTATTGAATTCGATGCAGCTCTTTATTCAAAAATGGGTTCGGATGCTTATGTGGAAGTTAAAGTGGGTGATAACGATGGCTTGAATTTTACCAAGTCTGAATCGCGTGCCGGATATTTCCGCCATACTGATGAAAATTCTCTCGTAGCTACCTTCCATGGAAATATCGATGGCTCGAATATAGTGGAGACTAAATCTTATTCGGATGTTCAGAAAGGTTGTTGGTATAAACTTAAGTTTAAACTCCATGGTGGCAGCGCTTCCGGAACCGGAGCTGCTTCCGGCGATTTATCGGTGGATGCTAACGTGGATGTGGAGGATGTAAATGAGGATATTGTCCTTGCCGATGACCAGCCCCTTGATGATGATGAACGTCCCTCAGACGGTGATGAACAACCTGACCCCCCTACTGAGCAACCGCCTGTCTTTACCGCAGATCCCCAATCGCCAGGTCTCGTATTTGATACTGAGTGGGCTGTGAATGAAAATACCAATTGT
The DNA here is from genome assembly GCA_029055345.1 of Muribaculaceae bacterium. Lineage (GTDB taxonomy): Bacteria > Bacteroidota > Bacteroidia > Bacteroidales > Muribaculaceae > Lepagella. The sequence continues at coordinate 7,293 of JAIDDJ010000067.1, read as the reverse complement.
AAATTCTCGATTACAAGTTCCGCTCCCGGTGGATTTATCGAGCTTACTTGCGACATCATCTCAAAAAAGCTTAATCCTCAAGAACTTGCCGGTGTAGGCCTCGGCTCGCATCTCGACCTGATTAATACCGATGAGTCCGGTATGGCTGAAGCTTTGGCTAATCTCGGATTCCCCGTTAACATGGGTGGCAAAAAGGAGGCTGTGTTTGATATTACTCAATTCATGCCTATGATGCTGATGCTCGGAGATGGTAAACATGAATTCAAAATTCATGTCAAGGATGCTTACGGCGAAGTTACTAAATCTTTAATCCTTAAATTCGGAAGCGGCGATGAATAATTTTATTAAATACATAACTTACGTTGCTGTTGCGGTGTCCGGCGCAGCTATGATACAGAGTTGCGCAATGGAGGCTCCTTTCGATGGTGAAGGTGAAGGAACGCTCACTATCAATGCCGTGATGAACGGCGAAACTATTGCTTCCCGTTCAGTACCCGATAATAATGCTTATCTTCGTGAGAATTGCGTGGTATATATAGAAAATGCCCGGGGACTGATGCGTAAGTATAAGGGCCTTGATAATATCCCCCAGGATATTATCCTTTCCTCCGGTAGTTATGTCTGCAACGCATGGAGTGGCGACTCTGTCGGTGCCTCGTTCTCAAGTAAGTTCTATCGCGGACAGGAAAATTTTGAAATTGCTCGCGACCAGCGCACTTCACTCAGCATGAAGTGTAATATTGCGAACGTGGTAACGTCGGTTGACCCGGAGTCCCTTAATGTCGGGCTTTCTGACCTCAAGGTGAACTTCGCCATGTCTGCCGGTTCTCTTGATTTCGATGAGAACAATATCTCGGGTGCTAAGGGTTATTTCATGACCCCTTCTCCGGAAACCAAGTCGAAAAACGCTGATAAGTATGCCGAGAAAACCCGACTGACGGTTACTATTAAAGGCACCCAGGAAGATGGCTCCGCTTATAATAAGGTGTATGTGGTTAATGATGTGCAGCGCGCTCATGAATATAATGTCCTTATCACTAAAGAGGAACGACCTTTCTCTGAAGGTGGTGCGCTCATTTCGTTGTCAATTAAGGATATTCCGATTATCGAAGACACTATAACCGTTTTCCCCGGTCCTCAGGTCTCCGGTCTTGGATTTGATATCGAGGATCAGGTGATTGACACTAATTCATCTTTTTCGGATGTCACTGTTTGCCTTCGCGGATATTTCGCTATGCAGGAAGCCCTTATGAATCTTACTTCCAATTTTACGGATATTCAGTCGGGTCAGAATATACTTGACGAACTTGTCAAGGGGAGCCTCAGAGCGAGAGGTATATATGTCGAAATTGAAAATTCTGTTGATGCCTCCACCGGTGTGCGAGTAGATGAAATTTATGTGACTTTTACTGCCTCGTTCCTTAATTCTCTCCCCCAGAGCCTGCAGGAATACCGCGCAACTTTCGAATGTAAGGATGGGCGTGAGGTGATCGGTTCCGGTAGCGTCGGTTTTGCCAACACGGAATGTGCTATCGCTAAAATTGATGATATTACGGTCGACCCGGCCCCGGATCCCGAAAGGGAGCCTATGGCAATTACCGGTTCTAAGGCTGTTCTTTCAGGCCGCCTATATAAACTTGATGCCGCTTCTTATGGTATAAAGTATCGTGTGGCCGGAACTTCTGCCTGGACTGCAAAGGGCCCCGATTCTCCTCAATCCGCCCAGACACGTGCTGCCGGTAAAGATTATACGGTTACAATCACCGGCCTAACTCCCGGAACTACCTATGAGTACATCGCTTTCGCAGATGGTTTCGACTCCCCGACAATCCAGACCTTCACCACTGAAGAAAAGTTCATAATAACTGATTATTCATTCGAGGACTGGAGTAATTATAAAGCAAGTACGTTGTTCGGTACCAAAACAGTTACTTTGCCCGGCTCTACAGGTGACAAACTGACCGCGTTCTGGGGCTCCGGAAACGAAGGTGCGGCCACCGCGAACTTGACTCTTACCGATAAATCTCAAGATATGGTTCATTCCGGTCAATTTAGCGCCCGTCTCGAATCTAAGGCCGCAATGGGTGTGTTGGCCGCCGGTAACATATTCGTAGGTTATTACGACCGTACCGATGGTACTAATGGTGTCCTCCAGCTCGGCCGTCAATATAATGGTTCACATCCCACTGCTGTCAGGTGCTGGGCAAATTACAGACCCGGATCTGATGTCACGGTTATGAAGGGTAATGAATCCCTTGTGGGTGATTTGGCGGCCGGGGGCTCGGATCAGGGCCAGATTTATGTTGCTCTTACCACGGAAGCCGTTGAAATCCGTACAAAACCTTCCGACCGCAAGCTCTTCGATCCTGAAGATCCATGTGTCATCGCATATGGCCAGGTCACTTGGAAGGAGGCGTTCGGCCCGGATGGTCAGCTCAAGGAACTAAAGATTCCCTTCAACTATAATGCCCGCGCCAAGTCTCGACGCCCGACACATCTCGTTATCGTGGCCTCTGCTTCTAAATACGGCGACTTTTTCAGTGGCGCTGTCGGTAGCACTATGTATCTTGATGATTTCGAACTCCTTTATGAATAACTAATTCATCACGTTTATATCTCAGGTTTATGTATATAACATTAAGAAACCTGGTCCTTTCATCAGTCTTGACTCTGGGCGCTTTTGCCGCCCGGAGTCATTCTGCTGTCAGTGATACCATCCATATCACCCCTGCGATGATCGACTCGATTAGAAATGCAGAACCTATAAAACCGTTCGAAAACGATATTGAATCGCAGGTATTCATCCCTAAGGGCCAATGGATTACGGGTCTTTCATTTTCTTATACCCAATCCAATCAGAACAAATACCAGTTCATTATTATCGAGGGTCTCTCGGCGAATACCTATAATTTCAAGATTTCTCCCATGCTCGCTTACGCTTTTCGTAATGACATGGCGATTGGTCTTAAATTCAGCTACACTCGATCGCTCGCCAAACTCTCGAATGCCGATATTGTCCTCGGTGAGGGGACTGAGGCTAATTTCGACCATGTCTATTCCCTTGGCCATAATTATTATGGAACTGTGATTTACCGAAATTATTTCCCTATCGGTTCTTCTAAGAGATTCGGCTTCTTTAATGAGGTTCAGCTCGAATTGGGTGGGGGACAGTCTAAACTTACGCGTGGCATTGATGAAAGCCTCACCGGTACGTATGAGAGAAATTTCTCCCTTAATATCGGTCTTGTCCCTGGTATTATGGTCTTCCTATCCAATTGGTCCGCAATGGAAATTAATGTGGGCGTGCTTGGTTTCAGTTATAGGACCACCCATGCTGTCAACGATCAGATTTACCATTCTCGCCGCCATTATAAGTCGGCTAATTTCAAAATCAATCTTTTTAGTGTAACCTTCGGCACAACTTTCTACCTATGATTCGTTTCCGCTTGTTTTGCATTCTCACTTTTTGTGTATTATGCGTATCCGTGGGCTTCGCCGAAGATTCTATCCCGGTGGCTAAGCCTGATGGTAAATATATTTATGTTCCCGATTCGCTTGAAAATGATGTCATTCGCCTACTCGGCGGCCATTCTAAGGTTGTCGATGATGTAAATCGCCTCGACCCCGATGAAAAGACTATCTATAAGGGCGATACGGTTAATATGGTCCTTAAGTCTATCAATCTCGGCCGATTCGATAGAGGGCTCTCCAATTTCCTTTTTATCCCTAAGGGTACTTGGCAGGTAGGCCTTACAGCCTCTTATGGTGAAATCGGCACTAAGGATCTTGATATCTTCGGTCTTCTTTCTGATATTGATATCTCAGCCTATGCTTTCTCCATCAAACCATACATTCAATATTTCTTGCGTAACAATATGGCTATAGGGCTTAGGCTCGGTTACTATAATGCACGCGGGGATATTGAGTCTCTCGATGTTTCTGCTATTGAAGATATGAATTTCAGTCTCAATGATGTGATGTATCGTGCCGAAACTTACTCTGCCGCCGTTACTTTCACTCAATTCCTCGGCCTCTCCCGTAGAGGACGCTTTGGTATTTTCAATGAAATCGAAGCCTCTTTCCAAGGTGGGCACAATGAGTTCAGACGTCCTTACGGGGGGAATCTTCGTACTACCGAAACCTCAATCTTTGAGGCTCAGTTGAACTTCTCTCCGGGTGTCCAGGTTTTCGTCCTGAAGAATGTAGCTACCCATGTATCTTTCGGTGTATTCGGATTTTATTTCAAGAATGAAAAACAGAAGGAGGAGGAAGTGGAGACCGGTAGCCGTTTCTCTTCCGGCGCTAATTTCAGATTCAATATTTTTAACATCAATTTCGGCATTGCCGCAACGTTCTGATTATGTCTCGTGTCTCGAATCTCGCTTCTTACGGTTCTTGTTTTCTCTTGATCCTCGGTTCTTTAGCTTTGTCGGGTTGTATCAAGAATGATCTCCCTTATCCAAGAATCCCCCAAAATATCCTTGAGCTTGAAGCTGAAGGTCAAACAAAAGAGGCTTTTATTGACTCTTTGGCTTTCGAAGCCACTGTTTATTTTGATGAACAGGCTGACCTTACTAATGTCAGGTTCACTAAATATGTAATTTCCCCGGATGCCACCTCCGACCCTGATCTTCTCGATGGCGAATATGATCTTTCGTCTCCTCTTACTGTAACTCTGTCTCTTTATCAGGATTATGTCTGGGAGATTAAAGCATCTCAAGTCATTGAAAGATATTTTACTGTCGCCGGCCAAGTAGGTGAAACTGTAATCGATCCTGTAGCGCATAGGGTCATAGTAACTATGCCCGATGGCACTGATCTTAGCAGGCTTACCCTTACTTCTGTGAAGCTCGGCCCTGCCGATATCACCACGATGACCCCTGATCTGAAACCGGGGCCTCTTGACCTCTCTGTTCCGCTCAGCGTCGAAGTGACCGCGCATAACGAATCGGAAATATGGACTATTTATGCGGAAGTTACTGAAACGGTTGTCTCTACTTCGCGTGTCGACCCCTGGTCAAAGGTGATCTGGGCTTATGGTGAAGGACCATCGGAAATAAAGAACGGATTTGAATATCGACGCACTTCCGATACCGAATGGACTCCGGTCCCTGAGCAATATGTTACTCAGAATGGTGGCTCGTTCTTCTGCTATATTCCACATCTCGAACCTCTTACGGAATATGCCGTACGCACTGTCGCCGGGGAGGATGTCGGTAATGAAGTGATCGTCACTACTGAAGCCACTGCTGATATTCCCGATGGTGATTTCGAACAATGGTATCAGACAGAAAAAGGTATGTGGAATCCATGGAATAAGGATGGCGAAAGGTATTGGGATACTGGAAACACCGGTTCTATGACCATGAAGGTCAATCTTACTACGCCAACCGACCATACGGTCACCGGTTCTGGTATTGCTGCTCGTTGCGAATCTAAGTTCGTCAGTCTATTTGGTATTGGAAAACTCGGTTCCGGCTCGATTTTCACCGGCGAATATCTCCGTACGGATGTCACTGATGGTGTCCTCGGATTCGGTCGTCCATGGAAATTAAGACCAACCAAACTCAAGGGATATATGCAGTATCAGGGGGTTCCTATTTCTCATACCTCCGCCGACTTCGTCGATTTTAAGGACAGACCTGACTCCTGCCAGATCTATGTGGCCCTCACTGATTGGACTGCTCCTTATGAAATCCGAACGAAACCCTCTAACAGGCAGCTATTCAACCCGGATGCCGATTATGTGATTGCTTACGGTCAACTCACATTCAGCGGTGTGCAGGATAATTACGTGCCTTTCGAAATTGAATTGAAATATAAGTCGACTGCTAAGATTCCATCTTATCTGCAAATCACATGCACTGCTTCTAAATATGGTGACTATTTCACGGGTGGGGCCGGTTCAGTCCTTTATATCGACCAATTCTATTTCGACTGGGATTACTGATTAAATTATAATTCGAATTCCAGACTCTAATATTATTTGTACTTCCGGATTATAATTTCAATAGAATTACTTATCTTTGGAGCGGGATTGATAATCAATCCCGCTCTCCAATCCCCAAGATATCCCCAAGCATCCCAATCTGGTCAAGAATCCCAAATCTTCCAAGCTTCCCAATCTTCACAAAATGATTCCCATTAATCCCACCCGCACGAAGCGAATTTTCTTGTCAGCACTTTTGCTGCTATTAGTTGCCTTCTCCACCTTTCCTCAGACTAATCTTTCTCAGTCAACTGAATTCGAGCCTTCAAAGGCGCAAAATGCCGTCCGTATCTCCACCGATGTCCTTCTTGTTGCTCTCCCTACCGGTGCCCTTGTGAAGACTCTCGTGGAAAAAGACTGGAAAGGTCTGCTGATGGGAGTCGAATCGGCCGCCGTTACCACTGCCGTGACTTATATCCTTAAATATAGCATCAGCGAACGAAGACCCGATGGCTCCGATTGGCATTCTTTCCCTTCCGGGCACACTTCCGCTACATTCGCCACGGCAGCTTTCCTCCAGAGACGCTACGGATGGGCATGGGGGGCTCCGGCTTACGCCCTGGCCGCTTATGTAGGGTGGGGGAGATGCTTTGCGAAAAGACACCACTGGTATGATGTCCTGGCCGGTGCGGCAATCGGTGCCGGAAGTGCTTACATATTTACCAAGCCTTTCGCCCGAAAACACAACCTCCAGATTTCACCGGTTTCCGATGGTAAATCATTCGGCATCTACGCTTCCCTGGATTTCTGACCATCACACCCCGGCCGGAAAGCCCCCGTCGAAAAGCATCAATAATTAATAAATGAAGGCCTTCATACGGTAGCCCGCAGCTTCAGCCAAGCAATTAAATATTAGAATATAGGAAGTTGTGTGGCAGAAGCCCGCAGCTTCTGCAAAACGTAATAAAATGAATTATCTGACTAAAAGAAAAAAAGCATTTGGTTATGCTTTCAAAGGGATAGCGACCCTTGTTCGTGGCGAAGCCCATGCCCGCTTGCATGTAATATCTGCCATCGCTGTTATTATTTGCGGCTTTATCTTCAATTTGTGCCCATGGGAATGGGTATCAATTATAATATGCATAGGCGGCGTATTCATGGCAGAAGCCTTCAATTCAGCCATCGAACGCCTCGCAGATCGAATCACGCGCGAATATGATCCCCTGATAGGCCAGGCAAAAGATCTTGGAGCCGGTGCAGTCCTCCTCTTCTCAATAGCCACTCTTGCCATCGCCGCCATAATCTTCCTCCCCAAAATCATAGCCCTATTCTAACCCCGGGGCGGGCGCGGGGGGCGGGGGGCG
>JAIDDJ010000066.1 GCA_029055345.1 Muribaculaceae bacterium | reverse complement strand
TTTTAAGTTACCATCCGTCCGGCTCTCTTCGGCTCAAATATCCTTTTTCCTCAGTCGCAACTCAAAGGTTGCTCCTTTCTTCCATCTTTTCAGTCACATCCGAAAGGCTGCTCCTTCAAAGATGGAAGAAAATACCCTAAAAATCCGCCGCCCTGGCATTAAGAAATTTTAGTGGATGGAGCCTTATTAATCGGATGAATTAGACCCTTTCCCAAATGAATGAAGTGACCCCAAAAGTATAGTGTCAAAATTTTGGGATGAAGTTCTCTTTCTCATGGGAAGGAGTCTTATCTGCATTTTTATTCGCAATTTATATGCCGTTCGAATAATATGGCTTAGCTCGTTTCGTTATAATAATGTAAATGATAATGGACCGCACTTGCGGTATTATCCTCGCATTTTAATTGTATTATCAAAAAGTTATGCCTATGGCTCATAATTCCTCTTCTACATCTCCTAATGAAGCAAAGTTTAATATCATGAGTTCTCCAAAAAGTGCTACTTTGCATTTCATTCGTCAGTTTGCCCGCACATATGTAGGCCTCAACGGAGGCGCTCTCGGCTCAGTTATATTGAATTGATCAATATATAATGATTAGACCAATTATCTTGAACGGCTGTCTGAAAAAAGTTTGACCCCAAGATAATGCAGCGAGGCAAAAAAAGAAAAAGAGACTGATTCATTGAATCGGTCTCTGATTTTTTTTGTTGGATTTGAGCGTAAGCCCGTTCTCACATAGACAGAATAATATCTTTCTCCTGAGCTATTCTCCTAAGGTTGAGTATCGCATATCTCATACGTCCCAGAGCTGTATTGATGCTTACTCGCGTGAGCTCAGCTATCTCTTTAAAGCTGAGTCCTTGATAATAGCGCATCTTAAGAACCTCTTTCTGGAGTTCGGGAAGTTCCTCAATCAGATATTTAACATCCTTCTTTATCTGGTCGGAAATCAGAATGTCTTCTATTGTATCCTCGCATAATTCCTTGCGGTTAAGCACATCTATATCCGTAAGGTCGGAGCTCTGGAGATTTTCAGACTTTTCCTGACGGTAATAGTCAATAATCAGGTTGTGCGCAATGCGGGATATCCATGCCGGAAATTTTCCGTTTTCCGTATATCGCCCTTGACGTATGGTCTGGATGGCCTTAACGAAGGTATCCTGAAATATGTCATTGGCCACATCCTCGTTTTTTATTACACGAAGAATATAGCTGAAAATCCTATCCTGATGACGTTTCAGTAATGTGTCGAATGCCTCGTTGTTGCCCTCGGCATATGCTCTGACAAGTTGCTCATCGGTCAGAGTGTGTAGTTTTACCATGCTGCTGTAGTTAGAATGTTGGGTAATTATTTTTCTATAGGCAGGCGGTTTGATAATTTTATTTTGGATTGATAATCAATAAGAGATAATTGTGTTTTCAATAATCACGACGGTTTCATCCCGAGCTTTTTATTATTATCGTTCCGGCTCTATGATTGGAATTCTCCGCTCGCGAATGCAAAATTATAACTCTTCCGCCATTTTTGCAAGAAAATTTACAATAATTTTCCAAAAAAATTGTTAATCCCCACAATATTTCCCCCTGCTATTCCTACTTCCTCCCTAAGCCCTATCCTTCCAATTTCCCTAATCTTCCTATTTTTCCTATTCTTCCCAATTCTCCCAATCTCCCTCCTATTATATATGTTATAATATTATTTTTACCCGTAGAGTATAAAACAATTTGCCTTCCCAGGCGTTATATATGTAGTTTCAACAGGTAATTTTGATTGAGATTGTTTGACTGCTCGTTTTGACCCGATGGCTAAACGATTGATTTTAAAATTCTTTAATTAATTTAATTCTTTTTAAAGCTTGTGGTAGTTTGCCCGATTGCTTTAAACTCCGACTGTGTGACACAGTCTATAATCAATACCGGTGAGGTCAAATTTTTAATAACCGGTTAAAATGTGCAAACACCGACACTGACCCTCGGGGCTTAGCTGCGCCCCGTAGCCGATGTGTCGACAGGTCGTTGACTAAGGTAATGGTCCGATGCCTTTACGGCGGATGGCTAAGTCGGCTTCCTGGTTCTAAATAATAAGCAAATGAAATTATTATCAGCTATTACAATCGCCGTTCTGGCTATCTCAAGTCTGTTTGCCAATCAAGTGCATTTTCCGGCGGCGAAGTTCGCCGCTAATGAACAGACAGAAATCGCTTCAGCCAACCCGCAAATCTCTGATTTCGATAAGGCTGTCGCTCTGATTAAGAAGTATGAAGGGCTCCATCAGCCCAAACACTATCCTCTTGTCGGTTATGGTCATCTTGTGCTACCGGGCGAGAAATTCAATCGCTCTAAAGCTATGGGGGAAGCTGAAGCCGACAAACTCCTCCGAAAGGATCTTCTGAAGAATTGTGCCGTTTTCCGCGCATGGGGCCCCGATTCTCTGATTCTCGGAGTGCTCGCTTACAATATCGGTAGCGGTAACGTGCTTAGAAGCACGGTCGCCAAGAAACTTAAAGCGGGCGATCGTGACATTTATTCCAACTATATTAGTCACGCCCGTTATCGCGGTAAGATTCACTCTCAAATTCAGCGACGCCGTATCGAGGAATTCGAAACTCTTTTCATCAAGAATCCTTCTGCCAAGAATGCTGAGGAGGAGATTATCATCAACGAATCGGTTGAGCAGAACCGGCCTCTCGCTCAGGCTGCAATGGATGTATTCGGTCCATTCGGTTTTATTTTCGGTAAGGCCGGTGGCCTCATCGCTGATCTCGTCGCTGTACCATCTTCGTTGATGGCACAGTTTAACACTTCATCTCTCCCTGCTGACTTTTATGGTCCTCTTAATAATGAACAGATTAAATCGTGGATGGCATGTATATAAATAGAACTGCTTTAATTATGGCGCTTGTCGCCGGCCTCCCACTTGTTAATTGCGGCAACAGCAAGAATAAGATGGAACAAGACACTGCCGTTGCTGTAGAAAATGCCGACTCTATTCCTGAGTCGGTCAAGAAGTTGGTCAAGGCTGTGGCTGATGATGACAAAGATGGGTTTTCCCAACTCGTCAGTTATCCTCTCCAACGGCCTTACCCGTTGCACGACATCGAGACCCCGGAACAAATGTCCGAGTATTATCACAATCTTGTAGATGACTCTCTCCGGAATGTCATAATCAAGGCCGGTGTCGATAAATGGAGCGAATATGGCTGGAGAGGCTGGAGTCTTGATGACGGACGCTACATCTGGGTGGATGAAAACGTCTATGACGTCAATTATATCTCCAATTCGGAATTAAGGAATATCGACAGCCTGCAAAGGGTTGAAATTGCGAGTCTGGCGCCCGAACTCCGCGAAGGATGGCGTCCGATGATGTGCCTCAAAAGCTCTGATTCAGGCAAAATTTACAGGGTTGATACCCGCACTACCGGAAAACCGGAGGAAATAAACCATTACCGCCTTGCCGTTTATGGCTCGGGTGATGACCTCGCCGCTCTCCCGGCGCAATTGCTCGAGGGGGAGATGGAAGTGGATGGCTCGGCAGGTTCGGTCTCTTATCATTTCCATGATAAGGCCGCTGCTTCTGATTATATCCTCCTTCCGGAATCTACGGAATCTATCGATCCGGTAATCATCAAGCCTTCTGGAGACAACGTAACCCTTAAACGTACTTACTGGCATGAACTTGTCCGTAAGCATTGATTAAGGCTTATAACATTTCTTTGAGCCCGTCCTTTAGTGATGATGACGCTTTTGAGTGTGCACATCCTTTTGGACGGGCTCAACGATTATAACAGTTTTATACGCTCTCGTTTCTTTTTTCTTAAAACTTTCAAGCGCCTTGGATTTTTTTCATTAATTTTGCAATATGGAAAAAGACTTGATAATTGATGGTCTGCGGATTCATTATGATGAGACAGGGCCGGAACACGGAGCCCCGGTAATCATCATGCACGGGTGGGGGTGCGATCATTCCACTGTCAGAAGTATCGCTGCTCTGCTTGAAAAGGGTATGCACGTATATAATATTGATCTTCCGGGACATGGCCGAAGCGATGAGCCACCCGCTACATGGGGTGTAGATGAGTACACAAAACTTGTCGAGGATTTCTGCTCACGCCTTGAAATTTCCAATCCGAGCCTTATCGGACACTCTTTCGGTGGACGCATCGGACTGTTGATGGCCTCCCGAAATCCTGTCCGCAAAATGATACTCGTTGACGCCGCCGGAATTAAACCCCGTCGGAAGCCGAAATATTATTTTAAGGTGTATTCTTTTAAAATTGCCAAGAAGCTGCTTCCCCTTATTTTAGGCGAAAAACGAGGAAAGTCTGCAATTGACCGATGGCGAGGTAAAGCAGGAAGTGCCGATTATCGGAACTCCTCTCCGGTTATGAGGGCTGTCATGAGCAGGTGCGTTAATCAGGACCTCAAGCATGTGATGCCCGATATCAAGGCTTCAACTCTTCTGGTATGGGGAGAGAATGATACGGCCACGCCGATTGCTGACGCTAATTATATGGAAAAAAATATTCCTGATGCAGGCCTTGTGGCTTTCCCGGATGCCGGTCATTACTCTTTCCTTGACAATCCGGGTGGTTTCGCCGCCGTTACTCGCGAATTCTTTAAAAGAGAACTCGCTCCGAAGCAGAGTTAATCTTTTTTTATAACTTTCTTATTTCTTCCTCGGAATAATTACGATTATGGTTTTCTTCATCGTTGTTTACGCTGTCTGCGCCATTTATATGGTGCTAAATTTCAAGTATGACCTTCAGATGTTCCAGCAGAACAGTTATCGCACTGACCGTTACTGGCGCTGGTTGCAACCAAATATAATGAATGCGTGGCGTCTCACGGATGTCGCCTGTCTATTCTTGCTTTTCGCATCGCAACTAATCGACTACAGGTTGGCTGCCTGCATTATTGCTCTGGTGGCTGTGACGAAGATTTTCCTTATTCTGCGTAAAAAGTATAAGAAACCGCTCGTCTTCACCAAGAGAGTGTGGCGTCTCTATTTCCTTACGGCTTTTTTGGCGATTGGCGCGGTCGTAGCAGCAGCCGTTTGCACTTGGGGGCAATGGTATGGTATCTATAATGGCGCCGAAATTACTCTTGCGGTCATTCTGCTGATATCTATTTTCTCTTGGGCTATAATGTTGCTCGCTCATTTCATTCTGATTCCCATTGAAAAAAATATCCAGCGTGGGTATATTAATGACGCGAAGCGCATACTGCGTTCCATGCCTGACCTGAAAGTAATAGGCATTACCGGCAGCTACGGCAAAACGAGCACAAAGCATTACCTTACCCGAATTCTTGGTGAGGAATTTGATGTCCTTATGACTCCGGGCTCTTTCAACACACCCATGGGAGTGGTTCGCACCGTGCGCGAATATCTCAAGCCTTATAATCAGATTTTTGTCTGTGAAATGGGAGCTAAGCAGGTGGGGGATATAAAGGAAATATGTGAGATAGTCCATCCCTCAATGGGTATTGTGACAGCTGTCGGACCGATGCATCTCGAATCATTCAAAACTATCGAGAATGTATGTGCCACAAAATTTGAGCTTGTCGATGACCTCCCTTCTGACGGATGCGCGGTGGTTAATAATGATTTTGCCCCTTGTGCTTCCCGACAAGTGACTAATACTAAGTGCATCCGCTATGGTGTTACCAACCCGGGTAATTGCGATTATATCGCCACCGATATTCATTATGGCGCCTCCGGAACGGCATTTACTATCCTCGGCCCCAACGATTTCGAACTCAAGGTTGAGACCCGTTTGCTTGGTGAATGTAATGTGTCCGACCTGCTTGCTGCAGCTGTCATTGCCCTTCAGCTCGATATGAACCCGGATAAAATCCGTTATGCCATCTCTACAATTGATCAGGTGGAACATCGTCTGAGTATCAAGCAGACTCCCGGGGGAGTTACGATACTTGACGATGCCTTCAATTCCAATCCCGCCGGCTCGAAAATGGCAGTCGATGTCCTATCTCATTTCAAGGATGGGAAACGAATTATTGTAACACCAGGTATGATTGAGCTCGGCTCCGAGCAGTTTAATCTTAATAAAGAATTCGGGCGTCATATTGGCAATAATCTGGATGTGGCCATTGTAGTGGGAGAGTACAACCACGATGCAATTACAGAAGGCATTCTCTCTACTGATTTTAATAAGGAAAATCTGTATGAAGTGGCTTCGTTCAATGAAGCCCAGCAGGTCCTCGCCCGAATCCTTTTAAAAGGGGATGCAGTTCTATATGAAAACGACCTCCCTGACACCTTTAAATAAAATTTCTTAGATCTAATTTATTCGAATAAATGCCGGAGGCACATCTGCGTCTCCGGCATTTGACTTATTATATAAATGAGCGCTTAATATATTGTAATTTAACACATTGGGTGCATCGTCAGAGCGCGTCATGTCAAGACTTTACGGCACGTTTAAAATTTTTTTTTGCGTAAATATGACGCAAAAATTTGGAGAAGTGAAGCTTTATTTATAACTTTGCGTCATAATTACGCAAATAAGATTCCTGTTTCCTTTATGCAGGGGGTATTCTAAATATCTTAAGATAGAAAAAGTAGTGGTTATGAAAGATAAGAAACCAAAGAACAGCTATCAGGATCAAAGCGGCCAATTTTGCTACCGCTATCCGAGAGCGGCTATCACTTCGGATAGTGTTATATTCGGTTTTGATGGCAACGAACTGAAAATTCTGCTTGTGGAGCGCGGTGTCGAACCATTTAAAGGCATGTGGGCGCTTCCGGGTGGCTTCATGAAGATGGATGAAAGCATTGAGCAATGCGCTGCTCGTGAATTGCGTGAGGAGACAAATATTTCTAATGTATATCTCGAACAGTTCGAAGTCTTCAGCCGTCCTGATCGTGATCCCCGTGGTCGAGTAGTAACCGTGGCTTTCATAGCTCTCGTCAGGCCTTCCGATTATGAGGTGATTGCCGGTGATGACGCGGCTCTTGCTGTTTGGTTCTCCGCTTCTATGCTTCCCCCGCTCGCTTTCGACCATAAGGAAATTATTGATAAGGCATGCATTCGTCTTCGTGAAATTCTCCGCGTCAGGCCCGTGGCCTTCAGACTGCTTGAGGATATATTTACAGTCGATGAACTTCGCAAGGTGTATGAAGCGGTCAACGGAACTACTTATGACAGAAGAAATTTCCAACGAAAGCTTATGGCTTCACAGATCGTCGAACCTATTTCTGCTATCTCTGATTGCGTTTCATGTGATTGCAATGGCCTCTCCGTTGAGAGGGCGACTGCTCCGTCTCCTCGCTCTCCGGGTCGTAAGGCTTCGAAACTTCTTCGGCTGAAAAATAAGTGTTTCAGCAAAAATTCATCTTTGGATTCTTTTGGATTACCTGATTTGAAGGAATCATCATCCGATGACTCTATTAAAGATCTGTTCAATTTCTGACTTAGACCTCATTCAATAAAATATGTTAATGCCAGAGCGGCTATCTTCGAGCTAAAATATTCTTTTTCAGAAGGAGCAACCTTTGAGTTGCGACTGAGGAAAAAGGATATTTGAGCCGAAGAGAGCCGGACGGATGGTAACTTAAAAACATTTGATTGAGGAATTAATTAAAATTATTAAAATCTAATGGTAATTAGAAATACCTTATTCTCGCAGCTGCACCTCGCCTATCGCTTTTTGATTCAGTCACATAGCCCGCTATGCTCCTGAATCTGCAAAGCGATATCCGAGGCACATCTGCGACTCTGGTATTAACAGATTTTATTGAATGAGGTCTAAA
>JAIDDJ010000065.1 GCA_029055345.1 Muribaculaceae bacterium | reverse complement strand
AGCTTCTCCAATTTCTCTTCATTGCTGCCCGAAAGCGTAAGGATAGGTTGCAATCTGGCTACGGCATCCCCGGAGAGGCCTTTTTCAAGAAGTTCCTTGTTGACATTCTCAAGGCCTGCCTTATCGATCTTGTCGATTGCCACGGTGATATCCACTATCTTATCCTCGGCTCCGATTACCTGCGCTATTCCGGCCAGCACCTTACGGTTATTTAGCTTGATGACCGTTCGGATCCCGAGCTTATCCATTACGAAGTCGATGAGGGCGAGAAGCTCCACCTCATTATGGAGGGAATCAGAGCCTACCACATCCGCGTCACATTGGTAGAACTCCCTGTAACGCCCTTTCTGCGGACGGTCAGCCCTCCAGACAGGTTGGATCTGGAAGCGTTTGAACGGCAACTGGAGATCGGCCCTGTGTTGCACCACAAACCGTGCGAACGGCACCGTCAGGTCATACCGAAGCCCTTTCTCACACAGTTGATTGGTGAGGTGAGGAAGATTGTTGCTCTCAAGGTCGGCCGGATTCACGCCTTTCATGAAATCACCGGAGTTGAGCACCTTGAAGAGAAGTTTATCACCCTCTTCACCGTATTTTCCCATAAGCGTCGAAAGATTCTCAAGCGAGGGCGTCTCGATCTGCTTGTATCCGAACAGGCGGAAAGCCTCACGTATGGTATCGAATATGTAATTGCGCCGTGCCATCTCTACTGGAGAGAAATCACGTGTCCCTTTTGGTATTGAAGGTTTCTGAGCCATATCTTCTGATTTTTCTTTTTGCAAATTTACAAATTTTTTAGCTACTTTCCCATTTGACTGCTTATTTTTATTCACATTGATTCACTAATTCAATAATCGGGGATACGTTCCGTTTTTCTGATGTGAAGATACACATAATGATACGATTCAAAAGACTCATCCCCATTCTGGCAATCTTGTCGGCTATCCTGCCGACTATGGCCGAGAACATAAAGATACACGGTAAGATCACCGATCAGGAGGAGAAACCTGTGGAATTCGCCACTATCCGGATCGGAGGCACTTCAATCGGCACGAATTCCGATCTGGAGGGTAAATACGCGCTGACCGTGGCGGCCAAGGATACTCTGGAAGTTATCTACAGTTGTATTGGCTTCAAGACAGTGACACGGCGACTCATAGATCCTAAAGGCGATCTTACACTGAACGTAAAACTTCCATCTGAGGCTACCGAGCTTTCCGAATTGGAAGTCACCGGCTTCCGCCAGAATATCAACGGTATGCAGACCATAGACAAGGAGAGCTTCAAGACTTCTCCCGATGTGTCGGGAGGCTCCGTAGAAGCTATGATACAGACCATGGCCGGCGTGAATTCGAGTAATGAGATGAGTTCGCAATATTCTGTCCGCGGCGGCTCCTTTGATGAGAATTCGGTGTATATCAACGGTACGGAAATCTACCGCCCGCAGCTCGTGAGAAGCGGCCAACAAGAGGGTCTGTCGATAATCAATCCTGATATGGTGGGCAATATTCGTTTCTCCACCGGTGGATTTCCGGCACGCTACAGCGATAAGATGTCCTCTGCCCTGGACATTACTTATCGTGATCCGGAGGCGCTCGAGACAAGTCTGGCAGCCTCGCTGATGGGTGCTTCGCTTACTTTCGGCCAAAGCAGCCGAAAGTTCGCACAGTTGCACGGCGTCCGACTTAAGAAAAACAACTCTCTCCTTTCATCTCTCGAGACCCGAGGAGAATACGACCCGCTGTATTTCGATTATCAGACCAATATTAACTACCGGCCCACAGAGAAGCTGGGATTCAACGTATTGGGTAACATATCATTGAATCATTTCAACTTCAAACCGGCGGATCGTGAGACATCATTCGGCACATCGATGGATACCAAGAAGTTCAAGGTATATTTCGACGGTGAGGAACGTGATCGGTTCGAGACATACCTTGCCTCTTTTACCACCTCATACCGCATGAACCGTGCCACATCTTTTGCCCTTTCTCTTTCGGGCTTTCAAAGCAACGAGCTTGTAAGCTACGATATTTCCGGTGAATATTGGCTCGATCAGGCAGGTACCGGAGGTGAAGGGGGTGTAGGAGGTGAACTCGGCGTAGGTAAATATATGGAACATTCACGTAACAGACTGAAAGCATCCGTATTCCAGGCCGCATTAAAGGGTACCACCGTCATTAAGCGTAACAATATTTCCTACGGTATCATTTTCCAGAATGAGAAGTTCATGGACCGGACAAAGGAGTGGGAATGGCGGGATTCCGCAGGTTATTCTCTGCCGACCCAACCCGAAGGGGTACATCTCATCTACAATCTATCCTCGCATCAGGATGTATCGACCAACCGCTTCGCCGCTTATGCCGAAGATGCGTTGTATCTTGAGACCTCCAAGGCCTACCTTACTCTTAACGGCGGATTGAGATTATCTTACTGGGGGTTCAACAGGGAAGTACTTTTTTCGCCCCGCGTGAATATCAACGTCATACCTCTTAATAATAATCACTGGAATTACCGCGCGGCCATCGGGCTTTATTATCAATCCCCCTTCTATAAGGAATACCGTATGGCGGAGACCGACGCGCTCGGCAACACCTACATAAAACTTAACCGCGACATAAAGTCGCCCATGAGCATACAATTCGTACTGGGAACTGATTATACTTTCCGGATGATGAATCGTCCGTTCAAATTGACCGGCGAGGCATATTATAAGGCATTATCAAGGCTGATCTCATATGAATATGACAATCTGAAGATCAATTATACCGGTATAAACGATTCAAAAGGTTTCATCGCAGGTGTGGATTTCAAGTTATTCGGTCAATTTGTGCCCGGATCGGATTCATGGATTACTTTCTCTCTGATGAAGACTCAGCAGACTCTTAACGGAAAGAAAGTGCCGCTCCCTTCTGATCAGAGATATTCCTTCGGTCTTTTCTTTACAGATTATTTTCCGAAATTTCCGAAACTGCGCTTTTCTTTGAGAGGGTTATTCTCTGACGGACTGACCATGACCGCTCCACGTGTCACCCGAGACAGGGCATATTTCCGGGCACCGGCTTACAAACGAGTGGATGTCGGCGTCTCATACCAGCTCGTAGGTGCACCCACTGAGGGAGTGCGACCCTACAATTTCTGGCGACATTTCAGGAGCATTATAATTGGGCTTGACTGCTTCAATCTCTTTGATATGACCAACGTCAGCTCCTACTATTGGGTGACAGATGTCAACAATCTGCAATATGCGGTCCCCAACTACTTGACGCGGCGGCAGCTAAACATACGCCTCGCGATCGAGATCTAACCCTCACCTACTTCCCGAGAGAACATAACCTGCTCGAAAACACCTAACCTGCTCGGAAGCGATATTCTTCCTCAACAGCCAACATTCCTCCCCGAGAGCTCATTGCATCATAAATAATGCATCGAGCCCTCGGGGAGGAATGTTATCCGCAAGCAGCGTAGTAATATGCAAGGAGGATACAGGGAGCAGGGAAATTATCATAGCTATTTTAGCAATGATAGCTATTATAAGATAGCTAAGTTAGCTAAGATAGCTATTATAAAATAGCTAATTGAGCTATTATAGCTATTTTAAGAGAGCAATTCCTGATAGCTATAAAAAGAAAGAGACCGGCAGCAGCGCTGTCGGTCTCTCCAAGGGGGCGATTACCTACTCTCCCGCTTTCGC
>JAIDDJ010000064.1 GCA_029055345.1 Muribaculaceae bacterium | reverse complement strand
GATGGTACTGCGAAAGCGGAAGAGTAGGTAATCGCCACCTTCAAAGAGAAGTGATCATTCGATTGCTTCTCTTTTTTTATAAATCTTATAAATCTAATAAGTCAAATAATTTTTATAAAACTTATAAAACTTATAAAACTTATAAAACTTATAAAACTTATAAAAACTTATATTTCTCCCTCTTTCATTTTGATTTTTAACAAAGATACATTAACTTTGCTTTCGTAAAAGATTCCGCATTTACTTTTACTGTCGTTAATGCAAATTATTAATCTAAATTCTAAATATTTAAATGAAAAAACTTTTACTCTCTTTGGCAATTGTTTCCGGAGCGTTTGGGTTTGCGTCTGCAGATAATTCTGCAGATTTCAATACCTTCAATTCTGGAAAGTCAAACACCTCTTACGGCAATTATAATACTGACTCAGGATGGACAACTGAACATTGTGCTATTCTTGACATTGACGGTAATCTCGCGCCTACTTTGAATGGTAAAACTTCTGCTGTTGGCGTCCTTACTTCTCCGACTCTTACCGGTGGTATAGGTACTATCAGCTTTGATTATCAAAATACCTATAAAGAATCAAATGGTGTGAGTGTGCAGATTGACATTCTCCAAGATAATGTTGTAGTCAAGTCTGAAACGCTCACAAATACGGATGTAACTCAAAATACTCCCTATTCATACACTTCTCCGGCATTAAACGTAGACGGAAACTTCGTAATCAAAATAACCAATCTGAGTCCATCGAACAACAGTAAAAGCAACAAGGACCGCGTTTCTATTTATAATCTGACCTGGACAAGTTTCGGTGCCGGTGAAGAGCCTTCTGTTGCTACTCCTTCTTTTGAGATTGAAAAACTTGCAGGTACCGGTTATGTGGTGAAGATGTCATGCGAAACCGCAGGTGCGGAAATTTATTATAATATGAGCACTGAAGGAAGCCCCGCTGATCCTGATAAGACTTCTACTAAGTATACTGCTCCTGTCCCTGTAAGCGGTAATACTAATTTTAAAGCTATTGCTTATGTAGGAGACGATGCTTCTTACGTGGCCAGCTATTCTGCTAATCCTCCTTATGTTTGTGCAGATTTCGAAGGTGTTGATCAGCTTAACAACGGTACCAAGATCGAGCTTGAAGGAAATATCTTCGGTGTATACCAGAATGGCAAAAATCTTTATGTAGTTGATACCAAGGGCATCGGAATGCTTCTTTATAATCAAACTGAGCCCGTAGTTAATAACGGTGACGTGATCGATGGTATGGAGGGTACTTATTCTCCCTACAACGGTCTCCCTGAAATTAGCAACTATACCCTCGGCACTATTACGGCCGGTACACCCATAGAGCCCTCTAACATCACACTGTCTGATGTAAATGAGGGTCTTATCAACAAGTATATCAGACTCAACGGTCTTAAGATCACTCTCGATAATGGTAAAACCTTCACAATGCAGAATGCTGTCGGTGAGAATTTACCGCTCTATAACAACTTCAATATTGACGTTGAGGAAGGTGAGAATTTCACAGTGACCGGATTCGTAAGCTTTAGCAACACTTATGGTTTCCAGATTTATCCTACAGAGATTTCCGGCGGAGTAGTCATGGAAACTGTAGCTACTCCGACTTTCGAACCTGCAAGCGGCGAACTCGAGGCTAATTCGGAAATTACAATCGTTTGTGAAACCGAAGGCGCTACCATCTATTACACAACCGACAAGTCAACTCCGACTGCAGAGTCTAACGAATACACCGGTCCCATCACTTTCACTGAGTCCATGACCGTAAAGGCTATCGCCGTTAAAGAGGGTATGCTTGATTCTGAAGTAGCTGAAGCCGTTTACACTCTCTACGATCCTAACGCACCCGTTCCCACTACTGTTACATTCGATTTCAGCGATCCCGATTTCCTCGCACTCAATGATATCGAAAAGCCTGCTTCCGGAGGATTCGATTTATGTGAGAAAGGTAGCAGCCGTGAGATTTTCGCTACCGGAAATAATGATCCTGTTGTGATGGTGGTAGAAGTTGAAGATAATGCTTCAACTGTTGCAAGACTTTGGTATTCCGGTGAAGTACGTCTGTATGCTCATAATACTGTCACATTCAAAGTCAATAATGTGACAAGAGATGCGAATCCGGAAACCGTAACTATTCAGAAAATTGAATTTAACGACAAGGCTTCTTTCGAGGGTTCTTTCTCACCTGACACTTATGATGCCTCTACTAAGATCTGGAATGGTGAAGATGGCGCCGAGGGTGCTGAAGATTTTGTAATCTCTCCGTCTAAGTCCTCCAAATTCACTAAGGCAGTTGTTACTTTGAACACTACTACCGGTGTTGCTTCTATCGACAATGACAATGATGCTACGGAGGTTTATTATAACCTCCAGGGCGTTCGCGTGGCTCGTCCCGAAAATGGCCTGTTTATCGTTGTGAAAGGTAACAAGAGCAAAAAAGTAATGTTTTAAATTATAATTCCGGCGAATTTTCCCTATATGGGAGAATTCGCCGGATTAAATACGTAATCAATAATTCTTAATACCTTAAATAATCAAGCTGATGAAAAAAATTCTACTTTCTCTCGCGGCTGTAGCATGCGCAGCCACTATGAGCGCAGCAAGCTACACAGTGTTTGACATCGCCAATGGCGGAACCTGGACCGGCGGTGCCAATGGCTACTCCACAACTGTGACCGTAGGCGGTAAGACCTTCAACCTTTCTACAGACAAGGCTGATTCTACTACCGATCTCATTTCTCCGGTTGCCAACAATTATGCATGGCGCGTTTACAAAGGCTCAAAGTTCAAGATCGAATCATCTGAGGTAACAATGAAGTCAGTTGTAATTACTTATGATGATTTCGAAAGCGGTAAGTATATCGGAACCGGCGTTCTGAGCTCAGGATGGACCGGAAGCCTCAACGAAGCCGTATACACATGCGTCAGCAACGGTCTAAAGACTTTCGAGATGCAGTCGGCTGAAAAGCAGGTTCGTATCAAGACTATTGTTGTTTCTGACGAAGAAGGCGGTGGCTCTACTCCTGATGATCCTCAACTCCCCGATGGCATAATCTATCAGAATGCCTTTGATGCGAATCTTGATGGCTGGGTGAAGATCAACGATGAGTCTCTCTCAGATTTCAGCGGTTGGAAGATTAATACCAACACTCCCAAATGTGCTATCTGCAACTCATATTATGGTGGCTCAAATCACGTGGCAAATGCCAAGATGGAGTATACTTTCAATCTTAAAGACTATACTGATTGCAAACTTGAGGTGGAGCAGGCATTCGGTTATGATTTCCCCACTTCGCAGGTTGACAATTACCGCCTTTACGTAAAGAGCGGAAATAATACTGACTACCTTACTTTCGCTAACTTCCCCGCAGCTCCCGAATCAGGAAATTGGACTAAGTCTTTTGCGCTCAATGAGTTTGATCTCAGTGAGTATGACGGCTTGACAATCACTATCGGTTTCGAATATGCAACCGACGGTAGCAAGTCTCGCGCTTGGGAGCTCAAGAACTTTATTCTCTCAGGTAATAAATCAGGTTCAGGCGTAGCTTCTGTTGACTTTGAAGAAAACGCTGCTCCTGTTTATTACAACCTCCAGGGTGTTCGCGTTGCTAATCCCGAGAACGGTATATTTATCGTTGTGAAGGGCTCGAAGGTATCTAAAGTGGTTCGTTAATTAACAAATAATGACTTTTTAACGGTTGTTTATTCGTAAATATCTGTTAATCAATTCATAAACAAGATTTAAAGGTGCGTCTCAATTCAGTGACGCACCTTGTTTTTTACTTATCTTGCAGTGTATTTTGCCCTCATTGCCGACCATTGTTAATTTTTTTTGATATAGTGTTATCACTTTACAGATTATTTAGTATATTTGCAACCTAATCTAATCCATGCTGTTCGGTGAGGTATCTTGCATCAGCATTTAATGCCTACCTCATTTAATACTAATAAAATGAACAAAGATAAAAAACACACCGATATCTACCCTCAGAAGGATACATATCCTGTTGAGACGATGCTTAGCCGAATTAAGCCGGTATCTTCTGACTCTATTACGGAGGAGAATAGTCAGCGACCGAAAATCCTTATTATTTACACGGGAGGTACAATCGGAATGGTTGAGAATCCGGAAACCGGCACTCTCGAACCCTTCGATTTCGAGACGCTTATCGATAATGTTCCTCGTATAAAGCGCCTTGATTATCATATTGATAGTTTTCAATTTACAGAGCCTATTGATTCTTCGGCAATGACTCCGGCCCATTGGCAGGATATTGCTTATGTGATTGAATCATTCTATGATATGTATGACGGCTTCGTGGTCCTGCATGGTACGGACACAATGGCTTATACGGCTTCGGCTCTCTCTTTTATGCTTGAGAACCTGCGTAAACCGGTAGTGATTACCGGTAGCCAGCTCCCTATTCAGGAGGTCCGCACAGATGGGGAGGAGAACTTGATCACTTCGCTGCAGGTGGCGGCCGCTCGAAACGCCGAAGGCAAACCGATGCTCGAGGAAGTTTCCATTCTGTTTGAAAATTATCTTTGGCGTGGAAATCGCGCCACTAAATATAGCGCCGACAATTTCGATGCTTTCAAGAGCAACAATTTCCCACGCCTTGCTAAAATCGGAATGGGTATTACATTCCGCGAAGAAGTGCTTTGGCGTCCTAAGGAAAATGCACCGCTGAAAGTTCATTACGGAATGGACTCGAATGTGATGTACCTCAGTCTTTTCCCCGGAATTAATGAGACAATGATAAGTCATATGCTCCGGACTCCGGGTCTAAGGGGCGTCGTGATGAAGACTTATGGCGCAGGAAACGGTCCCTCTGATTCCTGGTTTCTCGAATCTGTCAAGGATGCCTGCGACAGAGGTATAGTTATCGTCAATACATCCCAGTGTGACAATGGAACAATAGACCCTTACCGTTACAAAACCGGCTCGGCTTTATTTCAGGCCGGTGTCATTCCGGGGCACGATCTTACTTCCGAAGCCGCGATAACTAAACTGATGTTCCTCTTCGGTCAAGGATATGATTCCGATGAGGTGAAGGAATTAATGGAGACACCACTTGTCGGTGAAATGCAGAAATAAAGACATTCTTCGGTTAGCGGTGCCGGCGATATTCAATAATATCACGGTGCCGCTTTTAGGCATATCCGATACAGCCATCGTGGGCCATCTCGGCAATGATGTCTTTCTTGCGGCAATGGCCGTGGGAGCAATGATGTTCAATGTGATCTTCATGCTCTGTGGCTTTCTGAGGATGGGCACTACGGGGCTTACCGCGCAGGCTAATGGAGCTGATGACCGCGCGACTGTTTTCGGTATCCTTCGACAGGCCTCTTATATTGCATTGGCAATCGCCATGGTCGTTCTCGCTTTCAGAAATATTCTGGCCGAGGGTCTTCTTCTTGTTATTTCTCCTGATGAAAATATAGCCGCATATGCACTCGGTTATTTCAGGATTGTCGTCTGGTCAGTGCCGGCGCAACTCGCCGTGATGGCTGCCTCCGGTTGGTTCATTGGCCGCAAGAACACGCTCATTCCCATGCTCGTGGCCGTGGCTACAAATATTCTGAACATTATCTTAAGCGTGACTCTCGTATATGGCTTTCATATGGGATTCGAAGGGGTAGCTATCGGCACGCTCAGTGCGAACTGGGCAGCTTTCATCGCGATGGCTATTATAGTGGCCGGAACTGATGGTTTCAGAAAAACGAGGTTTAGAAATGTCCCCTGGAAACAATTCTTTAACCTGAATACCGATCTCTTTTTCCGCTCGGCCTGCATTATGGGAGTGTCGCTTGCGATGACTTCGGTAGGAGCGAGGATAGGGGAGACCACGCTTGCCGCCAACAGCGTCATGTTGCAGTTTTTCTTATTCTTCTCTTATTTTATGGATGGTTTTGCTTTTGCCGGCGAAGCCCTTGTAGGCAACGCTGTCGGTGCTCGAAGTCAGCTGCTGCTGACGACTACCGTAAGAGCTTTGCTGAGGTGGGGGGTGGCTCTCTCTCTGATATTCGGAGCGGTTTATCTGATCGCTACCCCGAATATCGTAGCGCTGCTCGCCGATTCGAGGGATGTTTCCGATGCGATTGAAGCCATGAAGGGCTGGCTTGTAGCGATTCCCGTTGTCACAGTCTGGGCTTTTATATTCGATGGTGTATTCATTGGCCTTGCGCGCTCGAGACCTCTGCTTGTAGTCACCCTCATTGCTTCGGTCGTGTTCTTTTGTGTGGTATTCCTGTCTAAAGATACCCACTCGGCCGAACGAAACTCCTTCCTATGGCTCGCTTTTGAGACTTATTTACTCCTTCGTGGCGTTTTATTAGCTGCAAAATTCTTGATATTACAAAGGAAATCATTAATTTTGTGATATGAACGATTCTTCGACATATCAGGCTGTGCGTATCGGCGATATAGCTGAATGGAAACTCATTTGTGTAATCTCTGAATCAGGTATGAGCGCATACCTTAAACATTCTAATCCCACTCAGGATGTAATTTCGCTTTTTGATGAGAGCTGGGATGTGAATGAAGAGACTCTGCTGGAAAGAATTGAAAATGTGGTTTACGATCATCCTCAGGTTCTGGATGATTTCTCTGCGGATATTGCTGTTGTGGCGCCTAAAAGCATATGGGTGCCGACAGAACTTGTGCATGATAGGGAGGAGGACATACCGGAATTATACAACAATGTCTATTCCGCAGCTGATGAAGATGTAATGGCAGATGAGGACGTGGAAGCCACTTGCCTCTTTTCTCTTGTGCCCGGCCTGCGCTCATTTCTTCAACGCACCTTTCCCGGTGCCCGTATCCATTCCCATCTGGCTGTCATGACTTCCAGATTCCGCGACAGAAGCTCCGATATGCCGAGAGTCTATATTGACATCCGCCATAATTGGGCCGACTTCGTTGCTTTCGACAGACGCAATCTGCTAATGGCCGCTTCTCACCCATGGAAGGAGCCGTCTGATATTGAATACTCCCTATTCAACATCCTGAATGTTTACGGTCTTGACCCGGAGGTCGTGCAGGTATCCCTCTCCGGACCTCGGGATGTGAAAAATCCTCTGATGCATGATCTCCGTAAATATGTCACTTATGTCATGCTTACGATGATGCCTGGCATTGGTGTTAAGGCCGGTATGCCTTTAATTGGTGCCCTGCTTATGAGAAATTAAATTCCCATGTGCCGGGCCGTGTTATCTTTTGCATTATTTTAGGGCGCTATGCCACGACAAGAATTGTTAAGGTGTTTTGATGAAGTTGAATCATAATCGATATTTCATACTATGAGAATAATACGAGGAAAATATGGCAGGAGACGTTTCGATGTGCCTAAAAATATTTCCGCACGTCCCACAACTGATTTTGCCCGCGAGAATCTGTTTAATATCCTTGAATTGCAGGAAGGAATTGAAGACAAACGTGTATGCGACCTTTTTGCAGGTACCGGAGCCATAAGCTGGGAATTTGTTTCCAGAGGTGCGACGGAAGTGGTGGCGGTGGAGCAAGCTCCGGTTCAAAGCGCCTTCATCCGCTCTGTCAAGGAGAAGCTTGGCGATACCATCCTTAAACTGATCCGGGGTGACGTATTTAAGTATATCTCACGCGCTGAGGATTCTTTCGACATAGTGTTTGCCGATCCACCCTATGATCATGCCCGGTTTCCCGAGATTCCTGAGCTGATACTCGGTTCCAGGCTTGTGCGCTCCGGCACGCTTGTGATTGTCGAACATGGCAAAACTCATGATTTCAGCGCATTGGCAGGTTTTGAACGGCATCTGGTATATGGTTCGGTAAATTTCTCTCTCTTCCGGGTAAAGTAAATTCGCAGATGAAAAATCAGACAGTATAATTTCTGAATATAATCTGAATTTGGGAAATACAAATACAAATTGCAATATTATTCAACATACATTCCATATGAATTGATAAATATCTAAGTTCAGGATATGTATATCAATTATACATGGAATATACAATTTACAAATAATTAAATTTCGAAAATGAACAACCGGGATATGATAAAGTTAGACAGCATTGAGGAGGCCCTTGAAGATTTCCGCAACGGGAAATTTGTGGTGGTCGTAGATGATGAGGACCGTGAGAATGAAGGTGATCTGATAATCGCGGCTGAGAAAATCACACCGGAGGATGTGAATTTCATGTTGAAGAACGCAAGAGGTGTACTATGTGCTCCAATCACCAACAAAAGATGTGCGGAACTGGATCTTCCCCACCAGGTCGGCAACAACACTTCTGTGCTTGGCACACCCTTCACCGTTACAGTCGATAAGCTTGAGGGATGCTCCACAGGCGTGTCGATTCAGGACAGGGCTGCCACCATCCGTGCGCTCGCTGACCCGGCATCAACTCCGGAGACATTCGGACGCCCCGGCCACATCAATCCTCTGTATGCGCAGGACCGCGGGGTGCTCCAACGTGCAGGCCACACTGAGGCGGCCGTGGACCTCGCCCGGCTTGCCGGGCTTCAGCCCGCAGCTGCCCTGATGGAAATCATGAGCGATGACGGCTCGATGGCCCGTCTCCCCGAACTTCGCCGACGTGCAGATGAATGGGGACTGAAGCTGATTTCTATCCGCGATCTTATAGCCTATCGGCTTAACAATGATTCCCTCGTGGAACGCGGCGAGGAGGCTGATCTTCCCACCGCCTACGGTCATTTCAAAATCATTCCTTTCCGCCAAAAAGATAACGGCCTTGAACATGTGGCCCTGATCAAGGGGGATGTTACCGGCGAGGAGCCCGTGCTGGTTCGCGTCCATTCTTCATGTATGACGGGTGATATTTTCGCTTCCAAAAGATGCGAATGCGGCGAGCAACTTCATCTCGCCATGCAGCAGATTGAAAAAGAGGGTAGAGGTGCGGTAATTTATTTAAGTCAGGAAGGGCGTGGAATCGGCCTGATGGATAAAATCAGTGCTTACAAGCTTCAGGAAAATGGCCTTGATACCGTAGATGCTAATCTCCACCTCGGCCATAGGGCCGATGAACGCGATTATGGTGTCGGAGCCAATATCCTTCATTCGCTCGGTATAAAGAACATGAGGCTGATGACCAATAATCCGGTCAAACGGATTGGTCTTGAAGGTTACGGGGTGAAAATCGCAGAGATTGTTCCCCTTGAAGTGGAACCTAACCCCTACAACGAGCGGTATATGGAGACTAAGAAGACTCGGATGGGACATAATCTGCATAAAGTATGAAGAAATCTTTGAAACATATTTTGGCTGCCTCGATCTTATTGGGGGTATATGGCTATTCGCAGGCTGATAAGAAAGCGCTCGGCCATGATGACTTCGACGGCTGGAAGTCTGTGACCAATTATTCGGTGAGCAGGGATGGCTCGTGGGCAGCTTTTGCCGCCAATCCGCAAGAAGGAGATGGTATCCTGACATTTTATAATACGCGGACAAAAAAACGTATAGAGATTCCCAGAGGATACAAGGCGCGCATTTCAGCAGATTCAAGATGGGGAATAGCGTTGATAAAAGCACCCTTCAGCGTGACCCGACAGGCAAAGATTGACAAGAAGAAAGACCATGAAATGCCGAAAGATTCACTCGCTATCATTGACTTCCGGACGTCAAAAGTAGTCAAAATCGCAGACGTGTTAGGATATCAGATTGCCAAAGACGGAGGTGATTGGGTGGCTTTTACTTCATGCGACACCGCTCTTATCAAGCCCAAATATCTGAGCGACAAGGAGACGGGGAGGCCTCTCGTCCTGCTCAATCCTGCCACGAAAGCCCGCAAGATTACCAACTGGGTGAAGGATTATGTCTTCTCGCATGATGGCAACCGCCTTGCAGTCAGCGTGAAAAAACCGGAAAAAGACTCTATTGCCACGGATGGGATAGGAGTTTATTTGCTTCCCGATACCGCTTATACGCTCATTGACCGCGACAAGAAGTTTTACGGCAAGCCCGTATTCAGTGAGGATGGCTCAAGTCTTGCATATACGGCCTCGGATGATACTGTTAAAACCGGCACAAAGAGGGTAAGCGTATATGTAAGCCATCCGGCCGATGATTTGAGGTCGCCACGGGAATTCAAACTGACATTCGATGGCAGGAAGCAAGGGGAACTGGTGCCAAACCAATATACAAAACTGGCTTTTTCCCATAATGGCAAGAGACTGATTGCGGGAGTGGCCCCGATTATCGCTCCGGATGATACAACAATTGTTGATTTCGAGAAAGGCAAACTGGATATATGGGTTTGGGATAAACCCCTTAATCCACCGGCGGAGAAGATTCTTCTCGATGAGATAAAGGAAAACAATTACCCGGTATCAATCGATTTGTCAACCGGTAAACCGGTTTTGCTCACGGATAAGGAATTTGCCGAGGTGAAGGCTCCGGACCGTTGGGATGGCGATTATGCCCTCGTGCTCGACCCGACAGAGACAATGGTGTCGCATCAGTGGAACTATTTCGCTCCCACAAAAATGGGTGTCGTAAATGTAAATACCGGAGAATATAAAGATGCAGGGGAGTTTCTGCTCGAATTGGAACCGAAGCTTTCACCGTCCGACCGATTTATAGTATGGTTCCGCGACAGACAATATTATACTTATGAAATATCCACCGGGAAGACGGTGTGTGTAAGTGAGAATGTTCCCTATCCTCTATGGGATACGGATGACCGTCATCCCTCGCCGTCGGAAAACTATGGCATTGCCGGATGGTCCGAAAATGACGGGAAGCTTCTTGTTTATGACCGCCATGACATATGGAGTCTTGACCCTAAAGGAGTCGCCGAACCGGTGTGTCTGACTAACGGGGAAGGAAGAAAACAGGATATCCGCTTCAGGTATTATAATACCGATCCGGAACGCCGGTTCCTGAAAAAGGGAGACGAGATGCTGGTGAAAGTCTTCTCATACAAGAATAAATACAATGGACTCGCTACGATGACCTATGGCAACGGTAAGTCACCGGTGATATCGGTGCTTGACGGTCATGCCTACACTCAAGTGGAAAAGGCCCTGAATGCACCGGTTTATACGTGGCAACGTGCCAATTTTTCTGAGTCACCCGATATATGGGAATGCCGCGGAACTGATTTTGCAAAGGCTATCCCTCTTACCGATGCGAACCCGCAGATGAAGGATTATAGCTGGGGAACCGCTCAGCTTGTCCGCTGGCGCGCTTATGACGGCAGCGAATCCGAAGGTGTGCTCTATGTGCCGGAGAATATCGACCCGGCGAAAAAATACCCTATGTTGTGCGTCTTCTATGAGACTCACTCTGAAAACCTATATCATCACTACACGATGGAGCCCTCATGGAGCTGGGTGAACTACGCCTTTTACGTCAGTCGCGGGTATGTGGTGTTCGTCCCCGATATCCATTACAATTCGGGACGCCCCGGTGAGGATGCTTACAATTACGTTTGCTCGGGAGCAGAGGAAATGTGCCGTCGTTATCCCTGGATAGACAAGGACCGGATAGGAATCGACGGTCAGAGCTGGGGTGGCTATCAGACTGCTTATCTCGTGACGCGCACAAATATGTTTGCCTGTGCGGGCTCCGGGGCACCTGTGGCGAACATGACTTCAGCCTACGGAGGTATCCGTTGGGAATCGGGCGATTCCCGTCAGGCACAGTACGAACAGGGTCAGAGCCGAATAGGGGGTACTCTTTGGGAGAAAACAAACCAATACATCGCCAATTCACCAGTCTTTTTCGCCGACCGGGTAAACACTCCGCTTCTAATCATGCATAATGATGCCGACGGAGCCGTGCCTTGGTATCAGGGAATAGAACTTTTTATGGCTCTGCGCCGTCTGGAAAAGCCGGTATGGATGCTTCAATACAACGGCGAAGCCCATAATATTCGTGCCCGCAAAAACCGTAAGGATATTACGCGACGCCTGCAGCAATTCTTCGACCATTACCTGAAGGGAGACCCTATGCCACGATGGATGAAAGAGGGTGTGCCGATGATACGCAAAGGGCAGGAGTGGGGTTTCGAGACCGAATGGTAAAACTTCATTTTACATCTGTATGATCAAGTTTGTTAACGCGAAAATAAATATAGGTCTGCAGATTGTGGGTCGTCGTCAAGACGGCTACCACAATCTGCAGACACTTTTTTATCCGGTTGGGTTGTATGCCGGTAGTTCATCCAATCCGGAAGTCTTCTGTGATATTCTTGAGGTGATTCCCTCATCCGGGATGGATTTTACTCTCAAAATGCTCGGTAATCAAGTGGATTGTCCGATGGAGAAGAATCTTGTATGGAGGGCAGCCGATATCTTTTTCAGTAATGGTGTCCCCGAAGGATTTGGTGCCTCACTGATTCTTGACAAGCACCTTCCTGACGGGGCCGGTCTGGGAGGCGGGAGTGCGGATGCCGCCTTTACATTGTTGGCATTGAGAGAAGAAGCGCGTAATTATGCCGACCGGCAGAGAAAATCGTGGCAACCGCCAACGGATAGGCAATTGATGGCTTTAGCCCTAAAGCTTGGTGCGGATTGTCCTTTTTTTATCTATAACCGTGCCGCCTACGCTGAGGGGGTGGGAGAGTTGCTGAAGCCTGTTGACCTCGATTTGCATGGATATTTTCTTGTGGTTGTCAAGCCGTTTGTATCCGTTTCAACTCGAGAAGCCTTCGCCGGTGTCCGGCCCGCTCCATCTTCGTTTGATCTGAGGTGTTTGCCGGAAATTCCCGTTTCGCAATGGCGCGATTGTGTATTCAATGACTTCGAGAAATCCATATTTCCCGCATTCCCTGCCATCCGGGATATTAAGGCCGGGTTATATGACTGCGGGGCGGAATATGCCTCGTTGACCGGTAGCGGGGCCTGCGTATACGGTATATACCGTGATCGGGACGTCGCTCTTGAAGCTATGTCAGTTTTGAGAATGGTTCCAACTATCAAGGCAGTTAAATTGTTACAATTATAAAATTATCCGACTTTCAGCTTTATAAGCCGGATTGATATTAAATCCCAAGGGAATTATAGGTCTCCTAACCCATAGGGCCCGGAAGATTTATAAATTAACATAAATTGGTATAAAATTTGTTGCAATTTCAGTGTTGCAAAAAAAGAATCATACATATGAAAGACATTGATAAAGAAGAGATGAAAGGTCAGGCTCCCGAAGAAGTTGTAGTCGATGATGTAAATCCCACACCGGCTGAGGAGCAGGAGGCTGAAGGGGAAGTGGCAGAAGCTGCGGATTCAGAACTTACTGAGGAAGAACGCCTTTCGAAAGAGAATGAGAAACTTCAGGCGGCTCTTGAGAAAGAGAAGAAGGAATATATGTTTTTGATGGCGGAATTTGATAATTTCCGCAAGAGGACATTACGCGAGAAATCAGAGCTTATAAAAAATGCCGCCGAGTCAGTATTCAAAGGGCTCCTTCCTGTTGTGGATGACATGGAGCGTGCGCTTAAGGCTTCAGCTGAAAGTGATGATGCCACCACGATCCGTCAGGGAATGGAACTTATCTACAAGAAGCTCGTGAAATTCATGGAGCAGAACGGAGTGAAGGAAATGGATCCTGATGATAAGGAATTTAATGCTGATACACATGAGGCTATAACCGCAGTTCCCGTTCCGGATGAATCTCAGAAGGGTAAAATAATCGACACGGTGGAAAAGGGCTACACAATCAATGGCAAAGTGCTTCGTCATGCGAAAGTTGTAGTCGGACAGTGATTCCGCCTTGAAGCAATTCAATGATGCCGAATAGAATAAAATAAAGACTATGGCTGAAAAGAGAGATTATTATGAAGTGCTGGGCGTCAGCAAAGACGCCACGGCAGATGAAATAAAAAAGGCCTATCGAAAGAAGGCAATCCAATACCATCCTGATAAGAATCCGGGTGACAAGGAGGCTGAAGAGAAATTCAAGGAAGCGGCCGAGGCTTATGATGTTCTGAGCGATACTGAGAAACGCGCCAAGTATGACCAGTTCGGTCATGCCATGGGGCCGCAGGGCTTCGGTGGCGGTGGTGGCAGCTACGGCGGCTTCAGCGGCTTCGGAGGCGGAATGTCGATGGAGGATATATTCGCTCACTTCGGAGATATTTTCGGCGGACGCTTCTCAGGTGGCGGTGACGATGACTTTGCCGGATTCTCCGGTTCCGGCCGTGCCCGCAAGCATGTCAACAAGGGTACCGATTTACGTATCACGGTCAAGGTAACGCTCAAGGATATAATGTATGGCGTTGATAAGAAGCTGAAGATTCCAAAACTCGTGGCTTGTTCACATTGCAAGGGTACGGGAGCGAAGGATGGCACGGCTTTCCATACCTGTCAGCGTTGTCACGGCTCCGGTTATGTTACCACCGTTCAGCAGACATTCATGGGCCCGATGCAGAGCCAATCTGTCTGTCCCGAATGTAATGGCGAAGGAAAAGTCATCACAGAGAAATGTTCATATTGCAACGGCACGGGTGTTGAGAAAAAGGATGAGATTGTCAGCTTCCACATTCCTGCCGGAGTTGAGAACGATATGGTGCTCACACTTAGAGGTCAGGGCAACGCTCCCCGGAACGGCGGCGTGAATGGTGACCTGCTTATTAAGATTCAGGAAGAAAAAGATCCTGAACTTATCCGCGATGGCAATGACCTTATCTACAATCTGATGCTTGATTTCCCAACGGCTGCCCTTGGAGGTACGGCCGAGATACCGACCATCGATGGTCATGCCAGAGTAAAGATTACTGCAGGCACCCAACCCGGAAAGGTGCTTCGTCTGCGTGGCAAAGGTCTTCCGCAGATGAATAGTTCGGCCAAAGGCGACCTACTCGTCAATGTAATGGTCTACGTTCCGGAAAATCTTTCCGATACGGAGAAGGCCGCGATAGAAAGCCTTAAAGACCAGCCGAACATTGTTCCGAGCAAATCAACCTCGCAACGAATATTCTCACGTCTACGTCATATCTTCCAGAAAGAAAACAATGGTGTAGATTAACGTTAAGAATCAAATAAAAAGCCGGGCAGCAGAAATGAGCAGCCCGGCTTTTCTAACATTATCCATGTAGAATTGTTTCTATAATGAAGCGGTTCTATTATTATAAGTCAGCCGTAAATAAAAAGAGCAGGCTTTGGCAAAAAATAGAAAGTTTAATTAGATAAAACCATATAAATTAAAAAAACTATGAAAAAGACTATTCTACTGCTTTTCGCGTTTTTTGGAGCCCTCACGAGTATGGCTCAGGTGCAGATTCCTTATCAGGAATTGTTTTACAATGTTCGTTATCACTGGGGCCTTATCGATATAAATATAGGTCGAGGGAAGATAGCCCTGTCATCCCAAGGCGATCAGTTCAGGGCAACCCTCGAAGGCAATACCATTCCCTGGGAAGGAAGAGTGTTCTGTGTTAACGATGCCCTGAATGCCACTATGAGTCCGGGTTCGCCATACAGCCGTGAAACTGTCGATTATCAGACCGGAGTCTATCTCAAACCTAAAGTGGCTGAATATCGTAG
>JAIDDJ010000063.1 GCA_029055345.1 Muribaculaceae bacterium | reverse complement strand
AATGTTCTATATGGTTCAAGTGAACCGAATTTATTTAATTTTTAACCCCGTCCATTTTTAGTGGACAGTAGTGATATGTTTTCTGATTTTCAAACAGTTCCCCAATACTCCCCATAGTTTCCTCAACATTCCCCAAGTTTTTGTGGATATTAAACTAAAACCGACTTTTAACGTGAGTCAGCGTTAAAAGTCGGTTTTATATTACATTATTTCACCCCCAAAATGTATTGGAGTATTTTCTTAAGAGAATTTAACGAAAGCGTTTAACTTTATATCACCTTCTCCACCCTCTCCAAAACTTGATGCCTTAAAGAAATTTTGATTTGTTTTCAGATATAAATCCCTTACTAATACGTATGTATCCTCAAGAAAGATTTAATACCCCTGAAACAACCCATGATGGGTTAATAGGGGTGTTTTTTGTGAGTAATAAATTATCTAAGGCATTGATAAATAGTTGTATATTTTTCCATATACCCCTAATTTGTATATAATTGACTAAGAATATCTGAACGATTCACCACTATTAATCGATCGTATTTTTGTTTAATCTTATCCATTGCCTCTTTGGATAAGTCCCTATATATTATTAGGGTTGTATGTGTGAAAATATCAGGATCAATAATTCTTAATGCCTTGTAATCTTTATTAAGGAAAAACTTTTCATCATCTTGATAGTAATTGAACAACAAAGAATTAAAGGATTTATCAGGAAATTCGGAAAGATAAACGTGAGTATATGAGGATCCGACAATAACGAAATCTATCATATAGGTTTCTCCAATTTCTAATGTCTCTTTTATTCCAGTCGTAGGATCCTGATTGGAAATACAAACAGCCTTTATGTTTCCTTGTTTCAGGCTATGGTTGTTTCTTAGAAATAAATATTCCTCTTCTCTGTGTTTGGCTCTTGAATATGAGGCCAATTCCTGAACATCCGTGTCTGATAATTCATAAGGTAATTTACCAGACATGATTCGGTGATAATTCAACTCGAATTGACGATCCATTTCCTCTTCCTTCCTTATTTGTTCTCTTATTTTAGCTACCTCTTGAGGACTGCTAATTTCATTGAATATTAGCCCTAAACAACTTTTACAGTGAGAACATAAGGAGATATCACACTCTGATATTTTAATGAATGTATCTCTTGTTGGCAAGGTTTCTTTATATAGATGAAGTTTAACAGTAATATTTTTACATATTTGACACTCTCCATAATTTATATTGCTATCTCTCCAATCCTCAATTTTCGCCAGTCTTTCTTTAATTTGTGTAGATAATATCTCCTGAATGTAGGGAATATTACTAATTTCTATTTCATCATCTTTCAGTTTATTTAATATTTCTTGCTCTTTAGTGACAGAGAATTGACTCAAATAATTGGAATTAGAATTAATCACAGAAATATTATTTATACGGGACTCCGGCTTATCTGACCCAGCCAATAAAGGTTTGCCAAATTTTCTTAAATATCTTAATATCTTATTAATCATAAATCGGTATTTAAAACCATTTTACTTTTTACTTAGTTTAAAATCTTATCACCTACTCCCCCAAAGGTTTTACAAAATTCCCAAAGTATTTTTTATTAGTGAACATTTTATTAGTGAATATTTCGGAAATATAGGAATCATAGATTTGTTCTCCGAAATCTACTGCAAAGGCAACCTCATATCTAAACCCCACCGATTAGAAATTAATGAAAGTTTAATACTCATAGCAATGCGAGATGTATTTTTCAGTTGAAAAATTTTATTCATATATCGCTTATGATGGTATTTGTAGAGAAAATGATGATTAATAAAGATTCGAATGGGGAGATTTAGAAGTCAATATTTTGAGTTCTTTATCCATCTTGTTCCGCCGCATCTTAAACATGTAGCCATAACCGTTATATGATGCTCACAAATTTTATATTCACTATCTATTACTTTCAGAGTCCCTTCCCCCATACACTCCTGACAAATTGGCATATTCTCAACGATTGATGCTATTCGTTTTGAAATCAGAGATGAACTACTATGGACACAACTGAACCGGTGAGATTTTACCTTTCCACTAAAATCAGCAACACCCAACTGTGGCTCTCCATATAATCGATTTCTATCTGCAGTCAAGATTCGTCTTTCTTCAATAGAGGACTGATAAATTGCCATCAATACTTGCAGTTCATCATTAAATACAAATCCTGACCCATAACACCGTGCACATTGCTTATTCTGCCCTTGACAATCGCAGGTAGGTAATTGTGGCTTTAATTCTCGTAATTTTTTGGCTAAATCGTTCCGTTTAAGACATAATTCATATATCCTATTATTATATTCCTCTAAACTATATACATTACGCCCTTCATCAATAATTTCCTGTTTAATTCTATCTCGTTGTTTTTCGACTTCTCTTTCCTGTGCTCTTTTCCTTCGAGATTCTTCTTCACGTCTATTAAATTCGGACTCTTGTTCCTTATTAACTTCACGATAGTAATCAATCAATAGCCTTTCGGCTTCCTCATTTAATTTGTGCTTATATCCTTTGCAACAATCACATTCAATATATTCACCTGGGACATTGTGGGATTTGATAATTTTATATCGATATCCCAACCCTTGACATTCAGGACAAAGAACGTATTGTTGGTCTGAGATTGTATGTGGCGTTTTATTGCTCGGTATGTTTTCATGTGAAACTGTTTTGTCAAGCTTGGAGGAGATTTTAGAGAATATCCATACAATTATGATAAAGAAAAATAGAATAAGACCTAAGATAATAGACAAGGGACTATTGTCGTGAAATATTCTTCCGTGATCACTGGGAGCAGCGAGTATTTCTAAAGGAAATATCAGTATAATAGAAATAATAAATCTTATCAATCGCTGAGGTGTGGCAGAATTTTGTGGCATTGGAAAAAGAGTAACTTAGAGAATTTTTTTCTTGATACTTATATTTCAGATTCAAGAATAATCGATATACCTCTTAAACTAAATCATACAATAAGCAAGAGAATGAAATTAAATTTATTAAAAAAGACTAATTATTTTTAGTACTTCATCTGATATTTCAGTAAGCAAACGTTTGGCTTTAATATCGTCTTTATCTTTCATAAGAGATTGGAATTTCCTAAATTTATTTAAATATGTTAAAAGAGGCTTTATTGTATAATTCTCAAATCTATCAATTAGGTATTTTACCTCATTAGCTTCTTTATACATCAATAGATGACTATTCATTGGCATAGAGACTACAACTTCCTGATAAGCATTAAAAATCTTAGCCGATGGAAAGCGGTCTACTATTTCGTTCGCCTTGGTGCAAATCGAACGAGTCAATGCTTCTACACTGAATCCGCTAGCACTTCCTTTATCGGTTGAAGCTTTAATCTCTTCTGTCTGTTCTCCTAATTCATCTTGCATTTTAAAATACGCAGAAGCACTACCCCAGTCGTATCGAATCTCACCTCTTAAAAGAATCCATTCTCCAATAGGCAAACCCTCGTTTCTTTCCGAATTTATAAACGACACACGAAAACGACCGTTCCCATTCTTTTGACTTCCGAGGGTTACATTGCAAATGTAGTCATAGCTACTTTGGTTCTCTGATATGGATAGCTTAGTTATATATTGCGAACATCCGTTTACTTTTATGCCAAATATGTATTGTTCTTCAATAATATCCATTGTATAAATAAATGTTAAAGAATTCAAATTCGATTCATTCGGGGTGATTCAAGGCGATTTATTTCGGTTGAAGTTAGGTGTTGGCGCGAGGTTGGTTGACACCGCGTTGATACGGGCTGAAACTAAAAATTGCAAGTAACTGAATTTCAATTACTTGCAATTTATCAGGGTGCCCAGAACAGGACTCGAACCTGCACGCCTCGCAGCACTCGCACCTGAAACGAGCGCGTCTACCATTCCGCCACCTGGGCCTGTTTTATTATTTCCGCTCACACTCGGCTGGCCTCTCTGCTCTGCCTCGCCGCTCTCGGCTCGTGTCCGCGGTTCTATATTTGTCGGGGTGAAAGGATTCGAACCTTCGACCCCCTGCTCCCAAAGCAGGTGCGCTAACCGGACTGCGCTACGCCCCGAATCTCCCGCAAAGTTAATGCTTTTTTTCGTTCCTACCAAATTTTATAGTCCGATTTCTTATTTTTTTCAGATTTTTCTCCACACCCTAATCCACACCCTAATCACACACTAATCCACACCCTAATCCGCATCCAAATCCGCCCCCCAACCTCTACTGCTCTCCTCTCCCATCATCCTTTACTGAACCACTGATGTCCAATACGGCTTA
The DNA here is from genome assembly GCA_029055345.1 of Muribaculaceae bacterium. Taxonomy (GTDB): domain Bacteria; phylum Bacteroidota; class Bacteroidia; order Bacteroidales; family Muribaculaceae; genus Lepagella. The sequence continues at coordinate 45,084 of JAIDDJ010000063.1, read as the reverse complement.
ATTACTCGCCCGATTTCATGAGTTCGTAATAGCGGCGCAGCACGTCATGGGCTGCCGTGAAGGAAGACTGCTCGTTGTTGAGCACGCGCATTTCCTTCTGCTCAAGAAGTGCGCGTATCTCGGGACGCCGAAAGAAATCGTTCCGCAACTGCTCGTTGATAGTCTCGAGCATCCAGTATTTTGCCTGCTCGTTGCGCTTTTTCTCGAAATAACCGGTCTTCTTTACATATTCGAAATAACGGTCGATCATATCCCACACTTTATCTACTCCGAGTTCGAAATATCCGCTGTAGGTCACCACCTCGGGGCGCCATTTCGAGGGCGTGGGCGGAAACAGATGCAGGGCGCTCCTGAACTGGGCGGCCGCCAGGTTCGCGCGCTCCACGTTGTCGCCGTCGGCCTTGTTTATGGCTATCCCGTCGGCCATCTCCATGATCCCACGTTTGATGCCTTGCAACTCATCGCCGGTACCCGCAAGCTGAATCAGCAGAAAGAAATCCACCATCGAATGCACTGCCGTTTCCGACTGCCCCACTCCTACCGTCTCGACAAATATGTTATTGTAACCGGCCGCCTCGCACAGCACTATTGTCTCGCGTGTCTTGCGCGCCACGCCCCCCAACGAACCTGCCGAAGGGGAAGGACGGATAAAGGCCTTCGGATGCTGCGAAAGTTTCTCCATCCTGGTCTTGTCGCCTAAAATCGAACCCTGCGTTCGCTCACTCGACGGGTCAATAGCCAGTACCGCCAGTTTGCCTCCCTCTTTAAGCACGTGAAGCCCGAAAACATCAATTGATGTCGACTTCCCCGCTCCGGGCACTCCCGTAATCCCTATCCGCCGCGAGTGCCCCGAATATGGAAGACATTTCTCTATAACCTCCTGAGCGAGTTCCTGATGCTCGGTAACTGTGGATTCCACCAGAGTTACGGCTTGACCAAGCACTGACACATCGCCTTTTAAGATCCCCTCCACATATTCTCCGGCCGTAAGCCTCGGCCTTTTGGCCCGTACGCGCCGATAAGGATTAACACATGGCTGCGAACTCACTCCTGCGTTGACTTGCAACCCTTTATAGTCTGGATGATTCTCCGGATGATTCATGATATCAGATAAGTTAATTTTTCTATTGGCGATACACCGAAATTGGCAATATTATGCGCGTATGAAGAGGGTCGGAAGTAATAAGTGTCAGCGGTATCCGTGCCGGCCCTTCCGCGAGTTGCCCCGTATCGAGTGTCACTTTTAACTTCACATTCTTTCCCGCCTTCACAGGTTTCGATGGCGTCTGCACCTCCACAGCCGGCGAGTCACATAGAATCCTGTATATTTCAAGCGGACCCTTTCCGGTATTGGTTACCGTAATTTCGGTTGTTATTTTCCCTGCTCCTTCGGTCTGCACGCCGAAATCAATCGGATCAGGCCGCACCTCGCAATATGGATTCTTCCCCTGGCCGGCCGCTACAAGCAAATCCGGGTTCGGAAGCACGAAGGCCTTCCACGGCAGTCCGGTCGCTTCCCCTCCGCCCGTTGAAAACAATATTTCCCCTTCTACCGGACCATATTGGGCATCACGCATCGAATACTCCAATGTATACGTAATCAAGTCGCCCGGCCCCGCTTTGGGCACAGAGGGCGTCACCCGCAAGCCCTTTACCGTCGTCTTGACCTCAGGCACCACGCTATCACCCGACAGGCAATATGCATTCACGAATGCGATAGGATTATGGCCCTTGACCACCTCCCCCATATCCACTTTCACTTCCGACAGCCGAAGACTTCCCGCCTCAAGTGGATAGAGGGTCGATAGTGATTCCGGAGTCCCGAGCACGTTGCCGGTGATGCGGATCACATGGCGACTTCCGTCCGAGAGCTGCACTTTGACCGACTTGTCGAACTTCCCCGGTCGCATATCCGGATCATACGTATACCTCACGGTGGCAGTATCGCCCGGAGCAAGCGCCTCCTCGGGCCATTCCGCACTTGTGCATCCGCACGACGGTCGCACATTGAATATCGAGATCGTATCCGGCCCCATGTTGACAAATCGCGACCGCCCCGTCTTCGGACCGGCTATTTCCTTCATCAGTCCGAAGTCGTAGTCCCGCTCAAGCCATTTCACATTACCTCGGCTCATCAAAACCCCGGATGTCAATAACAAGGCAACCGCCCCGACACGCACCACTCGATTTTTCCGCATGTTGCTTTATTTACTTGTTCTTATCGATATTGCCCGAAATCTTCAGACGCACCTTCTTCTGCTTGCCGTTTGTCTGCACGGTGATCACCTTATTGAACTGCGCCGGCTGATATTTAGGATTGAACGTCACCTTGATTTTACCATGTCCGCCCGGAGCTATCGGCTTGGCCGGAAATTCCGGCTTGGTGCATCCGCAATCCGCACGCGCATCTATTATCACGAGATTCCCGTCGCCGGAGTTGGTGAAGCCGAATTCATGTGTCACCGGGCCTCCGTTCTCAGGAATGGTGCCGAAATTATATGTTGTCTCTGCAAACTGCGCCACGGCCTGCTTCTTCTTCGCTGTCATGCCGGCCGGAATCAGCAGTAGCAATCCGAGTGCCAATATAATTATCTTCTTCATCTTTTTATCTCATTAAACTCTTAAACACTGATTCCGGTCACCATCCACAGGTTTTGACCGCAAATCATAATATATTCTTCTGCCCTGTTAAGACAGAACCCTATCCGTTAGACACACAAAATTATAAAATAGTTTGCACAAAAGGAAAAACTCCCTCCAAATTTTTTGTATATTTGCAAGTCAAACAGCCGAAGGACCCCACACCATGGATTCAGCCTCTAAAATAGGAATTAGCCGCCGCGCCGAGTACGCCGAACTTTTTCGGCTCGGGTTTCCGGTGCTGCTCACGCAGCTCGGTGTCATAGTGATGAGCTTTACCGACACTATGATGGTCGGGGCATACGGCGTGACCGAGCTGGCGGCTTCGGCCTTTGTCAACAGCGTATTCCTTATTCCGATGGTCATGCTTTCGGGCCTCGCTGCCGGTCTCACCCCTCTTGTGGGTGCCCTTTTTACTCGAAACAATAATCATGAGGTGGGACGTATCGCGCGTGCCGGCCTGCAGATAAACCTTATCGTGGGATGCATATTTACTATTGTCATGACATCCCTCTTCTTCTTTCTCGACAGATTCGGCCAGGCTCCTGAAATCCTCCCGTCGGCACGTTCCTATTATATAACTATGCTCACCACAATCGTCCCGATGGCCCTTTTCAACTCGCTGACGCAGACCAGCAACGGCTTGACCGACACGCGAACCCCGATGTGGTTTGTCCTCGGTGCCATAGTTCTCAATATCTTAGGCAATTGGCTGCTGATTTTTGGCCATTGGGGTTTCCCTCGCATGGGTCTGACCGGAGCAGGTGTGGCCACGTCCATCGCACGCGCCGCCGGCCTCATCGGAATCGCTATCGTATATCTTCGGTCCAAGCGTTACGCTCCCTGGCGACCCGGACTCCTGAATCCGGGCAAGCTGGCCGAGGAACGTCGCCTCGTGTGGCGCACATCATATCCCGTCATGATTCAGACCGGAATTGAATGCGCGCTATGGTCGTTCGGGGCTGTCGTCTGCGGATGGTACGGCAAAATCCAGCTGGCAGCATACCAGATTGTCAATACCATCGGCCAACTCGGTTTTATGACCTACATGAGTTTCGGGGTCGCCGTCTCTATCCGTGTGGCCAACTTTACCGGACTGGGAGATGAGCACGCGGCGCGTATGGCTGTCCGCGCCGGACTTCATCTCAACATGCTCCTCGCCACTATAGCATCCCTTCTGATGGCTCTCTGCTCCCGCGGCCTTCTATCGCTCTTCACGCCCGATACGGATGTTATCGCCGCAGGGGAGGCCTTGATTCTCCCGCTCGTCCTGTATCAGTATCTCGATGCCACCCAGCTCACTTTCATGAATGCCATCCGCGGAACATCGCAAGTCAAACCCCTTCTTTGGATTGCCCTCTCATGCTACGTGATTATTGGCGTTCCGATTCTCCTCCTCTTCGCCGAAGTCCTCCGTGGCGAAAACGTCGGAGTCTACTACAGCTTCAATGTCGCACTCCTGTGTGCAGCTATTCTCGGATACCTCGTTTTCCGAAGAATCCGCATAGCGCCTCCTCCCGCTCAATCCCATTCCGCCCAATAATCCCATTCCGCCCAATATTCCCAAAATTCCCAATAAATTTAACCCTTTAAATATTTTACCAAATGAAAGAACCAATCTCAACCGGCGCAGCACCTGCCGCCATCGGCCCATACTCACAGGCCATCAAGACCGACTCTCTGATTTTCTGCTCAGGCCAGCTTCCCATTGACCCCGCCACCGGCGAAATGGCCGAAGGAATAAAGGCGCAGACTGCCCGCAGCCTCGCAAACGTAAAGGCCATCCTTGCCGAAGAGGGCCTCGGAATTGACAACGTAGTGAAAACTACCGTCCTCCTGGCTGACATGAGCCTGTTCACCGAAATGAACGAAGTCTATGGCGAAACTTTCGCCCAGCCTTACCCGGCTCGCTCGGCATTCGCTGTCAAGTCGTTGCCGATGGGCGCACTCGTCGAAATCGAAGTGATTGCCACTCGATAAGCCAAATAACTTCCTGGGATTCGGGGTCCGATACGCAACCCGACTCTCCCCGGTATACTAACGCGAATGCGGCGGGTCATCTCGACTCGCCGCATTCTCGTGTTTTCCATAATACTTTAACTAACTAACCTAACATCATGAAACGATTTACTTTTCATCATTATAACATCGCTCGATTTATGTTGGTTCATTATTTTTGAAAAATTTTTTATCGCGAACTGATATTTCTAAATAATTTCCATCCGGAAGCCCTCCTATAAACTTCTTCTCTTCCCCCTTTCACTATCAGGTGACAGCGCTCATACATCTGAGTCTCAGTCATTTCGAACAAGGTGCTTTCGCAGTCGAATTTAGGAGGCATGGCCGACAGCTCGGTGATTTCTTCCATCGCCCGGCAGCCACTGAATATCAATTCCCCAAGCAGATGGCTATTTGCGGGCAAACTCGCCTTCCGAAGCGAAAGGCACTCTGAGAAAGCATATGATTCCAATTCCTTGATAGACGAAGGCAGCGACACTTCCGTCAGAGACCGGCAGAAGGAAAACGCATTGGAGCCGATATGTTCCAGCGAGCAGGGAAAGGAAAAACTTTTCAGCTCCCTGCAATAGGCGAACGCATGAGCTCCGATATCGGTAAGTCTCGTGGCTCCTTCCGCTCTCTCCAACCCGACGCACCAGGCAAAGGCATACCGGGGAAGCCGGGTTAACGTTGCCGGCAATTTAACTTCCCTCAGAGATTCGCATTCCCGGAACGATCCCTGCCCGAGCGCCGCAACGCCCTCCGGCAATTCAATGGTCCGGAGCCGCTTGCAACCCAAAAACGCATAATCCCCGATTTCCTTAACCGTGCACGGATTCTCGAATTCAACTCCGATGAAATCCATTCTATCAGCAAATGCCCGCGCTGGTATCTGCCTGACACCCGATGGAACCACCAGTATTGAATCTCTAACGTAACTGGTTTGTGCCGACATCGTGAAAGCCCACAATAGGGCAATCAATATTGCGGCCGCAAAGCTATTTCTCATTCTTTTCGTGGTCTAAATATTCGGGGCGTCGGTCGGGAGGGAGTATATGCCGCTCGTTTACAGAATCCACGGCCGTTATAATCATTTTGGAGTCGCCCCGCCAGGGCATCGCCCATTTATACACCTTATAGCTCACCCTCACCGGCTGATTGGAATATTGCATTTCCTTGAGCTTGGCGGCTACTTTTGCATCAGCAGCCGAGAAAACTATGTCGCCTTCATAAACCCTCGTGGAATCCATCAGATTCTTGTAGGGAAGGAGAACTCCCTCGAAGGTCTTGAACACCTCACCGCGTTTCTCCATGCTCTCCACATAGCCGTATTGGGTCGCATCCTCGATGTAGGGACTGAACATGCGCAGATACAAGGCCCATAGAACTCCCAGGGCGACGGCCGACACGCCTATCCACACCCAGAACTTCCAATGAGAGCCGGGAGCCGGACGCAAATGCTCGAATTCATCCTCCGGTTCCTCCCAGTATCTCGGATCATCGGGCTGAAGCACCGGTTTCTTTGGCTCTTTCTTCTTTTCGGGTATATCTGATGTGTCTTCAAAGAAGTCTTCTCTCTCGTTATCGTTATACTCGCTCATCCTTTTTATTGTTTTTCTTCATTATTGTGAAGGCCTTTCTTGCTCAGCGATATGTAGGCCATCGTATAGATTCCCAAGATAATCAGCATTACAGTCTGTCCCGACCATTGGAGCATAGAGAATGCCGTGCCTTCGGCATCCGGGATACCGTAAATCGCGAGCCCGAACATCACAGCGATGTTCCATGGGCCGAGGCCGCCGTTAGAGGGAATGGCCATACCGATGGAACTCAGCACGAAGGCCACAAGACACGGCACGAGTCCGTAGCCAAGCGAACTCTCGGCGCAAAGCGCCCGGGTAAAATCAAATGCGAAAAAGGCCACGTAAAGCTGAACGAAGTAGCAGCCCCATATGGCAAGCGTATAGCCGAAAAATTTCCATTTCCCCTGCATGGTCGCCACTGAAGCGAAACCATGCCACATTTCTTTTACCCACTGCCGCGTCTTCACCACCGGGCCCCAGCCGCTTCCGAAATGGAAGATACCCCATATTATCAGCGCTCCACCTACCAGACAGCTCCAGGCCCTGGGATCTCTGACAAGGTCGAGCATCCCCTGACCAATTGGATATTTCTCAAGAAACGCCTCTATGGCCGGAGCCGCTACTATGAAAGTCAGAAGCGTCAGGCTCAGAACCATGATGGCATCCGAAAGCCTGTCGGCCACCATCGACCCTACTACTTCGGTGAAGGGCTTCTTCTCACGCCCGGCTATGTAGGTGCACCTCCATATCTCACCGAGGCGCGGAAATACCAGATTCAGTGCATATGTGCCGAATATCGAACATATCAGGGCCATCAGTGGCGGATTGATTCCAAGGCTGCGCAGCTGTATCTGCCAACGCAACGCCCTGAAAATATGGCTGAAAACACTGATGCCCATCGCCGCTAAAATCCACCAGTAGTCAACTCCATGTGTGATTAGACGCCACATGTCGCCGAAATTCACCTTCCGGAACATATAGCTCACCAACAATATCGTCAGCGTCAGAGGCAAAAGCCACCTTACTATATATGACAGTATTTTTTTCACAATTCTTTCTGTTTTATCATGCTCCTTTACTATGCTCCGGGTCCGGTCAAAGTATAAACTCCACTTCCTTGAAAAGGAATGTCTCTTTGAGCCCCTTAGCAGTATCTTCTATCGTAATCGGGCCTTCCGGGTCGACCGCCACGATAATACCCTCGAATACTGACCCGTCCGAACGCCTCCGGAACCGATAGGGTTTCCCGTCGCCTCTCCATAATGACGCTGTCAAGTCCCTATGCAGCTGCTCCCTGCCCTCCGGATCAGTGGCCATTGCAAGCTTTTTTTCAAGCCTCGCCCCCACTGCCGCCGCGGTCCGGCTTATATCTCGCCGCATACCGGTCAGCTGCATCATCGACACCGGATTCGGAGCATCGCTCTCGAACTGCTCCTGGTTCACATTCAGACCGATCCCTATCCGCGAGTGCTCGATGGCCTGCGACGTCACGGAATGCTCTATCAGGATTCCGGAGATTTTCCGGTCGCCCACATATATGTCATTGGGCCATTTCACCGTCGCGGGAATCCCCTCATCGCGAAGATAATCTGCCACGGCCAGCGCCACGGCCTCGCTTATTGCAAATTGCCGGCGCGGCTCGATGCCGGTCGGCCGATGAAATAGCGTGGCCGTCAGATTCTCGCCGGGTGCCGATTCCCATGAGTTGCCGCGCTGACCGCGCCCCGCAGTCTGCGTCATTGCCACTACCATCGTGCCGTCACTGAGCTCACCCGAATGTCGGGACACGTAGCTATTGGTCGAATCTACCTCCTCGAGTATGATGAAATGCATGGTCTGAATTTGTTGTCAGTCATCGATTGTCAGGGTCCTGCTTCCATCTTCCCCTACACGGATGCTCACCCTGAAGACATCTTCAGGAAGGAATCCCGCCACATTCTCGGGCCACTCCATAATGCAGAGCGCTCCGGAGTCGAAATATTCCTCAAGACCGAGGTCCATAGCTTCCTCCGCTGTCTCTATCCTGTAGAAGTCAAAATGGTAGATGGGATTCCCCGCGCCATCGCGATATTCATTTATTATGCTGAAAGTCGGAGAATTGACTTCATCGGTCACTCCTGATTCGCGGCAGATGGCTGCCGTCAGAGTCGTCTTCCCGGCCCCCATCGGCCCGTCAAGCGCTATATGCCGACGCTCCCCGATTGCGCAAAGAAGTTCTTTCGCACCCCGGCTTAGCTCCGATTCGTTCGATATCCTGATTTTCATATTTTTCCTTATTAAATGCAAATTTAGCGATTTTTTGATTAAATTTGCCCCTTAAACGAAAATACTTGATAAAATCTATAGCAATAATGGGAAAAGTCTTGATAATCGGCGCCGGTGGCGTGGGCACGGTCGTGGCTCACAAATGCGCCCAGCATCCTGATGTATTCAGCGAAATTGTGCTCGCTTCGCGCACAAAGTCCAAATGTGACGACATCGCCGCTAAAGTGGCTCAGAAAACCGGAAACAATTCTATAGTAACCGATCGGGTTGATGCCGATAGCGTCCCCGAACTTTGCGAACTGTTCCGCCGGCACCGCCCACAGCTCGCTATTAACGTGGCTCTGCCTTATCAGGACCTGACCATTATGGAAGCTTGTCTGGAGTGCGGCGTAAACTATCTCGACACAGCTAATTATGAACCTAAAGAGGAGGCCCATTTCGAATATTCATGGCAATGGGCTTATCGCGAAAGATTCGAAAAGGCCGGCCTGACTGCTATTCTTGGCTGCGGTTTCGACCCGGGCGTCTCCGCTGTTTTCGTCGCTTACGCTGCTAAACACCATTTCTCGGAAATGCGTTATCTCGATATCGTCGACTGCAATGCCGGAAACCATGGCAAAGCGTTCGCCACTAATTTCAACCCCGAAATCAATATCCGCGAGATTACTCAGAAAGGAAAATACTGGCTCGATGGCAAATGGGTCGAGACGGAAAACCTTGAGATTCACAAGCCTCTGAATTATCCAAATATCGGGGAGCGCGAGAGCTATCTTCTCTACCATGAGGAGCTGGAAAGTCTGGTCCAGAATTTCCCCTCTATCCGCAGGGCCCGCTTCTGGATGACGTTCGGCCAGGAATATCTGACTCATCTCCGCGTTATCCAGGACATAGGTATGGCCCGTATCGATCCGGTTATCTACAACGGTCAGGAAATCATTCCCATCCAGTTCCTGAAGGCTGTTCTTCCGGATCCCGGATCGCTCGGTGAGAACTACACGGGGGAAACCTCCATCGGCTGCCGAATCTCCGGTCTTGACAAGGAGGGTAAAGAATCTACCTATTATATCTACAACAATTGCTCCCATCAGGCTGCGTATAAGGAGACCGGAGCGCAGGCAGTAAGCTATACCACGGGCGTCCCCGCTATGGTGGGCGCTATGATGTTCATGACCGGAAAATGGGTTATGCCCGGAGTTCATAATGTTGAGGAATTCGACCCGGATCCATTCCTGGCTAAGCTTGCAGAGTGTGGCCTCCCCTGGAATGTAATTGTGGACGGTGACCTCGAATTCAACGACTGATACCCTATCCTTGAATCTCTTGGCCTTTTCCTATTTAATTCTGCATAAATCTGACCTATAACATATTACCTATGAAATTGCTCCCCTTCATTCTTGCTGCCGGGGCTGTCACGGCTGCTTTCGCCGCCACTATGCCCCGACAGGGAGAGATTCTCACCTCCGGTAAGTCCACCCTCATTTCCACGCCTAATGGCACGGTGGCTGTTACCCCTCTTTCACCCGACATCTTCAAGGTGACGCGAATACCTTCTGATGTCCGGTCGATAAGCTATCCGGCCTCGCAGAGCTCTGTGCTCTCCCCCTCAACCGACGGTATGGCCTGGTTTGCCACTCCGACCGAGGTGGTGTTCCGTTCCCCGTCAACAATTCTTACTGTCGACCGCCTCACAGGCCGATCGGTTTTTCTTAACGCAGCCGGCGACACGATTCTGGCTGAATCTGCCGGCGTGGACAACTCCGGCGATGTCAAGACCGTACGCCTTGAGAACGGCCGCGCACAGAATTTCTATGGCGGCGGCGAACGTGGCCATTCTTTACGCCTCAACGGCGACACTCTCGTGATGTTCAACCGTCAGAACTACGGCTATACCGGTTCTGACCCGCGAATTTCACAGATGGGTATCACGATGCCATGGTTCGCCTCCGATGCCGGTTTCGGCGTCCTTTTTGACGACTATAACATGGCTACCCTCTCTCTCGGTGATGATGAAATCGTTTATTCTTCGGAAACTCCCAAGCCCCTTTCGTATTTCTTCGTGAATGGCGAGGGGACACTTCCCGGTGTCACTTCGCGATTCACCGAACTTACGGGGCGACAGCAGCTTCCTCCATTCTGGGCTCTGGGCTATATCACTTCTAAATATGGCTATCACACTCAGGACGAAGCTCTCGGAGTCATCGATACCCTGCGCCGTAATGATTACCCGGTCGATGGCATTGTGTTCGACCTGTATTGGTATGGCAAGGAAACCGACATGGGGCGTCTGGAATGGAACAAGGAGCAGTTCCCCGACCATAAGGCAATGCTCGACTCCCTCCGTAGCATGGGCGTCCATACCGTCCTTATCAACCAACCTTATATCAATAAGATAGGGGCTATTGATAATTACAATATGCTGAGTGAGGCCGGAATGCTTGCCAAGGATGCCGAGGGTAACACTCACGATGTTACCACTTGGGTAGGAGATGCCGGTATGTTCGATATCTCGAATCCCGCCACGCGCCGGTGGATGTGGGACCGTCTGCGTGGCCTGACGGCCGAGGGTGTTTCGGGTTGGTGGGGCGATCTGGGCGAGCCTGAAGTCCACCCGCTTACTATTGTCCACGCAAATGGCGAAACTGCCTCTCAGTATCATAATGTCTACGGCAACCAGTGGTCGAAGACCATATATGATGGTCTGCGCGCCGACTTCCCCGATATGAGGCCTCTGCTGATGATGAGGGGTGGAACCGCCGGACTCCAGCGTTACAGCGTTTTCCCCTGGACTACAGATGTTTCGCGTAGCTGGGGCGGTATGGCTCCGCAGGTCACTCTCATGCTTAATTCAGGCCTTTCGGGACTCGGCTACATGGGCTCCGATGTCGGCGGCTTCGCTGTCGACCCCGACGACCCCTATCTCCCTGAGCTTTATGTCCGCTGGCTGCAGATGGGAACTTTCACCCCTATGCTCCGGACTCATGCTCAATATAAGCCGGAACCTTATAATTACCCCAAGGAGGAGAATATCATCAAACGCTTCATCAAGCAGCGTTATGAATGGCTCCCCTACAACTACACGCTTGCTTATGAGAATACGGCCTTCGGTCTCCCGCTCGCACGCCCTATCAACTTCCATTCGGAAGCCGGTAGTGTTGACGCAAACAACACCACTGAATATCTCTGGGGTTCAGAAGTCCTTATAGCTCCAGTGTTCGAAAAGGGTGCCCGCTCACGAAAAGTTACTTTCCCCGTTGGCTCCACATGGATCAACTGGAACAATCCCGCGCAGAAATTCAAGGGAGGAACCACCGCGACCGTTCAGGCTCCGCTCGAACAGCTCCCCATGTTTGTCAAGGCCGGAAGCTTCATTCCCCAATACATGATGCCTATCAAGAACGTTGATGAATATAATCCTGTATTCCTGACAATGAAGTATTTCCCCGGCACTCAGGAATCGGAATACGCTCTCTTTGATGACGACCGCAAGAGCCCGACTTCTCTCTCTGACGGCAAGTATCAGATCACAACGTTCTCGGCCCGTCCTGAAGGTAAAGGCTTTGTTTTCGGCATCAGTTCGGAAGGTGAATATCCCGATATGCCTTCAATGCGCCAGATTACTCTGGAAATTCCCGGCATTGCGATGCCTTCCAAAGTGCTTCTCGGCGACCGGACCCTTGAGAAGGTCTCCTCACCGCGCGCTATCCGCAACGCCGCCTGGAGTTACGACCCGGCCACCAGAACGCTGACTGTCGGTTTCCCTTATTCTTACCAACCCACCAATCTGACTGTCAAATAAATCTCTGAGGTTTTGAGGAATTTGGCTTTTGGCCTTTTACCCTGCCTCAACGCGCAAACTAACGGAATTATAATGATTTTGAGGAGGATGTATCCGCAAGCGGATACATCCTCCTCAAGCTTCATCCTCTTGTGGATGTTAACTTTCAACTGCGTTTTTTTGCGTATTCCCCGATTTCTGACTAAATTTGCAGTCGGTTTATCAGGCCATCTCGTTTCTTGCACATTTCTCGTGCGATTCCGAAACTTTGATAAATCCTCTGAAAGACCCTGTAATACTTATTGGTCAAGTGAATACTAAGTACATTTTCGTCACCGGAGGAGTGGTTTCCTCCCTTGGAAAAGGAATCATCTCAAGCTCGCTCGCCAGGCTGTTGCTTAGCCGTGGCTATCGTGTGACAATCCAGAAATTCGACCCTTACATCAACATCGACCCGGGAACGCTTAACCCTTACGAGCACGGCGAATGCTATGTAACCGACGATGGCCATGAAGCTGACCTCGACCTCGGACATTACGAACGATTTACCGACATCCGCACTTCCCGCGCAAACAACGTCACGACAGGCCGAATTTATCAGACCGTTATCGACAAGGAACGCCGAGGTGACTATCTCGGCAAAACCGTCCAGATTATTCCCCACATCACCGATGAAATAAAACGTAACGTAAAGCTTCTCGGCAAAACAGGCGACTACGATTTCGTCATCACTGAAATCGGCGGAACCGTCGGTGACATTGAATCTACTCCTTTCCTCGAAGCTGTCAGGCAGCTTAAATGGGAACTCGGTCGAGATGCCCTGTTTATCCACCTCACTTACGTCCCTTACCTTCACGCCGCAAAGGAGCTCAAGACCAAGCCTACTCAGCACTCCGTCAAAATGCTCCAGAGCGTCGGTATCCAGCCCGATATCCTCGTGCTCCGTACTGAAAAGGAACTCCCTCAGCAGATGCTCCATAAGGTCGGAAAGTTCACTAACGTTGCGCCCGAGGCTGTCATTCAGAGTATCGACCAACCCACCATTTATCAGGTCCCGCTCCGCATGCATGAGCAGCACCTCGATGATATCGTGATCCGCCTCACCGGCGCTGATCCAAGGCCCGAACCTGACTTCTCTGCATGGAATGCTTTCTTGCATAAACTCGCCACTGCCCGGAAAGTGGTCCGTATCGGTCTTGTCGGTAAATACGTCGAGCTACAGGACGCTTACAAGTCTATTTCTGAAAGCCTTATGCAGGCCGCTACCCATCTTGACCATAAAGTAGAGATCATTTATATTCATTCGGAAAAATTATCCGAAGAAAACGTGGCCAAAAATCTCGAACCCCTTGATGGCGTCATAATCGCCCCCGGATTCGGTCAGCGAGGTATAGAAGGTAAATTCATCGCTATCCGCTGGTGTCGCGAACATGATGTCCCCACTTTCGGAATCTGCCTCGGAATGCAATGCATGGTCATAGAATTCGCCCGCAACGTCCTCGGCCTTGAGAATGCGAATTCTACAGAGATGGACACCAAAACCCCTCACAACGTCATCGACCTTATGGAGGAGCAGAAGTCAATCTCTAACATGGGCGGAACCATGAGGCTCGGCGCTTACAAATGTCGCCTCCGTCCCGGCTCAAAAGCCGCCGCGGCTTACGGCTCCGATGAAATTATGGAGCGTCACCGCCATAGATTCGAATTCAACGATGACTTCCGTGCCGATTTCGAAAAGGCCGGTATGCTATGCGTTGGCGAGAACCCCGACACGCACCTCGTCGAAGTGGTCGAAATTCCCGAAAAACGCTGGTTCATCGGAACCCAATATCATCCGGAATATCGCTCTACGGTCCTTAACCCAAACCCTATATTCCTATCTTTCATGAAGGCCGCAATCGATTTTTCCGACTCTAAAAATTCTTCACGCTAAATCTCATCATTACCCGAAATGGATAAGAACACTCTCAATGGCCTGCTCCTCATGCTGGCGGTATTTCTCCTCTTCATGTGGCTAACCCCGAAGGACAAAGAGCCCCAGCCGGAGGCCCAAAGCCCCGATGTAACTACAGAAACGCCTGTCGCTACTACTCTTGACAGCCTGTCCCCCTCTGAAAAGGAATGGCTCATACAGAATATCGCCGCGCAAGGGCAGACCCATCTCGCCGAAAATGGCCGCCGCACATACTCCCTCACTCAGGACGGCATGAACCTCACTCTCGATGGAGATTCAATTTTCGGTACCGTCACTGTTAGCGGCCGTAACCTCGCTTGGGCCGACATCGTCGCCGGAGATGTTTCCAAAATGTCGGTAAATGAGCAGAGAGAAGCAATTGCTCGCGTTCGTGAGGCTTCCGCTGCACTCGGCAAGTATGGTAAGTTCGCTCAGTTCCTATCCGGCACTCCCCGGATCCTCAAACTCGATAATGATGTCATTTCCCTCGAACTGAATTCTAAATCAGGCTCGATTACACGTGCCGAACTCAAAAAATACGACACGGAATATTCCGCCGACGAAACCAAAAAGTCTAAAAAGAAAGTGGTCCTATTCGAAGGGGATAAGAACACTTTCAATTTCCAGCTTCCTCTCCCGCAGCCTATCGAGACTGCCGACCTCTATTTCACTCCCGAGCAGATCAATGACTCAACTGTCAGAATGACTCTTAATGTTGCCCCCGATGCTTTCTGGGGTATCGAATATACGCTCCCGAAAGGTGAATCCTACGTAGTTAGAATGAAGGTCATCCAGCAGAATATGGCCGCAGTCGTCCAGTCTAACAACCGGAATCTCGGATTCTCCTGGACTCAGGACCTCCACCGGCAGGAACAGGGTCGTATGTTCGAGGAAAGAAACTCCGCGATATATTATAAATATGCCGGAGGTTCGGTCGAAAATCTAAATGAGAACAAGGACGACTCCGAAGAGCGTAAGGCTAAAATCAAATGGATCGGCTTCAAAAACCAATTCTTCTCCTCTGTGATGATTGCCGACAAACCTTTCAACACTGCCGATTTCAAATCGACTGTTCTTACGGGTTCCGACTATCTCAAGAGCTTCGAGGCCCGGGCCGTCAGCAACGACTACGACTGGAACTCTCCTAACCCGGTCAATTTCTCCCTGTTCATGGGTCCGAATCTGTATCCGATGCTTTCGCACCTTGATGATACGCTCGCGCCCGATGAAGAACTTAACCTCACTCGGCTCGTTCCGCTCGGATGGGCTCTCTTCCGCTGGATCAACACTCTGATTGTGATTCCGGTATTTACTTTCCTCGGAGGTTTCCTTTCGAACTATGGTATTATTATTCTTCTCCTTACCATTTTCATAAAGCTAATCCTCTTCCCCCTTACTTATAAGTCCTACCGGAGTCAGGCCGTGATGCGTGTGCTCGCTCCGGATATCAAGGCCATCAACGATAAGTATCCCGGTCAGGAAAATGCTCTCAAACGCCAGCAGAAGACCATGGCCCTCTATTCACAGGCCGGCGCTAATCCGATGTCGGGCTGCCTCCCCATGCTCCTCCAGATGCCCGTGCTTATAGCTATGTTCGCTTTCTTCCCTTCTTGTATCGAACTCCGCGGTCAAAGCTTCCTCTGGGCCCACGACCTCTCTGCCCCGGATGCCATTGTGTCCTGGAACACCTACATCCCCATTATTACCCCATACTTCGGCAATCACATCTCTCTGTTCTGCCTGCTGATGACCGTGACTAATATCGTTTACACTTACATCAACACACAGAACCAGACCAACACCATGCCCGGCATGAAGTGGATGATGTATCTTATGCCGATATTCTTCATGGTGTTCTTCAACAACTACGCCGCCGGACTCTCTTACTATTATTTCCTGTCGCTGCTCATCACTATCATGCAGACCTATGCCTTCCGCTTCATCATCAAGGATGAATCGGTGCGTGCACGCATGAAAGAGAACTCCAAGAAACCTAAAAAGAAATCCGGTTTCATGGCCCGTCTCGAGGAAATGCAGCGCCAGCAACAGGCTATGCTCCGCGAGCAGCAGAAGAAACAAAACCGTTAACCCCGGCTCTTTTGAAACAGCTTAGAGCCATAAGGATCCTTTTCGCTGCCCTTTTCTTCGCAGCTTGCACTGCTTGCCTTGTAATCGGCCCGCATGTCCATCCTATGGCCAAAGCTGCTCAAGCTCTGCAGATTTCTCTCGCAGCCTCTTCTACGGCTCTGGGGGTCACAGCTCTCTGGCTGCTCGTCACTTTCCTGTTCGGCCGAATTTACTGCGCTTCGGTATGCCCGGTCGGTGTCCTGTCTGACCTTTTCCTCGGTATCCGCAGAGCCGTCCCTCGACTTAACCTCCCATTCCGGTTCCGACATCGCTCCCGTATTGGCCGAAATTTGCTTTGGATTTACGTCCTGAGTGTTATTTTCGGCATTTCTATCATTGTGTTCGTTATCGAACCCTACAATATCGCCCGAAATATTGCCGCCGCTGCTAATCCGCAAGCAATAGGCTCCACATGGGGCGCTTTCGGGCGCGGTGCTGTAACCGGTATCGCAATTGGAATCCTCTCGCTGCTATTCATTGCTCTATCTTCTATCAGACATGGCAGGGAATTCTGCGCTGAAATTTGTCCTCTCGGCACTGCGCTCGGGTTTGTCCAGGCTCACGCGAGAATGCATATCGAATTTGACCCCGACAAATGCGATTCTTGCGGTATTTGCGAAGATAGATGCCGCACTCAGTCAATTAAGGTGGTCAGCAGATACGTCGATCAGCAGAGATGCGTCCGTTGCTTCGACTGCGTAGCCGATTGCCCGCGTGGCGCTATCAGATACCAGATCAACAGAAACCGCCCCGCTTCTCCACTCCTCAGAAAAGTCGGCTCTAAATAAAATAAATGCCCTTTATTTTCTTTTTATGAAACAATATCTGGATCTTCTCCGTCATATCCTTGACAACGGAATTCGAAAGGACGACCGAACCGGTACCGGCACTATATCCACTTTCGGATACCAGATGAGATTTAATCTGGAAGATGGATTTCCGCTGGTGACCACCAAGAAAGTTCACCTCAAAAGTATAATACACGAACTTCTTTGGTTCCTCAATGGCGACACCAACGTGAAGTATCTCCAGGATAACGGAGTCCGCATCTGGAACGAATGGGCTGACCCCGATGGCTCTCTGGGTCATATTTACGGCTACCAATGGCGCTCTTGGCCTGACTATGATGGCGGTCACATCGACCAGATTTCTCGCGCCGTAGATGATATCAGGAATAATCCCGACTCCCGCCGTATAATCGTTTCCGCTTGGAATGTCGCCGATCTCGACCGGATGAATCTTCCCCCATGCCACGCATTTTTCCAATTCTACGTGGCCGACGGAAAACTTTCTTGCCAGCTTTACCAGCGTAGCGCCGACTGCTTCCTCGGTGTCCCTTTCAACATCGCGAGTTACGCGCTGCTCACGATGATGATGGCGCAGGTTTGCGGCTTGAAGCCGGGCGATTTCATCCATACTCTCGGCGATGCCCACATTTACACCAACCATCTCGAACAGGTCCGCGAGCAGCTTTCCCGTCAACCTCGAAGCTTGCCGAAAATGATCATCAATCCCGATGTGAATTCAATCTTCGACTTCAAATATTCCGATTTCCGACTTGAAGACTATGACCCTTATCCCGCAATCCGTGGGCAAGTCTCAGTATAACCCCCTCACATCCCCCACCGCGGATGAACCGCGCTCAGCTCCCCTATTGCGTGGATTCTACGCGTGTGGCTCAACCACCAGTTTAGCTTCGGAATTATCCATACATATCGCTTCCCGTCGCCTTTTGACACGAATCGGTTCAATATGACCGGAGCTTTTACAATCCCCTTACCCAAATCCATCTCCATCATACCGGCCCCGGCGCCAGCCGGCAGACGCTCTTCCGCCACATAATACCGCCCTTCGTACTCACGGACTCCGCCCCCACCGGCCACGGATTCGCCCCTCGTTTCTGTCACATACTCCAACTCTTTTGGCACTATTCGGAACCGCCCGTAGGTGTCCTCTTCGCTGTATTGAAAATAACGCCCGGCCATCCAGTGCGGATTGAACGCATATCGGTAATCGGGCTGATAACCTGCCGCCCACGGCATATCCGTCATCAGATAGACTTCCCCGAAAAAGGGCTCGTCGGGCGAGGCCTCGAAATGCTCGAGCATCACTCTATTCTGCATTCCGATTCGCACGGCGCAATACCCCACTGATGCCTGATTCCAATATAATACTGTCAGCATCACGCCGGCCGCGGCTGCCGTATATGGATTATATCTCTCCGCAAATGCCGGTAGCGCGCTCTTCAACAACATTAAGGTCACCAACATTACCATGAAGTTACCCCACCAGACAGCCCTTATCCAAAGCGCAACGGGGAGCGCTATCATCAAAGCCACTATCGTGCAGATTACGCTGAACACAAACACCGGCTTTCGCAGAAGCGGAACGAGTCTCCCTCGGCACGCAGCTAATACAATGGCTCCCAGACAAATCCACCAGCTCCACCTCCACGAGGTGAATTGCTTCACCAGTCCGACGAATTCTCCCGTCACAAAACCGTTCACATCAAACACCCGCACTCGTGTCCCGGGTGCTCCCGATAATACCAATATCCCTATTATAATCCCCACGCAACCCATATAAATATCCTTGCGCCTGTATTTACGGAATAATACCATTACGGCTACGATACCCACCAGCGTAGGCCCGGCAAATCCCTCATGACATAACCCGGCAAGTAAGCCGACCGCGCCTGTTGCAATAGCTCGTCCCGTACCCCTGATTTCTCTGCCGCTTACGAAAATTCGCCGTATCAGCCATATATTCACCCCCGTCGGTATAAGATAATTCATGTGAAAAACCAGCGATCCCATGCAGTCATCCCACGGCAATGTGTAAGTCAGTATAAGCAACCCGGCTATCACAAGCGGCGAACGCCCCGGTGAGATTCCCGCAAGCTTGAATCCACCGATTATCGCATACATCCATGTGACCAGGCATATGATTGAACCTATCCATTTAGGTAATAGCAAGATAAATATCCCCACCATATTCACAAGCCTGATATTGTCGTTGAGCCAATGGTCGCGATACGCTTCTCCCAACATTTCCCACGGTACCCCATAACGCCACAGATTCCCCCCTCCTGTTGGATCGGTTATGCCCTGCTGTGCGAACCATGGCCTCAGTGGAGCTAAAAAATTCAGATCGTCAACATATTTCGGCATACCCATAAGGAATAACCCAAGGCCGATTGCATACAGACCAAGCCATAGATAATTCCAATGCCATTCCAGGTGCACGACCTTTGTCACCGCTTCACCCCCGGACTTGTGTCCCCGTATTTCTTCTTTAATCATTTTCCCGATAATTTTTCCCTCAATCCTATAGCTTCGGTCTCCTGTGAAGTCGGCTGTCGGAGGCCCATAGGGTATTAGGAATCATGGTTCCTTCAAGTTTCCAAGCCCTTTTATTTCCTTGAAATATGTCACATACCATCCGAGATCCGGATCTATAAAGACATATCGCTCCCCATCCGCTTTCGACTCAAACACTCCCGCTACGCAGAATGCACTCGTATAGCCCTTGCCGAAATCAAGTTCTATCTTCATTACCTTCTGCCCATGCAACGGACCTGAATATGGAGCGAAATATTTCCCCTTATATTCCCTGAAGCCTCCGTGTCCGGCCACGGGTGACCCGCTCTCGGCTGTAACACGCTCAAGTTCTCGCGGCACGCAATAAATCCTATGTCCTTCCCCCTTCCCGAGAAAATATTGGCTCAGATAGCGCATCCCCGACCCCCCGAACGACCACGATGGCATACCTATCATCAGCGGCGATTGCTCACGCAGATACCTGTAATCTTCAAACTCTGCCTGCGGCTCCGGATTTAATGCCACCTTGCTCACCATGCGCGAATGAAGCGCCCGTACCCGGATTGTCTCGATATCTATCATCACCAGTCCGGAAATCACCACACTCATAATGCATCCGGCCGCTAATCCCCCGGCCAATCTAAATCCTGCACTCACACGTGGCCAATACAATCTTATTAATCCAAGACAGAAAGGCACGCTCAGCAACCCGCATACCCAGCCGACTCTGTCTCCCCCCTGAATTCTTATCAAAAGCCCCAGGGAGGCCAGGCACCCGGCTCCGATACTCCACAGCCGGATATTACCGGCTATTCGCATCCTCGTCTTTCTCACACACAATCCTCCCGCAAGCAAGAGAACTCCGATGAAGAATACCCATTGCGATCGCAATGTCTCTATTACCGTATATATGCTTACCCCTCCTTCACCCAACGAATCCCGTGCCCGCTCTCTGATTCCCGGTGATGACATATCAATTGCCAATCCGGCCATTATTCCTATCAAGGCCATCCATTCAGCCCGATTCCGGAACCGACCCCCAAACAGAAGAACAAATACGCAGCAGGCTCCGGGAACTCCGAACCCTTCATGCCACCAACCCAATATGAAACCCAATAAAAGCGTGCCTATGTCCCTCCCCAAACTTCCTCTTTTGTCTGAGGTCATTCTTATCAGGAGCCATACAAGCAGACCGGACGGTATCAGGTAATTGAACTGATAATCCATCGATCCCATATAATATCTCCATGGCATCAACACATAATATGCCGCCAAAGCCCACGGCACAAGCGGTGACCGCCGCAGGTCTATCCCCGCAAACCGTAGTCCTCCCGTCACGGCATAGACCCAGAACCCGAACGCTATCGTCGACCCTGCCCACTTCGGTAGCAACAAAAAGGGCACCACCAATATATTTCCCAACCGGAACGTATCATTTGCATAATGCCATTCCCATGTATCCAAAATCTCCCTCCATGGAATCCCGGCCTTAAAAATATTCCCTCCCCATTCCGGGTCCGAAATCCCCTGATTCATGAACCATCCCCGAAACCGCTCAAGATACCAGTAATCGTCTATATATTTAGGCATCCCTATCAGATACACGCCGAAAGCAATGAAATAAATCCCCATCCAGAGATAATTCCATCGCCACCATCCTTTATATCTCCCCCTGAATCTCTCACCCATTAAGAATCATCCTTTTTTATTAGAAAGCAAATCCCCCCTTTCCCTTTTTCCTATCCCACTGTGCCCCGACGCGCCGCGAGGAGTGAACCTCAGTCCTCCGGCAAGTAAATACGCCCCAACCTCTTGATGTTTTTGAAATAAGTGACATACCAGCCCAATGTCGGCTCCATGAATATATATGTTTTCCCGTCCCCTTTCGACTTAAACTCCCCTACAAAGCAATAGCAGCTCGTATAGCCCTTGCCGAAATCAAGATAAATCTTCCCCGGAACCAACCCTTCCATATCATCAGGGCAGGGAGCGAAATACTTGTTGCCGATTCGCCTGAATCCTCCCTCGCCCGGCACGGGCTCCCCGCTCTCCGCCGTCACATATTCCAGCTCTCGCGGTATGCAATATATCCGCATCGTCATATCCGCTGTCCGGAAATCCCTTATATAATGACTCAGAAACCTGGTCCCGGAAGTATAGAAACTCTCCTGTGGCATCTTCAACATCAATGGCGACAAATCTCTGATGTATTTGTAATCGCCAAAGAAACCGGACTCGTCCGGATGCTCCTGCGCATCCTTGACCAATTGTGCGTGCACGCCGCGAAGACGCAGACTCTCCGCCCCTGTAAGCGCCAATCCCGCATAGACCGGCAGACATACCGCGACGCCCGCAATGGCCCTCACCGGATTATACCGGGCCGTTGCTCGCCGAATTAGGGTCCCCAAAAGACCCAGGCTCCAGGGCACACTGAACAACGCGCAAGCCCAGCCTACTCGTGCACCCTGCGGTATCAAAACCAGCAATGCCATTGAACTCAGACATATCATTGGCATATACCATATCCACAACTTCCCTTTGTTCCTCACCCTCCACTTGCGCGAGGTGAGCCCCACTACAAGCAAAACCAATCCAACCCAGAACATCCACTCCTGCCACATAAGACCCTGCATTGTCCCCCAATTCAGAAGCATCCGGGGCAGCTGCGCCTCCCCGCGCCCCAGCAGCCCCGGAGACAGAACATTCAACAGTGTGCCGGCTACAAGACCAGCGAGCGCGAATATCGCCGCTTCCCGGTTCTCTTTCCGAAGCATCACAATGACAATTACTCCGCAACACAAAGGTAAGCCAAACCCTTCATGCCACCACCCCGTTACGAACCCCAGTAATACTGTCCCCGCTGTCCACCAATTTCCTTTTCCGGATCTCAGTATTCTTGATAGCAGCCATACCGACAACCCCGATGCCACTAAATAACTGAATTGATACGTCACACTCCCCATACAGACCGACCATGGCATCAATACATAATAGGCCACAAGTGCCCACGGCACAAGTGGCGACCGCAGAACTTCAACCCCCGCAAGTCTGAGCCCCCGAATCACAGCATAGACCCAGAAACCCAATGACAGTAATGACCCCACCCATTTCGGAAGTATCAGGAAGAATACTACCAACATTGTGGTAAGCCGTAGATTATCATATTGGTATCGCCATTCCCACGTTGACAATATCTCTTTCCACGGAACACCCGCAGTCAAAATATTGCCTCCTTCAGGGCTACCTAATCCCTGGCTCTCAAACCAGGGCCGTAGCTCCTGTATATGCCAGTAGTCATCTATATATTTAGGCATTCCGGCAAAAAACAACCCGAAGCCGAGAAAATATACCACGAGAAGCCAAAAGTTAAGGCTCCCCGCAAGACCGCGCAAGATGGCCCTATTATGCCTTCTTGGACTCGGCATGCTCAACCAGATAGACCGACACAAGCATCATCCCGATTGCAAGTATCTGCCACCATGAGAAATGATCCTGACCCAATATATAACTCGTCACAGCGGCCACTATCAATATCCAGTCCCCGTATAGCGCTACTACGGTTGCAGGCAGAAGTTTGAGACCGAAGTCCTGAAGAAGATAGCTCACCGAGGTCGGAAAGATGAGCACGAACAGCAATACAAGCATCGGTGTGGAGAACAACCCCTCTGTCAATACTCGCGCATCCCAGCCCGTGAAGCATACCAATATGGTCGCTGCCACGGCTCCCCCGAAAAACGTCCATTTCGAAACCGTCGCACTGCTAAGCCGCTTCAGATAAATCTTCTCTATCACAAGATAGGACGCAAACAATACCGCCGAACCCAGACAGAACAGATTCCCCTTCAGCGGGTCACTCGCCACATCGCTCCCCTTTTGTGTCAGTACGCATAGTAACGCGCCTCCGAAGCCGATGATGATTCCCAGAACCCGGTCCCACGACAACTTGTCAGTCCGTATACAAAGACATATGATATACACAAAGGCAGGCTGAAGACTGATGAATATCGACGAGGATATCGGCGTAGTGTAAGTCAGACCCTCAAGCAATGTGAACATATACCCGAACACGAATATCGCCCCCACCAGAAATAGAGTCAATATGTCACGTGTCGAGGCCTTTGGCGATTTCTTTCGCGTGAAAAGTCCCCAGACCCAGAAAAAAAGCGTCCCGAAACCAAGTCGCAACACGACACCCGTAAACGCATTCATCCACGTTGGCAACAGATATCGAAGTGCATTCTCATTCAGTCCTGAAAATGTCTTCGAAAGAAGCATGTAAAGATTCCCCTTCAAGGCCCCGTGACTCTCCGGAGTCCCCGATGACGCTACCTTTCCCGGCTCCACTGATGTCCCCGAATTAACTTTTACTTTCTCCCCGATGTTCCCTCTCTCTATTTCTTGATTCATCTCTCACCTAATTTTCCGCCGCTTACAACCCGGCCAAAAATAACCTTTTACTAAAAAAACCCCGTCACCATTCCTTTTGTTCTGAAATATCAACCCTATGGCAGATCCACCCTCCTCAATGTCCTGAAAAAACAGTCATACCAATTCTGGCACAATGATACGTAATAATATTCTTTCCCATCTCCTCGCGATGTAAACGGAGCACCGTAACATTCTAATTTCTCCTCTCCATTCCCATAATCCGCCTTAAACTCCTTTACTCCACGTTCCTCTGTATATGGCATGAAATAATGCCCTTTATATTCCAATAAACCGGCATTCCCCGGTATGACACGCGCATCTTTGCTATTGACATATTCCAATGCTGCCGGTATGGCATTATACCTCACTTCATATTTCCTGCTGTAATAATCCCGCGCACTCCAACTCCCATATATGAAAACTTCATTCCCGGGTAAATTACTGAATATCTTGAATAGATTGCGCGGCTGGATATCTACAAACTCTTCTTTTTCTCTATTTGCCACATATCGCTCCACACTGGCTATATAACTGTTCCTGATTCTTATTGTCTCTACATCAACCCATAGCCGATGACCAATAGCAAGCACGATAAAAATAGTGGCCGGAATTATATTCCGCTTCGAATACCGCCTCCAATAATCCCCATGATACTTCCTTATTATATACAATATCCCGAATACCCCGCTTAAGGATGTCCACCATCCAACCCTTGCCTCCGCATAGGTAAAAAACACAATCCCTACCGATATCAGACCACTAACCAATAGAAACTGAATTCTGATATCTTTCAATACCCCCCAATTTCTTTCCCCTCTTAATTTAAGACGAAACATCTCAACCGCCAGCAGGGCTACCATAACCCAATACATTCCTGTCGATAAAATGGCTCGTATTGCGTAGCCCACCGACACCCTTGAAACTACGCCCGTTTGCGCACTCTCAATCCTCTCCCACTGACCCGGAGCTGCCATTATCCAGAGTATCCCCAACACCATCCCAGCTACTCCCCAAATTGTAACTGACCTCCGACACCCCCTGTGTAACAAGATTACAAATAAGAGCCCGCTTAGCACCGGAACCGATAGCCCTTCATGCCAGCCTCCCGCTAAAACTCCTATTATAAAGATGCCCGCACACCTCCTCCATTTACCTTCTGCTCTCCCTGGCCTGCGGGTCAATACGACAAGAAACCAGAATTGTAGCGCGGATGGCAATATGTAATTGAACTGAAAATCGATACTTCCCATATGCTGACGCCATGGGATAAAGAATCCGAATAAAAACAGCGCGACTGATACAAGTGCTGACCGACGGATATCCACTCCCGCAAGTCGAAGTCCGCTTATAAATATCCATATGCTGCACAACCAGGCTATGCCCGACCCGACCCATTTGGGAAGCAACAGAAAAAACACTACTGTTATATTCCCCAACCGGGCATTATCTAAGGCATAACGCTCATTCCAGGTTTCAAATATCTCTTTCCACGGGACGCCCGCCTCGAGAAAATTTCCACCCCACTCCGGATTTAATACTCCTTGATCGAAAAACCAATCTACAAACTTTACCAAATATAGATGATCATCAACATACTTCGGCATCCCTATCAGGAACACCCCCAATAGAATCATGAATATAACTATCAACCATATGTTTGCAGTCAGCCGTCTCATACCTTTTCATCACAAATAACTTATCTCACCCATCAATTATTGCATAAATTCCCGGCCAATCCCACTCCAACTCCGGCAGAGCGTAGCATCCCCACTTCCCCTCCCGGCGGAGCCCGTGCCTCGAGCGCAGCGAGAGGGTATCCTAGTCCCCTTTCATCCAAATTTCTCCCGAAAGTTGATGAAAATATTGCTCTAACGCCCAATTATTACTAAATTTGCAGTTATAACAACCTAACCGCGAAACGGGTGGACAAAAGTTCCCAACGCTATCCCGTCTCCGAAGCATACCCGGCTTCCGACGGGTCTACGCCGGTGCGTAATGTCACCGACGGCGCCGTAGGCGTGCCCAAATGGTTTGTGGCTATCGTGAACCATAATGCAGAAAAGTCTGTCGCAGAGCGACTTAACAATATAGGATTCCAAACATACGTGGCCACCCAAACTCATCTCCGTCTAAGCCCCTCCGGCCGCAAAAGAAAGGTGGAAAAAGTGATGATTTCGTCCTTCGTCTTCATCAGATGCTCCGAAACCGACCGGAGAAAAATCGTCACACTTCCCTACATAAACCGATTCCTTGTCGACCGCGCTCGAGCCAAAGATGGTCTCGCCGCTCCTCCAGCAATTATTCCCCAAAAGGAAATCGACACCCTTCGATTCATGCTCGGACAAACCGAATTCCCTGTCACTCTCACCCGTACCGAATACCGCCCCGGCGACAGAGTGCAGGTAATCCGTGGAGCCCTCCGCGGGCTACGGGGCGAAATTATCAGCGACTCCTCAACCCGCCGTACACGCCCCTCCGACTCGGCCGAATTAATAATCCGCCTCGACATCCTCGGCACAGCCCGTGTCGCAATCCAACCCCAAAACCTCTCCCCAATCCAATAGGTTTACCCGATAATATGCCCTCTGTCAAAAACAATATTATCCTTAATGCCATAAATATTGTTACAGCATTTATCTTTCCTGTAATTACCTTCCCTTATGCGGCTCGGGTTCTATTACCGGAAGGAATTGGCACTATCAATTTCCTGAATTCTTTTATTTCCTATATCATTCTCTTCACCAGCCTGGGGATTCCGATGTATGCGGTTAAAGAAGTGGCCCGACATCGTGATGACCCCAAAGAACGCAATAAAATCACAATCGAAGTAATTATCTTTAGCCTGATACTTTGCATATTCGGTTATATTGCTGTTTGGCTTCTCGCTCTTTTTGTTCCTCAGATTCACGCTCAAGCATCTATCTTCTTTGTCCTTAGCCTTGCTATTCTTTTTAATGCACTCGGCGTAAACTGGTTCTATCAGGGCATCGAAGACTTTAAAGTAATCACTGTCCGGGCGGTTATATTCCGCACGATTTCCGCTCTGGGACTATTCCTTTTCGTAAAGAGTCCTTCTGATCTGATAATATACGCCTTCATTTTAGTCGGCTCTACTGTTGGCAACAATATCCTCAACTTCATATATCTCTACAAATATATTCATTTTAAAGATATTAAATTCCGGGGTCTGCAAATTGGTCGACATCTGCGCCCCGCCTTGGAAGTCTTTGTCCTGAATTTACTCATAAGTCTTTACACTCAGCTGAATCTTATAATGCTCGGATTTCTGGCCGGGGAAGAGGCCGTCGGCTTCTACACCGCCGGTAATAAAATATCCCACATAGGACTTCTTATCGTGTCTTCAATCAGCACAGCTATTTTCCCGAGGTGTGCCCACCTCCTGAAAACCGGCGACACTGAGGGCTTCAGATTAATGGTTACGAAATCTCTCGACATCACTTTGGCCACATCCTGGCCTATGATGATTGGACTGCTCGCCCTCGCATATCCGATTACTCTCATTTTCTGCGGACCGGAATATAGCCGGTCGGTCGGGGTCCTCTATTTTACCGCACCTGCGCTAATCTTTATCAGCCTTGCCAACGTTCTCGGAGTTCAGGTGCTATACCCTAAGGATCAAATTAAAATCGTTATTCGTGGGGCCGTGGCTGCCGCGCTTTTTAATATTATATTGAATTTTATACTCATTCCCCATTATGGAGCGACCGGGGCTGCCGTTGCTACTCTCGTCGCCGAAGCTGCCGGTTTCTTTTACCAACTTATTGCGGGTCGTAAATTTTATCCTTTCCCTTTGAAAGCTTTATTAAGCAAAAATTACATTATTGCGTCCCTTGTTATGTTGGCTTGTATTTACGCTTGCTGTTACCCGATTGAAAGTTTGGCTCTAAAACTGGTCATCGGTATTCCTCTGGGAATTTTTGTTTACTCGATTTATTTATATTTGGTTAAAGATTCAATTTACCTCGATCTTCTCTCCTATATCCGTTCCTTCTTCCACCGCCTTTCAAATAAATATTAACTCACGATTATTAATTCATACATAAGCTCTACTAATCTTCAGATAGCTTTGCATTAATCACCAATTTCTTAAAATCTATGACACTTCCTTTAGTCACAATAATGATTCCCACTTACAATCAGGAAGAATATATTAGTGAAGCCGTTCAAAGTGCCTTGAAGCAGGATTACAAGAATCTTGAGATTATTGTAGCCGATGATTGTTCTGATGATAATACGGAAGCTATTGTTAAGAAATTCGACAATGACCCGCGCCTCAGGTATGTAAGAAATCCTGTTAATCTGGGGCGCGTCGGCAACTATCATAATTGTGTTCATGAATTGGCACAAGGGGAATGGGTGATTAATCTTGATGGCGACGATTTCTTCACATCCTCTTCGTTCGTTTCGGATGCTGTCAATTCTATATTACAATTGGATGACCATGAGATTGTGGCATACTGCTTTCACCAGCCAATAGATATAATAAGACGCTTATTTCCTATTAAGCAAATCTCGGAGAATAGCTTCTTATGTGAGGGTAAAGATTATTTCCTGCATTATTATCGACACGGAGGGTTCGGCCATCACAGCATCTTGTGGAGAAAAGACATCGGTTTGAAAATTGGAATGTATCTCATTCCCTGGCAGGCTTGTGACTTCCATGCGATTATTCGGATTTTCCTTAATGGGAAGATTATCCTCGATGACCGTCAGATCGCTCACTGGAGAGTCCACGGACAAAACACTACCATATTGCAAGTTGAAGACAAACAGCGACAGGCTCAGCTTACTTTCGATGCTATCGAAGCCTACGCAAAAGATTTTTTCTCAGACGCCAAGTTGAAGAAATGGAGAGAAGGGATGAACAAGGCAGCATATACTGACTACATTTCTTCCCACGTCTTCTACCTCCGAAATTTTAAAAGTTTAAAACTTCTTCTTCTGAATCCTTATTTTAAGAAATGGTATTTCAGATCCTGGTTCAAACTTATTTTCAACCGCTGACTGAAACCCAAATGGATTTTAAGTAAGGTATGCGAATCCTGATTTGCATCCCCTGCCTCCTTACTGGAGGAACTGAAGTTCAGACTTTCAGTCTGGCCAAGGCACTCCTGGCCGGAGCACACAAAGTAGCACTTGCTTGCTATTTCGAACATGATTCCGGAATGGTAAGGCAGTTCCAAGACGCAGGTGTTAAAGTCTATCTTCTCAGCCCCGACGGCTCAAGACCGGCCGGAACAATTTCTACCACCCGGTTCCTCTGGAATGGCCTAAAAAAAATCATCCGTGAAGAAGAACCTCACGTTGCACATGTGCAATATATGGCGCCCGGTGCTCTCCCTATTCTTACCCTCCGTGCGCTCGGAATTAAGAAAATTATCGCCACTGCCCATACTTCGGCTGATATATATTCCAACAACGGTCTCCGAATTATCCGTTTCCTTACCCGGCATGTCCTTTCAGGATTCCAATGCATCACCGAGCGAGCAGAAAGCTCATTTTTCGGAACTTCCCGACTCTTCGACGGCAGCCCGTCACCTCATTTCACAATTCACAATACACTCCCCGACCATATCACCATCCGAACCGAATCCCGGCCCCCGCTTCGAGACAGTGACCCTCTGACAATAGGAGTAGTCAGTCGCCTTGAAAAAATCAAGGGTATGGATCTGGTAATCCCCGCATTTGCAGAAATTGCAAAAAAACATCCCAATATCCATCTGCTCATTGTAGGCGATGGCTCTCTCCACGAGCACATGAAGATTCAGGCAAAACAAGCCCACATCTCCGATAGTGCGCCAACATCCAATAAAGCAAATCCCTCCGATAGAATAGAATTTACCGGCCGTTTGTCTCCGGGTGAACTCCAAGCCCAATATGACCGCATTGACATACTCCTTATGCCTTCCCGCTCTGAAGGATTCGGACTTACCGCTCTCGAAGGCATGGCCCGCGGTTGCGTCCCCGTGGTCGCCGACACCGGTGGCCTCCCCGAAGTTGTACGCGATAACATCGACGGCCTCCTAAATATTCCCGGCTCAACAGAAGATATCATAAATAAGATTACGCTTCTGCTTGACAATCCTGATGTAATCAACCGATTCTCTGCTTCCTCAGTCAAACGGGCCCGGGATTTCTCTCCCGATAATTACAAAAGACAAATTAATCTTCTCTACAAGAAATAGAGAAAATACCTAACGATGGAATTTCTTAATATCATATATTTCCTTATTTTGATAGGCCTGGCATATCAGTTCCTGATGTCTGCAGGTCGTATTGTGAAAAGCCCCTTGAATAAAGGAGATCTCCTCCAACTCACCGGACCCGAGATGTATTGGGTTTTGATTTTCTCTACAGGTGTTTTGGCTTTGTCATTTGACTTTGGAATAGACCTTATGGCTATCCGCATTTTTGTTATTATGATTCTGTGCCTTATTGGGTTCAGATTCACTGCTTGTCGCCCTATTTGGTCCATACCGATTATAATGTACGGTGTATATTTAATATGGCTGCTGATCGGGTGCTTTTATGCTTACTCTTTTACTTTTGGAATTCGCGTCCTTCTCAAGTATTGTTATCCCTTTGTATTCTGCCTGTTTGCCTCCGCTGTTGTAGATAATTTCCCTACTGCCCTTAAGGCGGGATTAACTGCTCGATGGGTGGCCCTTATTACAGTATTTATTACTTTTTTAAATATTGAACATTATATTATTCCCGGAGTTTTGTGGTATATTACCGCGAGAGTTATTCACTATATCAGTTTCATGGTGTTTTCTATTGCCTTGTTCTTTTATACTAAGGAAAAAAGAATCAATGCTCTATTTATTGTTTTATTTCTTATTCCTTGCTTTTTTTACGCCTTGCGCACTTCTATCTTAGGCAGTGTGGTTGCCTTAATGAGTTTTGCTATAATTAAGTGGAAATTCAAATCACTACCCGTAATCTTTTCCGTTCTAATCCTTGGGGTGGCCTCAGTATTTTATATTCCTTCTCTGCGTAATAAAATGTTCTTTAACAACAAAACTTCCATTGAAGATTTCAGAGCGGGGAAAGTGGATATGGAAGACGTGAATACTAATTATAGAGCTCATTTATGGGGAGTTTTACAAAATTCTCTTTACAAGGACCATGAAATAGCGGGATCCGGAACAGGCGCAACACAATTCTTTATGAAGGAAAATCCTAAAAAGGTTGCCGGTTTAATTGCTTCTCATAGTGACTTTGTCCAGATGAAATGCGATAACGGCCTCATTGGTATTTCCCTGTATTGCTTAATGATTGGGGCCATTTTCATCCATTGCATTATTATATATTGGAAAACTTCCGATCCAAGAATAAGGATTTTCGCTATTACCGCCGGTGCCTCTCTGATAGGAGTTTTTGCTACATGCTATTCGGATAATACTGTCAATTACTCCATGGCGACTTTATCCATTCCTTTCGGATTCTACGGCATGACATTGGCTTTAAATAAAAGGTTAACATGATTTCAGTAGTCATTCCTCTATATAATAAAGAAGCCCACATCTCTAAGACTTTGGATTCCGTCCTCACCCAGACTTTTCAGGATTTCGAGATTATAGTGATAGATGATGGTTCGACAGATAATAGTATTGATAGAGCAAAAGCCGTCATCGACCCTCGAATCCGGATTATTTCTCAACCTAATAGCGGCGTGTCGGCTGCCAGAAATAGAGGAATCAATGAAGCCGGGGGAGAATTCATCGCTTTTCTTGATGCCGATGATCTGTGGTTGCCAAATTATCTCGAAACTCAATTTAAATTAACTGAAGATTATCCCGAATGCGACGTCTTCGCCGTGAATTACAAATTTAGAAATTCCAACGCGGAAGACTCCGAAACAATCATCCGTAACATCCCTTTTGAGGGCGAAACGGGAATTCTTTCCAATTATTTTAAAGTTGCAGCTACATCTAATCCTCCTATTTGGACCGGGTCCGTGATGATTCGTACAAAGGCCCTGTTGGATGTCGGTGGTTTTCCTGTCGGTATAAGATCAGGCGAGGATTTACTAACTTGGGCGAAATTGGCAATTAAGTTTAAAATCGCTTATTCTAAAATTCCTCTCGCTATTTTTAATCAGACTTCCTTTTCTTCCAATGTAGAATCTAAAGCTAAAAAAAGATTCGGCGAAGAATTATTCGTCCTATCTCAACTAATGTCTTTATATAATTCTCTGCCGGACGACATCTCTCTTAAATTAGATTTTAAACTTTTCATTTTCCGCTGGCAAAGAATTTCTTGCATTTTATGTATTGAAGCGGAGCAAAATCATAAAATTTTACCTATTGCATTCGAGGCTATAAGATTTGGAGCCCCGATTGGGCAAATGCTGATTTTTATGATTTTTGGGATTTTACCGTCACGTTGTGCTAAATCTCTTTTTTTAAAGCTGCGTCGATAATTTCTTTTCCCTGTTTCGGCCTTTTTCAATTAAGATCAGATAATAAAGATTCTTACCTCTAATTTATTTTCTCTAAGATGCATATAGTTTACGTGAGTAGAGAATATCCCCCTGCAAAAAGAATGGGCGGTATTGCAACATACCTCAAAATTGTTGCCGAAGAGTTTGTTAAACAAGGCCACAAAGTTACTGTAGTCGCTGCAAATGATGATACAAGATTCAGACGAGATGAAAAAATAAACGGCGTTAATATAATACGGCTTCAAGGAGGCGATTTTTTTGTTCCTGAAGAAGAATCGAACGATTCTAAGATTAAAAGATTAAGAAGTCTATATCGCTTCTATTCTTACAGAAAGTTGATTAGGAAAGAGATTGAAAAAATTCCCGATATTGATATTATCGAAGTCGCGGAATACGGTGCTGAATATCTATATCTCTTAAACTTGAAGATTCCATTGACCATCCGACTCCACACTGCTACACTTTTAGACCGCTCCACTGGCAGAATAAAAGATTTCAAATTGTCCCGTATTCATGAATATATATTGGGTAAAAAGGAAAAGAGAATTCTTGAAAAAGTCCCTTTCATCTCTTCTTGTTGCAATAGTTTATTAGAATGGACACAGAATTATTATAATATTGAAGCCTCTAATCCTGTAGTCATTTATAATCCTATTAATTTATCTCTGTGGAAGTATAATACTGAGGTAGATTATATGGAAAATTCAATATTATTTGCGGGCACTGTTACTAAAGAAAAAGGAATCCGGGATTTAATCGATGCTTGTTTATTCCTTAGGAAATCCGGTATTCCGGTAATGTTGACTGTCGCCGGTAAACTTGGTAGCTATGGAGAAAAACTAAAGGAAGAAATTTCGAAGGACAACAAAGATTGGTGTAAAATTCTTGGCCATGTATCTCAAAATCAGCTTAGAGAACTTTATTCATCTCATAAGGTTTCTTGTTTCCCCTCTTGGTGGGAAGCATTAGGAATGGTCTGTCTTGAAGCGATGGCATGCGGTAATATTACTCTCACATCTGATATAGGAGGTTTCTCCGAAATTATCACAGATGGGAAAGATGGTTTTTTGGTGAAACAAAAAGATCCAAAGCAATTGGCTCTCAAATTAAAAAATGCCCTTGGTTTATCTAAAGAAGATGTTGAGTCAATTAAATTTAATGCCCGTAATACTCTTCGCGAAAAGTTTTCTGTTGAACTCATTAGTAAAAATTTAGAAAAACATTATCAAAATGTTATTGCAGCCTGGAAGTAGGGTTCTATGGGTAAACCCATCATTTCTTGATTACAGGATCCCTCTTTATAATGAACTTAACAAGCGCCTGAATGGACACTTTCATTTCATATATAGTCATAATAGGGTGCCCGAACGTTGTCATGATAGGTTGATATCTATATTGGGTGAGAACGCCCACCCTTTAGAGAGTGAGAGGATTTTTTCTATTGGCAACTCCGCTTCTGACTTTGCCAATTCATCCATAAATATTCCTTTTCCCAAAGGACTTTATAAAACTATTAAGAAGGTCAAACCAAATATACTGATTGCTGAAGGTTTTTTTCAATTCACTCCCTGGGCTCTCTTTTACGCTATCGTTCATCGGAAACCCATCTTCATTGCTTATGAAAGAACCGCACATACCGAGCGCAACTGTCCTTGGTGGAGAAAATTTTACCGAAATTTCGTTTCTTTGTTTATTAAGGGTTTCTTGGCTAACGGTAGTCTCACAAAAGAATACCTTATCTCTCAGGGTATCAAGGAAAATAAGATTTTTACCGGTTGTATGTGTGCTGACAGTAAGGATCTTAGAACCAATTCGCAAGAACTGACTGACAGGGATAAAATTAATTTTGAATCAAAAATTGGATTGAACCCTATAAAGGGTATTAGATATACTTTCGTAGGCAGATTGATTGAGCTCAAAGGTATTAATTATCTCTTGAACGTGTGGAGGGATCATTGTAAGGAATTCCCGGATGATGAAATGGTTATTGTCGGCGAGGGACCTTTATTAGAAAACTATCGACAAGATTATCTGCAGGATAAATCAATAAAATTTTTAGGCTCCATTCCTTACCATGAAATATATAAAATTTATTCTATTTCAGATGTCTTTGTAATACCCACTCTCGAAGATAACTGGAGTCTGGTTGTGCCCGAAGCAATGGCTTGTGGGCTACCGATTGCCTGCTCAATTTATAATGGGTGTCATCCGGAACTCGTTCATATGGATATTAACGGTATAACTTTTGATCCTCTCTCTCCTGATTCCATCAGATATGCCTTATCTTATTTCCATTCGCATGACCTTAAGGTAATGGGCGAAGCTTCAAGCAGAATAGAACTTGATTTTACTCCCGAAAAAACAGCTGACAAGATTCTTAAGGCATTCCGCAATCTCTAACTTCTCTTGAAAATCCTGATTGTCCATAATGATTACGGCGCTTATTCCGGTGAGGAAGCGGTGGTCGACAAAATGGCACTGATGCTGGCCGAAGCCGGTCATTCGGTCTCGCAACTCCGTATGTCTACTGCCGGACTGCGCGATTCTCTTAAAGGTAAAATCGCCGCTTTCTTCTCCGGAATCTACTCGCCGGCAGGCATCCGCGCAATGCACCGCGCCATTGAACGCGAACGCCCGGATGTTATCAACATCCACAACCTGTTCCCCTTCATCGGGCCCGCAGCTCTTCGCGAATGCCAACGAGCCGGAATCCCTGTCGTCATGACAGTTCATAATTACCGCCTGATTTGCCCCACCGGCCTATTCATGCGTAATGGCCTGACTTGCGAATTGTGCCTCCAAAAAAATAACGAATGGAGCTGCATTCGCCATAATTGCGAAAATTCCGCCTTCAAGTCAATCGCATACGCAGCCCGGAATTTCATAGCCCGAAAACGCCGCCATTATCTCAACTGTGTTGACCGCTTCGCCTGCATTACCCGATTCCAGCGCGACAAACTCGTCCGCGCCGGCTTCCCCCCTGAAAAGATTGTCATAATCCCCAATTCAATCGATGCACCCGCCGACTATCAGCATATAAAGGGTGAATACGTGGCCTACTGCGGTCGGCTTTCCCATGAAAAGGGAATTGACCTTATCATCGAAGCCGCCCGCCGCAATCCTGATATTCCATTCCGCCTCGCCGGCAAAGTATCCGACCCGCTCTTAACCGCCGACCTCCCTGCCAACATCACCCTCTCGGGCCACCTTTCAGGCGACGAACTCCTCGATTTCTACCGAAATGCCCGCTTCTGCATTCTCGCTTCCCGATGCTACGAAGGATTCCCGATGGCTGTGCTTGAAGCCGCTCGCTTCGGCAAACCGATGGTTGCCCCCGCTCACGGACCCTTCCCGGAAATTATATCCGGCGGCACAAATCCGGGTGGCCTGCTTTTCGCCCCGGGTGATGCCCGCTCGCTCGAAAAAAATATCTTATCCCTCTGGAGCGATCCGGCCCTTACAGCCACACTCGGGCAAAACGCATTCTCCCGCCTGAAATCCCGTTTCTCTTCCCAGGCAGTTGCCCCCCTATGGTGCGATCTCATATCTTCTCTTATTGCTCATTAATTCTTCATGCTATATTCATGTGATTATTCATGCATTCTTAATACAATATGAAAAGTTAATTACACCATCTTTCGCTTGTGGAAATTGATTTCTTTTATTAAATTTGTAAATTAAAACCAAATAAAGTCAGGATTCCTCTCTCCCGTAGCGTAATAATGACCAAAATCGCTGTTATTCTTGCCGCCGGAAGCGGCCGACGATTCGGAGCAGATACTCCCAAACAGTTCCTCAAGGTGGCCGGTGTGCCTATCCTTGAGCTTACGCTTCGCGCCTTCGAATCCGCCCCCGACATCGACCGGATTTGTGTCGTAGCTCATCCTGACCATTTCGCCGACGTAAATCTTATCTGCGAAAAAGCCGGAATCTCGAAATTCCGCGCTGTCATCCCCGGAGGTGAAGAACGCCGCGATTCCGCCATCGCCGCAATCCGGCACCTGTCTTCTCTCCCCGATGACTCAATTATTCTTTTTCACGACGCAGCCCGCCCTCTCGTATCCCAAAGGATCATCCGCGACTGCGTCGAAGCTTTATCCCACTACGATGCCGCCGCTGCCGGAATCCCCTCCTCCGACACGCTTTGGGAAGTCGACGAAAACAGGCTTATCGCCCGAATCCCTCAGCGCAGCCGCTTCTTCCGCGCCCAGACCCCACAGGCCTTCAGGCTCGGAACCATCCGGAATGCATACTTGCGTGCCGCTTCAGATCCCGGATTCGTCCCTACCGACGACTGCGGTGTCCTGAAGCGTTACGACCCTGATACCAATATTGCCGTTATCGACGGTGACCCGGCTAATATCAAGGTCACTTTCCCCGATGACATCGCTTTTGTTGAATCATTCCTAAATTCAAAAAAATCAATAGACTCCTCCAATCCATAACACGTTCAGAAAGACTCATACCTAATGAATATATATTTCAACATACGATATGAAATGGACCGTCAGGAGGTCCACCGAGCTATTGACCGTCAGATTGCCGAGCATAGACCCGACTACATTTGCGTTACAGACGGCGTAATCGTAAATATGGCAAACCGCAATCCCGAATATCTGAACGTCGTCAACGGCGGCCTATTCTCTATTTGCGACAGCAGCTACGTCCCCCTTTATATCCGTATGATTCATGGTATCAGACATCGACAATACTGCGGATGCCAGATATTCAGGGATATTGTCTCCAAGCAGAAATACCGCATGATGTTCCTCGGCTCTCGCCGCCATATCCTCGATGGACTCCGCGCCGAACTCGCGAAATGGAATCCAGACGTGCTCGATATGAAATTCATCGAACTCCCTTTCAAGGAGGTCAACGACTTCGACTATCCTGCCATTGCACGCTTGATCGATGAAGACGGAGCCGATATAATCTGGGTTTCTCTCGGTGCTCCAAAGCAGGAAATCTTCATGTCGAAACTAAAGCCATTCCTTCGCCATGGTATAATGATTGCTATTGGAGCTGCTTTCAAATTCTACAGCGGCCAAGGCGCTCAGCGCGCTCCGGACTGGATGGTCAACTATCACCTCGAATTCCTCTACAGACTCGGGCAGGAACCCGGAAAACAATTCCGCAGGTGCTTCGACATCGTCCGCACCCTCCCAAAAATGCTGCGCTCTGAGTGGCATAACAAGAACCGTCTCAAAAAAGAAAGTCCGATCAATCCTATCGTCAACGACAAAACCAAAGACGAGACCCCCGAACTGATCCCTCAAATCATTAAGGAGGCAACCCCCGACATCGTCAGCGAGCCCGCTCCCGATTATATCAAAATTGCCGCCAACCACATCAACCCTGAACTCATCGAATCCGACTTATAACAATCCTCCCAACCCTCCTAAATCCCCCAAGGCAACAAATAAAAATCGCTACTGACTAAAGAGCAATCAGTTGCGATTTTTATTTGCCATTTTCACACCACATATGCACAACACGACACGCCTGACCTTGAGCAGTTCATGCACCGCCATCGCCAGTGACGATATCAACTGAACCATATCATATGCAAATTGCCCGGCATCTTTTTGTAGATGTCGGGCAAAATTTTTCCATGCAGATGATAACTTCATCTCCAAACTAAACAAGTGGCTTAGTTTTGAGTGAATGTCATGTCTTCAACGACCAGTGTTTGCTTACCGAATGTATAGAAGCCGATTCCAGAGAAATCAAGCGGCATATACTTTACTTTCAGAATCTCCATGCCATCCACATAGAATGAAAGCACATCACCGTCACAAACGAGCTTCCATTCCTGGTCAAGTTTCTTTTTGTTGGGCCATTTAATACCCTGCATAATATTACCTACTACACGATTATCGACGTAACGTGTGAAGTTCACCATTTCGTCGTTGAAGTTGAAACAGTAGAAATTACCACCATCTTTGTAGTTGAATACAAAACCACAGACGCGGTCGTTGGCGAGTTTGTCAATCTTTACGTTCGCAATTACCTCAAAAGGCTTTTTAACATCAAGAGGGGCGTAGCAGTGCGTCTCAAAGAAGGTATTCTCACCAACCTTTGTTGCCACGCCGCTCATAGCTGAGAGCAATGCACCTGCAACCTTATTCTCTCCCTTGGACTTGATTGTCATCACGCCCTTATCGATTATAGCTGAACCTTTGTTGCTTTCAAAAGCACATTCAGTCCAGCCCAGAGAGTTTGCGTCGAATGTATCGACGAAACTTTGTGCGAATGATGCCACTGATACAGCGATAATCATGCACAATGGAAGAATTAATTTTTTCATAACTTGATCTTTATTAAATTATTAAATACTACTTGCTTTCCCTATTCGAGTTTGGAGTTCTTCTAACATCGGCTCTAATTCTTTTGGCAGTCGGTCCACTTCATCAAATTCTCCATGGCGAGCCTGCATTGCCCCGGCTACTTCTGAAGATATTTTTATTTGAAAAGCGACTCTTTCAGGAGTTGTTACATCCCTTACGGTCACACGATTGCGGAGTTGCTTTTCCGACATGTTAAATGTCTTGTATTTCCAAGGGGTTTGGAGGTACCCGCCATGAAAATCAGTCGTTTCTATCTCAGGGAAGTAGTTTAGCAGAATCTGATGAAGAAGTTTCCATGCGGCCTCACTATTTACCTTACCTTCACCATCAATTGTATAGTATTGGGGATCAAGTGTTATTGTCATGAACTTGTTTACAAGACCGGAGGAAGCAGAACCGCGATAAAATCCATCCTGCATAAGATTGAAGGAAAGAGAATTTCGTTCATCTCCACCATAAAACTTTGAGTTCGCAGTCGTGTACTCATTACATTCTACACGAATTATTGCTACTTGATTCTTTTTGGGCGGACGAGTGAACTCTCCGTAGCCGTAGCCAATAAGATTATTGTCTACGTAAATAGCCGCTTCCTGCGGCTGAACCGAGATTTTAATGACCTTGGCCTTTTTCTCTGCATGCAGTGAGAATCCGACCATTATGGCCACTAAAAGTAATAGATACTTTTTCATTGGCTAAAATGGTTTACTTGAGTATTTATAGTTTTGGGGAATTTGTAATTCAATCAGCGTTCCTTTTCTGTCCTTGACATTAATTCGACGATGATACACTTCCATACCATTTTCACGGCATGACACCTCAATATATTCACGACCTTTGGGAACAGTATAATATACCAAATCTCTGCCGAGATATTCGTCATCTACATATATTTCGATCTGACGCTCTTGACAAGTCAATCCTATGGTTTTAGTGGAAGAACATGAAGAAATGGTGACTGCTGCAACACACATTACTACAATCGCAAAGATTGCGTAGCAGAACTCTGATGCTCTTTTAAAAAGATAATGTAATTGGTTCACAAAATTTGTTGGTGTGTCAGTGGCTCACAATTCTGACTGTACAACAAAAAAGCGTGAGAGCCGTACTTGTTGCTCATTCCACTCATCGAGGCTCTGGTATTGCCCATCGTAGCTGAACGAGCAAACCTGCAGAAGCCTCACGCAGAATATGTGCACAAACATCAAAGCATACGCTCTCGCGTTGGCTGTTGATGGAATATACATATCCTCAAGGCATCTACTGTTTGCTTCATTCTTGGCTACGATTGAATTTACCAGATTCCGATGAGTCAAGAAAGAGCGCAGTAAACGCTTTTTACTATGTCTGCAACCCGCCGCTCGAACCCCGACCGGGCTTCTGCATAGCAGTCTGCAATTGCAAAGTTAGCAAAAATATTTGAGATGCGGAGCTTATATCGCGGTTTTTTAGTAACTTCGCATTGAAAATCACAATGGGAAAGACAACAAAGTCAAAATATTACCTCTTTATTGATGAGTGCGGAGACCACAACCTCGCAAAGTATGACCCCGGATTTCCGGTATTTACCTTGTGCGGAATACTTGTGTCCCGGCAGAATCTTAATGCACTGAATAAAGCTTTTGAGGATTTGAAAGAAGATATATTCGGCACAAAAGATGTTGTTATCCATTCCGTTGACATCCGTAAATGGCGCGGCCCATTTTCAATTCTTGCCGATGAGAGTGTAAGGGTAAGATTTTTTGAAGGCATTGAAAGAATACTCAATCAGCATGAGGCATATGTAATTATAAGCTGCACTATTCTGAAAGAGCAACTTAATAAGTTCTGTGTCCGTGGCGAAGAAGATGATGTTTATGGTCTGTCTTTATCCTATCTTATCGAAAGAAGCATATTCTGTGTTGACAATAACGTAAATGAAGGCTCGCCTGAGATTTCTGTTGTTGTGGAGCGCCGAGGCAAGAAAGAGGATAATAAACTACTCGACTATTACAATGGCCTACGCAATCGTGGAACAAAATGGGTTGAAGCCGACCGGCTGCGGTCAAGAGTCAGAGACTTCGGTTTTAAGAATAAAAAGGATAACATCATCGGATTGCAGATAGCTGACCTGATTGCATATCCCGTTACTATACATCTGCTCCATCCGGAAAGAAACAATTCCTCTTACGAAGCTGTGAAACACAATATTTTCCAAGACAACGGAGTGCTGTTGGGACAGAAAGTAATACCGCATTAAAAATAAAAAAGAGCGACCTTTCAGCTGCTCTTTCCGACCGGGCGAAACCGATCCCTAAAATCGTTGCTCGCGCAAGCGAAGTATTTCCTTACCGCAATCTCGGCTGCTCTCGGCATAGTCGGAGCAAATTCCGCTCTGCACTCCTTGGCACGAGATTTCTTTCAAGGGGAAACTACCCTTGGTATTTGCAAAGATAGTAAATATTTTGCTAATTACAAAATTCCAACACTATATTCCGTCAAAAAGTTTATTACACAGTTACTTTTGATCCATCATTATCCTTATTTTTCTCATCGAGAAAGATATTGATCTGTTTGTCAACCCGATATTGAGACTGATTGAAAGTAGCCCATAGCACAATCCTTTCTTCAAAAACATTGGCGTCAGATACTCGTCCTTTATCTTTCAATAGATTGTATGCCTCCCGCATAGCCTCAATATCCCGAGTAATTGCAATACGCAGTTTTTCGTTTTAGACACTTATACGAGGCTTCAATGAGTCGTCAATCTCAAACTTCATCAAGTCGGCAAGGTTGGCGTCAATCACAATTCCCAATAATCCCAACCCTCCCAATCTTCTCCCATAAAATAAAAATTGCAAGCGAAAGCTTGCAATTTTTATTTAGTAATTATAATCAGGCACCACGCTTACCGCTCGCCAGCCCCAATCCCCCTTCTTTATATTATAATAGGCCACGGCAGTGATATCGGCCAACGTCCCCGGAGCAACCCCTCGGATCAGACTCCCGTCGACATACACCCCGTCAACAAACGTAAACGTCTGGCCCGGCCGGATATTTATCTCCGCTCGCAGAGTCCGGTATAATTTCCCTTCATAGGGTGTGGGGTCCTCTATCGGACTGATGGTCATCACCCGCGAAGCCGTCTTCCCGTCAGGCTCCTCGGAAAACCGCACGCGATAAAGCTGATTGTCGGCAAATCGCTGATTGAGACGCTTCGTTGCGAAAAATCCGCGTTTCTGATCCTCTGTCACAAACGTCACAGTCTGCTTCTGAGGATTATATTTGCTCACCAAGATGGCCGTCTCAGGCACGCCTCCGAACAAGAAATCACGTGTCGGCCCTATATGGGCATGATAGAACCCTACGTTCGAATCCGCGGCTTCCGTCTCAGCATACCATGGCATTCCCGTCAGTTCCACAACGCGGTCCGGTATGCGCCATCCCTTCGACTCATAAACCTTCCTCACTTCCTCCAGTTCGCGCTTGGCAGCAGGGTATTCGCCGAGTTCATACATCAGGTCGGCAAGCTTTCTGCGCACCTTCACCAGAAACTCCGGAGAGGCCTTGCAGAGCATCGCCCGGCTATAGCAGGCAAGCTGCATATCGCTCTCCTCCAGAACCTCCCCAAGACGTGCCCAAGCCCAGAAATACTGCTGATTCGCCTTCACAAATTCCCTTGCCGTGTTAACGGCATCTTCCATCCGC
This sequence comes from Muribaculaceae bacterium, assembly GCA_029055345.1. Classification (GTDB taxonomy): domain Bacteria; phylum Bacteroidota; class Bacteroidia; order Bacteroidales; family Muribaculaceae; genus Lepagella. Next base: position 2,496 of record JAIDDJ010000063.1, on the reverse strand, counting down.
CCCAGCGCTTTCAACAACAACGTCTTATGATAAAGGGTATATTGAAATTCCGGATGCGTCACAAGCAGATTGTCAAGCTCTCCGACAAGGCGCTCAATATCTTCCTCCGATGCTATGCCCCGCTCGGCTGCTATCAGAATGCTCTTAACCGCCTGCGTATACGCCCGCTCGGCCAGCGAGGTCATCATGACCCCATTGTTCAGCCTCACCTTCTGATAATCTTCCGGCAAGAAAAACTCCGGACCCCACCAGTCAAACACCTCCGCGAACGCATCCCACGCCTCATCGCGGTCATCTCGAACACGCAATAACGCTTCAAGTAGTATGGAATAATATCGGTGTGGCTTCAGGAACGCTACGCCGGTCAGTGCGTCAAACAGAGCGTCAAGTGCCGCGGCATCAAACTCCTTACGCTCCCTCAGTACCAGAACCAGAGCCCGCACATCCCATGCAAGACGGTTGTTAAGCTCTGCTTCCCCTATCTCCTCCAGCCTAAGCTGACCTATTTCGTTTATGCGATCCGTCAGCCCCTGGATATCTCCTGATTTTGCTGCTCGCTCTCCTAACGATTTTGAGGTCTGAGCCAATGCAACACGGGTTTCTTTTGTCGATTCTTGCTCGTTAAGTCGTTGCGCCTCTTTATATGCCTCGTCTATTTTTCCGGCTTTGCGCAATTCATAAATTTCATTAAGGGTCATATCTATCCTTATATAAACATTATAAATGTATGGTAGAGATCGGTTATATTATTTTTTTACCGCTACTGTCAGCCTGTTATCCGGCTTTATCAGCAGGTTTATCATAATTGCATTTAAAATATTTAAATTACCTGATTACCTGCACCATGTAACACACGCGCAAATATAACAATTTATTTTGAATTTTCAATATTATATTTCTATTTCCTTTATTTTTCTTTTACTTTTTATTCTTCATAACCCTTTCTTACCTCTTCCTTATGGTCTTCCGCCCATGCGCGACAAGGCTGAAAACTCGTCCCGTCGAAGCAATGTGTGCATATCCGGCTCTTTGGCAATCCAATGCTCGCTACCATATCTTCTATCGTGCAGAACTTCAGGCTCGTCAGGCCAAGTCGCTTAGCGATTTCGCTCACCATCCGCTCATACTCCGGTGTGCCTGTCTTTGAATAAGCCTCGAGCTTGGCCGAATCATCCCCTTCGAAATCCCGGATGATCTGACGCGTTATCAGCTCCAGATCGCTCTTCGATGATGTGAAACCGATAAACGGACACCCGTAGACCAGTGGCGGACATGATATCCGAGCATGCACTGCCCGCACTCCTCCCTCGAAAAATTCTTTCACATTGTCCCGTAGCTGCGTGCCCCTCACTATTGAGTCATCGCAAAAAACCACGCTCTGACCTTCAAGCAAAGCCCGGTTAGGTATCAGCTTCATTTTTGCCACCAGATTCCGGCGGTCCTGGGTCGAGGGTGTGAAGCTTCGCGGCCACGTCGGCGTGTATTTCAACACACTCCGGCGGTAAGGTATCCCGTTCCCTTCAGCGTATCCCAATGCGAAGCCGACTCCGGAATCCGGTATGCCACACACCGAATCGGCATCGCTCCTGTCTGTCTTGCCCATCGCCCGCCCGCAGGCCTCTCGCATCTCTTCGGCATTGATGCCGTCATAATCCGAGGCCGGAAAACCATAATATACCCATAGAAATGAACAGATCTGCTCCCTCCGGGCCGAACCTACAAGCTCTTCTATCCCATCGGCCGTCACCTTCACCACTTCGCCGGGACCCACATCCCGAACTCGCTCATACCCCAGATTCGGAAAAGCCGACGTCTCGCTTGTCAAGGCATAGCCATCTGCGCCCCGACCTATAACTATCGGTGTCCGCCCGAGATAATCTCGCGCAGCTATGATGCCGTCCTCGGTCATTATGAGCATCGAACATGAGCCCTCCACTCGCGAATGTACTTTGGATATCCCCTCCTCGAAATCCTTTCCCATATTCACCAGTAGGGCCATCAACTCCGTCTGATTGATTCGGTTCGCCGACAGCTCGCTCAAATGCATCCGCTCGGCAAGCAATTCCTCCGCTATTTCCCGCGCGTTATTCACTTTCGCTACCGTCGCCACTGCATAGCGCCCAAGATGAGAATTGACTATTATCGGCTGAGGATCCGTGTCGCTTATTACGCCGATTCCCACATTACCCTTGAATTTACCCAATTCCTCCTCGAATTTCGAACGAAAATAATCCCGCTCTATGCTGTGAATCGCACGGTTGAAACCGGCCTCCCTGTCGAACGTTACCATCCCCGCGCGCTTCGTGCCAAGATGGGAATTATAATCCGTCCCGTAAAACAAATCATTCACTATGGGTCGCTTTGCGACCACTCCAAAAAAGCCTCCCATAACAAGGTATTTGATGTATTATACTATTTAGAGCCCGAATGCGGGCGGACTCCATCTATTATCCTGTGCCTTAAGATTCAACCCGATATCCCGATCCCCTCCTGAAT
>JAIDDJ010000062.1 GCA_029055345.1 Muribaculaceae bacterium | reverse complement strand
CGACCTCTCTCCCGAGTCCGCCCCCTCCGATAATTCCGATTACCCCGATAACTCCAATTACTCTGATAATTCCGATTACTCTGCCCCCTCTCCCCGCCCGCGACCATCTTTCTGCCTCAACGACAGATACCGCTTCAGAAGAGCCATTTTCGGCGGAAGTGATGCCGAAATGAACACTACTCTCGACTTCATCGCCTCGATGCCATCCTATGCCGATGCCGAAGATTTTTTCCTTACGGATATGGACCTCAGCACAGAGGATGAGGATGTGGTAGATTTCCTGAATATTATCCGTAATTATTTCGGAGAATGAGCGGCCGTCTGCACATCGTCCCGACCCCGGTGGGCAATCTCGAGGACATGACTTTCCGGGCTATCCGCACCCTCCGCGAGGCTGACCTTATACTTGCCGAGGATACGCGCACAAGCTCCGTGCTACTGAAGCATTTCGACATTCATACTCCCATGCGGAGTCATCATCGGAATAACGAGCATCGCGACACAGCCCATATCGTCGAGGAAATCGAGGGTGGCATGGATGTGGCCCTCATTTCAGATGCCGGCACTCCCGGAATTTCCGACCCAGGTTTTATGCTCGCCCGTGCCTGCCGCGATGCCGGCCTGGATGTGGAATGCCTTCCGGGCCCTACGGCTTTCGTGCCGGCTCTTGTCGCTTCAGGTCTACCTTGCGACCGCTTCGTTTTCGAAGGTTTCCTCCCCCTCAAAAAGGGCAGGGCTACCCGGCTCGCCCAACTTGCCGAAGACCCTCGCACCGTCATTATATACGAGTCGCCGTTACGTTTAGCCAGAACCATTCGCCAGCTCGCGGAGGCTTTCGGCCCGGATCGGCAAGCTGCCGTATGCCGCGAAATCTCTAAATTGCATGAGGAAATACGCCGTGACTCCCTTCAGGCGCTCGCTGATTTTTATGCCGTGAACCAGGCAAAAGGAGAAATTGTTATAGTAATAGCGCCGGCCGGTTAGGCTGGGGTGCGATGTGTAATTAACCTCGTAACCAAAATTTTCGCTTACGGAAGTTTAAAAAATTGTTATTATGAAAAAAAGCATTTTCTTCTCGGGCATGGCAGCCCTCCTGCTCGCTTCTTGCGCAGGTAATTCGGAGCAGAACAAAATCAATGAGGATTCTCTGAAAATTGCCGATCTTACAGCTGAATACGAAGAGGCCACAAACTTCAACGATTCGCTCATGCTCCTTATGGGCGATATTTACACCGGTCTCGACTCTATCAATACTCAGGAAGGTCTACTTTATAATATGGGCACAGGGGATAATGCCGACCGTCGCGCTGAAATCCGTCGTAACCTCTCGAGCATAAAGGCTCGGCTCGCTGCTAACCGTCAACTTCTCGCCACTATGGAGGCTAAAGTGAAAGCCGCCGGCAATGAAAATAGTGTTCAGGCTAAGACAATCGCCCAGCTCCGCCAGCATATCGAGTCGCAGGATGCTAAAATCGCTCAGCTTGAAAGCGACCTCAGTCAGGCCAAGGGTCAGATTGAAGATCTTAACAATCAGGTAGCCGAAACTGAAGAACAGGTGAAAATTGAGACTGCCGCTAAGGAAGAGGCTCAAGCTGCTACCGTGGCTGCTGAAAATGAGGCTAACACAGTTTATTATGCTATCGGCTCCAATAAGGAACTCAAAAACAAGGGACTTCTTGAAAAGAAATTCCTCGGCGCTACTAAAGTGCTGAAAGGCAATTTCGATGCTTCTTATTTCGTTACTGCCGACAAACGTACCCTAAAGTCGATTCCGACCAACGCAAAGAGCATTAAAATCTGGACTAATATGCCTGAGGGCTCTTACCGTATTGTAGGTGAGAAGAATGGTCCTAAGACTGTTGAGATTACAGATCCCGCCAAGTTCTGGTCATTGGCTAATCACCTGATCATTCAGACCAATTGATAAGACTTATATGATTGATGCCCCGAACAATGTGAAGGGAATTGCATAAAGATTAACTCCATAACCCCTAATTGTGTGAGAAACTTGAAATTAATAAGCGCGGCATTTGTCGCGCTTATGTTTGTAGCTTGCAAACCTACAGAAAAGAATTATAAGGCGGCCTACGATGCCGCTCAAATCAAACGTGAGCAGGCAGCCGCAGAGCAGATGCGTCCGGCTTCCGGACTCCTCAGCGATGATGGCCCCTCTTTGAGAGTGGTGGACGGCGACACGATTTTCGTCACCCGCGACCGTCTCCGTCTTCCCGACGGCCAACGTCCGGCAGGGGAGTGGGGTGTAGCTGTAGCTCTCTTCAAGATGAGCACTAATGCCGTTGCAACGGCCTCCGACCTCCACGAAGCCGGTTTCCCGGAAGCGACTTATCTTAAAGGTGCCGGCGGAAAGCATTACGCTGTGGCGGGTGTAACGTCTACTCTCGATTCCGCCAGAAATATAGCCGCTGATTTCCGCCGAGCTTTCCCCGAATATCCGTATATCGGCTTGCCGGGAGCTCCGGTTATCATCCGGTATTGAACTTTCGCTGCGCGCATCGCGTTGTAAATGTGTATCTTCCCGTCTCCACTGCGGAGTCCGTGCCCAAGCGTAGCCCGGGTTAGACCAGTCCTCCACCGCGGAGCCCGTGCCCAAGCGTAGCCCGGGGAATCTTTTCCCTCTTTATATGTTATTAATGACTTAAATAAATTTTGCTATGAAAAAAATGACCGGAATCTTAGCCGCCGGGGCGATAGCCCTCGCTGCCTTCGCTCCTGTCGAGGCTGATGCCTGCTCAAGAGTGTTATATCAAGGGAATGACAGCCTTTATGTGGTGGCCCGCTCGCTTGATTGGAAAACTCCGATCCCCACGAACATTTACGTCTATCCGCGAGGTATGCAGAAGCAGAGCTCCAATCTCTCGAATCCTATCCGTTGGACTTCAAAGTATGGAGCCGTTTACGCAGTGAGCTATGACGGCGGCATCACGGAGGGTATGAATGAGAAGGGCCTCGTGGTCAACGGCCTTTTCTGTAAAGGAACCATTTACAATGCCGCTGATACTAATGCGAAGTACACGATGTCGCTCGCTGTCTTTGTTGCTTGGCTGCTCGACCTCAATTCTACTGTAGATGAAGTGAAGGCCGCCCTTACCGACCCCCAGTTTGACATCCAGGGCGCAACATTCGACGGTGGTACGGTCTCTGCTCTCCACTGGGGCGTAACCGATGCTTCGGGTAAAAGCATCATTTTCGAATTCGACCACGGCAAGATAAATATTTACGATATGGGCGATTATCGCGCCATGACCAACGACCCCCAGTGGCCTAAGATGACGGCAATAATCGACTATTGGGAGAAAATCGGCGGTATGCATTTCATGCCCGGTACGGTCACAAGCCCCGACCGTTGCGTGAGAGCAAACTATTTCGCCCATCATGTGGAGGCTACCGGTGAAACTGATCTCGGTGTCTCTATCGCAAGAAGTATTCTACTTAATAGTTCTGTGCCTTACACTTATCAGATTGAGGGTAGCCCCGAACTCAGCAGTACGCAGTGGAGAAGCTATTCCGACCTCCGCGACCGCAGATATTATTTCGAGCTCGTGACTAATCCGGGTTACTATTATGTCGACCTTAACAAGATTGACCTCCGCAAGGGTGCCCCGGTGCTCAAACTTGACACTTCAAAAACCTCCGATCTTGTAGGTTGCGCAAATCAACGTCTATACAAGACGCCCCCGTTCACTCCGATGTATTGATATTAAATAAAGCTTTAGCTGTGCCCCTGAAGCGCGGCGAATGGTAAGAAATAATCCTTAGCTTTGCACATAGCAAGCTAAGGATTTATTGTCCATATGGCTGATGCGCTGAACGTAATCGGATTTGATGCCCCGTACCCCGGCACGAACCAGGGCTTGTTCTCACGGTCCTCCGAGGCATGGAACATAAAATGCCAGCGGATATCCCATCCCAAGGAGAATCCTCCTACTATCTTGACCTGTATCCCTGCCAATGCCTCCCCATAGAAGCAGGTGGATTTCAGACCCTCGATGGAGAATTTCTGATTCTCTTCCCAGAAATCGGATGTGATCGAAATGTCGCGGAGATTATAACTGAAGTGTGAGAAGCCTGCTCGGAGACCTATGTAAAATTGGTATGCCGGGTCGCTTTTATATAGAAAATTATAATTGGCGCCGATTTTCGCATACAACGATGGCGACACATGATAGGTATAATTCTGGTGATCAGGGGTTTCATTGGCGAATCCGAGTCCCAGCTCTATTGTCGGGAAAAGCCAGTTCCATAATGAAACGTTCGCATGAACATCGAAACTCGCGTAGCGCTGTCCGAAAGCCATCATTATGGCATCGCCGAAATTTATTCCGACATTCACTCCGTTATAGAGCGGGTAGGTTGGCCCCGACTTTACAGTCTTTACCGTGTCAAGTGTGGCTAAAAAAAGCACCGGTTCCTTCAGGGCCTCACCATGCTTGTCGTAGTAGTGAAGCACAACCACAGGCTTGTCATCATCTATGTCGACAGGGGTAGTGGTCGGCTTCGGTAAAACCGGAAGTGCTTTTTTTACAGTATCGCTCATTGCAGGAGCCACACTGTCCGGCACTTCCGTTGTCTGCGCACGCATTCCAATAAATGCCGATGCTATCAGCAGTAGTGTCAATATCACTCTCATTCCGTACGCATATAGATTTGTAAATTCTCGATATTCTCGTTGTCGATGAAGCCTTTAGGACACACCACCGAATCGAACAGTACTCCCTGAGTCCTGATTTCATGAATCTGGAAAATGTAGCTCACTCCGCATTCGGCACTGGCCAGTCGTGCCAGACGTGTGTATTCGAAGGTAACCGTGTCGCGGGCTTCCCCATAATCGCTGTATGCTATGAAGGCGTATTGTGTGCGGTCAGAGTCTATCCTGAATGGCATATAGAGCTGAGACTTTGTCTGGGTCTTCGCCGACAATAATGAATCACCTTCCATGCCCACTCCTGTCACGGCTAAAGAATCAACTTCCACCTGCTGGAGTACGCCCTCGGCATCCTGCGCGTAAAATCCCGCCAAGGGCAGTGCGTTCCTGTTCTCCAGACACGTATCATTACATCCCGCAGTGAGCAGAACAAAGCTTAGAATAGCCAATAATGTGTAAATCAGGCTACGCATCTGTTTAGAACTCTTCTGAAATTAGATAATCATTACGCTCAGGCGAATTCCTCGCTATGAGTTCCCCGATGAAACCCGTGCAGAAAAACTGTGTGCCGAGCACCATGAAGACAAGCGACAGATAAAAATACACCGATTTCGTCAAGTAGAAATGATAGCTCTCAGAATGCATCGACACAAGTTTGAGCACCAATACAGTTATCACTGCCAGAAACCCGATCATGAACATCAGCGAACCTAAAAGACCGAAAATATGCATGGGTTTCACTCCGAATTTCGACTGAAACCACAACGTGCCGAGATCAAGGTAGCCATTCACGAATCGGTCAAGACCGAATTTGGTAGTTCCATACTTCCGAGCCTGATGCTGCACAACCTTCTCTCCGATTTTTTTGTAACCGGCATTCTTTGCGAGATACGGAATATAGCGGTGCATATCGCCATAAACTTCGATATGCTTCACGACAGCCTTGCGGTAAGCCTTCAACCCACAATTGAAATCATGGAGATTCTTTATTCCTGAGACGCGCCGGGCCGTGGCATTGAAAAGTTTGGTGGGTATCGTCTTCGACAGTGGGTCATAACGCTTCTTCTTCCATCCCGACACCAGATCATAGCCATCTTCAGTTATCATCCGGTAAAGTTCGGGTATCTCGTCAGGCGAATCCTGAAGGTCAGCATCCATCGTTATCACCACATCACCTTTAGCCCGCTGGAAACCCGTATTCAAAGCCGGCGACTTCCCGTAATTGCGCGAAAACGCCACCGAATGGATAGCCGGATTCCGGGCCGCAAGTCCGCGAATTACGTCCATGCTGCCGTCAGTCGAACCATCATTCACAAAAATGATTTCATACGAAAAGCCGTGGGTCGACATCACACGTTCAATCCACTCCGTCAGTTCCGGCAAAGACTCCTCCTCATTATAAAGCGGTATGACTACAGATATATCCATCTTGATTCAAATTTTCCAAAAAACATTCCCCATCCACCATTCCTCCCCAAAGCTCCGATCCTCCCCTAAGCCTCCAATCCTTCCCAATAGCTCCAAAAGC
>JAIDDJ010000061.1 GCA_029055345.1 Muribaculaceae bacterium | reverse complement strand
TGAACCGCATATTGGAAAAATGGCCGGAGCTATCGGAGCAAAGAGCTCACTTCCATGTTACGGCTTACGGCAATTCCGGCGGCGACAAGGAAATGCTCGCTTTCGCTGACAAGGCAATAAAGGTGGGCCATTAATTCTTTCTTAAATTTAGAATAAAAACTAAAAATTAATATTCAATGAGACAAATCCTTAGTTATGGAGCGCTATTGGCAGCGCTATCATTTGGCACCATGAATGCCGAAGCGTGTACAAATTTAATTGCCGGGAAGGGGGCTACGACAGATGGGTCGGTCATGATGACTTATTCGGCGGATTCACACAATCTCTACGGACATCTGCATCATGCGGCTGCGGGCAAACATTCAAAGGGTGAGACCCGTAAGATTTACGAATGGGACACTAATAAACCGCTTGGCGAAATCCCTGAAGCACCGGAGACCTATAATGTTGTGGGTAATATGAATGAGCATCAGCTTGTTATAGGCGAGTCGACCTGGGGCGGGCGTGAGGAACTGGCAGATACGACCGGGCAGGCCGCGATGGATTATGGTTCGCTGATTTACGTCACTCTCGAACGTGCAAAAACTGCTCGCGAAGCCGTGGAGATGATGGGCGACCTCGTGGAAAAACATGGCTACGCATCGGAAGGAGAATCGTTCACGATAGCGGATAAGAATGAAGTGTGGGTGATGGAAATGATTGGTAAAGGGGCTGAAAAGGGCGCAGTATGGATTGCCGTGCGCATACCGGATAACGCAATCTCAGGTCATGCCAACGAGCCACGCATCCGGAAAGTGGATATGAAAGACAAGAAAAATGTGCTTCATTCAAAGGATGTGATCAGCTTTGCTCGCAAGCGCGGCTATTTCACGGGCAAGGATGAGGATTTCTCGTTTGCAGATGTATATGGCGAACATGACGCCTCCACCCGGCGCGGTTGTGATGCCCGCGTGTGGAGCTATTTCCGCAGGTTCAATAAGGATGCAGACAAATACTATGATTGGTGCAATGGCACGAGCGATGAACCAATGCCATTATATATAATACCGGATCGCAAAGTATCTTTGGCAGAGATGCAGGAATCGATGCGCGACCATTTCGAGGGGACACCTTTTGAAATGACATCCGATATAGGAGCGGGTCCGTATCATGTTCCCTACCGCTGGCGTCCGATGGAATACGAGGTGGATGGAAAGAAATATTGCATGGAGCGCGCAATTGCCACTCAGCAGACGGGCTGGAGTTATGTCAGCCAAAGTCGCGACTGGCTGCCTGATGCGGTCGGTGGAGTGCTCTGGTTCGGAACGGATGACACGAATACCACAGTGTATATGCCATTTTATTGCGGTATGACAGAAGTGCCCTCGGAACTGACTGCAGGAGATATCAACACACTTTCACTTGATGCCAATTTCTGGGTAAACAATATCATAGCAAATCAGGCCTACTACAGATACGACCAGATGATTCCCGATATCCGCAAGGTTCAGGGAGGGTTGGAAAAGAGTTTCCAGGAGTCACGTCCCGAAGTTGAGAAGGTGCTGGTTGGTTTAGTGGAGTCGGGTAATCCCGATGCATATCGTGAGGCTGTGAACAAGGAAGGCGCAGCCATTGCCAAGAATGCCACGGATGCATACCGCGACCTGGCCGGATATCTATTTGTGAAATTTATGGATGGCAATCAGAAGAAAACGGACGAAGAAGGCAACTTCATAAAATCCGAATATGGTATTCCGGTTTATCCCACATTCCCGGGTTACGACAAGACATACTACGAAAACATAGTAAAGACCACCGGCGACCATTTCCTACTGAAATAACCCCTCCGGGCAATTTTTAAAAAGAGACAAAAATCATCTCCCGTTAGCTGTAGAAACGGGAGATGATTTTTATAGGAAGGGGTTTAATTCTGCTGTCAAACAGGCACTAACTCAAGGATAAAAGTTGTGTACCTATAATTGCAAGGGCCGCCTTGATTTTTGAAATCTGAACTGGTCGAGGGTGCTTGACGCCATTAGCGTAGTGCGAGAGTTGCTTTTGATTGATACCGGAAATACGGCTGATTGCAGCCATTGTAGTGAATACTTCTGCATTCCTAATAAGAGCTGCGGCATCAAGATTATACTCTATTTCATAGTCTCCGTTTACAAGATATTCCGGAAAGGAGTCTCCATCTTCTATACAGCCTTGAATATGTAGACGGATAGATTCTGAAAAATCATCTTTGAGCTTCTGGAAAGATTTGGCTGTAACTAAGACAACCCCATCATGCCCGTCATCCCAAGAACCACAAAAGTTATCTCCGGTCCAGCTTACCTCAACGTGAATTTTATTTGTTCCCATATTGAAGCTTTTTGAATTAAATTATTTAGTGAATGAATTGATGAGAGAAGAGGATGGATTATCGCCATCCTGCCTGTTTCCAAATGCTATTCAACAAAAATTGACTTAGAGTTTCACTCGGTTTTCCTCTCACTGTAACCTTACCTTTCCTCGAAGGATGCTTAAATTGGCGGTGGTCACCTTTGGTGGTCATTAGAACCCAGCCATCTTCTTCAAGCATTTTAATTACCTCCTTTACTTTATACTTGTTCATTCTACTCTTGTTTGAAATCACAAAGATGGTAATTTTTCTACTTTTTTGCAAATTTTTGAGATGCTTTTTCTCAAAAAAATAACTTTATCTTCAATAAATTTACGCTCGCACTCCAACCAAAAGGAAGCAGGGGCAACAGTGGCCAAACAGCGGTTAGTGAGTACGGCGTCTCTTCAAAGCGGACACACCGAGGGATTTCGCACGTTCATTTAAGCCTACATAATGTACGTTACGAAAGTCGTGATTTGCTTTCTTTTTATTATATTTGCACTTAGAATCACAGCATTCAAAATTTTAAAAAGTCTCTGTTCTTGTTGTATTTGCTTTTTTTTATTATATTTGCACTTAGAATATTTGCTATGGCAAACGTAAAGAAAACAACTAATCTGATTTTTGCT
>JAIDDJ010000060.1 GCA_029055345.1 Muribaculaceae bacterium | reverse complement strand
TTCAAGGAAATCGCCAATTTTCAAAACATAGAAGGAGAGAGCAGTCATCAAAACGCTCATGCTTGTCGTATATCCACACCCCGGCAAGGGGTATCGATATTCGGTATGGCGTGGGAGTGGACTGTTTATTCTATGTCAGGCGTTTGGCGATGCCTCCTTGAAGATAGACAAGAAATCATTCCACGCTTTTTCGTTTATTAATCCTAAGTCAACGAAGGAATGACGGTGACACAATTAAAATTTTAAGACAGTGAAGAAAATTTTAACTCTGTTTGCAATTCTATCGTGTTTTATCCTGCCTTCATGCGGAGGTGATGATGATGAGCCCGATTACAAGTATCAGGATGTAGTCCTTAATTGCAACGCGACGTATGAAATTCCAAATGCAGGCGATGTAGAGTGGTCCTCATCTAACGAATTCATTGCTTCCGTGACAGGAAATATTGTGACTGCAGAAAGAGTTGGCGAAGTGATTATATCAAGTAGCAGAGGCAGTTTCAAGCTTACTGTCAACGCGACAAGTCATGTATTCAATGAGCCATGCATTCAGTGGGGAGCATCAAAATCTACTGTAAAGAGTTTTATGAAGAATGCCACTCCATATGAAGAAACATCAACCTCCTTAAATTATAAAGGAACGGGAGCTCAGTTGTTGACTTCATATTCATTTGAATCTGATAAATTGAAATCATCAGGAGTCGGGCTTGATGGTGACTATGTGAACTCGGATGCCATCGTTACCTTTATGTTGGAACGTTACATTCCGCTGAAAGTGGATCAAACAAACTACTCGTTCTATTTTTGCACACCTGATGAAAAGACCGGCATATTAATGAGTCTTAGAACGAGCGGTAGAACCATTATTTATTTAATAGTTTACGTGCCACTTACCGATTCAAAATCGCGTTCATCAGGTTTGTTCCCCGAAGTGGATATAGAAAAGTATGGCTTCATCACTTCTCCTGATGTCGCCGATGAATTTGAAGCCATCAAGTCGATGATTTGATAAAACCAGATAAAATATAAATAGAGCGAAACTTCACAATGGTTTCGCTCTATTTATATTTTATCTGGAATGCTGCAAACTTACTATACACAAATGGAGAATCTCATGTTGCCGTCCGATAAAAATTTAGTGGATGAAGCATAAATAGCCGGGAAATGTAATAAACCATCCTTATCTTTCGTATATTTATTGTACATTAGATATAATAAATGATGAATACAATAAGAATCGAATATCTAAATAATTTATTTTTCGCGTGACTAAGCTAATAGAAATCGAAAATATATATAAAAAAGAGGCGACCAAAGAGGGTTTACTTTCTTTTTGAAAAAATTTTAGTAAAATTTCACAACTTTTTAGAGTTGGGTTGTTATATAGGTGAACAAAAACTCTCTCTGAACAGAATCAACGGACTCTGACCATGATAGAAGGATGAAATCCCGGTTCTTATATCCTGGAAAGACCGATGATTATTACTATTTTCCATAATAAGTTACAAAATCTAATTAAACTGTTTTATGCGTAAATCTTTACGAAGGTTAATTCTGCCTGCGCTTTTGATTGGAACGATTGGGGCCTCCCAAGCCTCCACTGTCAGCGTAGAAGATGCAAGGAGCATCGCAGCGGAATTCATGAATTCACGCGGAGGAGCCACAATTCAAGTGGCAACGAACCCGATTTATTCGGCAGGGTCTTCGAGCACTCCGCTCTATTATGTGTTTAATTCAACAGATGGGAATGCATTCGTGATCGTTTCGGCGGAAGATACCACTACCCCCATCCTCGGCTATTCTTTCGAGTGCGGTTATGCTACTGAAAACACTCCCGAGCCCATGCAGTGGATGATGGCTGGAATCGAGCGAGAACTGAAGGCTGCTCCTCAGTTGCAACAGAGCCGGAGTCTGAACTCACGTCGAGCAATGGCACATAATGCTGCCTCGCAATCATCAGCAAAACTTCTATCTACAGCCAACTGGAGTCAGGAAGCACCTTTCAACAACCTGATACCGGGTCGTCCCCTCGTAGGATGCGTCGGCACGGCGATGGCCACAATAATGAAATATCACAACTGGCCTGAAAGCGGAACCGGCTCATATGGAGGAGTAGATTTCAATACGGTATACAACTGGAATGATATGCGTAACGACAATTATCGTTCGGGTTACACTGCGGCTGAAGGAGAGGCGGTAGCTACGCTTATGCTCCATGCTTCCAAGAGCATCGACACCCAATATGGAATGTCAGGCTCGAGCGCATACGAAGTGCGCGTTCCGGGTGCGCTTTCAAATTATTTCGGCTATGACCCCGGCGTGTCGTTTAAGAAACGCGCTGACTTTTCCACTCAGCAAGCATGGGACAATTTGGTAAAGGCTGAAATTGATGCCGGCCGTCCGGTTCTCTACTGCGGTCAGGACGTGACTGCAGGCCACGCATTCGTCTGCGATGGATATGAGGGAGAATATCTCCACTTTAACTGGGGATGGGGAGGCGCTGCCAATGGTTATTTCCTTTCTACCGCCCTCAATCCCACCGTGAGCACTACTCACCATTATAACAACCTCAACACTATAATCTATAACATAAAGCCTGCCGACGGAGAGATCACTTCATGGTCACCTCTGCACCTTACTGCCGACGGCAATCAGTGCGGACTCGGGTCTGACCTCTCAGAGCTTGCTCAGGGAAAGACTTTCACAGTTCGTGCCGGCAATCTAAAGAACCTTGCCTACGATGACTTTGCAGGTAAGATAGCTGTAGCACTCTGCGCATCCAACGGCGCGATGAAGGCTCTGCTCAGCAACGAATCATCGCTTTCGCTTCCTTCGATGGCCACTCTTTACAATGGCTATATAGATTTCCGCAACTGCGCTCTTCCTGCAGGTGTCACGGCTGCTGAATCAGACCGTATACGTCTTGTAACAAAAGCATCCGGAAGCGACAATTGGCTTCCGGTAGCTGGTGAACTTCTTACTATAAATGAGCTCAATCCCAATAATCCGGTTCCTGCCACTTTCAATGTAGCCCTTCCATCGGGTGTGGCCGGAGTCAATGTTACAGGCGAACCGAACGTTATAAAGGGTTGGTCATATAATTTCACAGCAATTCTTGAAAATCCCCTTACGGACGTTCTTACCGTCAAGGCTAACGGAGTTGTGCTTACTCCGGGTCAGAACAACACCTACACAATCGAGAATGTGAGGGAGGACCAAACAATTACCGCACTTGTTCAGAAGGCTTCCGACGTAAAAGAGAAGCGCAGTGTCTGGGTAGGTCAACCGGGAACTCTTTCGCAAGTAATATCGGAAGAGGAATCGGGAACTATCAAAGATCTGACCATATTTGGAACGATAGATGCGCGCGACTTCCAGTTCATTAGAAATTCAATGCGTCTTAACCGTATTGACCTCTCAGGCGCAACCATAACCGCCCACGGCTCGGATCAGGCGAATGCAATTCCTCGCGAAGCATTCCGAGGCCTCGGCTCTCTTACGCAGGCTATATTGCCAAAATCAATCAACCGCATGAACAACGGATGCTTCCGCCAGACCGGCCTCACGTCCATCGTGATTCCGGCCAATGTCAAGACATATGAATACAATATATTCGTTGCCGCATCCAGACTGCGCGATATATATGTCTGCCGCGAGAATCCGGAGTTCATCAACTGGTGTGTTCTCTCAGGCGTGCCAGTAGCATCCGCTACACTTCATGTGCCCTCTGAAAGCGCTAAGAATAAGTATGCGGCTGCTGAGAACTGGAAGACCATAGGGAATATCATAGTGGATCCGGTTCAGGCAACTTCCTCATGTCTGCTTGCCGTTATGGATGACAATAGGGTGATGTTCGAAACTGAGAATACTCTCGGCGAAAGCACTCCAAACTCAACTGTTTCATTCAAGGCTGAATATCTTGTTGACGATGACCGCCGTATGGATGTTTACGCCAACAATACATTGTTGACTCCAAACGCTGAAGGAATCTACTCCTTCAACCTTTCGGGCAACACTATGATACACTTTGATCTGGTCGATCCTATCGCTGTAGACGAAACGAAATCCCCTTGGAAACTCACAGATGCCAACGGGTCGATAGGAATGTTCTCAGATGCAGTCAACGTGATTCCGGGTCAGGAATTCACTGTTCGCCTGAACGCACTTTCAATACCACAGTACTACGACCAGTTCTACTGGGCTCTTGCCTTAACAGATGCCAACGGCAATATCAAGGAATTTATTTCGCCCGTCAACGTATGGAGCGCAGGGGCAGGAAATAATTTCAAGCTGAATGTGAACTGTATGGTTAAGGACTCTCGCGTAAGAGAGGGCAACCAGATTCGCGTGGTGACTTCAGCAATGAAGAAAATCTGGAACGTTGTGGCCGGTGCCGGCGAAGAAATCGTGGATGCACTTCCGGCTGTCAACAATACCAATCCTGTGTATAATTTCACCATTCCGGCTATTGACAATGCGACTGTTTCCGGCTTGCCGGCATCTGCAGTCCGTGGTCGTGACCTCACCCTGAAAATTGTTCCCAACTCACCGGCTCACCATATCAATCTGAAAGTAAACGGTGTAGAAGTCGTGAAAGATGCCGCAACAATCAATTATGATTTTGTGGCCATGGAAGACCTTGATTTCGATGTCCAAGTCTTCGACCCCAAAGAAGAGGGAAGCGTTACATATCAGGTATATCCCGGAGAACTTTTCGGGAAAGTAACACCAACCAGCATACGGGCGCATGTAATAGTGACCGGTAATATTTATTCTTCCGACCTTCAGAGTGCCTTCAGTCAGGATTTCGCAATCAGGACAGTAAAGACTCTCGACCTGACAGGAGTAACCGTTATTGGTACTGACGGACAACCCGCGTACACTCTGCAGCATCCTCCATTCATGCCTGCAAATCCAATATCAACTCCTCCGACAGCTAAGGTCGAGAAGATTATCTTGCCGGATAATATTGAGGCTATCGACGGGATATTCTTGAATTGTCCGCTAATTACGGAAGTTGTTCTTCCTAAATCCCTCCGGAGTATACCTATTAAGCCTTCAAGCGCTTATATATATGGGATAAATAACGAAGCTTTCAAAGGATGTCCTAACCTGACTACAATCTATATTCCCGGTGCGCCGCAGAAGGACGGTAACGGAAGAACTATAGTAGCCCACCATAATCCGTATTCTACCACAAGCAGTTTCTGGTTTCAGTACTATAACTTAGGCCATGCCGATCCTAAAAAGGTAACTATAGTGGTGCCAGAAGAATATCTTAATGTATATCGCACTAAATACACGGATGCGTATTTCGGGAATCCTTGGCAGGCACACGGCTACAATATTCTTTCGGAGAATCCGGTATATGGCGTAACTTTCAATCCTGACCGCATTGAGCTGACAGACCCAGACTTTGATGTGCAGAGAGCTGCATCATTCCTTGGAGACAATGTCTCGGTGGAAAATATCAATGTAGTGGGCAAATTCAAACCTAAGACCACGGAATCTAAATGTCTTATACTTGACAACGGCGAGCCGGCTACCATAGCTGAAGACGGCACTATCACAGTCACCTTCAAAAACCCGGCAAAATCGACTACTCTCAAAGGAAGCGACCATGAGTTGAGTCTGATATATCTGAATGATCTTTCGTTTGCTACAACATCTTCCCTCTTTACTGTGAGTGAGCCGGTAGTGACCAATGAAGCTAATATTCATAAAGAAGTGTATGACACTTCGGATAGCACTACTCCCGTTCTCCGTGACATCGCTGAGAATTCTACCGTTCGATTCGGCGTATCTTTTGCATCAGAGCATGCAGATGGAATGCAGACCCGCGTAATGCTCGGCCAGCAGGAACTCGAGGCCGATGCCGATGGACTCTATACAGTGGAACTTACCAACGCTTCGCGCACAATCGATATCTTCGCCGTTCCGGGTGAAGGAGCTGTGCTGAATGCAGAAGAAATCGCTTCAATACCAGAGGCTGATGCAGCCGGAATCACATCAATCGGTCTTTCGGGAGAAATGACTTCCGAGCAGATTGCCGCTGCCATGGCAGCGTTCTGTAACCTCGAAAGCCTTGACCTCTCTCAGCTTGAGAGCGAACTGCCTGAAAATGCATTTGCAGGAATGGAAAGCCTTGAAAACGTGGTTCTCCCGGAAATGGAAACAATTCCGGCAGGGACATTCAACGGCTGTTCTTCTCTTCAGTCAGTTGAAATTCCATCTTCGGTCAATAACATCGGCGAGGGTGCTTTCGCAGGATGCTCTTCCTTGGAGACAATCCGTCTGACAGGTATCGATGAAATCGGCGATGGCGCATTCGATGGATGTACTAACCTCACATCGGTGACCCTGCTTGATGACGCCGCCGGAAATGCCGGCAACGCAAAACCACGCCGCGCAGCTAATATAAGCAACGATGCTTTCAAGGGAGTAAACCCGAACTGCGTGATTATACTCGACCAGGGTGTATCCGTTCCTCAAGCAACCGGAAATTATATCGCAACGTCGGCCGGCACAGTCACTGAAATCCAGCCTGACGGTTCCGAAGTAACCCGCGAGGGACGACTTTATTCCTCAGCCTCCGACATTAATTTCGTTGACCGCAATCCTATTGCTCTGCCTCACGCCTTCACCATCACTGATGGCACTAAGGTTAACTTCAATATCAATGCACATATGGTAGAGACATTGGTTATACCCTTCGATGTAGAGAAAATCACGAATTCGGCAGGCACAGAGATTTCGATTATCTCTCCGGCCGCCAGAGCGGAATCAAAGAATGTGATGAAACTCTATGGTGCGGATGCAGAATCCAACGAGCTCAAAGGCCAGACTTCTGTAGCCGCCAACACTCCTTACGTTGCGAATATGCCTACTGCTGAAGAATTCAATTTCTCAGCTACACAAGGAACCGTACCGGCGACTCCGGCGCAAGTCAAGACAGAGGGCGATGGATTCTCGCTCCACGCCACTTATTCGGGGGCTACAATGCCTGCTTCTGAGGCATATCTGCTCAATGAAGATGGCTCTGCATTCGTTCCATCAGGAACTGATGAGGAAGAAACTGAAATCGTACCGTTCGGTGTATACGCTACATCTTCCGCGCATCCTGACAGAATCGCTACCGGATTGAAACTCGCAACCGAGATATCAGATATCGAGATAGAAGAGGGCTTAAGAATAATCCGTGACGGAGATATGCTCAATATCATATCTGAGGAAGCGAGAGAACTGAGAGTCTACTCTATCAACGGCAGCCTGATAACCGTTCTGTCGCTCAATAAGGGTAGAAATGAATTCAAGGTTCCTGCTCCGGGATTATACTTGGTGGGTTCCACTCGAATTCTTTTCTGAAATAAATACTGAAAATATCTAATCCAGACATGGGGCTGTGTCAAAACGAAAATTTTTGGCTCAGCCCCTTTTTAAATAGTATGGAAATCGTATATGAGGACAACCACATTATCGTGGTAAATAAGAAAGCCGGAGAAATAGTCCAGGGAGACAAGACCGGTGATATTCCCCTCTCCGAGATGCTGAAGTCATATCTCAAAGAGAAATATAATAAACCGGGTAATGTTTTCTGCGGCGTTGTCCATAGGATAGACCGGCCGGTATCCGGACTTGTGATGTTTGCGCGCACTTCGAAAGCGCTTGAGAGGCTCAACAGGATGCTCCGGGAGGGCGAGATCCATAAGACCTACTGGGCTTTAGTGGAAGGAAAGCCGCAAAAGCCCGAGGATTCTCTTGAGAATTGGCTTGTATCGGACGGCCGCATAAACAAGACGTTCTTGAGCGATTCAAAAAATCCTGAAGCTAAGTTGTCACGCCTGAAATATCGAACGGTGGCTGAGGGAGACAGATACACTCTGCTTGAAGTCACGCTACTTACCGGGAGGAAGCATCAGATTCGGGCCATGCTGGCAGGAATAGGCCATCCTATTAAGGGAGACCTGAAATATGGAGCCCGAAGAAGTAATAAAGACGGGGGCATATCCCTTCAAGCACGACATCTTGAATTCGTGCATCCGGTCAACAAGCAGAAAATCAGTCTTGATGCCTCTCCCCTGCCCGATTTCCTGCCTCTTCTCCAGAAGGCTCCATCCACTAAAATTTCTTAATGCCAGGATCGTAGATGTGCCTCGGATATCGCTTTGCAGATTCAGGAGCATAACGGACTATGTGACTGAATCAAAAAGCGATAGACGAGATGCAGCTGAGAGACCATCATCAACGACAAGTCCCGCCGAGCTATGCGCCAGGCGGGACTTTCGATTTATAGGTTAGGGGATTAGATTCTATTGATTTTGATTCTATTAAATTCGGTAAGAAATACTTTTTACTGATTGAAATCTTGAGAATCTTGCAATGGTCTACTCTTCTGTCATAAATTCCCGGATACGTGCTGTGACAGCCGGAACGGTGTATCCAAATTTTTCCTCCAGCACCTTAGCCGGAGCTGAGGCACCGAAACGTTCCAACCCGACAATTTTGTAATTACCCTTCATCACGGGGAAGAGGGTTGTAGGGATTCCTGAAGTCAGACCAAACTCCTTGACTCCCGGAGGTATCACCGTGTCACGATATTCTTTCGGCTGTTGGAGGAAACGGCCAATAGAGGGTATGGAAACAACCTGCGATTGGATACCATCCTTAGCAAGTTCATCGGATGCATGGAGAAGCAATGCCACATCGCTACCATTTGCAACCAGAACCACTTCAGGATTGGTGGCCGCTTTAACCACATACCCCCCCTTTTCGGCCTGCATGGCATCCTGCCTGCGCGTCTCACCCGGCAAATCCTCAAGATTCTGGCGCGAGCAAATGATGACCGTTGGAGTCTTGTCATTTTCCATCGCCATCTTGTAGCAAGCTACCACCTCCGGGCCATCAGCCGGACGAAGCACGAGCACGGAGGGCGTGCCGTCAGGATTCTTTATTTGCTCAAGAAGGCGCATCTGAGCTTCATGCTCAATAGGTTCATGAGTCGGACCATCTTCACCCACTCGGAATGAATCGTGGGAATAAATGAATTTTACGGGCACCTTCATCAATGCAGCCATTCTGATGGCGGGTTTCATATAATCACTGAACACAAAGAATGTTCCGCAAGCGGCATACATTCCTCCATGCAGGACAATACCGGTCATTATACAAGCCATAGTGAGTTCAGCCACACCCGCCTGCAGAAAACCTCCGGAGAAATTATTCTTCATGAGCTGGCCGGTTTTCTTCAGGAATCCATCTGTCTTGTCTGAATTACAGAGGTCGGCACTCGCAACGATCATATTCCCTATATGTTCTGCGAGAAAACCAAGACATGCCGCAGAAGCAGCCCTTGTTGGTTGGTCTGCCTTAATGACCACATCATCCCAGTCAAGCTCCGGTAATACCATTTCCTCGTAACTCTTTAGGAGCGCCGCGTTATCCGGATTTTCAGAAGCCCATTTGTCAAAGGCATCCCTACGGGCCTTCACTATCTCTTTAAGTTCGGCGGCACGCTTTTCATACAGCTCAATCACCTCGTTCCTAATAATCCAAGGGTTCTCCGGATTACCTCCCATTTTACGTATGGTCGCATCTATGTCAGCCCCGGCCTTAGACAATGGCTGCCCATGAGTAGAAACGGCCCCTTCGAGAGAGGCGCCATTATTATCGAGCACTTTTTTAGCCATAACTGTGCGCCCGATGATGAGTGTCGGACGGCGGCACTCCTCTATGGCTTGCTTCAAAGCACCGGAAATCGCCACTACGTCAGAACCATCTATTTCCAGAACGTTCCAATCCCAGGCGCGGTATTTCGCGGCTATGTCCTCTGTATCGACTTCATCGACCGTTGTGGAAAGCTGAACATTATTGGCATCATAAAACATAATCAGGTTATGGAGGCCCAAATGCCCGGCGATTCTTCCGGCACCCTGAGAGATTTCCTCCTGAATGCCCCCATCTGAAATAAATGCATATGTCTTATGGGCAACCACCTCTCCGAAACGCGCGGCGAGGAAACGCTCTGCGATTGCACATCCTACGGCATAGACATGACCTTGACCAAGAGGCCCCGATGAATTCTCAATCCCATGCTCGACATCAAGCTCCGGATGACCGGGGGTGATACTCCCCCACTGACGGAAATTCTTCAGGTCATCGGCCGTATACTTCCCGGCCAATGTAAGCACTGAATATAGCATCGGCGACATATGACCCGGATCGAGGAAAAATCTGTCTCTGCAAAACCACCGGGGGTCTTCCGGGTCGTAAACCAGAAATTTCGAATACAGAACGTTGATGAAATCTGCAGCGCCAAGTGAGCCTCCCGGATGACCGGAATTAGCTTTCTCCACCATTGCGGTGATCAGCACGCGCAAATTATCGGCGGCCGAATTCATTGCATTTATGTCCATGAATATTAAGAATTAAGTTAGTTTTATACTGCATCCGGAATTGAATCCTTGATTTCATCCACCGGAATTTCCTTGTTTACATTCTTACTTCCGGAGAGGGCATAGAAAAGGAGGTAAGCAAGCATTGCGACCACAAGCCAGTATGAAACCATATAGCCGGCGGAGACAGCGATCGCATTCTGAAGCAATGGCATTACACCGCCACCGACCACCATCATCATGAATATTCCGGAAGCCTGAGCCGTATATTTTCCAAGCCCTTCGACAGCAAGGTTGAATATCGAGCCCCACATAATCGAAGTGCACAGTCCGCAAAGCACAAGGAGCAATGCCGAAAGAGGCACCTGAGCGAACGAGAAGCCCTCTTCCACTGAATAAGCGGGCATTGACACGCGTATCGACACCGGCATGAAGATAGCCACTACAATCAATGCAATGGCAACCGTAGATGCTACTATCAATTGCAGTCGGCTGCTCACCTTCCCTGAAATCACTGAAGATGAAAGACGCCCTACGAGCATGAGGAGCCAGTAAACAGCCGCAACTGCTCCGGCCACGGCCGTCGCATTGGCAGTAATTCCGGACACCTCCGAATCACTCAGATAGAAAATGAGCACTCCCGGAATGCCAACTTCCAGCCCGACATAGAAAAAGATTCCTATGACTCCGAGAACAGTGTGGCGGAAACTCCAGGCCGAATATTTATCTTTCACCTTTACCTCTCCTTTCTTATGGATATGAGGCTCGGGAATCCTTACGAAGGAAATTATAATAAATGCCACAACGAATACTCCCATGGCTATCCAGAGAAGCGGCGACACATCTGAAATGGAGGTGTCCTTAGTCACGGCGCCTATCAGCATTCCGACAAATAGAGGCGTCAGTGTGCCGGCAAGTGAATTAAGCGAACCACCGAGCTGAATAAGCTGGTTACCGCGGTTTCCTCCGCCGCCAAGCATATTGAGCATAGGATTCACCACTGTATTGAGCATACACACGCAAAAACCGCAGATGAATGCGCCTAAAAGATAAATCAGGAAGTTCAGCATCACCGGAACTCCTCCTACTTCAAATGTAGGGGTTTCAGTGCCGACCTTTCCTGACAGATATTGGAAAAACACTCCGACAGCGCCGATAGCCATTGCCCACAGGGCTGTTTTCTTATAACCAATTTTCACGAGCATTGCTCCGGCCGGAATACCCATAATAAGATAGGCGAGGAAGTTCATGAAGTTACCGACCATACCCGACCAGTCATAATGGTTCTTCCATATGGTGCCGAGCGGTGCGGCCAGATTAGTCACAAATGAAATCATTGCAAAAAGGAAGAACATGGCCACGATAGCCACTATATTTCCTTTATTACCGGCAACTGCGGCGGTTTCCTGTTTCATAATATCGTTTTTAGGTTGTCTCTGTTTTAAGTTGAATCAATATTGGCGTTCGCCAAAAATACGCGTTCCGATTCTGATCATATCAGACCCCTCTTCAACCGCAATTTTCCAGTCTCCGCTCATCCCCATGGAAACCGTATCAAATCCTCGGAGTCCGAGAGAGACATCATCGCGTATCGAACTATAGATGGAATATATCTCATGGAAATCACCACGGACTCGCTCCTCATCATCGGTATTTGTAGCCATTCCCATTATACCGCAAATATGGGTGGCACGGAGCGATTCAAATTGGCGCGAGCGGAAATAATCAAGCAACTCGGAAGGCAGAAAACCGAATTTGGTTTCTTCACGAGCCACGTGCACCTGAAGGAGTACACGCGTAATTATCCCGGCTTTTTCCGATTCTTTATCGATAAGTTCAAGCAAGCGCACACTGTCTACACTCTCGATGAGCGCGGTCTTTCCTATCAAGCTCTTTACCTTGTTGGTCTGCAGATGCCCTATGAAATGCCATCTGATATCATCGGGCAGTTGCGGAATTTTTTCGAGTAGTTCCTGCACACGGCTTTCCCCGAAACAGCGCTGTCCCGCTTCGTAGGCCTCCATTATCGCACCGGCAGGATGGAATTTAGACACCGCCACGAGTGTGACACCTTCCGGAATCTCCTCTTTAAGCCTTAATATTTCCTCTTTTATAGCAGCCATTATTCTTCAGTAGCAAGATTGGCTGTGAACACATCCATTATCATCGTTTCTGCGATAGAGGCGATTTCGTAGTCGGCCATCGTACCCTTCATGCCTTCCTTGAATTTGGCTACGGCATCTTCAAAGTCATATGCCTGGACAAGAATCTGGCTTACCGTCTTTTTCTCTGTCTTCGAATTTTCATCCATAGTGATGAAGTTCACTTTGACAAGATAATAACGGTCGGCTCCTTCATTGAAGAATATTTCTGAAATCCTTGTCTTCTTCTCGGATGAAATGGAATACTCTCCGGAAATAAAAGGCTTCATTTCTTCAATAATACGAGCCTCAGCTTCCGTAAATGTCAATGCGTCCACAAGATAGGGCTCGTTAACTTTCTTAACCGAACCATCCTCCTGAGTTTTGTCATATCTTACTTTACATTCGAACCAAAGTGCCATATCAAAAAGTGTATTTAATATCCATTGCAAAATTAAGAAAATAAAGTGAGAAAAAGAATAGAGGCGCTCCACTTTTAAAAAAAAGAAAGAAAATAGCTTAAAAAACTTTTTTAATTACTAAAAAGTATTAATTTTGCAGATTACAACTCAACACCGGATAAACACAACAATATGGAAAACTTAACAAGTCTTGTGGATTGGTCACGGCTACAATTCGCTGTCACGGCCATTTACCATTGGCTCTTTGTGCCTCTGACTCTTGGCCTATCTGTAATCGTGGCCATCATGGAGAGTCTTTATCTGAAGACTAAATCGGAGAACTGGCTGCGTGCCACAAAATTCTGGATGACTCTTTTCGGAATCAACTTCGCTATCGGAGTAGCGACGGGTCTAATTCTTGAATTTGAATTCGGCACCAACTGGAGTAATTACTCATGGTTTGTGGGTGACATATTCGGCGCTCCGCTTGCCATTGAAGGCGTTGTCGCCTTTTTCATGGAAGCCACATTCGGAGCCGTCATGTTCTTCGGATGGAATAAGGTCAGCCCTAAATTCCACCTCGCCTCGACATGGCTCACAGCTATCGGAGCCTCAATTTCAGCGCTATGGATTCTCGTGGCCAACGCCTGGATGCAATATCCGGTCGGGATGGAATTCGACCCGGCGCAGATGCGAAATGTGATGGTAGATTTCTGGGCTCTCTTCTCCGGCATCGCGGTCAATAAGTTCTTCCACGCTGTGTTCAGCGGCTGGGCGCTCGCGGGAGTATTCGTGATCGGAGTAAGCTGTTATATGCTCTGGAAAAAGCGCAATCGCGACTTCGCAATCAATTCTATCAAGGTCGGAGGATGGTTCGGACTGATAGGCCTGCTCTTGACAATGTATACCGGTGACGGCTCAGCTGTTCAGGTGGCCCGGCATCAGCCGATGAAACTTGCTGCCATGGAGGGCCTTTATCATGGTCACGTAGGCCAGTCACTGACCGGTGTGGCCGTGTTGAATCCCAATAAGGAATGGAACAATGATGAGGACGAATATCTCTTCGAAGTCTCGATTCCCTATGGCCTGTCAATTCTTGCCAATCATAAGATTGATTCTTTCGTGCCGGGTATCACCGACATCATCAACGGCGTATCCATCGATGCCAACGGTGATACAATCAATACCGTAAGCTACGCGGAACGCATCGAACGCGGCAAGCTCGCGCAAAAAGCTCTTGGAGAATTTGATGCCGCGCGCAAGGCTAATGACACGATTGCCATGGCTGCTGCCCAAAAAGAGCTGGAGACAAATTATCCCTATTTCGGATATGCTTACTTTAAGGACGTTAAGGAAGCTATTCCGCCTGTCGGACTGACCTTCACCATGTTCCGCATCATGGTTATCCTCGGGTCTTACTTCCTTCTCTTCTTCATCGTTGCCCTACTGCTCGTATATCGCAAGAATCTGATAGATAAGAGCCGCTGGTTCTATTGGGTGGCAATGCTGTCGGTTCCATTCATGTGGCTATGCTCGGAGGCCGGATGGGCAGTGGCTGAAGTCGGCCGCCAGCCATGGACAATTCAGGATCTGCTGCCCACATGCGCCGCAATTTCTGATGTCCCGGTGTCATCAGTGGTCCTGACTTTCTGGATGTTCGCAGCCGTGTTCACAATCCTGCTTGTGGCAGAGGTGAGCATAATGTGCCGTTATGTGGAGAAAAAATCAAAAGAAGAATTATATCAATAAACAGATAATGCCATGACACTTGAATGCCTACAAAATTACTGGTGGTTGCTGATATCCGTTTTAGGTGCGATATTGGTGTTCCTGCTTTTCGTTCAGGGTGGCCAGTCAATGATATACGGTCTGGGCAAAACTCCCGACCAGCGCGACTTCATACTCGGGGCAATGGGTAGCAAATGGGAATTGACCTTCACTACTCTTGTAACTTTCGGCGGAGCTTTCTTCGCATCTTTCCCCTTGTTCTATTCGACATGTTTCGGTGGGGCCTACTGGCTTTGGATTCTGATACTCTTCAGCTTCGTGCTCCAGGCGGTCAGCTACGAATACAGGCGAAAGAAGGGAAATATCTACGGCACCGGGACCTATGATGCTTTTTTATTCATTAACGGAAGCGTCGGTTGCATCCTGCTGGGGGTCGCAGTCGGAATGTTTTTCTTCGGAGGTGAATTCTCTGTGAACCGCGACAATATTCTTTCTGCCCATTCACCGGTAATCTCCCAATGGGCTCCTACTCATGGATTCGAGGCCATATTCTGCTGGCGCAATCTCGTGCTTGGCGTAGCGGTGCTCTTTTTGGCCAGAATGCAGGCGGCTCTTTACATGATAAACCGTCTTAAGGATAATGATGAGGCCTTTTTCAACCGATTGAAAGCTTCGGCCTTCATCAATGGAGGAATATTTGTGGTAGCTTTCCTTGCATTCCTTACACTTCTTTTCACTGCCAACGGCTATGACGTTGTTTCGAAAGGCGGCCAGACAGTAAGCGTTACGGAAGTCTCATATAAATATTTCATCAATATGACAAGCAACTGGTGGGAACTTGTCACGCTGCTCGCGGGGGTAGTATTGGTTCTGTATGGACTTCTGAGAACAGTTCTTGCCAAACATTTCACGAAGGGAGTATGGTTCACCGGCATTGGAACCATACTTGCCGTACTCTCACTGTTCTGGGCTGCCGGATACGGCGATACAGCCTTCCTCCCCTCACTTACCGATCCGATGAGCTCACTTACTATCCGGAATGCGTCTTCAACCGAGTTTACGCTTACGGCCATGAGCTATGCTTCCATTTTCATTCCGTTTGTCATCGCCTATATCTGGTATGTATGGCGGAAGATGGACAAATAATTTTCACTCTCTGATTATATTCAACAGGAGCCGCGCTCAAGCGAGGCTCCTGTTGAAAGTGTAATACCTCGTTCGCACAGAAACACCCTCCTCTATCGCTTTTCAATTCTGTCACATAATCCGCTATGTTTCCGAATCCACTAAACGATAGCCGAGGCTAATCTGCAACTCCGGAATTACCGGATTTTATTCAATCAGGTCTAAGAACGTAATAAATGAAAAGCAATACTAAATCGGGTAATATCTACTGGCAGCTATTTGCCAGTTTTTTCAAGATAGGGGCCTTTACTTTCGGCGGAGGATGGGCCATGATTTCCATTATCGAACGCGAGATTGTAGATAAACATCACTGGATCGAACGCGACGACTTTCTCGATTTGCTCGCCATCGCGCAGTCATTGCCCGGTATTTTAGCCGTGAACATTGCCACGGCCGTCGGCGACAAACTGCGTGGAACCCGCGGCAGTATGCTTGCAGCCGCAGGAACGATTCTGCCCTCTTTTCTTATAATACTCGCGATTGCTATCTTCCTCACTCCCGACATTATTAAAAACAACCGGGTGATTTCTTCAATTTTCATGGGAATACGTCCGGCTGTTGTTGCGCTCATCATAGCTCCGGTCATAACTTCTGCAAAAGCGGCCAAACTTACATGGAAGACCATTTGGATTCCATTGGTGACAGCGCTCATGATTTCACTTGACCTCGGATTCGTTTCAAACCCGATTCTCTACATCGTACTCGGAGGACTCGGAGGATATGCTTTCTGGGCATTAGCCAATCGTAAATTAAATAAGAAAAAGGAGGTTAAGCCATGAATATCTATCTGAAACTTATCTGGGCCTATATCAAGATAGGAATATTCGGTTTCGGAGGCGGCTACGCGATGCTGTCACTGGTAGAGAAAATCGTGGTGTCAGACAATAAGTGGATATCCGAACAGATGTTCACCGATATTGTGGCCATATCTCAAATGACTCCCGGACCAATAGGTATAAATTCAGCAACCTATATAGGCTTCGTAGCCCCCGGGGCTTACAATCCTGCTTTATCCGGTCCGTTATGGTCAATTTTAGGCTCGATTCTTGCTACATTGGCTGTGACGGTTCCCTCGTTCTTCCTGGTGCTTTATTGCTCTCATTTCATACGGAGGCATAATGAAAGCGGGGCTATCAAGGCCATCTTCTCAGGGCTCAGGCCGGTTGTGGTGGGTTTGATTGCCTCAGCTGCCATAATGCTCATGAACTCGGCAAACTTTAACCCGGAAGGAACAGTATCGCAACTTTGGATAAGCATAGCCATATGTGCAGCCTCATTCTGCTTAGTTTATTTCCCGATTCAAACCAAATCCAAAACAATAAAAATACATCCTATTCTGATTATAATACTGGCCGGTTTGGCCGGATATCTGCTATATGGAATATAAAGAGGCAATCGACTGGCTGTTTGCGCAGCTCCCGATGTTTTCACGAGTGGGAGCTGCAGCATATAAACCGGGGCTTGAGAGAAGCGAGGCTCTGGCGGCATATTTCGGACACCCCGAAAGAAAGTTGAAGGCGATTCATATCGCCGGAACCAACGGCAAGGGGAGTGTCTCAAACCTTATTGCAGCCGTTCTGCAGGCTCAGGGCTATAAGACTGCCCTTTATACCTCTCCCCATCTCGTTGATTTCCGAGAAAGAATGCGAATAAACGGCAGAATGATTCCGGAAAAGAAAGTGGTGGATTTTGTGGAGAGATGGCAAAGGGGTAATTACGATGGAGACCGCCCCTCCTTCTTTGAGCTGACGATGATGATGGCTTTCGACTGGTTCGCTTCCGAGCAAGTGGACTACGCTGTCATTGAAGTCGGAATGGGCGGCCGGCTGGATTCCACCAATATCCTGACTCCCATACTCTCGGTCATTACCAATATATCATTTGACCATACTCAATTCTTAGGCGATACCCTTGCCAAAATAGCCGCAGAAAAGGCCGGCATAATCAAGCCCGGCATTCCGGCGGTTATAGGCGAAGCGATAGAAGAGACAGAAGAGGTATTCCGCGACAGGGCTGCCGAGATAGGAACCCGGCTTCGCGAGGCATATCGGGAAATTGATAAGCAAGCCAATGCTGCTCTCAATTGCGCATTGGAAGGCGCTTACCAGAAAAAAAACATCAATACAGCAAGGATCGCTGTTGAGGAACTTCGGAAACAATCTATCGCTATAAGCCCGGAAGCTGAGAAAAAGGGATTCAGTGATGTGGAGAAACTTACCGGCTTCCGTGGAAGATGGACAAAAATAAGCAGCGAGCCTCTAATCATATGCGATACGGGGCATAATGAAGCCGGGCTAAGATACAATCTGGAGCAGCTTCGCCATCTTTTGGAACTGCGGAATAGTGAAGCCACTCTAAGATTCGTATTAGGATTCGTAAGCGACAAGGATGTGGCTCATATACTGCCTATGTTTCCCAAAGATGCCGTGTATTACACCACGCAGGCCGCAATTCCCAGAGCTATGCCTTGGGCTGAACTGACAGAAAGATGCCGATTGTCAGGGTTAGACGCGACAGGCTTCACGGGTGTGGAAACGGCGGTCAGAGCGGCCTGTGAAGATGCCGGGGAGAATGATATAATATATATAGGCGGAAGCACTTTCATCGTGGCAGACTTTCTCGCCTCATCAGAGAGCAAAAAATCCTGATATTAAAAGAACTCCGTTCGGTGATAAAAGAATAAGTTCACCGTTAATAAGACAAGATACACCGGAACGCGAATCCATGAAAGCAGAAAGCGGGAATTGCTGTCATTCCCGCTTTCGATTAGTTTTCTTCATTATCTCTTTGCTTCACCTTGGCTTTATTTTTGCTTTGGCTTGAGTTCATATCGGATTCTTCCTTCACATCAATCTCTTTACCCTCCGGGTCCATCACCTTATATTGCAAGTAGGCCAATGATTCGTCGGCTACGATCTTGAAGGAGCGGCCGAATTTACGGCGCCATTTGCCATAAAGCGAAAATACGCCCTTTTTTATATAGGCCTCCACAAAAGGATGAATATACATGGTGAATTTTTTCACCTTAAGATGGTCAGTGAGATATTCTAATTTCTCCTCGATTTTATCGGTAAAAAGAATCGAAGCTTGCACTTCACCTTTACCGAAACAAGAGGGACAAGTCTCGCTGGTGGTTATGTCGAGTGCCGGGCGAACACGCTGGCGCGTAATCTGCATAAGTCCGAACTTACTGAGAGGAAGGATATTATGGCGGGCTCGGTCGTTAGCCATCACTTCCTTCATATGGTCAAAAAGCTGCTGCCGATGTTCAGCCTTACTCATGTCAATGAAATCGACCACGATGATTCCGCCCATGTCGCGAAGACGAAGTTGCCTTGCTATTTCATCGGCGGCTTTAAGATTGACATCCAGTGCGTTTGATTCCTGATCCGGACAAGCTTTGCTTCGGTTACCGGAATTTACGTCAATTACATGGAGCGCTTCAGTACTCTCTATTATCAAGTATGCTCCTGAACGGAACGATACCGTCTTCCCGAAACTGCTCTTGATTTGACGTGTGATATTGAAATTGTCGAATATCGGCGTATCCTTGGAATAAAGTTTAACTATTTCCTTATTCTCGGGAGAAATGAGGCTTACATAGTTCTGAATCTGCGTGAAGGTCTCTTCGTGATTCACATAAATGTTTTCAAAATTTGGACTGAACAAATCGCGGATCACACTGACCGCTCTGGAATCCTCCTCATATATTAGGGCCGGAGCAGTGCTTCGTTGCATTTTTGCGATTGAGTCCTCCCAATTTTTCAGAAGAGTGCGCATCTCGTTATTGAGTTCCGCCACTCTCTTATTCTCCGCCGAAGTCCTGACAATCACACTGAATCCCTTGGGCTTGATGCTGCCTATAAGCTGACGCAGTCTGATTTTTTCCTCTGTAGACTTTATTTTCTGCGAGATTGAAATCTTGTCACCGAAAGGCATCAGCACCATATATCTTCCGGTGAATGAAATCTCAGTGGTCAATCTCGGGCCTTTTGAAGAAATCGGTTCCTTTGCTATCTGGACAAGCAACTGCTGTCCCGGTTGAAGCACCGACTGAATAGTGCCTTGTTTTGGAATATCCGGTAATAATTTTCGCCGCGACAGGGCTGGAACGGTCCGCTTATCCTTGAGTGCATCTCCAAGAAATGAGGCATACGAATCGAATTGAGGGCCGAGATCAAGATAATGAAGAAAAGCGTCCTTGTCATAACCGACATCCACAAATGCCGCATTTAATCCCGGCATAATCTTTTTTACCTTCGCAAGGTAAAGGTCACCCACCGCGTAGGCGATGTTGCGGCTTTCTTTTTGAAGGGAAACGAGCCGGGAGTCCTCAAGGAGGGCTATCGAAATATCCTCCCTGCTGACATCTACAACTAATTCGCTTTTCATGTACAAATGATTATAAACGTGACAGAGGGGTCCAACGGGC
Organism: Muribaculaceae bacterium; assembly: GCA_029055345.1. GTDB lineage: Bacteria > Bacteroidota > Bacteroidia > Bacteroidales > Muribaculaceae > Lepagella. The sequence continues at coordinate 18,645 of JAIDDJ010000060.1, read as the reverse complement.
CGATATTTCACCCATTGACCCCACTGCCGGTAAACGCAAAAGAATGTGTTTATTTCTTCTTATGACGATTCTTTCTCAGTCTTTTTTTGCGCTTGTGAGTTGCCATCTTGTGGCCTTTTCTCTTTTTTCCGCTTGGCATAATTTATACTTTTTTATTGATTAAACGGTTAGGCAATCCAAAGCGAGAATGCGCTTCGGGAATGCCCGATTATTTTTAACACACAATGACTCCCAACGCATATCTTTCTAATCCTCAACAGATTAGATTCAACACTCGAAGCCATCCGGTAATTTCCCCGCAATTTCTCTGCAAATATCGTAATTTTTTTTGAATTTTCACAATTTATCGCCCTAAAATCGCGAAAAACTAACCACATGCCGCTGCCGGCAGCATAAACTTTTGTTATGATTGGGCTACTTCTTGAAGCATTACTCCCTCCACCTTCTGCAAACGCCCGGTAATCTCTTCTTTCATATCCAGCGGAAACTCAATCAGCGCACTGCACATATTGTCAAACCGCTTTTCAACTGTTTCCACTCCATCGGATTTTATCACCTTCATGACCCCGTCTGCCGTCTCATAAGAGAACTCGACAAGTAGCCTGCACATTTGCCTGCATTCCTTTACACCGGCATCGTCAAGAGCAAGTTTTGCCGCCTCCCTGTATGCCGCGATCAGGCCCGATGTACCCAATTTTATTCCCCCGAAATATCTCACCACTATCACCAGAACATTGGTCAGACCGAAGCTGTTGATCTGGCCGAGAATCGGCTTCCCTGCCGTGCCGGAAGGCTCTCCGTTATCATTAAGCTGCCAGTCTGTGCGTCCGGGACCAAGCATCCATGCCCAGCAAACATGCCGAGCATCATGATAATCGTTCTGATACTTCTTTACAATTTCCTTGGCCTTTACGGCATCATCAACAGGCACGGCAAAAGAGAGGAAGCGGCTCATCTTTTCTGTATATTTACCGCTTCCCTCCCCTTTTATTGTATAATAGACATCCATTGAATATAAGATATTCCATCAATCCATCAAAGGATCAAGCACTGTCGGCGGGAAAAGCATCTGCGAGGCTACTTCAGCGGCTTTGTCAATACCAAGCTGTTCCTTGACAATTGCAAGAGACCATACCGCTGCCAAAGCCGGACCCGGAGCGAGAACAAACTTGCCATCGATCACAACGGGCGCCTTAACCACTTCCGCTCCTTCGAGAAGGCGTTCAAATCCGGGATAGCATGTAGCCTTCTTACCTTTGAGCAAACCCTCAGCCCCAAGCACAACGGCCGGTGAAGCACATATTGCGGCAATTCTACCCTCTTCCGAGGTTGCCTGCTTCTTGAGCAATGCGGCCAATGGCTCATAATCATGCAGATTCTGCGCGCCCGGCATCCCCCCGGGGAGAATCAACCATGTCGGAGCCCCGAATTCCACTTCACTGAAATGAGTATCGGCTTCAACTTTAATTCCATGCGCTCCCGTTACCTCTACTGAGTCCATCACTGACACTGTCTTAACCGGAATACCGGCACGACGCAACACATCAACCGGCGTCAATGCTTCTATCTCCTCGAAGCCATCCGCCAAAAATACATATGATTCGTTCATTTTCTATTCGTTTAAGTTTCAATAACACGCTGATAATATTCAACTTTCATTCCTGTAGGTGAATATATTTATATAACGCTGTTGAAAACATTTATTTTTGATTGAAACGGAATTTTTAATTATCTTTATGCCTTGAATCAATGGAAAATGAAAATTATGAATCGAATATCGGCATTTACGGCTCTTGCCTCTCTTCTGCTTCTTATAATAACTTCTGCGTGCGTGAAAAGCTATCGTAAAGCTGAGGGCATGGTCTGGCATACTTCATATCATGTGACTTATGAAAGCGACCGCGACCTTTCAGACAGCATACTGGCTGCGTTCAATACTGTCGGACAATCTTTGAATGTATTTGATTCCACATCGCTCGTATCAAAAGTGAACAACGGTGACTCAATACCGGTCGACGGACATTTTGCTACTGTTTATGAGATGGCACGCCGGGTTAATCGAATATCAGACGGTGCGTTCGACCCTACTCTGGGACCTCTTATTGACGCATGGGGGTTCGGGAAAGGACATAAGGCCACAGCCGACACTCTGCGCATAGATTCTCTGCTCAATATAACCGGTATCGCCCGAACAAAAATTGAAAATGGTACCCTCATCAAGGAAGACAGAAGAATTTCATTCAATTTCTCAGCCATAGCGAAGGGTTATGGATGCGATATGGTGGCAGAGATGTTTGAGCGAAACGGTGTGAGCAACTACCTTGTCGAGATAGGTGGTGAAATTCGCTGTGGCGGCAAAAGTCCTTCCGGAAATAAATGGAGAGTATCTATTGACCGCCCGATACGCAGCGACTCCATTCGGCATGATTCTCAATGCATAGTTGAAATCAGTGGCTGCGGTCTGGCCACCTCCGGTAATTACCGTAACTTCTCAACTGACGGCGCACCCGGCACCGGACATACAATATCGGTGACCACAGGCCGGCCTGTTGTCACCGATATATTGAGTGCTTCGGTAATTGCCCCTACTACTATGGAAGCCGATGCACTGGCCACGGCAATGATGGCTCTGAGGTCGGCACGCGCTAAGAAACTTGCTGAGAACCTTGGCTATCCTACGCTTCTCGTTTTAGCCGATTCCACAGTTTGGCAACATCTTCTTCCTATCTCACCAGAAGACGCGGAGCCTTGAACAGAAGTCCGAATGAAATGCCGAAATTCCAGTTCCTTGCAGGCGATGACAAATAATTGCCATAAGCGGAAACGCTGGCGAAGGGAAGATTCACAATCAGGGCAACTTCTCCGAGGAATTGCGGATCCCTGAACCAACCGTTATAACGGGCCACATTGAAACGGCCTGTGTCTTCAAGGTGCCTGACCGGGCAATAAGCATAAAAATCACCTCTTATCTGCACTCTCTTGGCCGGCATCCACATCGGAATGAAGCCCGCAGCCACATAATTGTTTGACCGGAATGCCATGTTGAAATAGTTCTGCGATGATGGCGTGGGAGCAAAGGCAGGGGCATGAACTTTGGTATTGGTATAATTCTGGTCGAGTTGCTGAAGGGTGGTGTAAGCATTACCCATTAATCCAAATGCCCAATGCTTTCCCGCCGGGAAGAAATGGCGCCAGTAAATTTCAAGCGATGCAACGGGTTTCGTATTCCAGAAATTGCCTCCTGCAGCATTCGCTTCTCCGGGACGGAACCTTGACGACTGATAACTCAAATCCAGATTAGCCACCCATTGTCGCCCCGATGAAGGATACATCTGATAATCAAGGCTGTTGGCTTCCACTCCGAGGCGTAGGTCTCCGACCCTGTACTGAACTACATCTCGGTCAACATCATCACCGACTAACTCTGAAAGGTCGGTAGGATAATATGAATTGGAGATATAACCGCCTGCAACACTCGCATAACCCTTCATTGTCCTTCCGATAGCCCAGGAATAATTCAGCCTTACGAAATTATCTATCTCCGTGATGAACATCGGATTGGAGTCCTTGAAAAAGAATTCTTCATTCTGATAGAATTTCTGCCTGCTCAACACCCCCTGCAATTCGAAATAAGAGGGAATCTTTGAGCGGAGCGCGAACTTTGCACTCAGCATTCCTGCTATGTACGCCTGACCGAGCCACGCACTAACGGAAACATCAAGTGAATTGTGTCCCATCGTATGATAACCGCCGGTGAAATACAGCATCGAATTCGTGGAGGTGGTCAGATATCCTCCCACTCCAAGAGTCCAGGGCCGCCGTGGAGTGGCGTTGAGCACAAGCGTGTTATGACCATCGGCCCTGAATTTAAGTTCCGGCACAAGATTGCTGAGCGATCCGTCAGTAACGGCCCGATAATATGCCTGAACCGTCCGCTCGATTCCAAACGGCTTGTCTGAATCGTTGGTAAAGAGATATTTCAGATAGCGCGCGGGGCTTCCTTTCAAACCGTTCACCTCTACGGAATCAAACATCAAGGCCGGCGTGTCAGCACGGAATTTTTCCCGTTTTCTGGTAACCTCTTCCAATGGGACTCGGGCACTTAGTCGTTTTTTTATCGAATCCACCATCGAAAGTCCGGTCTCATAACCAATTTCATAGATAGTACGGGCCTTGTCAAATTGCAAGACACCGAAATCCAACACCGGAACCTGTATTTTCACACCTTCCTTAGCAGGCAACGAATAGTCGTTGTTCTGAATAATCATATCCTCAAGTTGACTATACATATCCCCGCTTCTCGGCTTTGTGTCCGCTCCGGATACCGAAACACCGATTATGAAATCCGGATCAAAATCCTCTTCCATCACATTGACGGGGAAATTATCGTAAATACCTCCGTCATAAAGTAATATACCATCTACCTTGATGGGGCGGAAGACCATCGGGAAACTCATGGATGCCCTAACCGCCTGGCCTAACGAACCCTTTCCGAACACAACCTTGTGCTTGTGGTAGATATCGGAGGCCACACACCGGAAAGGAACAAAAAGCTTATTAAAATTCTCATCACATTGCTCCGAATATGGGCCATACAGTTTGAGAAACTCTATGTTCATCGGCAACGGACTGATAAGACTCGTTGGGATAATCTGAGTCGGAAGCGACTCCTTCTTCTTAAAACTCAGATTGACAGATACCCATTGCGGCGAGGGAGTCGGCTTATAATAATAATATATGTTCTTGGGGTCAATGATTCCCTGACTCCAGTCAAGGAAATCAGGAGTGGTAAAGAATTCAAGCATTCTCTCAGGTGACCAGCCGCAAGAATAGAGGCTTCCTACAATCGAGCCCATTGAAGTTCCGGTAACGAAATCGATAGGGATATCGTTATCTTCGAGAGCCTTAATGACTCCCACATGGGCTATACCCTTGGCGCCACCACCGCTCAATACAAGTCCTACAGACTCCCGGCCCGTAGGACGGGAAAGCGTGTTGAGCGCCGGCTCAAACGACGGCAACTCGGGTAATGGAGCGCCATCGGCCGGTGCGAAAATCTCTTCAAGTTCCTCATCGTTGGAGCCTGAGTTGCCGATATTCTGCGCATATAACGCCGAGGTTGTGGCTACGAATGATAAAATAAATAGAATCCGTCTGTATAGATTATGTGCCTTCATGAATATGTAAAAAAGTTTATTCTTGGGATTATTACTGCTGCATATATGAATCCTTGAATCCAAGGAAATATAGCACTCCGTCAATGCCGGTGGTAGATATGCTTTGGCTTGCCTCGGCCTTTACTTTGGGCTTGGCATGGAAAGCTATGCCGAGTCCTGCGGTTGATAACATGGGAAGGTCGTTGGCTCCATCCCCTACAGCTATAGTCTGGGCGATGTTGATATTCTCAACCTGAGCTATAAGTTTTAGCAATTCCTTCTTCCTGCGGCCATCCACTATGTCTCCTAAATATCTCCCGGTAAGTTTACCATCGGGGCCAATCTCAAGTTCGTTGGCGTAGACATAATCGAAGCCGAACCTTTGCTTCAGGTAATTACCGAAATAAGTAAAGCCTCCGGAAAGGATAGCCGTCTTGTAACCGGATCTTTTGAGGACATCCATCATTCTCTCCACACCCTCGGTTATCGGGAGATTTTCAGCTATTTCTTTCATTACCGACACGTCAAGACCCTTGAGGAGCGCTACCCTACGACGGAAACTCTCATTGAAATCAATCTCACCCCTCATAGCTGACTCCGTAATCGCCCTCACCTCCGGCCCCACTCCGGCCCTGTCAGCAAGTTCATCAATCACTTCTGTGCGGATGAGTGTGGAATCCATATCAAAGCATATCAGCCTGCGAGAACGGCGATACATACTGTCTTCCTGCAGAGATATGTCGAAATTCAGTGACGATGCAAGGCGCATGAAATCTCCCTGCATTGACTCTAAATCCTTGGGTGTTCCCCTGACCGACAATTCGATGCATCCTTTGGTCAACGGCTGTTGACTTTCATCAAGAGGCATTCGACCGGTCAGGCGCACGATGGTTTCTATGTTAAGTCCCTGGGCAGTTATGATTTTGGTAACTTCAGCAAGTTGGCGTGCTGTGATCTCACGACCCAGAACCGTAACAATATAACGGTTCTTACCCTGACGGCTCACCCATTCGTTATAATCTGACTCCGAAACTAAATTGAAGTGGACCTGCACATTCAAATCTCTTGTCTTGAAAAGGAGTTCTTTTAGAATATCCCCGCTCTTGTGGCTGTCGGTCTTTATCAGGATACCGAGCGACAATGAATGATGGATATCGGCCTGACCAATATCGAGAATCTTTGCGTCATAGCGCGCCAGTATATCTGTCAATTCCGCCGTTATACCGCTTTTGTCGGCTCCTGTTATATTGAGTAGAATGAGTTCTGTCATCGTAAGCCTGCTGAATAAGTTATTTTTTTGATTTTTTGCTCCCTTTCTTTGAGGATTTCCCGGATGAATGATGTGCCTTCGATGCACCTTTCTTAGCCACAGTTTTTCCGCTTTTAGCCTTTTTTACAGGATTCTTCCCCGAAGCCTTAGCATTATTTCCTGATGCCGGAGAAGGTGATGATTTTTTGACCTTGGTTTTCTCAGGGAGCTTCACTCCTTCGAGTTCAAGCAGCGTGGCCATCTCGGCAGCATCCTCATACCCGAATTCTGCTGCCTGACGGAAAAATTTCAACGCCATGGGTAGATTCTGTGTGATTCCAATGCCGTCTCTCAGCCTTAAGCCAATAATATAAGCGGCCTCAGCCACTCCTCTATCGGCGGCACGCCAATAATTCTCCGAGGCAATCCTCTGGTCTTTCTGAATGCCACGACCATTTGCGTAACAGTCTGCCAGATTCAACAATGCTAAAGCATGACCATTGGAGGCAGCTTTTCCAAACCAATAAGCTGCTTCGGCCTCATTTTTCTTTACTCCAATGCCATCACGATAAAGACATGCCACGCGATAGCGCGCTTCCAGATCTCCTTTCCCGGCAGCTTTGGCATACCATTTCCAGGCCTGCTTGGCATCTTTATCTATACCCTTTCCTGTCAAATAACAATTCCCAATTATGCGGGCTGCCTGAACATCTCCTTGGTCGGCTTTGGCAAGATAATCGTAGTAGTCCGTAAGGCCGACCTCCGGCATAGGATTGGTCTTTACTTTGCCGGCAGCCACTGATGACAATAGGGCTATGGTAGCTATCGTTATGAATATCCTTATTTTTGTCATTTCAATTATTAATAGATTTCTGTTTAATTATTAATAGATGTCTGTGCTACAATGTAAAAATCAAAGCGGATACGGCCCCTTCTCCGGAGGTCGCATCCGCGATATAATTAATTCATTTTTTCATTCTTCGGCATCGAGCAGGGCTATCTTCTGCTGAAGTTCCTCTATATCTTGCTTGATGCGCTTTATCTTGTTCTCCATCTCCTTGACCATCGAATTGCCTGCGGAAGACTTCACGCTGAAGAATCCCATGTTGTTCTCAATAGTCTTGAGTTCTGTCTTACGCGCTTCACAAATACGCAAAAGCCTGTCGCGTTCGCGCATTACTTTATTACCATCGTTCTTGATTTCAGAAAGCTTTGTCTGGAATGAAGCCATGCGGTTACGCGATTCGCGCTGGTTGTAGGCGTCATAAAGGGCATCGCATATTTCGCGGTATTCGGCATAGAGCTTATCCTTGAGTTTAAAAGGCACAAATCCGGCGTTCTGCCATTCGGCCTGAAGCTCCTTTACCTGAGGCATGACTTCCTTACGATCGCCATCTTTAGGCAGAGCTGCAAGTTTGGCCATGATTTCGCGCTTCTTTTCAAGATTCTCCATCTCTTCGCGATGACGCTCCTTGCTGAGACGTTTGCGCTCATCGAAGAAGTAATTGCAAGCCGTTGTGAACCGCTGCCAGATTGCATCGCTTACCTTTCTGGGCACGCTTCCAATTGCCTTCCACTGGGCCTGGAGCTTAACTATCTCATCTGTTGCTTTTTTTACATCGTCAAGTTCCTTGAGAGCCTCGGCCTTTTCGCATAGCGCTGTTTTTTTCTCAAGATTGGAATTCAACTCGTCCTTGGTCTTCTGGAAGAATGCAGTCTTAGCCTCGAAGAAATCGTCACAGGCCTTGCGGAATCTATTGTAAAGTATCGTATTGGCCTTGCGCGATGCAAACCCATATTCTTTCCACTTTTTCTGAAGTTCGATGATTTTGTCTGTGGCTTCATTCCATTGGGCGAACGATTTGAACTCCGAATGGTCAACTGCCTCTATTTCCTCGCAGAGCTTAGTCTTGGCTTCCTCATTGGCCTGCTCGGCAGCCTTCCGCTGTTCGAAATAGTCCTGATGGCGCTTGTTTATGATTGTTGAAGCCTGCTTGAAATCATCCCAGAGCTGTTCGCGAATATCCTTCGCAACCGGACCAATGCCTCTCCACTGGTCGTGGAGACCCTGCAGGGCACGGAATGCAGCTATCGGATCAGTCAGCGTCTCAAGCTTTCTGGCTTCCTCTATCAGAACCTTTTTTGACTCCAGATTCCGCTTGAAATCGAAGTCTCTGAGCTCCTTATTTATTTTCAGATTATCATAGAATCTTTCCACCACGCTCTGGAACTGCTTCCAAATTTCAGTTTCGGCAGATGGAGTTACGTCCTTTATAGCTTTAAAATCCTGCTGGAGTTGCTGAAACTCAGGGAACTTGGTATTGACATTATCGATATCGCCGGCGATTTCCTCCATACGGGTGATAATCTCCTGCTTCTTTTCAAGATTAAGTGCGCGACGCTGCTCTTCAGCCTCAATATAGGCCGCACGCTTTTCCTTGAATTGAGAATAAAGCTCCTTGAGCTCGTTCTCTACTTCATCCGGCTCGGCCGAAAAATCACCGGGCTCATTCCCTTCCTCTACAAAGGCGTTGAGAGCTTCCATGTTCTCACGGCTTTTCAAATTAAAGAATGCCTGCTTGATGGAGGTCACTTCGCGATGAGCTTCCATGTTGTCACTCTCTACAATTTCCTTGAGGGTATCTCTGAGTTCCTCTTTAGTCATTGCATTGAAACGGCGGGCATTCGCCACCTTCTCATCCTCGCTTTCAGCTTCTGCTACTGAAGCTATCATTTCTGCCGGATCTTCTGTCTCGACACATACATCGGAGGATGCAAGGGTGCATTCTGTTTCTTTCGCTGTTTCAACGGGGGTTACAGCCTCCATTTCAGGAGCTGCCTTTTCAGACTCGTTCATAATCATTTATGAGTTACGTATTGCCTTTCAGAATTCGGACGGGAATTGGGGAACAATCCCGGCCGACTCTATTTAATTGCCAAATTTAAAACAATTTATTCAGATTGCCAAACACAAATGTAATTTTCTATGCAAGGCAGCTCAAAACATTTGGAAATGTTTTATTCAAGTTATGCCGTCTTTATTCCACAGTCATCTTTAGGACCCGAACATCTTCTTTAGGCCGGTCGGCTCTTCCGGTCGGGACATTCTGGATTTTCTCTACAACATCCATTCCCTCCACAACTTCACCGAAAACCGTATACTGTCCGTCCAGATGGGGAGTACCTCCCTGCTCTATATAGGCTTTCCTAATTTCCTCAGGGAGTGCCTCGTCTTTGACATCAGCTTCAGTCTTTGCTATAAGCTGCTGCCTCAGCGCCTCAAGCCCCTCGCGGTCGCCTGCGGTCTGCAATGCCCTGATTTCTTCCATATGTTCTTTACACAACCGGTTGAAATATGCCTGCTTGCGCTCGTGGTTTGCGCGCTCTGCCATCATATCAAGCGTTCGGGGTGACTGCTTTTCTCCCGTTACGATATAGAATTGAGAACCGCTGCTACGGCGCTCGGGATTCACTTGATCGGCTGTCCGAGCTGCCGCAAGCGCCCCATATTTGTGGAAATGTTTTGGATAGAGAATCTCTGCTTCGAGAGTATATGACGGGTCGCCACTGCCAAGCATTGTAGTGCTGTCGGCAGTCTTGGAATTCGGATCTCCGGTCTGCACCATAAAATCCTTAATTACCCTGTGGAACAGCACTCCGTCGTAATATCCTTCTTTTACAAGTTTGAGGAAATTATCACGATGTATTGGAGTGTCGTCATATAATTTCACTTTTATATCGCCAAGCGTGGTCTTGATATCTATAACCGGCTCGGCGTGAGCGTTTGTCATTGCCATAACCATAACTATTAGGCCAAGAATATATTTTTTCATTTTTCAAATCGTTTCTTCAGGAAAAATCCGCTTGTAGATACGCCTGAAATTATTGTCGGAAGCCTTGAGTTCCTCGGCTCTTTCCATATAATCCTCTCCCCAGATAGCCTGAAGGAGCGATCCGATATATCGGCGTTCGCGGTCTTTTTCAATTGCGCCCTCGATAATGGAGGTCAGCCAGGGCTCAAATCTCTCCCTGTCGAGGGCCGCCAGGTATCGGGCCGCGCTGGCAAGGAACTGCCCCGTGCTGTCTACGCTACGTAACCTCGCTATATGCTCGGAGATTTCATCGCCACATGTCTCGCAATGATCGATCAGATATTGATAGGCATCCAAACCTGCCTCCTCAAGGGCTTCTTGGTCCTCGGACAAAGCATTTATATCCATCATACTGCTGTATTTTCAAATGGCCGCCTGATAAAAAACTATTAGGGCGGCGTTGCATTTTTCAAAAACAAATGCAAAAGTAATAAAAAATTTAATTAAATTTGCAGAAAAGAATAAGAAATAAAGCAATTATGGAAGTATCCGGCGAAGATAAAGGGCCTTTTTTGGTAGTGATAGGTCGCGAATACGGTAGTGGTGGCCGGCGTATAGGCAAGATGCTTGCCGATGCGCTGGGGGTATCCTATTATGACCGGAGTCTACTTGATAAGGCTGCGTCGCGCCTTGGCTACAACCCGGATATTTTCGCATCGAAGGATGAGCGCCGACCGTCGTTCATGCGCTCGATTCTGTCGTTCACATATGGTGCTCCCACAGCCAATATAAGCGAGGCGCCGATGAGTCCGGAGAAAATTTATGAGTATCAGAGCCGAGTGATCAAGGATATTTGCTCGAAGGAATCTTGTGTCATCGTGGGGAGAACGGCCGATTATGTGATGCGCGACCATCCTAATGTCGTCTCGCTGTTCATTCATGCTCCCATTGAAGTCAGGGCGCGGAATATTATCAGCCGCGGAGAGACATCAGATATCGAGCAGGCCACTGAAATCGCGAACCGTCGCGACCGCGAACGGGAATCGTATTATAATTACTTTACAAACAGGAAATCATGGGGTCGCGCCAACAATTATTCGTTGTCGTTCGACTCCTCACGCATATCGGATGAAGCAATTCTGAAGAGTGTGCGCGACATATTAATTCGACAGTGATGCGGTCTGTCGCTTTATGCAAGAGGCATAAAGAGGAAAGTCCGGGCAACGCAGGGCATCGCATTTTCTAACGGAAAGCCGGCGGCGACGTCGGGGTTAATGTGACAGAAAATTACCGCCTTCCGTTCCATTCGGAAGGTAAGGGTGAAAAGGCGGGGTAAGAGCCCACCGGCCGGCATGGTGACATGCCGGGCCGCACAACCTGCGAGTTGCAAGGTCAAATACACCGGCAGCAAAGGATTGCCCGTCCATTGTCGGGGGGTAGACTGCTTTAGCGAGCCGTGCAAACGGCCGCATAGATAAATGACAGACACTCCGGCCCGTCTGGAGTACATAACCCGGCTTATAGCATCACTGTTTTCTTTCGGGGACGACTCTTAACATTTGAGCCGTCCCCTTGTTATATTAGTAAATTGTCTCTCCTCTCACGGTTATATTAGTGAATTGTCTCTCCTCTCACGTTATCTTTTCAATACCGACGACTCATGAAAAATGACTCCCAGAAGAAAGATGGCTTCTTCAGCAATTTAGCTTTCAAGGCTAAGAAAACTTATGCATATGTCACCGATGGTGTCTGGTCCGATCCTAAAAACACGGCAGGCACGCGCATGGTGAAGACAATCAACCTTACTCTCAGCGCATTCTTCAATTCAAGCCTCCAGAATAAATCGATGTCGCTGACTTATCAGACCGTGCTGTCGGTCGTGCCGGCTTTCGCGCTTCTCGTTGCTATCGGACGAGGCTTCGGGCTGCAGGATGCCCTTCAAGGCCAGCTTTACCAGATGTTCCCTTCGCAGGATCGAGTGATAACCACTGCCTTAAGCTTTGTAGATTCTTATCTAAATTCAGCCACACAGGGTGTGTTCGTCGGAGTCGGTATCGTTGTGCTGCTATGGACCGTTATTTCACTGCTGTCTTCTATTGAGGATACTTTCAATTCAATATGGGGCGTAACAACATCCCGAACCTTATATCAGAAATTCACCGATTATATTGCTATCTGCCTCATGATTCCGGTGCTGATGATTTGCTCTTCGGGTGTATCCATCTTCATGTCGAGCGTGATTCAAGCTAACCTCAAGCTCCCGTTTCTGACACCTGTGGTCAACTGGTCGCTTGAACTCGCCCCGCTCTTTTTGTGCTGGCTCGCTTTCGCACTCTCTTATTATCTGATACCGAACACTAAGGTTCAATTCAAATATGCAGCGGTCGCCGCTCTCCTGGCTGCCGTCTCTTTCCAGATTCTTCAGATTCTCTTCCTTAACGGTCAGATTTACGTCTCGAAATATAATGCCATATATGGATCTTTCGCTTTCCTACCCTTACTGCTTATCTGGCTGCAGCTTTCATGGCTGGTGCTACTGACAGGATGTATGATTGCATATTCCATGCAGAATGTGTTCACGTTCAATCTTATGGGCGACGAGAGCGCAATCTCCAACCGCGGATGGCATAATGTAGCCCTCATTGTAATGGCCGTTACCGTCAAGAGGTTTCACAACCGACTCAAGCCGCTCACCATGCAGCAGATTGCAGTCAGATATTACCTTCCAATCAGAATTGTCGGTCGCATTGTAGAAAAGCTCAAGGAAGCAAAACTAATATATGATGTGACATTGCCTGACCGCACAATCGGAATTTCTTCGGCTGTCGAAAGCGAGAATTTCACGGTTGCCGACTTTCTAAAGGCTTTCGATAACGTGGGTGTTACGATATTTATCTCCGATTTCAAGCAACTTTATAAGGATATGCTCGCTCAAATCGAACCGCAGCGCACCGCGGCTTATAATGAATTTTCAGGCTTACTTATGAAAGATCTGCAACTTCCCGACCCGGAACTGATCAAGCAGATTATGGCCGATGATACAAATGTTGCAAATGATATAAAAAATTGAGCATTGATACTATTTGTATAAAAAAACTGCTCAAAAACATATTGCCGAAATCACTTTTTCTTCATATTTTTGTAGAAGAAAGTCAAGACCTCTTTCGATAATATAGTCATTGCTTAATATATTAATTATAAAATCAATCCCACAAATATCTAAGTTATCATGAGCTATCTTAAATTTGACAAGAATCTTATGATCAACCTGGAGCAATCGTTACCCAAGGAGATGCTGCGCACGAATATGTCGGGCGCCTATCATTGCACGACAATCGTAGGTTGCAACACGCGCAAACAGCATGGTCTACTGGTAATCCCGATTCCCGAGATGGACGACAAGGCCCACGTGCTTCTGTCGTCGCTTGATGAATCGGTGATCCAGCATGGAGCATCTTTCAACCTTGGTCTGCACCAATATGGCGACAACGTTTTCAGCCCCAATGGTCACAAGTATATCAGGGAATTTACCTGCGAGTCTGTACCAAAACTCACTTTCCGCGTTGGCGGAGTGATTATGACCAAGGAGAAGGTGTTCATCTCCCACGAAAACCGCATCCTAATCAAGTATACGCTGCTTGAGGCGCATTCACCGACAACGCTGCGTTTCCGCCCCTTCCTCGCCTTCAGGGATGCCAATGCTCTCGTGATGGAGAACCCGGCAATCAATAAGGATATCCGCCACGTACCTAATGGTATCGCCACTTGCCTGTATCAGGGATATCCTGAATTGTTCATGCAGTTCAACAAGGAAGCTGCCTGGATAGATGACCCGAACTGGTATAAGGGGGTGGAATATTATAAGGATCGCGACCGCGGGATTCCTTATAAGGAAGATTTGTGGGTTCCGGGTTACTTCGAACTGCCAATCAAAAAAGGGGAATCTATCATTTTCTCGGCTTCGACTTTTGAAACGGACCCCTCCACTTTCGAGAAAATTTATACAGAGGAACTGAAGACACGCACCTGCCGCACAAGTTTTTATAACTGCCTTAAAAACGCCGCTAAACAGTTTTATCTAAAGAATGACCGGGGCATGTATATTATGGCCGGTTATCCATGGTATAACGTGCGGGGAAGGGATGAGCTTATCGCCCTCCCGGGATGTACTCTCGCCATTGACCATGAGGAAGACTACCATACTATCCTCTCCACTTTCATCGAGAGTCTCCGTAATTATATCGAAACGGGCGCAACAGATCCCGTAATAAAGGATATTGATCTTCCTGACATTCCTCTTTGGACAATCTGGGCTATTCAGCAATACCGACGGTATACCGACGTGCATGAATGCCGTAAGAAATATCTTGATAATGTCCGTTACCTTGTGGGATGCATTATGGATTCCCGAATCCGTAACCTCAAACTCCACGACAACGGACTTCTGAGCACGGAAGGTACAAATACACCTGTTACCTGGCTCTCGGCTTCGATAAATGGACGTCCGATTATTCCGCGCACCGGTTATATCTTGGAATTCAACGCCTTATGGTATAATGCAATCCGATTCCTTATCTCGATGCTCGAAAGCGCGGAGATTCAAGGTGAGGAACTCGATCGCCTTCACGATCTTGAGAAGCGATGCGGAGATGCGTTTGTTCAGACATTCCTCAATGATTTCGGTTATCTGTATGATTATGTAAACGGCACTTATACTGATCTTGAGGTGCGTCCGAACATGGCTATAGCGATTGGCTTGGAGTATTCACCGCTCGACCGTCGTCAGCGGAAGAAAGTGCTGGATTTCTGTACGCGCGAACTCCTTACACCAAAGGGCCTCCGCTCATTAAGCCCCAAAAGCCACGATTATCGTCCGATATATGTAGGTAATCCGACCGAACGTGAATATACCGTTCATCAGGGCCCGGCTCGTCCTTGGCTTTTCGGCTTCTATGCCGATGCCTATTTCAAGGTATTTGGCGTGAGCGGTCTCTCTTTTATCGAACGAATGCTTATCGGTTATGAAGAGGAGATGTCGGAAGGATGCATCGGCTCCCTTTCAGAAATGTATGACGGTAATCCTCCATACACCGGACGTGGCGCTGTCTCTACCGCTAAGAATGTCGGCGAGATTCTCAGCACCATCCGCACCGTGAACCGTATGAGCAAATTATTATCCCAAACCGAAGAAAACGTATAAAAGATGAAAGCACTAATGTTCGGGTGGGAATTTCCCCCTCATATCCTCGGAGGCCTTGGGACGGCAAGCTACGGTCTTACCAAGGGTATGCACAATAACGGCGATATGGATATCACTTTCGTTATCCCTAAGCCTTGGGGCGACGAGGAGAAAGGATTCGCCAATATCATCGGCGCCAACTGCACTCCTGTGGCCTGGCGCGATGTAAGCCGCGAGTATGTAGAAAGCCGCATCGGAAAAGTAATGGATCCGCAGACCTATTTCGACCTGCGCGACCATATCTATGCCGACTTCAATTACATGAGGCTTAACGACCTCGGATGTATCGAATTTTCGGGTCGTTATCCTGATAACCTGATTGAGGAAATCAATAATTATTCAATTGTGGCCGGAGTGATAGCCCGCACTATTCCTTGCGACATCATTCACTCCCATGACTGGCTAACTTATCCGGCCGGCATTCATGCGAAAAATATCACTGGCAAACCGCTGGTTATTCACGTGCATGCCACAGATTTCGACCGCTCGCGCGGAAATGTGAATCCAACGGTATTCGCCATCGAGAAAGATGGCATGAACAATGCCGATCACATTATAACGGTATCTGAACTTACCCGGCGCACCGTCATTGAGAAATATGGCATTTCTCCCGACAAGGTCACTACAGTCCATAACGCGGTGATCCCTCTCAGCGATGATCTCCTGTCGCTTCCGAAAACCGAACGTAAGGATAAGGTGATTACTTTCCTCGGGCGTATCACAATGCAGAAAGGTCCGGAATATTTTGTCGAAGCGGCCGCAAAGGTGCTCCGTAAAAACAAGAATGTACGGTTCGTGATGGCAGGCTCCGGCGACAAAATGGATGATATGATTCGGCTCGTGGCTAAACGAAATATCGCGGACCGCTTTCACTTTACTGGCTTCTTGCGCGGCAAGCAGGTATATGAAATGCTGGCTGATTCGGATGTTTATGTGATGCCCTCCGTGTCTGAGCCTTTCGGCATTTCTCCTCTCGAGGCTATGGAGATGGGCGTTCCATCAATAATCTCTAAGCAGAGCGGCTGCGCGGAAATCCTTGACAATGTCATCAAGACCGACTATTGGGACATTGACGCTATGGCCGATGCAATGCATGCCCTGACCACTTACCCGGCTCTACATAAGGAGCTCCGCGACCGCGGCATCGAAGAAATCCATGGAATCACATGGGAAAAGGCCGGTAAGAAGGTGATCGATATCTATAAGAAAGTAATCGAAAGCCGCAATTGACAGATTACCTAATTTACTGCGGTCATACGGTTGCTCGCCTGATTAACCGCACAACCGGGGCCCAGGCCCGATTATTAATTGATAAACTCTTTCACAAGATATGAAGAACGTTTGTTTCTATTTTAAAATTCACCAGCCATACCGGCTGAAGAGGTATCGTTTCTTTGACATTGGAAATGACCATTATTATTACGATGATTTTGCCGACGATGAGATTATCTCCCGTCTTGCAGAGGTTTCGTATATGCCCATGTGCGACACGATCATGGATATGATTCGCGAATCTAACGGTGCTTTCAAATGTGCTATATCTATATCAGGAACTGCTCTTGAACAGTTGCAGCAATATGTTCCTGAATGTATCGACAAGCTGAAGGCACTTGCCGACACCGGCAATGTGGAGTTCCTTTCCACAACTTTTGCGCATTCGCTTGCATCCCTTGAAGATCCGGAGGAATTTATACGCGAGGTGAAACTGGAAAGCGACTTAATCTACCGCACTCTCGGCGTAAAGACCAAGACCTTCGCCAATACTGAATTGATCTACGATGATGACATTGCAATGCTCATCAGCGGTATGGGGTTCAAAAGCTGTCTGACAGCCGGCGCGAAGCACGTGCTTGGTTGGAAATCACCTAACTATATTTACAAGTCAGCCACGGCTCCGAAGCTTAAACTGCTTCTGACCAATGATAAGCTCAGCGATGATATCGCCCGCAATTTCAACAACCCTTCATGGCCTGAATATCCGTTGAACGCTGACAAGTATATGGATTGGATTGCAGCCCTTCCCGAAGAAGAGCAGGCAGTAAACCTCTATTTCAGCATGGATACTTTCGGCTCCTTCCTACCTGCCGGAACTGGTATCTTCCAATTCATGAAGGCACTTCCACGCTTTGCTGCCGAGCGCAACATTGTGTTTGCAACCCCTTCGGAGGTGACAGCAAAGATGAAACCGGTCGACGAACTTTCAGTTCCTTATCCAATTTCTGATATTGATGAAGCTCGTGACGTTTCTGCATGGAAAGGAAATGACTTACAGCGCGAAGCGTTGCGCAAACTTTACGGTGTAGCAGAACGCGTAAGTCTCTGCACAGATCGTCGTCTGAAGATGGATTGGGAATATCTCCAGAGCAGCGATCATTTCTACTATATGAGCACCAAGAACAAGGATGACGGAGCCTCACACGCGGCATTCAGCCCCTACGACTCTCCATTCTCGGCGTTTACCAACTATATGAATGTGCTCGCTGACTTCCTCGTACGCGTTGATGAGCAATATCCTGAAAGCATCGACAACGAGGAGCTCAACTCGCTCCTTCTCACCATCCGCAACCAAGCTTCAGAAATAGAGTCCCTAAATAAGGAAGTGAAAACCCTTCGGACCAATATCATTCATGACGACAACCTTCCCGCCAAGGAAGAAGTTGAAGTTAAAGAAGTCAAGGAAGAGGCAGCTCCGAAGAAAAAAGCGGCACCCAAAAAGCGCACCTGCGCCAAGAAAGCCAAATAACGCACCTCGCAAAAGAATAATAACATTCGAGTAGGTCGGGAAACGAAAGTTTTCTGACCTACTTTCGTTTCCGTTCCTCTCACACCACCATAAATGCCGTTCGATATACAGCGGTTTAATTTGTTTTCAATGAGTGTCTGATCCTATAAGAGTCAAGACGCTTTACCAAGCCTCTGCGTGTCAGAATATCTTTCGATATTTCTCGCTCGGTCGGCAGACGGTTGTTTTGGTGGAATCGACTATTTGTCCGAGTTTCCACTCTATCCATTTGGTTATGGCGTGTACCACTCGGTTGGCGCTCGCACTACTGCTGACTGCAATAAATCCAAAAAATCGTGGACAATGCAACGAACCCCGGAATTATATAATATATCACTACTGTCCACTAAAAATGGACGGGGTTAAAAATTAAATAAATTCGGTTCACTTGAACCATATAGAACATT
>JAIDDJ010000006.1 GCA_029055345.1 Muribaculaceae bacterium | reverse complement strand
ATATATATTCATGGAAGTAGAAATTATTGTTCCAATTTTCATATGTGTGATTCTTCCCGTGTCGATTGTTCTAATCATTTCGCTAACAAAAATTAATGGTGAGAATAAAAAGACACAGATCATCCTTAAAGCAATAGAAACCAATAAGGATGTAGACACCGACAAACTTGTTGAATCGTTAAGAAAGCCCCTAAGGACACCTCGCGAATTATTGAATATCCGCCTCTTGCGCGGGTGTATGTATTCCCTGATTGGTTTGGCGTTAATCATTGTGGGATTGGTAAATTTAGCCGGTGAATCAGAATTGGGAGACGATCCCGTAACGATTCCACTGGTTTTCGGAGGTATAGTGATTGCTATCGGTATCAGCTATCTTATTGTGTATTATGTAACCCGGAAACAGATAGACACAATTGAGAGTGAAGAGAAATGACTCGTGAGCAATTCATAAAACACGTAGAGGGCACACAAAAAGCATTACGTCGCTTTCTTGTGGCCCTTTGCTGCGGAGATTCCTCACTTGCCGACGATATAGCTCAGGAAGCATATATCAAGGCTTATCTTTCCTGTGATAAATTCAATAGTCCGGAGAAGTTTAATGCATGGATTTTCAAAATAAGTTATAACGTCTTTCTCAATCATAAGCGTTCGGAAAAATTATTCTCCGATTATGAAGAAGCCCGGAATATAGTTTCGTCCGATTCTACAGACTCTCAATTCAAATATCAGGAGCTTTATTCTGCACTTAACCGGCTACCCGGTAAAGAAAGGACTTCGGTTCTGCTTTTTTATATGGAGGGCTATTCCATAAAAGAAATCGCAGAAATTGAAGAAACATCAAGTGATGCCGTCAAACAGCACCTGTCAAGAGGAAGAATCCATCTCCGCAAAATAATGTCAAACTCCTAAAGCAGATACAATGGACGACGATAAAATAAGAGCATTGTTCAACGATTTCCAACCGGAATTATCATCCTCCGACAATTTTATTTTAAAATTGCAAAAGAATATGGAGATGGTAGAATTCCTGCGGGAGCAAAGCGCCGCGCTCAAAAAGAGACAACGGCTTGCAGTCGGCGTTGCGGCCGTGAGCGGATTTGTCATGGGAGTAATTCTTACTATCTTATTCCCGACCATAGAGAACTGGATAAAATCATTAAGCATATCCATGCCACAATTACGATTTGCATCGATACCTATCGATTACAGTATAATAGGATGGGTAGTGATTGCCGCAGCATGCATATTTACTGCAATTAATGTATATGAAATCACATTAGCACGATTAAAGGCAAAAGAAACATATCTATTATAATCCGGAAAACAGATTTGATATAATAATTGAATTACAGATACAAAATTACCTCTTCCCTTTGTAACTATGTCAACATCAAGCGAATGAAGACAATTAAGGGAAGAGGTTTTAATTATATTTCAACTTAGTTTTATACGATTATTTATCCATTTTATCCGTTCGCAAGTACCACTTTTTTGTAAAAGTGGATTTTAAATATTAATTTTGTAAATAAATTCAGGACAACAATATACAAATAAATTAATTAAGTATTTATGAAAAAAGAATCCTTTCTACTTGCAGGTCTCGCCCTATTAGCGGCCACTCCCCTTCTTGCCCAAGAGGAAGAAGCCCCGAAGTGGTATATAGGCTTGACCGGTGGTTATCATTGTTCGTTTCCATCATTCTCTGATATTGACCGGGATTTCTTTCCGGATTATACCAATCTGGATTCAAGCGTTTTCTCGATCTTCGTTCAAGGAGAATTCGGGGCACAGCGTCAATGGGCAGTTCGTCCGGAAATCGCATTCACAAAGCGTGGCGGTGGAATAACGAATATCGGAATCAATCACTTCAATTATGAACTTGAAGACATTGATAATATATTTTATAAGGTGAAATCAGGCTATGTAGATATCCGTGTGCCTCTCATCTATAATATGGGCAATACATCGTGGGCAGTACGTCCATATGTATATGTAGCTCCGATTCTTGGATTTTCTACAGGTGGCAGTGTATGTCTGCAGGAAGACTATACGGACCATACGTACGGAGGCTGTCATCTTGACCTCAATACGTCGAACTACAACAGCATTTACTTTGCAGGAGCAGCGGCAATCGGCGCAAGATATCATTTCCCGCTTGGTTCAAGCAAGGCCTTTGTCGGACTTGAACTTATGTACGAATATGGCTTTACCGACACCTACGGCTCCAAAGAGAAAGATGGCGATGCCATCAATATCAACCCGATGTTCCCGGCTAACGCTAAAGTAGAGGGCACCCGCAAATATCAGGGCCTTGAGGCAAAGCTTACATTCGGTATTCCCTTCGATGCCTTCAAGCGTAAGGAAAACAAAATAATAATCATCGAGGAAAAGGAAGTTGTCTACGAGCCCGTAGAGGAATACGTGGAACCGGTAGAGGAAAAACCATGCTATACACTCAACGAGATAGTAGATATCATGGCTCGAGGAGAAAGCGTTTACGGCAAAACAATCTGCGCGATAGATGATGACATCAACTTTGAATTTGCAAAGGCTGATATCAATTCTTCCTCACACAACTATCTTGATCGCCTTGCCGAGACATTGATACGGACAAACTCCAACGTGATCATAAAGGGTCACACAGACAATGTCGGTTCAGATGAAGTCAATATGAAATTATCCAAGAACCGCGCAGAGAATGTAAAGAAATATCTCGTGAACCGCGGAGTTCCTTCATCGCGCCTTTCCACGGAGTATTATGGAGCATCGCGCCCCATATACAATAACAATACTCCGGAAGGCCGTGCGAAGAACCGACGTGTAGAGTTCGAAATTAAATAATGAACCATAACTATAAAAACTAACAACAAAATGAAATTAAGCAACATTTTTCTTGCAGCAGGCGCATTAGCAGCCTTAACGCTAACCTCATGCCTCAGCAGTGATGATGAAACCATCGCGCTCATTGCCGGCAGCCGCACAGACATTCCCTCTGACAGTCAGGCAACACCCAACCCTGAGATTTTCGAGACTACCACAAGTATGCCCAACATACAGTATTCCACTGTGGATGAAGATGGCACCGCCGTGTTCCGAATTGACATGACCGGTATCCAGGACCGCAACACACTCGAATGGATACGTCTGGCCGGCACCGGGGAGAGAGATCAGAATGTCTGGGTTGAAATCGATGATACACCTAAAGGTATAAAGGTGTATAACACAGCAGATGACGATGATTCAAAGCATAATGTACCGGTAGACCTGGTGTTCCTTGTGGACAATTCGGGTTCAATGTCGGAAGAGGCAAATGCCATAGCAAGAGATATAGCGGATTGGGCGACAAGACTTAATGCAGGTAGTCTTGACATCCGCTTCGGATGTGTAGGATATGATGGCGCCATCACAGGAGCAATCGGAATCACGACAGCCGAAGAACTCACTGAGTACTTGAATCGGTCAGGTCATAGCGGCACTTCGCGTACAGTCGGATTTGCGGGCACTGATAGACAAATTAACGCATATACTTCAGCGGCTCCATCTTACCGCACAGGGGGAGGAAGCAGCAACGAGTGCGGTATGGCAGCGTTGCGTTTCGCCACCGACCAGTTCTCTTTCCGTCGCGGTGCCAACCGTATTTTCGTCAACTTTACAGATGAGCCCAATCAGCCCAATGGAATCGCTAAGTTCTCTGTAGAAAGTCTTCTCACAGACTGGGACACTTCTCTCGGTACTATCCACACCGTCTTCTCTGATGGCCGTGAAACAAGCAAGGAGTATAACGCCAAGATGTCGGAATATACCGGTGGAACGGTTATCTACACCAATTCGAGCTTCAGCGGTGTAACCCTCGAAAGCTTACCCGTCACAGATGCCATGCAGAATTCATATATTATTCGCTTGACGAATATAGAGAAGTATATGGACAATAAGGTACACGATCTGCATATTACGGTTCTTTCACCTGATAAGAGCGTAGCAGTGGAGCGTAATTACAACGTAATCTTCACTCGTAAGAACGAAGAAGACAAGTAATAACCTGGCCGGAATATCACGGCTATAGAATTAACAAACTCCCAATAAAAGGGTGCGTCGAATAGAACGGCGCACCCTTTAATTATTTTTGACCCCGTTCCCCAATATTTGTTAACTGTGAGATGCGTCCTCTGCATTACCAAATATTGGGGAACGGGGTCTTAGATAAGGAAACGGGGACTAAGAGACAAAGGATCAAGGTATAGATACAAGATTTCTTATCCATGGCGGCAATCAATAAGAAGTAAGAGGCTAATGAACTCATTAGCCTCTTATTATGCCGTCTAACACAGAATGTAAGATTGCTGATTATTCTTCTATCGTGACGAGCCGGTATTTCTGGGAACCAATTCCAAGCTCTTCAGCGTGAGTGAGGATATGTGTTCCCATACGGGAATTAATCCTTTCAATGAGAGCGCTTTTACCGGGGTCGTTGGAATTGAATACCATATCAACGCATGCGCGGTCTAAAGCGACCGGGTCGAGCGATGCAAAAACACCCAGGTCACCCATTTCGGGCTCTTCCGGATTGCCATTGCAGTCACAGTCAACTGAAAGTCGATTTGCTACGTTAATATACAGAATGTGATCACCTGTATAGTCAATTATTCCTTTCGCGGCTTCCGCCATTGACTCGATAAAATCCTTCTGCTCAGCGCGGTGACCCCAGATTTCATCTGCATTTTCAGTTGCTCCGGCTGAATGGATGTAAGCCTTGCCGTTAGACGATGCAATGCCGATGGATATATTCTTTAAAGCTCCACCGAAACCACCCATTGCATGGCCTTTGAAGTGTGATAACACCACAATAAAGTCGTAATCTGCAAAATTTTTGCCAACTATATCCTTTGTAAGATGCTTACCACCGGTGACGGGGATCTCAATTTCGCCATTCGCATCCATAATATCAACTCCGGCAAGATCGGTAAACCCATGTTCTTTTGCAGCCTTTATATGGGCTTCGGTAGTGTTGCGGTTACCTGCGTATGCCGTGTTGCACTCAATAAAAGTCCCGTCAATCACCTTAACAAGGTCGGCAATCAAAGCTGTGTCAAGATGGTTTGACTTGTTTGACTCTCCGGTAGAAATCTTAATACCGATCTTTTTACCCTCAGCCTTACGCCCGAGAGCCTCATAGACCTTCACCAGATTCTCAGGGGTGATGTCTTTGATGTAATAGACCACAGGGATAGAATCGGAAGAAGAAACAGCTCCCCCATTTACATCTGAGGAAGATTTACCCATACAAGATATTGCAGTCAGCAATGAGCAGGATAGAATTAAAGAGAAAATATATTTCATATTGTCAGGAATTTGTGGAACAGCACTCCATAAGGATTTACCCTTCCGAATTATTATCAGATTTTTTTGTGTCCGAGATTAGAAAACCTTAAAAACTGACACTTTTAAATTAAAGCAGTAAATGCTCAAATTGAACCACACTTATATAACGGCAAAACGTAAGCAAAATTACTATATAAAGGTTATTATACAGTTGTCTAAATTACGAAAAAACTTTCACAAATCACCGATTTTTGCAAATTTGAGATAGTATTACCTAATTAAGACCTCTTTCAATAAAATCTGTTAATGCCAGAGCGGCTATCTTCGAGCTAAAATATTCTTTTTCAGAAGGAGCAACCTTTGAGTTGCGACTGAGGAAAAGGGATATTTGAGCCGAAGAGAGCCGGACGGACCACCTTGGAAATCAGGGGGCTAACTTGGGGGACTAACTTGGGGGAGTAACTAGATATTAAGGTTACTAAAAACGAAAGAAACTCACTGATTATCAGCGAGTTTCAATCTTGGTGATTGCGGAAAGACAGGGATTCGAACCCTGGGTGCGTAAAAACGCACAACGGTTTTCGAGACCGCCCCGATCGACCACTCCGGCATCTTTCCTTGGTCGTTTTTGATAGCAGTACAAAATTAATACTTTTTTTTGGACCCTGCAAGCAATCTCTATATTTTGACTTAAAAAATTGGAATCATCCTGCATTATAAAAAGGGTTTGATTTTTTAAGAGTGTGAGTGATAAAAATGAGTGGAGATTTGTTATAAAGGTATCTTAAATACTGAATATCATGGAAAAAGAAAGAATTATTCCGGCATCGGAGTTGATAATCAATGAGGATGGTTCGGTTTTTCACATCCATCTGAAACCAGAGCAATTGCGTGACAATATTATTTTTGTCGGAGATCCGGGACGCGTAGATATGGTTGCTTCATATTTCGACACTATAGAATTTGAAGTTAGTTCAAGAGAATTCCACACTATAGGGGGCTCCTATAAGGGTAAACCAGTAATGGTCATATCTCATGGCATAGGGCCTGATAATATCGAGATAGTAATGACGGAACTTGATGCTTTGGCAAATGTGGATTTCAAGACAAGGAAGGTGAAAGATGAACATCGGACATTGAATATCATCCGCATCGGAACATCGGGATCTCTTCAGGAAGATCTCCATATAGGTGATTTCGTGATAGCTGATAAGGGAACGGGCTTCGACGGTATATTAAATTTCTATGCCCACAGGGATAAGGTATGCGATCTTGAATTCGAACGGCTATTCTGCGAGCATACAGGATGGGACAAGACTTGGGCAGCGCCTTATACAGTTGACGCTGACCGAGAGCTTGTGGAACGTATCGGCAGAAATGACATGAGGCGTGGATTTACCATTGCTGCCGTTGGTTTCTATGCTCCACAAGGCCGCATGGTCAGGCTGAAGCTGAAAGATCCGAATCTAAATGAAAAAATTGAGAGTTTCCGATATGAAGGACGCCCGATAACGAACTTCGAGATGGAATCGGCGTGTCTACAGGGTCTCGCAAAACTTATGGGGCATAGAGCAATGACTGTCTGCTGTATCATCGCGGAGAGGCGAGCAAATAATGCCAATACGGATTATAAGCCTAAGGTAAGACATTTGGTAGAAACAGTGCTCGACAGGATGTAATAAGTATTTGAAAAAATACCCCAAGGAAGAAGATACACGTAGGGTATTTACGTTGTCTAAGCATCCGCACCCGCGGTCGTTAAGGGATAGGCAGATGAAGCAACCAAGTCGGCCTTTTGAACTTCGTTGAAGGCCAAAAGAGATTATAGGGAGTTAGTTATTGTACTTCGTAGCGGGCTCCCGGGAGTTTTACTATTATTCCTTCAAATTCAAGTTCGGTAAGCGTAGACATCAAGACGGGGACAGATAATCCGGTGGCCATATGAATTTCATCAATGGCTACCGGCAATTTTTTATCCCGGATAAAACTGAATACTGTTTCTGCATCGCCTTCCAGCTCGGGGAACAAATTCTTTTCGGGAGGACGAGCTCCATTCAGAGCCGGCAGAGGCCAACCCATCTCCGACATGACATCCGCAACTGAAGTAAAAATACGGGCCTTACCTCTGGAAACAAGCATATTGGCTCCGGAGCTTGCTTTATCAGTGTATCTGCCCGGCAGGGCATAAACCTCCCGGTTATATGAGAAAGCATAATTGGCCGTTGACATCGCTCCTCCCTTTACTTCGGATTCGACAACGATAGTCATTTCGCTCAATCCGGCTACAATTCTGTTTCTCTGAAGGAAATTACCGGGAAATGGTCTTGTAGCTGAAGGATATTCTGAAATCAACGCCCCACCTGCCGCGAGGATATCGCGGGCAAGTTGCCTGTTCTGAGAAGGATATATCGTATCCAGTCCATGAGCAAGGACGGCAACGGTCGGCAACTTGTATTTCAAAGCAGCTGAATGGGAAGCTGCATCTATACCGAAAGCCAGCCCACTGACAATCAATGCATTGTTATAATATGCAGAAAAATCATTGACAAAAGAATCGCAGAAAGAGAGTCCGTAAGATGAACAACGCCGTGTTCCTACCATCGCAATAGAAGGCGAGACATCGAGTGGAGTGTGACCTAAAATATAGAGAATAACCGGAGAATCAGGAATTTCGCGAAGCAGGACGGGATAATCATCGTCAAGCATAAATATAGTTCGGATTCCATGCTTGATAACAAATTCTTCTTCCCGGCGCGCCTTGAACAGAGCTTCCTGCCTGTCGATAGTCTGAAGGAATCCCTTTGTTGAAATCCCGAGAACCTCCAAAAGCCTATTCATAGGCCACTCGAAAAAATCGATATGAGACACTCCCCTCTCTGCCAGAGTGCGGACCACGGAAACCGTCATACCATGACACAGGCTTAATGCAATTTTATATGTCCGGTCAGTGTCCTTGCGAATCATTTCGAATTGTTGTGGAATCAATATATTAACGGATATATTTGGAGAAAAGAGCTGCGAGCTCATCGCCACGGGAAAGTTTACCATCCTTAAGGACGACGATTGTCACTACAGCCTCGGCACAGACAATACCATTGGTTTTTATGATGTCCTGATGAAAGATGAAGCGAGGTCCTTTTCTTTCAAGCCTGAGACAGCTAAGAAACGAATCACCTCCCCTCAAAGAAGTCTTATATTCAATTTCAATTTTCCTCACCACCGCATCAATTCCCGCTTCGTGCATCTCGATAAACGACATTCCGACATCCTTACAGAATTTATGGCGGGTATGCTCCATATAATGCAGATAATTTGCATTATTCACAATCTGTTCGCAATCGAGTTCATAATCGCGAACTTCCATATCCATAATGAAGCAATAATTTTTCTTTGCGTCTTTAATGATTCTCATAATATATTTAAATATAAGGGAGGGAAATACTTGGAGCTATGCGTATTCGGTTTTCTCATCAAGCTTTTGAAGCAATAGGGAGAGATTGCCGGCATCGGCAAATGAATCTGCAGGAATCCACAGGAAACCTGAGGCCGGTTTTTTCAAAGGGACAATAGCCGAATCTTTTCCTATAATGAATCTTGCCATTTTCGAGAACGGGAAGACTTCATCGCGGAATCGGATTTCTGACTTGTCGGAGACACCGGCCATATGCTGTCGAGAATCCTCTTTAGTTTCTTTGATCCATAACCTGCAGGCAATACCATCTTCACACACAATCAATCTGTGAGGGACAGTATTGACAAAACATTCTTTCCGCAGGCCGTAGAAATAATATAGAAATCCGAGAACCATGGGCAAGACGATGCAAATAATCAGCAAAGCCGCCACGAGCCAACGCAAATCGACAGTCACGCCCAATACTATACCGGCAACGGCAAAAAGAGAGAGCGACAAGAGCCAAATCCAGGCATATCGGAAGAGCAATTCTGTCGCGAATCGCCCGGCTGACATCTTAAAAACTCTGGAATGCGAGGAATCAGACCATTCGGGATTCAATTCCAAATCATCATGTCGGCAGGTTTCAAGGTCACTCAACTTCATCTCTGACGGCTTTCTCCTTTCTGTATTCTTCAAGATTCTGGCGGACCGCCTTTTGCGCAAATCCGGAATCTTCGGAGTTATACAATTTGCTTATGTCGATATATCTCTTATCTTTCGATTTGATTGTGAACACTTTATCGCGGATAGTCTTGGCTTCATCGCATAATTGAGAATGACCACCGGGTCTGGAACCTCTCAAACCATCGGGTACGCCGTCAGGACGACACCTTGCAGCCTTTATCCGAGCCACCGGAGGATAACCCAGACCAGTCCACATTATATATTGGTCTGCCACATATTCGGGGGTTACAGAATCCAAGGTTGATTCCGGGATGCAG
This sequence comes from Muribaculaceae bacterium, assembly GCA_029055345.1. Taxonomy (GTDB): domain Bacteria; phylum Bacteroidota; class Bacteroidia; order Bacteroidales; family Muribaculaceae; genus Lepagella. The sequence continues at coordinate 19,294 of JAIDDJ010000006.1, read as the reverse complement.
CCTTCAATCGCAACTGTGGCAGTTGATTTATATCTGGGAATGAAATCATCGTCAAGCAGACTCCGGTTTTCCGATAAGGTATAGTCTTCCTTTTTTGAGTCATGATAGAACGTTCTACTCACCTTCTCCGTAAGAAGTTCGGGAGTAATTGCGGCATCCGCGGCAAAATCTCTGAGTAAACATTCCGCGTTAGCTTCCCGGACATGACCATAGCCCTCCCCTTTTCTACCCGAATGGCTGTAATTTGTGCGAATAAGGAGACCGTCGGGTGCATCGGCCAGATCATAAACCACATAAGAGTGGTTGTTTGTCTCAAAAAAGGCCCCATTACCTAAAGCATCAATTACTCCGAAATTAGCTTCCACGCCCATTGGCCTGGGATAGTTATCAAGTAGCTTCCGGAAATCATCAACCGTGCGGCATTGACGAAGAGCCCGCGTCATCAGAAAGCCCTCCTTATCCATTTTTTTGGCAGGGACTTTGTCATCTTTAATATTATAAGATGCAGTATTCATTACAGCGAATCCTGCGTCATTGACACCCATCCAAGCCTCGCGCAAATCAGCATCAGCGGCATTGAAAAGAGCGACGTATCCGAATTGACCTTCAGTCGGGGGCACATATTCGACTTTATTGTCGACATTACTTGTGTCGCGATGTTTCCAAAGGATCGGACGACCGGACGGATTGGCATGGGCAGCCACGATGGCTGACGTACAAGCGAGGGCCGTGACGGGAACAGCCGCCACGACCCAAAGAATTAAAATAAGGAGTTTTTTCATCAATCGAGTTTATGTATCACCAGGCCGGAGCGCAGTTTGGGCTCAAACCAGGTAGTCTTGGGAGGCATAATATTCCCCGTATCGGCAATATTGATAAGCTGATCCATCGTGACGGGATGCAAGGCGAGAGCCATAGCCATTTCCCCGCTGTCGACACGGCGTTTCAATTCACCGAGGCCACGGATACCACCTACAAAATCTATTCTCTTATCCGAGCGGAGGTCGGTAATACCAAGGATGTCACGAAGAATCAAGTCGGAAGATACCGTCACATCAAGGACGCCGATCGGATCGGAATCATCATATGTTCCCGGCTTGGCTGTAAGTGAATACCATTTTCCGCCTAAATACAAGGCAAAATTATGAAGCGATTGGGGAGTATAAATTTCCTCGCCTTTTTCTTCTACAATAAAATTTTCCTTTAATCTATCGAGGAACTGTTCGGGGGTAAGTCCGTTCAGATCGCGGACAACCCTGTTATAATCAATTATGCGGAGATGTGATGCCGGGAAAGCCACAGCCATAAAATAATTATATTCCTCATCTCCTTTATGGTCAGGATTATTCTGAGCCTTTTCATTTCCGACAAGAGCGGCTGCCGCTGAGCGATGATGCCCGTCGGCGATATATAGTGCGGGAATTTTCTCGAACTCGGAAGTAATCTGGTCAATAATATCTTGGTCATCTATGACCCAGAGAGTATGGCCGAATCCATCGGGAGCCACGAAGTCATATTCCGGCTGACCGGCAGTTACTTTCCGGATTATGCCCTCAAGCTTTTCATTATCAGGAAAGGCAAAGAAAACCGGCTCGATATTAGCATTGTTGCAACGGACATGCTTCATTCGGTCTTCTTCCTTATCCCTACGGGTGAGCTCATGCTTTTTGATACGGCCTTCCATATAATCGGGTACCCAGGCGCCAACAACAAACCCATACTGCGTGCGACCATCCATAGTCTGGGCATAGATATAATAATTTTCCTTTTCATCCTGCACCAGCCATCCTTTTTCCTGAAAGAGCTTAAAATTTTCAACAGCCTTGTCATAGACTGCCGGATGATGCTCATCGAAACCGGGTTCAAAGTCGATTTCCGGCTTGATGATATGGTATAAGCTTTTTTCATTTCCTTCAGCTTCTTTACGAGCCTCTTCAGAATTGAGAACATCATAGGGGCGAGAAGCAACTTCTTCAACAAGATTACGAGGAGGGCGAATGCCTCTGAACGGTTTTACTTTAGCCATGGTATAGATTTATTATTTATGTAATTTGTAAAAAGCTTTAGAATTGCGAATCATTCTGCGGTCTTGACTTTGAGTTAGAGAGCGGGAAGTTTATAAAGTCATTTCAATAATTACTTTGATAGAACCAAAGGCTTGCCGGCGAAGATTCTTATCGCAAATTTAGCACATATGAGGGGAATATGCAAAGAAGTAAGCTAAATTTTTTATCAATCTTTTATCAATCAGCGGTCCGAACCATACAAAAGGAAGAATTGTTATAGAAATAGAAACAAATAAAATAAGACAAATATGAAGAAATACATTTGCACAGTATGCGATTGGGTCTATGATCCTGAAGTAGGAGACCCTGACAATGGAATAGCTCCCGGCACAGCATTTGAAGACATACCTGATTCATGGGTTTGCCCGGTATGCGGAGTAGGGAAAGAAGACTTTGAGCTCGTTCCGGAAGAATAAAAACATATATATTAAATAATTGCGGCCATCCAATCTATTATCGGGTGGCCGTTTATTTCTTAAAGAAGGCTTATCCGGATGGGATGATATGAAATCAGTTTCTTTTGATGAACTTGAAACCTTCGGGGCACTTGTCGGAATAAATCAAGCCTCCGATAATTAGGACACACCCGAGATATCCCAGAGCATAAATATTCTCCCCGAGGAGGAAATATGCGGCTACCATCGTGACGATAGGTTGGAAATAGAGGTAATTGTTAGCCGTTACCGGTCCGAGAATCCTCATCACTTCATTCCAGATGACATAAGCGAAGAGCGAACAAAGCAGCACGAGGAAAAGGAAATTCATCAGATACTTCGGCTCGGCAAAATCAACGAGAAGGCCGAGATGCAATGGTTCAGATTGAAGGAATAGTAATGGGATAGCTGAAATCACACCATAGAAGAAAAGTTTTCTTGTGACGAAGAAGCCGCTGTACAGAGGTAGCACCCTTTTGATAGCCATGGTATACACAGCCCAGGAAAGGGCTGCCATCAAAGCGAGTAGATCACCTGCGGGTCTAATTTCAAGACTTTCGCCATGGCTGAATATTATACATCCGGCACCAAAAAAGGCAACGATAGATCCAATAATCACACCGGGCTGAATTTTCTGCCTGTACATTACTGCCACCAAAATTGTAGTGAATATCGGAGAAAGCGATGCGAGAAGTGATACATTCCCGGTGGTGGTGAGTTTGAGAGCGTAATTTTCGGTGATAAAATATAGAGAACCGGAGCAAATACCACAAAGGATAAAGGTGAGTTCATCGCGCCATGAATTAGATCTAATCTTTTTAAAAGTAAAAATCAAAAGAATCAGATAAGCGGCCATGAACCTGTAAATGAATACCTCCACGGGAGTAAAGCCACCAGTTTCCATAAGCACTTTTGTGCTAAGAAAAGAAGTGCCCCATGCAGTAGCAGTCAATATCGCACCGATGTGCGCAATAAGAATAAGGTATTTGCTTTTGGAAGCGTTGCCAAATTTCATATGAATCGAGCCGACAAGGCTGTCGACATTAGGTTAGTGTTTTCTATGGTAAAGATACTTCGGGCAAGCCTGTAAAGGGCTTACTCAGTATTGCAAAATTAAAAAAAAATTTTGAGAACGCAATTAAAAAAGTAAAAAATATACTATGAAACCTATCAGAACCTTACCTGCATTCACCGACTTCTATGAATTCCGAAATTCCTTAGGGCTCATACCTGTCAATTTCTTGAAATACTTCCCGAAGAAAGACTGAGAAGGGAAATTCAATTCATCGGAAATCTGCTGGATAGTGAGGTTAGAAGACTTCAGGAGAACTTTTGCCTCGAGAATGACATAACGTTCAATCCAATCAACTGCAGTGTACCCGGTCTGCTGCTTAACGGTGCGCGAAAGATGTTTGGGAGTAATTTGAAGCTGATTGGCATAAAATTCCAGAAAGCGTTCCTTTCTAAAATTTTCGAGCACAAGTTGAAGGAACTGGTCTGAAAGACGACCCTGACGCGAGAGCACTTCATTTGCAAAGGGTTCGTAGCACTTATATCCTGTCTTATGAATAAAAAGCAGGATATGGAAAAGCAGAGCCTGCGAACCATAGGGGTTAGACAGATCAGAAAGGAAATTCGCAGTATCCACAAAGAATTTCTTGAATTCCGGGAGAAGCTGAGGGTCAATAGGAACGACAGGATGTCGGTTCACGACCGCCGTTAGAGATGACCCTTTCATAAACATGAAAAGGCTTTCGCTGATTCTCTTTGAAAGAACGATTACCCCACTGTTAAAGTCATCGCTGATATCTTTCGGATGTAAAAACTGATCACTTTTAATGTTGACCAGCGTCGGCCCATCTATTTCGTATGTTACAAGATTGATATCGGCCTTACATTTACCACTGAAAATTACGACCCAAGTGGAAGCTGCGAATTTAACAGGTTCACGCACGGCGCTGAACATAGCAGGGCCAACGTTCTCAAGCATCCAGAAGTCCTGCTCGAGGATAGACGACAGATCATCGGGTAAGTTCAGATTATAGTGTAGACTGCTCGTCATGGGAATAAGTTTAAATGCGAAATTTTTACTATAAACAATAACTGATAATTTATTAGGATATTGCTTATTCAGTAAAGAATAGTTTTATAAAAACACCAAATCTACCAAACATTCACATTAACCGCGGAAGTAAGGCTTCTTCAGAATAGAATCATATAAAGCATCTGTATTGATAAAGCATCTGTATGGGTATTTTAATAGTTGAATTTAACATTCTTTGTGTGATGTGGTCTAAACGATAGAGGAGTATTTTTCCGTTCTCAACTTAATAATAAGAACCAAGAAAAAATGGGAAATTGAACTCAACGGATTTATTGAACCACTCCGGAAGCTTAGGAACCGGACTCATTAATAAATACCTTTAAAATTGATAAACATCAAAAGACCGATCATATGAAATCAAAGACATTAACGATAATTGCATTGATGGCCATTATGTTGTCATCTTGCGCAAAGACCGAGACCAACATGGAACTCTATCAGGAGATTAAATCGGTTGACAAGCTTGTATTCGCCTCTATGGCAATCACAAAGACAGCCAAAAAGGAAAGCAGCGATTGGTATACCATTGGGAAAAGAATCGCGGTCTATTCCTACGACACATATATAGATGCATATATAGATTTGTCTGCACTTAAGATGGATGACCTCGTATTTGATGAGAACAACAAGACAGTAAAAGTCACTTTGCCTCCGGTGAAGACTGAAATAACCGGCAGAGACATGGAAATGCGCAGGGTATATGAGAATATCGGTCTGCTACGGTCAGATCTCGATTCCAAGGAAAGAGCAGAAATCAAAGAAAAAGCCAACGCTTCCTTCAAAACCGAGATAGAGGAGAATCCGGCATTCAAAGAACAAATCACGGAAGCAGCCAAAAGAAAGGCACGAAAATATTTTGAGACATTTTTTGAAGAAAACGGCTACACTGCCAGCATAGATTTTAAATCCTAAAAACGCAAGCCATGATAAAGAGCATAAAATTTTTTTTATATGGGATAATAATCCTTATAATAGGAGCAATCGTAGTTTTTTTTTCCGTTTCTTCGCCAAAGAAGACAATTGAAGTTAGCAAAGGCAAGATTAGCAAAGTTGAGACAATGGCGAAGCTTTGCACTGTTGAGATATATAGTGAAGTGCCTGTCTGCGACACGATAAACAACAAGATGCTGTTTGCAATCCAGAAGCAAAAGGGAAACGTATCCTTTGAATTGGAGAAAATGGATATTAATTCTGAGGGAGACACTGTAAAGATCATTCTTCCACCTGAAATTGTTGAGCTTTATGAATCCACAGAAGATCATTCCTGGGATGTTGTCGACACCAAAGCCGTTGGACCAATGGCTCTTTTCCGTAGCGACAAAATGACTCTCGAAGAAGAAAATAAGGTAAAAGCTAAAATAAGAGACAAGTCGAAGAAACTGTTGTATCAGAACGGCACAATTGAAAGAGCGCGTAAAGAAGGAGCCCGAAACCTGCAGACTCTGATGGAGAAGGTATATAAAAAGCCGGTGGTTGTAAGCGACCCGACACCGCGTGGAGCAAATTACGGCAAATAAGTTACTATGTTTTCATTTGAAAACATAGTAACTTATTTTGAGCAGACTTAAATTAAAGAGAGGACCTCGAGGCCCTCTCCTATTTTATTCAGATTAATTTAATTCTGAGTCGGGATTATTTCACCATTACCTTGAAAGATTTTCCTTCAGTCTTGACGATGTAGATACCTGCAGGAACATCCTTTGAAGAAACCTGGCGGCCATCGAGAGTATAAACGGAGAAGTTATCCGCACCGTTCACAACGATAGAGCCAGCCTCAACATTTACCGAAACGTTCACGTTGTCAGAAACAGCTCCTTTGACACCAGTGCAATATATAGGAGTCTGACAAGCTGCAACGATAGCACCAGTTACAGAATTAGTAACGAGCGCAATAACGCGAGCATTCTGCGGATTAATTTCAGTACCGGCGCGGCTGTTGGGCTTCTTACCATATGTGTAACTCAAAGGCATATTTGCGGTATATGAGTATTCTACATTTTTCTCAATTTGAGCTGGGAAGGCATCCAAATCAGGAAGAATGGCACGAGCTACTTCGTTATATTTAATTTTGGTTCCACTTGGAATGTCGTTCCACTGAGGAAGTTCATTTCTTTTATAATAGTAATTCTGCTGAGCATAAGGGCCTACATTATCCTCAACGATAACGAGAGAGAGGTAATGTTTCACCTCGGTATCGAAAATAAAGTTTGATTTGGCAGTGACATCAACGGAAGTACCATCCTCGGTTGTAGCGGCCTCAATTGAAGGGGTCACATATCCCGGAGTAGAATTGAAATAATTATAAATTGGAGTGTAATAAGAAGCGATATCTCCTGCGATATCCACATTCATATATCGGTTGGCCATAGCAGCCGGGAAAGCTGCAGCATACTTGTTTAACCATTCGCCATATCCGGGCACAAACATAGGCTCAGTATTACCACCATGGACAGCAATAAGCACCCAATCGGGATAATTTTCCTTAAAATATTCCATCATCACGATGCCGCGCGGACAGAACTGGCACCAGTTACCTGTACCCTCTTCAATCACTACAGGGCGCGTAAGCTCCGAATTAAAGGAAGAACTTGCAGAATTGAAGGTTTCGGGATTCTCCACAGGCACATCATTCGCACTCAGAGGAGATACAGCGACTTTGAATACACCTTCAGTAGTGTTGGGAATGTTAGAAATCTTAATGAGGCGTTCTTCGCCAATTTCAAGTGTCTTGGAGAAGGAATAATCGGATGTATATTCATTTTCACCAAGAATAGCCTTGAATTTAGCAGACTGGATAGTGTTGGCACCCATATTCTTCACAGTAGCGTGGAATTCGAAAGGAGAACCGGGAGCGACATATTCAGGAATAGCGAGCGCCCGGATAGAGAGAAGATTCATAGGAAGATTATCTCCTGAAATTCTGGCGCTTATGCACAACGATCCGATCTGGTCAGCTACATTTAATAAAGAAGGAGTATCAGTTTCCTTAGCCACATTGGCAAAGAGACATGTCTGAGCGTCCGTCGGATTTTCATCGGCTACAATATAATAAGAATTTGCCACATACTTGAAGCGATAACCTACAAATATAGCCTTTTCACCCGTAATAGTAAAGGGCTGGTCTAATTCCACAAAATTTTCACCAAAACCGGAAGAAGATAAATTAGCTTCAGTGGTCTGCTCGGGAGCTGATGATAAGTTATCCGTAACGAACACGCTGGCAGACTTAACGGGATTGATGTTGAATTGAGTAGTCGGAGAGTAGAAGGTAACACCCGTGATTTGCGCACCTATATATGGAGTCTGATCTGCTACAGGTATTTTCATTGCCAAATAAATATACCCAGAGGAGACATTAGGGTAAGAGTAAGCATTCACGGGTTCACCGGCGTATGTAAAATCGAGATAGGGCTCATCGCCGCGTGTAGGAGCATTAGTCTTGAGACCGGACAATTGGGATGGGGTCAGCTCAATGCTGCATTTTTCCAACTGAGTCTTTCCAACCGGAGCGGTGTCGGTGGAAGCTGCGCTTAACAATCCGACACCTGTCAGGACTGAAGACAAAAGCAGTAAAACCTTTTTCATATCAGATAAATTAGTTAATATTATTTTTATATTTTTTGTATAGAACGCAAAAATGAGTTCTATGTCGGAATACAAAAGTAAATAAAAAAGATGGTAACAGCAAAATTAGAGGAAAAATTTTTAATAAATCTTTCAATTGGGCAAAGAATTATCGTTCATTTGCTCAATAAAGGCAGTTGCAAGCCTGCGGGAAGCCGAACCGGTGCGCTTGCTGAGATAGTCGAGAATTTTATCGGCAGCCATCCACTGCGCATCATCGACCTCAGAAGAAAGTGTCAACTTCTTTTGCAGAGTATGGGCAAAGAAACCTATCATCAAAATTTCCTTGGCATCAAACCAACTCGTGAGGACCAGTCTTAACCTATCAACCTTTAGCCCCGTTTCTTCCCAAATCTCCCTCACAGCACACGTTTCGGCATCCTCACCCGGGACAATATAGCCTGAAACGAGATTATGGAACTGAGTCGAAATGTAATTCTGGCGGAGTAATAATACTTCCCCATCATCATTATAGACCAAAGCTATAATTGCCACAGGGAATACAGGGAACCAGGGTTTATCGCATTCATCACACCAGGGAACCTGCATCTCGTCACCCAAGTCACGATGGGAAAGCTTTTTCCCGCAATCGGGACAAAACTTGAATTTCATAATGAAATATAAAATTTTAAAGTGATTCAAAAGACAAATTAATCAATCAAATTTAATCATTTTTATGTGAAACCCATAATAATTAGAAGGAAATTTAGTAATTTTGAATTCAAATAAGGAGACCCATCATTTTTACAGCCTCGAATGCATCAGTCGACCAGTCCGATAAGGAGTATAATAGGAGTAGTATTGTTGATAACAGCGATAGGTGCGCTCGTCACGGCATTACTTCTAAGCAAGCGTGTGATTGGCCGAGAATGGATCATTTGGGGCATAGCCTTTTTAGTAGGCATCTCTACCGGCATGGCGTTGCACCCTTTATGGCATCGCCTGACAGGCTATGATTCGCCGGCGATAAGCATCCTTTTGAATCTCGTGTTGATGGTGCCTCTGACTTCTGCCGGAATTTTACTTGTCAATGATATATCGTCTATCTCCCGCCATGAAGATAAAGTCGTGGTGACAAGACTTTTTACCGAAACACGACACCACACGCGGCGAGTAACGCGGAAATACTACGTGCAGGGTCCACCATACAAAGTCTATAGGATGACTTTCGAGATACCGGAATATGGTAAAAAATCGATGGATATAAAGCATAAGCAGTATGCCAGCCTTATTGTCGGTGACACGGTCAGCATCGAGATAAAAAAGGGAATACTCGGCATCACTACTTTCGATCCCAAATCGTTAAAACTACCTAAACGCGCTACAGAAAAGCGGAAAAGGGAGACAATGCGGGAGAAGCGCTACAGAAAATATAAAGAACACATCAGCAGAATAAGATGAAAGATACCAATACAAAATATTCGAGTAAGGGAAATCAGGGTAAATCCGAACGGACCAAAGTAACGATCACCGGCGCAACCGGAGTAATGGGTTTCAGGACGCTGAATGAATTCATCAAGTATCCGGAAGAATTTGAGATCCGGGTTCTGGCACGTGACAGCAAGAAGAACCGCAAGAAGCTTGCCCCATTTATTGAGAAGAATGGCGTGAAAGTTGTGTGGGGCGACCTTATGAATGCTGAAGATGTGGAGAAGGCGATCGGAGATTCGGAATACGTGCTTCATATCGGAGGGATGGTTTCTCCGCTTGCTGACCATTATCCCGAAAAGACACTGGAAGTCAATGTAGGAGCAGCGGAAAATATAGTGAATGCCATCAAGAAGCGAGATGATCGGGATAATGTAAAATTAGTGTACATAGGAAGTGTGGCACAAACTGCAATGCGCCATGAGCCTCACCACTGGGGAAGGACAGGAGACCCGATAATGGCCGCACAGTTCGATAATTATGCAGTATCGAAAATAAAGGCAGAACTAATTATTGCCGAGTCAGGACTTAAATATTGGGTAAGTCTGAGGCAATCCGGGATATTGCATAACGGCCTAATTTACAAGGGTTCGGATCCTATATCTTTTCACGTGCCTCTGCGCGGCGTACTGGAATGGGCAACTGTCGAAGATTCAGCAAGACTTATGGTAGGAGTATGCCGCCGAGATGTTCCGGAATCATTCTGGAAAAATTTCTATAATATCGGCAGTGGAAAGAATTTTCGCCTTACCAATTATGAATTCGAAGTTCTGTTGCTTAAATCTTTAGGATGCCCGCCTCCCGAAAAATGTTTTGAAGCGAAGTGGTTCGCAACCAGGAATTTTCATGGAGAATGGTATGAGGATTCAGATAAACTTGAAGAGATAATACCCTTCCGGGAGGACATCACGGCAGAAGACTATTTCAATCGCCTCGCGGGAGAAATGCCATGGTGGATGAATCTTGCACCACTCGCGCCGGCATTATTAGTAAAAACCGCGATGTGGGCCGTATCCCGTTACCGTAAATTGGGAACATTGCATTGGCTTTCAGGGCATGATGATGAAAAGCGAATAAATGCATTTTTCGGAGGCAGGGAAGCCCAAAGCAAAATTCCTGATTGGAAGCATTTTGACCTTTCACGTCCATCAGCAACACCCGTTTCGCTTGAGCATGGCTATGATGAAAGTAAGTCAATTGACTCCATGAGTGCTGAGGAGTTGCGGCAAGCTGCTGAATTCAGAGGGTTGAAATGTATTTCTGAAGATGTTTCCGAGGTAGACCCGGACACTTCACTTGAGTTGGAATGCACATGTGGCCATAGATTCCAAATGCGTCCTCGCACATTACTATTAGGTGGGCACTGGTGTCCGAAATGCGAATGTAAGCCTGAAAATTATGGCGATATAGCCAAGCACAACCCCTTTGTAAGACAAGTTTGGGCCGACAGCAATTGTGCTGACGACCCAAAATAAGTTTATTGCCCGTGGGGCATGAAAACTCAGATAGCGGAACGAATTATACCACGCTCAGAATTGGTGACAAAATCAACGATTTCAGAGCGGAATTCCGTATCTGGAAGCGTGTCAAGAATCACCTTGACAGCATTGGTTACATTGAGATCGCTCAGATAAATGATACGGTAAATATCAGAAATCTGCTTAATTTCCTCGTCAGTGAAATGATTTCTATGCAGGCCTACAGAATTGAGTCCGACATATGAAATCGGTTCCCTCGCAGCCTTTACGAAAGGAGGGATATCCTTATTTACGAGAGCTCCACCCTGAAGCATGATGTTACGACCGAGATGGCAGAACTGATGTATAAGGCTTCCTCCGCCAATCACGGCAGCATCATCCACCTGCACTTCACCGGCGAGCTGACAGGCATTTGACATTATTACCCTGTCGCCAATCCGGCAGTCATGGGCTATATGATTGTAAGCCATTATAAGACAGTTCTTACCCACTACGGTCTTACCTTTGGAAGCTGTCCCGCGGTTGACAGTTACACATTCACGCAGAGTCGTGCCATCTCCAACATATGCAAAAGTATCTTCACCATGAAATTTAAGATCCTGAGGAATGGCAGCGACAACCGCACCGGGGAAAATCGTAACTCCACTACCGATTCTTGCACCGGGAAAAATCGTAACGTTTCCATAAATTACGCAATTGTCACCAATCTCTACATTCTCGTAGATGGTAGTAAAATCGCCAATCCGGACATTATTTCCAATTTTTGCATCCGGACTTACATTATATAAGTTGCTCATAGTGAAGTATATTTACTTATTCTTAATTATCTGAGCCATGAATTCAGCCTCGCAAACCACTTTTTCACCTACGAAGGCATACCCTTTCACAATCGCACAACCGCGTCTGATTTCAGTCATAAGGGAGACGTTGAGAATCAATGTATTGCCGGGCACGACTTTCTGACGGAACTTAACATTGTCGATTTTCAGGAAATAAGTGGAATATTTTTCGGGTTCTTCGAGGAAGTTAAGCACAAGGACTCCGGCGGCCTGAGCCATAGCCTCCACCTGCAGCACACCGGGCATTACGGGTTCCTGAGGGAAATGACCTTGGAAGAAAGGCTCGTTGACGGTAACATTCTTAATTGCGACAATGTGCTTTTTGTCAATCTCAATCACCTTGTCGATAAGGAGAAATGGATATCTATGCGGGAGAAGTCTCTTTATGCCGTTTACGTCAATAATCGGCGGAATATTGGGGTTATAGACAGGGGCCTGCACCTCCATGTGCTTTACAGTCTGACGGACCATCCGCGTAAATTTATTGTTGATGGTATGGCCGGGGCGAATAGCCACTACCCTACCTTTAAGCGGGCGTCCGATCAATGCGAGATCACCGATAACATCCATTACCTTATGGCGAGCGGGCTCATTATCCCATACGAGGGGCTTAGGATTTATATACCCCAGTTTGTTGATTTTCATATGCGGGAGGTGGACCATCTCGCAGATTTGGTCAATCCGGTCCTGATCTATCTCGCGGTCATATATCACGATAGCGTTATCCAGGTCCCCCCCCTTTATGAGGTTTGCACCAAGAAGCTGTTCGATTTCCCTTACGAAAACGAAAGTGCGAGCCTTGGCCACTTCCTGCTTGAAAAGAGCAAGATCATCAAGGACTGCAAACTGATTGGGGAGAACCGAAGAATTATATTCCACCATACACTCGACGCTGAAACCATCGTCGGGATAAATGGTAAGTGTCGAACCGGTCTCATCGTCCTTGAACTGGGTTTTCTCCTTTATTATATAGTAATCTTTGTCAGCATTCTGCTCTTCGAGCCCAACGTTCTCAATATTCTCGACATATTCGATTGCGCTTCCGTCAAGAATAGGAAGTTCCGGGCCATTCACATCAATCATGACGTTGTCGACACCGGCAGCGTACAAGGCCGCCATTGCATGCTCGATGGTGCTTACTACATCGCCTTTTTTATTTCCGATTACGGTGCCTCTGCATGTGTCGACCACATTCTCGGCAATCGCATCTATCACCGGAGTATCCTCAAGATCGATTCGGCGGAATTTATAGCCTGTATTTTCCGGGGCCGGTTTAAAAACGGCCGTAATCTCAAGACCTGAGTGGAGACCTTTCCCTTTTACGGTAAATGAATCCTTTAAGGTAAGTTGTTTCATTCTATAGTAAATAATTATTTCTTGAATAAATCGGGAAGACGGTTAAGATAAACCTGCAATTTAGCAAACTTCATAGCATCAACGGCAGGATAACCGATCAGTCTCTTCCCATCGCCGACATTGTTCGGGATGCCCGACTGCGCGCCGAATTCGTTATGGTCACCGACGTGAATATGGCCTGCAAAACCGCATTGCCCTCCGACCATATTATTGGAACCGATTTTAGTAGACCCGGCAATTCCGGTCTGAGCGGCGAACACATTGTCATGCCCGAGTTCCACGTTATGAGCCACCTGAATAAGATTGTCGAGTTTAGTTCCTCGACCGATTCGGGTGCAACCGAAAGTAGCACGGTCCACAGTTGTGTTAGCACCTATTTCTACATTATCTTCAATTACAACTTTTCCAATCTGGGCTATTTTTTCAAAAGAGCCATCCTGCTTGGGAGCGAATCCGAAACCATCGGCACCTATCACAGCGCCGCTGTGGATAATGCAACCGGAACCGATTTCGCATTCTTCATATATTGAAACACCCTGGCGAATTATTGTGTCATCACCGATTGTCACATTATCACCGATATAAGCGTGGGGGTAAATCTTGACATTTTTGCCCAATTTCACACCTCGCCCGATATATGCGAAAGCACCGATGTAGGCGCCTTCCGTAACCTCTACTCCATCTGCAATAAAAGAGGGCTGCTCAATTCCAACTTTCTGAGGCTTCATTGATTGGTAGACCTCAAGAAGACGCGCAATCGCCACATAAGGGTCATCCACGCGAATCAGCGTTGGAGTGGCTCCTTCAGGAGCCTCAAAATCACGGCTGACCAGAAGAGCGGACGCATGAGTTGTGGTTATAAAATGCGCATATTTCGGATTCGAGATAAAAGACAATTGTCCCGGACTCGCCTCTTCAATCTTAGCGAATCCTGAAAGCTCAATGTTACCATCACCTTCCACGGTTCCACCGATATATGAAGCAATGATAAGCGGCGTAATTTTCATCGTCTTAGATTTTTACCTTAAATATCCTGTCGAGATGGAAATTGTCCTTTTCGACGTTACACTTAATTTCCGACAAAATTAAACAAATTAAATGAGAAAACCTAAAAAAAGAGCGTAATTCGGTGATAATAGCGGTCAAAAGCGATAAAAGAAAAAAATTTAAACACCTATGGGTAAAGAATCGGAAAATTTTAGTAAATTTGCAAGGAAGTTTGCAAAAGCTTTACCGAGCCTTAAAAAAAGCGCAAGCCAATAAAATAGAGGAACAGGAAAGCTGGCTAACCCACCATGGAAAAAACAAAATAACCAACTAAAAAACCAGACATCAATGAAAATTTCACACATTGAGCACATCGGCATAGCCGTACCCAATCTCGAGGAAGCGATAAAGTACTACGAGAATGTACTCGGATTGAAATGCTACAAACAGGAAGTGGTCGAGGACCAGAAAGTTACGACAGCATTTTTCAAAGTAGGCGACACCAAGATAGAGTTATTGGAAGCTACGAGTCCTGAAAGCACGATAGCCAAATTCATCGAGAAAAACGGAGGACGCGGCGGTATGCACCATATGGCATTCGCAGTAGAGGATGGCGTAGCCAACGCTCTTGAGGAAGTGCAAGAGAAAGGTGTGAAAGTGATCGACAAGGCTCCTCGAAAGGGTGCTGACGGCTTACACATAGCATTCCTTCACCCGAAATCTACAGAGGCAGTATTAACGGAACTTTGTGAGGATCCGAATAAATAAACATCCAACATATTTAAATATGAGCAAACAGGAAGTAAAGATTGGCGAGCTGATAGAGAAGCGCGCTCAGGCCAGACTCGGAGGCGGCGAGAAAGCGATAGAGAAGCAGCACGCCCGTGGTAAATATACGGCACGCGAGCGCATCGCCATGCTACTCGATGAGGGAAGTTTTGAAGAGCTTGACATGTTCGTGACACACCGATGCACGAATTTCGGTCAGGACAAGAAGCATATCCTCGGAGATGGAGTGGTAACAGGCTTCGGCACCATAGAGGGACGCCTTGTATATGTATTCGCGCAGGATTTCACGGTATTCGGCGGTTCACTTTCGGAGACCATGTCTCTGAAAATCTGTAAAGTCATGGATCTTGCCATGAAGATGGGCGCTCCCGTCATCGGGCTCAACGATTCCGGAGGCGCTCGCATCCAGGAAGGCATCAACGCTCTGGCAGGATACTCGGAGATTTTCCAGAGGAATATTCTTGCTTCAGGTGTCATCCCGCAGATTTCCGCTATTATGGGCCCGTGTGCCGGCGGAGCTGTTTACAGTCCTGCACTTACGGACTTCACCATCATGACGAAAGGTCTGAGCTATATGTTCCTCACCGGCCCTTCGGTGGTAAAGACCGTTACCGGAGAAGACGTGACACAGGAGCAGCTCGGAGGAGCATCAGTGCATGCCACGAAGAGCGGTGTGACCCACTTTGCCGCTGAAAGCGAAGAGGAGACCCTTCAGCTTGTGCGCAAGCTCATGAGCTATATTCCTCAGAACAATCTTGAAGAGACTCCTATTGTTGACTGCAAGGACCCGATTGACCGACTGGAAGACAAGCTCAATGATATAATTCCCGACAATCCGAAGCAAAGCTATGATATGTATGAGGTAATCGCTTCGATTGTGGATGACAGCAAATTCCTTGAGGTATCGAAAGATTACGCAAAGAACATCATCATAGGCTTCGCACGATTCAACGGCCAAGCAGTCGGCATAGTAGCGAACCAACCCAAAGTGCTCGCCGGCGTGCTTGACTCCAACGCATCCCGCAAGGGTGCCCGTTTCGTGCGTTTCTGCGATGCCTTCAATATTCCATTGGTTACGTTAGTGGATGTTCCGGGATTCCTACCGGGTACCGGCCAGGAATACAATGGAGTAATCCTCCACGGCGCGAAACTTCTCTATGCATACGGAGAGGCCACCGTACCTAAAGTAACAGTAACGCTTCGCAAAAGCTACGGCGGCAGCCATATCGTGATGAGCTGTAAGCAGCTTCGCGGCGACATGAACTATGCATGGCCATCAGCTGAAATTGCAGTGATGGGTGCGGAAGGCGCAGTTGGCGTTCTTTATGCCAAGGAAGCCAAGAATGCCGAGAATCCCGCAGAGTTCATAAAGATGAAAGAGGATGAATACCGCGACTTATTCGCCAACCCGTATCAAGCTGCGAAATATGGTTACATTGACGATGTGATCGAGCCCCGCAACACACGTTTCCGTGTGATAAAGGCTCTCAATATGCTCGCTACCAAGAAAGTAACCAATCCTGCCAAGAAACACGGCAACATTCCTCTCTAACTAAAGACAAGACCCGGAGAGCAAAGCTTTTCGGGTCTTGATATTAATAAAGACGAGATGCAAAAAACAATAAAAACAGGTTTGTTTATACTTGCGGTCATAGCCGGAGGAAATTTCAGCCGTGCCACTACCCTTTCGGTAATAATGAATCAGGAAGAGCAAGGAAGACAGACAGAAGTGACCGGAGACTGGGTTCCGAGTGAAGAAGTGAATACGGTGCAGGAAAGTGATCTTGCAAAAGAGATGATTCAGGAGGAGCAACAGGCATCCACGGCCAACCAAGAGGAGAAAACAGCGAACAGTGAAGCTGTGCGCAAAGCGCTTCAGAAAGAGAAAGCAGAGGCTGCCGCTGAAAACGACAGTCATGGCTTCGCAATCACCATCATAGCCATGGTTATAGTGGTCCTTGCGCTGGTTATCCTGAGCCTTCTGTTCCAGATATTCGGTAAGATATCCTCCAGCCTTCAGAAATCCAGAAAACTGAAAGCACACGGAGTAAGCGAGAATGAAAAGGAAGATCATCATGAAGAACTTGATTCAGGCGAGGTAATAGCGGCAATAAGTATGGCATTAGCCGAGCATATGGGTCAAGGTCATGACATAGAGGACACCATACTGACTATCCGCAAACTGCGCAAGGCATATTCTCCTTGGAATTCAAAGATATACAATATGCGCACAATGCCCGGACATGAGCGGGCCACAAAGCAAACGGGCAAGACTCCGGCGTGACCCTGTTACCGGAGTTTAAAATAAACCCAATATCTTGCAATTGGCAAATTATAATCGATTAACCTACACAATCTCCAAACGACTATGAAAGAATATAAATATAAAATCAACGGAATGAAATTTACCGTCGCAGTGGGAGATATCGTTGACAACGAAGCGACAGTTGAGGTAAATGGCGTTCCCTACAAGGTAGAACTTGAAAAGAAAAAAGCCACAGCCATCAAGCCGGTATTAAGCCAATCAGGCTATACTAATCACGGAGCTCCGGCCCCTACAACATCAAAACCCGCCCCCAAACCGGTAATAAAAGGAAATGCAGAGGCCATAAAGAGTCCGCTTCCCGGCACCATTATGAGTATAGACGTGAAAGTGGGTGATAAGATTAAATCGGGCGATAAGGTAGGAGTCCTCGAAGCCATGAAGATGGAGAATGATATCAGGTCTACCAAAGAGGGAACTGTAACAAGTATCCTTGTATCAGTAGGCGATGCTATTCTCGAGGGAACCGATATCATGATAATCGAATAAAACCATCACTTAGATCATGATATTACTTGAGACAACGTTCGGTGACTTTATGAGCCGGACAATTAAAAGTTTTTGGGAGTTTACCGGATTTTATAACTGTGAATGGGCCAACATTATCATGCTTTGTGTGGGCATGTTCTTCGTATGGCTCGCAATAAAGAAGAATTTTGAACCCCTACTACTTGTTCCGATAGGATTCGGAATGCTTATAGGCAATATTCCATTCCAGCCAGGGATGGAAATAGGCATATATGAAGAGGGTTCCGTGCTCAACATTCTTTATAATGGTGTGGAAAGAGGATGGTATCCCCCACTCATCTTTTTAGGCATCGGAGCAATGACCGACTTCTCGGCTCTTCTTGCGAATCCGAAACTGATGATTATCGGTGCATGTGCTCAGTTCGGCATCTTCGGGGCCTATATGCTGTCACTTCTTTTGGGCTTTGACCCGTTGTCCGCAGGCTGCGTCGCCATAATCGGAGGTGCTGACGGGCCGACGGCAATCTTTACTACCTCGAAATTGAATCCGGATCTTTTGGGCGCGGTAGCGGTGTCGGCTTATTCATATATGGCCTTGATACCACTCATTCAGCCTCCGTTGATGCGTCTTCTCACCACAAAAAAAGAGCGTCTAATAAAAATGAAGCCGGCTCGAGTCGTGAGTCAGAATGAAAAAATTATTTTCCCTATCGTCGGTTTAATACTAACCTGCTTCGTGGTGCCCTCAGGAATTCCTCTTCTCGGAATGCTCTTCTTTGGGAATCTCCTTAGAGAAAGCGGGGTGACAACACGTCTTGCGAAGACAGCCAGCAATGCAATGACGGATATTGTCACTATTCTTCTCGGCCTTACTGTAGGAGCCTCGACACAGGCCGACAAATTCCTCACAATGGATACGCTAAAAATCTTTGGACTGGGATTTCTCGCATTCGTAATCGCTTCCACTGCAGGCGTGCTTTCCGTAAAGATATTCAATCTTGTGCTTCGGCCCGGTAAGAAGATTAATCCGCTAATAGGAAATGCAGGAGTATCGGCAGTTCCGATGGCTGCGCGTATCTCCAACAATCTCGGATTGGAGTATGACCCGACCAACTACCTTCTGATGCATGCAATGGGTCCGAACGTAGCCGGAGTAATCGGTTCGGCTGTCGCAGCGGGCGTGCTGCTCAGCTTCCTCGGATAATTCCGAAAGGAAGATACAAGAATTTCTATCATCATTGTTCATAAATAAAGACCGTGCTTGACGTGCGGCCTTTATTTTTGCAATTTTCAATAATGCCCTATGAAATTGATAAAAAAATTTTTAAGTACATGACAAAAATTTGAAAACATCGAATTTTGGGGTATAAGTCTGACGCAGAAGTATAGTTGAAATCT
>JAIDDJ010000059.1 GCA_029055345.1 Muribaculaceae bacterium | reverse complement strand
GCCCAATCCCCGCGGAGCCCGTGCCCCGAGCAAAGCGAGGCCGGTGTGCCGATTCCTTAAGGGCTTTCTCTAACTATATTACAAAATTTTGCCCGGTTTGTTCATCCCTCTCACAAAGCCCCCTGCTCCACCAGAGTTGCCACCCGGTCGATGATAGCATCCTCCCGGTTCTTTTCCGGATGAAATCCCGCCTTCATATTCATCCCGAAAAAGCGTCCGAACGTCTGCCAGAATCCCGCCCGGAAACTCCCTAAAAAGGCTTTCACGATATTGAAGGATGTCTGATCTGTCTCCCGGTTTATCAATTTTAAAAGCACCTTCCCCTGACCTTTTGTCATTTTCTTCACCACCGGCTTATACTGATCGAATATATCACTCTCAAGACGCTTCAGATGCGCTTCCCGCGTCTTCTTGTCCGGTATGGTCTGAATATACTCGTAGGTCTCGCATAGCGTGCTGAATGCAAGTTTGGCATATGGAAGTGTCTTCTTTACATCCCTCACTGTGCGCCAATAAAATTCCTCCTCCTTCTTGTTCTTGAACTTCATCGGCGGATAAACCGTGATGTTCTTTATATAATACATCCTAACCGTATCCCCATATTCATCCACAAACCGCGTGAACCCCTCATAGGCCCTCACCGGAAGCTGTGCGTCAGGCAATTCTTCCTGAGCATGCGCTCTCCCTATTGCCAACCCCGATAGCAACATCACGACTACACATGCTATTATATCTCGTAAAAATTTCATTATTATAAAGCAGGACTATTCTTAAAAAACGCTACTTATCCCCGCGTAGTATCAATTTTCCTCCAATAAGAGCGCGAATATCGCATCCGGACCTATGCGGAAGAGTAAATCGAACACTGAAAGACTCTCATCTGTTATGCTTCTCGTTTCCGCAGCTATCTTTGAGATCGCCGATAACTCCTCAACTTCAAAAATACTCCGGTCAAGCCACCCTAATGCCACTTCAAGCAACCTCGAATTGAACTCCTCCAGGCTCATCCCTCCCGACCTCGAATACACTTCTTCTATCTCGGGAAACAAATGTATGAAATAAGGCGATCGGCCGTAGGCTGCCCGCCACGCACCTAAATGTTCGCGACGCCATTTCCCATGCTCCGACAGTTTCGGGTCCGCTTCTTTATGCTTTAAAACTCCCGCTCCTCCTTCTAACGGAACGGTCAGCCGGTAACCCCGCAACTCGCACCGGGCATACATCTTCCCGCTGATACCCGCCTCGCGGTTCGCGTATCTCCGCGATTCTATATCACTATTCCCCGCCCTCAGATGTCCATTATATATTCGTAACCATCCGACGGTGACCGTCAATGGGGTTACCATTTACCGCCGCTTTTATCCGGATTCGGATTCCGCAATATCCGGTTCCAGCGGATTTTTCCATCCAACCAGCCCCGTTCCCCGTCAAGCGATACTATGATAAACACAGGCGACCCCACTATATGGTCCTCCGGAACGAATCCCCAGTAACGCGAATCCGCTGAACGGTCCCGATTGTCGCCCATCATCCAGTAATAGTCCATCTTGAACGTATAATATTCCGTCTCCTTCCCATTGATAAAAATCTTCCCATCGCGGACCTTCAGATCATTTCCCTCATAAACCCGGATGGCACGTTCGTATACCGGAAGATTATCAAGCGTCAGATGAAGGGTTGCTCCTCGCTTCGGTATCCACAGTTCCCCCATATCAGTCCGGCTCCAGCCATAGGGCGCTCCCAATGGAAAGACGCCGCTCAAATCGTAGATGCCTGCCTCGCGCTCAAGTTGCAACGGCCCTATCACCTCAGCCCATTTCTCTATCTCTTCCTTCATAGCCTTCGTCAGAGGAACATCATAAAACGAATAACCCGCATACTCGTTCCGGAATGGGCCCCCCTGATAATCATCAGCCCGCACTCCAAGCTCCAGCCACTTGTCGGAAGGTATCTCCCGGCTCACCGGAATTATATAATTATACTGCACATTCTCCGGCTCGGCTATCGCTTTACCATTGATATAGATGGTATCGTTCGAGATGCGTAGGCGCTCCCCCGGCAACCCTATGGTCCGTTTTACATAATTCTCCCGGCGGTCTACGGGTCGCCATATAATTTCCCCGAAGTTCTCCGGATGGGAAGTGATATACGACCGCCCGTCAGGCACGCCCTCCTGCTCGATGCGGTAAGCCATCATGTAATAATCTTCTGTCGGCCGCTTCGTTACGACCGTATCCCCCTGCGGATAATTGAACACCACGATATCCCCGCGCTCTATTGACCTGACTCCCGGCATCCGATGGTATTCAAGCTGGGGGCTCTCTATATAGCTTTTCGTCCCTATCAATGGCAGAGTGTGCTGCGCAAGTGGAAAATGTAACGGCGTCTGTGGCACGCGCGACCCGTAAACTGTCTTATCTACCCACAGCCTGTCTCCTACAAGCAACGACTTCTCAAGACTCGATGACGGGATTTCATATTGCTGCCCGATAAAGGCGAATATGAAATATATAAGGAAAAGAGTATAGACTATCGCATCGACCCAGGACATGACCGCCCGCGTTGTCCCGCTCTTCTTCTTCCACCACGTCAATGGAATATATCCCGTGATATAGATATCAAACAGCAGCAGCCAGATAAGGCCGAGCCATGGATTACCCATCAACACAACCCAGAGGATGAAAATGGCGCTGACTATCCCGAAGCGTATCCACCGCGTCTTCTTCGTCCCTTTTATCCGCCCGCTCAACGTCCGGTCTTCTCTCTCACTTTGTATCGTGAAACCCTCTGTATCTTTTGATGTCCTGTTTGTTTCGGTATGTTTATCCATATCTTTATCCCGATAATTCAAAGACTTTGAAGTCTTATTTTCTATTTACTAAAGGCCGATGAGCGATGCCATCATTTCCTGAATGCTGTGATAGCCCTGCTTTCCCGCAAGCCACTCTGCGGCCATCACTGCCCCAAGTGCAAAACCTTCTCTGTTATTCGCCGAATGACTGATGGTGATTTCATCTGCCGGTGAACTCCATGTTATCGTGTGGATTCCCGGAACCTCACCACGCCGCTCATGCATCACCGGCAGTAGATACGGCTGCAACGGCGCCTCCGGACCCGGCTCTACCCAGCCCTCTATCCGACCGGTTGTTTTTACTATCTGGTCTGCCAATGTAATCGCTGTCCCCGATGGATGATCAAGCTTATGTACATGATGAACCTCCGTAAGCTCCGGAGAATACTCCGGGAATTTATCCATAATGCCCGCCAGATACTGATTCACCGCCATGAAAATATTTACCCCTATCGAATAATTCGATGCCCACATCAGCGTCCCATTCCCTTCTTCGCATAATGCGCGGATTCCGGGCAGAGAATCCGTCCAGCCGGTCGTGCCGCACACCACCGGGACACCTGCCGCAAAACATCGCCTGATGTTCCCTTCTGCTGTCGCGGGAGTGGTGAATTCTATCGCTACATCCGAGCCCCGGAACGCCTCTGAATCGAAATCCTCCTGATTGTCCCGATCGATACGACAAGTTACCTCATTGCCCCGCTCCTGAGCTATTCGTTCGATTATATGGCCCATCTTGCCATATCCTATAAGTGCTATTTTCATATTCAGTAATTTTTAACCCCGAATCCAACCGCACCCCCGAGCCGAATCAACCGCGCCCCGACGCGCCGCGAGGGGTCCCTATCTTACCCCCGTTAGCCCTCCGATTCAAAAGCCAAACGCCACATTATCTATATA
>JAIDDJ010000058.1 GCA_029055345.1 Muribaculaceae bacterium | reverse complement strand
TTCCATGCTAAAATTAAGTCCAACTCCTATATTTCAAGAAGTTGGACTCAATGATTATGGTTTAGCGGACAGTAATAGTATTTAAACTTGGATTATCCCCGAAATCAAGTGTTCCGCGGTCTGCAGTTACTATAGCTGGAATCCTTTCGATCAGTAGGTGGGCAGGTGTGGAATCTCCGGTTCTTACTGTTACTGCCGAACTGTTAGGTTTATAACCCTCCTTGCTTATCTCAAGTGTATATTCGCCTGATTCAAGATTCCGAAAACTGAATGAGCCATCTGTGCCTGTGACGGTTGACTGTCCTCCGGGCATTAAAGTAACATTTACCGTTGCTACCGGCTCTCCTGTCGTGGCATCGGATACACTACCGGAAATACTTCCCGTCGTAGACTCGTCATCAAGATCTGACGAACAGGATACCACAGTAAATAATGCTGTAATTAGCATTATATAATAGAATATATTTTTCATTATGTTAGTTGAGATGTTGGTTAGTAAGTAGTTAAGAAATCCATTTAGTTAATGGAAGCAATTTATTCAGGAATGGGTATGAGTTGGGTATTCACTTCAAAATCCTCACCTGAGACGGTAGTAACTGTTTTACGGTTTGGCTGATAACCCTGTTTCTGATAAATCAGTGTGTATTGCTGGGGGTCAAGATTATTAAGCTGATAATAGCCGTTGGCATCAGTGGTTTTCGTGATGCCTCCCGGTGAGAGATAAATGGTGACATTATCTATCGGCATACCGGTTGTATAATCGGTAACTACTCCATGAATAGCGCCGTAAATCTCATAATCATTGCTGTTCGAGCAACTTGTAAGGGAAAATAAAATTCCGGTAGCCAATAGACCGGCTGTGAGAAATCTCCGGTTAATATTGTTCATCAATCTTGATTTTGTATGTTGGCAGACTCCCTTTCCAACATGACAACAAAAAAGAGCGTAGGAATCTGTATCTGTTGCCATCCTACCAATCGAGGCTTCTCGCATTGCCCTTTAGAAGTTGGACGGCAACCTGCAGAAGCCCACGCATTTATATGTATATATACCCATATGGGTTATCTCACGACAACACCATATAAGAGATATTCTACATATCCACGGGCATCTACCGTTGCTCAATCCTTGACTTCTAAATGAAATTTTGCGAGAATTTCGATTGGTCAAGAATCAGCGCGGATAAACGCTTTTGAATCATCTATTTATCACACGTCTCTACGTGTGAGTCTACATACCCGCCTCTTTATACCCCTCAACCGGGGCTTCTGCGAAACGGTCTGTATCCGCAAAGTTATAATATTTTTCTTAATCCTACAACATTTTAGCATTCAACATGAAAACTAACCCCGGCATCTTTACGATTTTTTATTATTAGCGCCTTATACTTTCTTATGTTGATGACCAAAATTTATTATTATCTATTTACTATAGATATATACCGGCTTGGATTCCCGGTTCATTCGGTCTACGGCCGTGACGGCAAAAGTCAGCCCCTTGTCGCTGTCCACCTTCACTCGCGTCAATGGAGTCATCGCTACTATCGCTTCCGAATCCTCTATATTCTGGCTCTCACCGGGAAAAAACTCATAAACGATATATTTCACAATGTCGCTCTCATGCTCACGCATTCCCTGACGTTTTGGCGCTTCCCAGCTAAGGAACGTGTCGCCACCCTTTTTCTCTATCTTCAGGTCGGCTATGGTCTTGGGCCGCTGATGAACGTCTCCATAGGCTGGTGGTAACGCTATCGTGCTCTGATACTTCATTGCCAGCGAATCCGCCGCGCCCTTGTAATTCCCGGTTACCCAATATCCATGCCACCAGATATTTCCCTTCACATTGGGCAACCGGCGCGACAACTTCACCTTTGTATCAAGCTCGTTCTTGTCATTGTTTCCGGGGTCGGCCACATTCATCGTGCGTTGCACATCCTGACCGATATATATGTCGACTCCGTTGGCATTGTCATTCCACCATTTTGCCAGAGAGCGGCTCGGAGCAGCCTGTGTGTCAAGATTCCAATATAGCTGAGGAGCCAAATAGTCTATCCAGCCGTTCTTGGCCCAAAGAAGCACATCAGCATATAAATCGTCATAATTCTGGAGTCCCGAACTGTTCGAACCCCGAGGGTCCGACTTCTTGTTGCGCCATATGCCGAACGGGCTCACTCCGAATCTTACCCAGGGCTTTTTCTCCTTTATTGTTCGGTGCATCTGCTCGATAAGTAGGTCCACGTTATGGCGGCGCCAGTCTCCTCGGTTCTTACCGTTCCCGAATTTCGCATAACTCTTGTCATCCGGTATAGCTTGTCCCTTGACAGGGTAGGGGTAAAAATAATCATCGATATGGATCGCATCCACGTCATAGCGGTCAAGTATATCTGTTATCACCTCGCATATGTGATCCCGGTTCTCCTGATAAGCCGGATCGAACAATATCTGACCGTTATACCTGAAAAACCGCTCCGGATGCCGATTGCTCATGTGGTCGGCAGGTAGCACTTCTTTGGCTGTTGATGTTACCCGGTAAGGATTAAGCCAGGCATGAAACTCCATGCCCCTTTTATGTGCCTCTTCTATGGCGTATTCCATCGGGTCCCACATCGGCGATGGAGCTTTGCCTCGCTTCCCCGTCAGCCATGAACTCCAAGGTTCCAGCTCGGATTTATACACTGCATCGGCCATGGGGCGTACCTGAAATATCACGGCATTGCACCCCGCGTTCTGTAGCTTGTCAAACTGCTCCCTGATATATGCCTTCGCCTGCTCGGTTGTCTTGTTCTGCCATTGGGTCTGCCCGATGACATGAAGCCAAGCTCCCCTGAATTCCCGTTTGGGATTGCTCCCCATGAGGGTTGCAGTCGAAATGAACAGTAAAAATGCTAATATCAGAATTTGTTTAATATCTTTCCTTAAATCAATCATTTGTCAGATAAAATAATAGGAGATTTCTTATCAATAGCCCCGGTCACTCCGAGACCGAACAGGGCAAAATCGAGCAATGCCGGGTCAGACGGATTTATTTCCCGGGCTTTCCCAGTGAGTATCTCACAGCTCCGCCTATCGTTGGCTTTCCTGTCAAGCACACCTAATGCGCGGGCCGTGTTGCCTACATGAACGTCCAAAGGTATATAAAGTTGTTCCGGTTTTATGCAATTCCAGACTCCTAAATCAACTTTCCCATCATTCCTTACAAGCCAGCGCAACGCCATATTGATGCGCTTCAGGGCTGTGGTTGAAAGATTTGTCGGCAGGCATTGCGGGCACCTTTTGCCTTCATTGACCGACTCGATTATCCCCCGCATACCGGAGGCAAGTTCCCATGCCGGGGCTTCCGAAGTCCCTACACGAATTGACTTTGCAAAGTCGTTCAATGTCTCAGACCTTTTATAAATTTCCCGCAAGCCGCGAAGATACCACTGAAGGTCACGGGCAAAGAAAGTCCGGTGGATATTAAGACAAGGGTCCAGATCCTCATAACCCTCATCCATCATATAGCGGTAGGGCTGTTGATCCATAATCGAAAGAAGTCTTTCTGAATCCCTGAGTATCATGGTCCTTTTTCCCCATGATATCGCCGCAACAAGAAATGCCGTTATTTCAATGTCCCGAAGATCATCAAACCTATGCGGGAATTGCACCGGGTCGTCCTGAATGAACGATGGCGTGTTGATGCGCTCCGCCTCCTCAAGAAGCAGCCGGTCCAGCTCCTTGCCGGTCATCTCGGCCTGTATCGTTCAAGGTGAGCCGCTACGTCCGGGCGCACTGTCCTTACTGTCGACATGAAGGCCGAATCATAAGCTGCCCTTTGCGCCGGAAGACTGTCGAAACGAGCCCGCTGCGCTCCCGCCTCTATCAACTGGCCCTGAAGTTCCAAGGTGTCTTTCCATTGGCGGTTTACAAATGTGCGTGCCGCTTCTCTGCCTGCTATACGCGCCGACTCTATCTGCTCGGCTGTCTCCTCTGCCGCTACCTGATTGCCTCGCGATGAACACCCGCAGAAGCTTAAACCCAATAAAGCGAACAAAACCGCCCGATATATCATACTCATAATTCCTTTAATCATTTGCCAAACATTTCTTCCCACCAACGCGGGTCATCCTGAAGCCATTTGGCAAACCAGGCCATGATGGTGTTCTGCCATACCTGCTTGCTGTCGAATCCGCTTATCACATGATTCTCATCCTTTACCGTAATGAACTCTACTTCCCGGCCAAGAATCCGCAATGCATTGAAAAGCTGGATACTCTCACCGATGGGCACATTCGTATCAACCGTTCCGTGAAGAAGCAGTAGCGGAGTGTGAATCTTGTCGGCACTGAAGAGTGAACCTTGCTGTGTGTAAAGCTCAGGATTATTCCAGGGGTAGCTCTTGGCGGCTGCCACGGAATTATAACTGTAGCCCCAGAAGCCTTCTCCCCAATAAGAAGTCACGTTTGAGATTCCGGCGTGCGACACTGCGGCTGCGAATATATCAGTCAGCGTCTGCAGATACTGGGTCATGAAGCCCCCGTAGCTAGCCCCGATGCAGCCTATCTTCTTTTCGTTGACAAATTTATGTTCTTTGCAGAAATGCTTCGTCCCTTCTATGATTTCTTCTGCGGTCCGTTTTCCCCACGCATTGACGTGCCTTGCTGAATACTCCTGACCATAGCCGGTAGTTCCGCTCGGATTCAATACATATACCACGTAGTCGCGCGAAGCGAACACCTGTGGAGTGTACAGATGATAGAACGATGCCGTCGATGGCGACGTGCCCCCATAATAATATACGATCATGGGGTATTTCTTCGATGGGTCGAAATCCGGAGGAAGGCAATACCATCCATCCACGACTGTGCCATCTTTTGTGGTGAATTTCCACGGTTCCATCTTGCCAAACTCAATTTCTGAGGTGACGCGTGCCAGCGGATCAGCTAATTGACGCGATGTGCCGTTCTTCAGATTCATCAGATAGGCTCTGCCGTCTGTTATGAACGATCCCCCTATGTAGGCAAGCCAAGTGGCATCGTTTTCTCCGATGCTGAAGTCGCGCACGTAAGGCTCCGATGCCTTGAGTTCTGTGATTTTACCACTCTTGGGGTCAAGCCGATATATATTCTTTCCGAAACCCGCCTCGCCAAGAAAATAAATCTTGCCGTCAGCCGCATTCCATACTGACGTTGACTGTACGGCCGGATCGAAGTCACGCGTGACAGCCCGTGCTTTTCTCGTTGCTATCTCAAAGATATAGCCCTGACCATCGAAGTCATTCCCTATTTCGTGTGGTGCGTAATTTGCCCCGATACCTCCGAATGCATCCGGAGATGCGGTTATGAACAATTCCTTGCCATCGGGTGAATATATCGCATTCGTGAGCCCATTCTCCATATGGTTGATGAGCGTATCGGACTTCAGGGTCCTTGTATCCATCTCAACTACCGTGTAATTATAGAAAGGATACCGATCGGGGGTCTGTTCCACCGAACCATAAAGCATCTTCGACCCATCGCGGGTGAAATCGTATATCATCGTTGACGGACCGCCGCTCGTAAGAATGGTGGTTATTTTAGTCTCAGGCTCATATCGCATTATGTAGCTCCGGTCGCCATCTCCCGGAATGCGGTCGTCAGGACTTTTGTAACGACGCATGATACCGCTTTCCTTCTCGGCATCCACCGTATCGTAATAATAGATATATTTCCCATCGGGCGAAATGGTCGCCTTGTCATCGGGAAATCCTTTTGCCATAATCCGCGTACGCATTGATGGAACATCCGTGCGATAAATGTCATATCGGCCATTTACTTTCACGGCATACCAATAGGCATCCGTTCCTGCAATCCATTCAGCGTTATTATTGATTCCTTCCGACAGAACTTTCCCTGTTGCAGTCTCTATCAATGATGACCGCCATTGGGTTTCAGTTGCTGAATATGTCTCGCGCGTAAGGCTGATCAGATATTTGCCGGTAGGGGAGAGACGCATGAGTGTGGTCCTCTCACCAAGCATCGTGCTCAGCGGGCTAACACGCTTTTTAAGCATCGGCCCTGACTTCAACCCTACATTCTTGAATTCATCTTCAGGTTCAAATTCAAGTGAGAATTCCGGAGCGCTCTTATCATCAGGCATAGCCAGGATATTTATGAATATCTCATAATCAGCTTCCGGCAGAAGTTCGAGTGGAGTGTCTGTTTTTTGAGCCGTGGAATCCGCTGTTGTCTTGCTTATCTTGGTTTCCCCATTTACTTTAACCGATGCCCTGGAGGTGGAATTAAGAACCAGTTTGCCCTTTGCGAACCGCTCCGCACGAAGACGAGTACTGAATGAATGGAGCTCCGGCTTATCCATAGCTGACGCCAGGCGCAACACACCCGCTGTGTCCGGCACCATCGTTGTCCAGTCTGCCGTCATACCGTCAATAAAAGCTCGCGAGTCAAGCAGCTTTTCCGTCTTGAAAGCATTCTCCTTATGCATTGAATCAGGCGTTACCGGTACGTTAAGAAGTTCCGGTCGGGCTCCCTTATACTCCTTGATAGTATACCCGGATGCTATTAATGCGCCTGTCATAAGCGCCGCTCCCGCCAATAATAAAGTCCCTCTCTTCATTTCTCGTCTTCTTAAAAATTCCTTCCCTTTACCCCATAACCTTATAACCCCATAACCTCATGAAATCTCCAGGCCAAACGCCTGAATATCCTGAATCACTGCTTCTCGAAAGCCGTGATACTCTTTAACTTCATATGGAAGATAAGGTCTGTAAATGGCTTCATCGATGAGCGGATTTCCGCCCCGTATCCTGATGAGTACGGGATAACCAAAGTTACGGAATCGCCCACATGCATGGTGGTCAGAGCAATCCACATCCCGATTACATTCTGGTTAGGCTTGCAAGTATATGCGCTGTCCTGACGAGCATACGTATTCTCTATCTTTGTTCCGTTGATATCCTCCAGTTCATATTTCATCGTTATGGTGGAAGTCGACATCGGAACCAGATTATCCTTCGTCAGTGTGCGGTCGTTATGCCATTTGATATAGACCGGATTTAGAGGCGCCCAGTCAGGCGCAACTTTCTCATACTCGTTCAGGTTAAGGGAGTTGATATATGCGTCATTGACGTCTCGCCATGCCTGATAATCCTCATCGTCTCCGTCTATGCAGCTCTGCAAAAATGCCGGCACAAACAGAGTCATGGCTAAAAGTAAATATTTCGCTATATTCGGCATATTACTCAGAATTTAACCTCCGGAGCCTTTTCCGCACCGGCCTCGGCCTTGAACTGGGGCTTCGTTTCAAAACCGAACCAACCCGCGTATATGTTGGTCGGGAATTTCTTAATCGCTGTATTATAGTCCCGGACGGCTTCCGTGTAGCGCTGACGCTCTGTTGCTATCCTGTTCTCAGTCCCTTCGAGCTGGGCCTGTAGATTCATGAAGTTCTCATTCGCTTTCAGGTCAGGATAAGCTTCCGTTACGGCTAATAATGACTTTAGCGCCTGGCTGAGTTCATTCTGCGCTGCCTGAAACTTTGCAAGATTCTCCTCTGTCAGATTGTCGGCATCGATTGTGATGGATGTGGCCTTTGCACGCGCCTCCGTCACTTTCACAAGTGTCTCCTCCTCATGAGTAGAATATCCTTTTACCGTGTTGACAAGATTGGGAATCAAGTCGGCACGACGCTGATACTGATTCTCTACCTGAGCCCAGCTTTGATCCACATTCTGCTGCTTCTCAACAAGGCTGTTGTAATTACAAGAAGTCAGCCCCATCATCCCTACGAGCCCTACTATACTAAGCCCTATTTTTTTAAGTATATTCATCTATAAATGGTTTTATATCTTATGCCCTGATTTATAATTTTTTATAGTTATTATAAAACTTATAAAACTTATAAAACTTATAAAACTTATAAATCTTATCTATCAAACAAGCTTCTTCAGCAGCGAATTCAGGCTTACCTGCTCGCCAAGAATCTTTTCGAGGTTATCTATGGCAACTCTGCGCTGATCCATCGAATCGCGCTCGCGGAGTGTCACCGTGCCATCCTCAAGCGTCTGATGATCTACTGTGATACAGAAAGGAGTCCCGATCGCATCCTGTCGGCGGTAACGCTTACCGATGGAATCCTTCTCATCATATTGGCAGGTGAAATCAAACCGTAGGCGATGCTGTATCTCGCGTGCCTTCTCAGGTAGACCATCTTTCT
Organism: Muribaculaceae bacterium; assembly: GCA_029055345.1. GTDB lineage: Bacteria > Bacteroidota > Bacteroidia > Bacteroidales > Muribaculaceae > Lepagella. The sequence continues at coordinate 25,747 of JAIDDJ010000058.1, read as the reverse complement.
TGACAAGGGGTAATACCGCGCATTTTACCGGGGCTATCGGGGCCGGGAAATGCAATACCACTCGACTGTCACCGTTGCCCAAATCCTGTGCCTCGTAGCAGCTGCATAATACCGACAGGAACATGCGGTCAACTCCAATCGAAGTCTCGATCACATAAGGCACGTAGCTCTCGTTAAGCTCCGGATCGAAATATTTAATATTCTTACCCGAATATTTCTCATGCTGTGAAAGGTCGAAATTAGTTCGCGAATGAATCCCTTCCACCTCTTTGAATCCGAACGGCATCTGGAATTCTATATCGGTGGCTGCATTAGCGTAATGCGCAAGTTTCTCGTGGTCGTGGTAGCGATATTTTTCATCGCCGAGTCCCAGAGCCTTATGCCAGCGAAGTCTCACCTGACGCCAATGATCAAACCATTTGAGTTCCTCTCCCGGCCTAACAAAGAATTGCATTTCCATCTGCTCGAACTCGCGCATACGGAATATGAACTGGCGTGCCACTATCTCATTACGGAAGGCCTTACCTATCTGCGCTATACCGAATGGAATGCGCATGCGCCCCGTCTTTTGCACATTCAGATAGTTCACGAATATTCCCTGAGCGGTCTCCGGCCGAAGGTAGACTTCCATCGCGCCATCGGCGGTCGAACCCATCTCTGTCTTGAACATAAGATTGAACTGGCGGACATCTGTCCAGTTGCGAGTGCCGCTTATCGGGTCAACTATCTCATAATCAAGGATGATTTGCTTCAACTCGCTCAAATCATTGGCGTTCATCGCATCTGAATACCGCTGGTGAAGTTCATCGCGCTTGCGGGTATGCTCGAGAACACGGGGATTGGTCTGACGGAACATCTCCTCGTCAAAGGTTTCCCCGAATCTTTTCGCTGCCTTGGCTACCTCTTTATTTATCTTTTCATCGAATTTCGCAATCTCGTCTTCTATAAGCACATCGGCACGATAGCGTTTCTTCGAATCTTTATTGTCAATCAATGGGTCGTTGAACGCGTCCACATGGCCGGATGCTTTCCATATCGTCGGATGCATGAAAATCGCTGAATCTATTCCCACGATATTATCGTTGAGCATCGTCATAGCTTCCCACCAGTAACGCTTGATATTGTTCTTCAGTTCTACCCCGTTCTGTCCGTAATCATAGACGGCTGATAGACCATCGTAAATCTCGCTCGACTGAAACACGAACCCATACTCTTTGGCATGGGCTACTATCGTCTTGAATACATCTTCCTGTTTTGCCATTGTCGTAAAAGACTGTTTAAGTGAAATTTCGATTATGAAATTTTGGTTCGTTATGTCATCGGGAATTATGTTTCCAATATCCCGTTTAATTCGCAAATTTAGTAAAAATCTCCCAATTAGCGAAATGCATTTCTGCTATTTCAAGGTTAATTCAGGGTCTTCCCGGCTTTCTCAAGTATCCCCGGTCCCTCCTTGAGGACAAATTCCCATGCCGCGTCATGTTCATAGGGTATCTTACCTTCAAGTATGGCCTCTTTCACGGCATCTTTTATCAATGCCAGCTCATGGCCCGGAGGCAAGTGAAAATGCTCCATAAGTTCGTAGCCGTTGATTGGATTCTTCCATTTCCGCAATGCATCGGCATCATTTATCTGCCCCATCCTTTCTCTCAGTCGGGTGAAGCCGTCAAGCTGACGACGCACCTTCGCCGGGTTCTTCGAGGTGATGTCTGCCTCGGCAAGTAGCATCAGGTCTTCGAGATCATCGCCGGCATCGGTAATCAGCCGTCTTACCCCGGAATCCGACACTCCCTCCTCTCCCACGCTCTGTGGACGCATATGAAGTCCTACAAGCTTGGCCACATATTTCATTTTCTCGTTCATCGGAAGCTTCATCTTCCGGAACAATCTGGGTATCATCTTTTCCCCCACGAAATTGTGGTTGTGAAAGGTCCAGCCCAACTTCTCATCATAGCGTTTCGTTACCGGCTTCCCTATGTCATGCAGCAGCGCTGCCCACCGGAGCCATTCATTATCACTCTTTTCCGCCACTTGGTCGAGCACCTGAAGCGTATGGTTGAAATTGTCTTTGTGCCCTTTCCCTTCCATTATCTCCACGCCTTTCAGGTCGCACAGTGCCGGGAAAATCAATTCAAGAAGGCCTGCCCGGTCAAGCAGTTTGAAACCGATGGATGGTTTTGACGAGCGCATGATCTTACCGAGCTCATCATTGATGCGTTCTTTGGTAATGATGCCTATCCGTTCCCGGTTCCTCCGTATGGCTTCGAAAGTCTCCGGAACGATGGTGAACGATAGCTGAGTGGCAAAGCGAATAGCGCGCATCATTCTCAGAGGGTCATCGCTGAAGGTGATGTCAGGGTCGAGTGGCGTACGGATTTCCCGCCGATGAAGATCTGCCAATCCTCCGAAAGGGTCCACAAGTTCCCCGAAGCGGTCACTATTAAGGCATATAGCCATCGCATTGATTGTGAAGTCCCGGCGGTTCTGATCATCCTCCAGACTTCCATCCTCAACTATAGGGTTCCGGCTCTGTCGGTTATACGATTCTTTCCGGGCTCCGACAAATTCCAGCTCCATGTTTCCCGCCTTTATCTGCGCAGTTCCGTAAGTAGCATACACACTCAGCCCCTTCTTGCGCCCAAGGGCTCCCGCAACGTGCTCGGCAAGCTCTATGCCGCTTCCTACGGTCACGAAGTCTATGTCATCGGAGGTCCGATCCAGAAATATATCGCGGACATAACCCCCCACCACATAAACCTCGCGTCCCATTTCATCGGCTATCTCGCCTATGCGCCGGAATATCGGATTTTTCAGGTCTTCGCTCAGATTCACAATTGCTTCAATGTTTCGTTGTAAGTGGTAAGATTCTTAAGCCCATCGGATTTAACCACATATGTGTTTTCGCATCCCAATGCCCCTATTTCCGGCAGGACGAATTTTGGTTCCAGCGCTATCGTCATGTTTTCCTCAAGCAGACTCTTGTTGCGCCCCATCACCACAGGCCCTTCGTTAAGCTCTATGCCTACGCCATGACCGATGAATGATACCTTGTGGCGATGGCCCATAAAATAATCCGAAAGTTTCCATTCGTCGGCTATCGCCACGGCTCTGCGGTAAAGTTCTCCAACCTCCACGCCGGGGCGCCCCAAACTCTCGAGCTCATGAAGAATAGCCATCGAGCAGTCATATGCCTTCTGCGCCTTATCGCTCGGTTCTCCTATTGTCCAGCAGCGTGTCATGTCGGTCTGGTATCCGTTGAATCCTCCGTTCATATCCACCATTACGGCCATACCCGGCTTGAGAATCACTCCGGAGGCACCTACCGGAAGCGACGGGTCTACTCCGGCGCCACCCATCGAAAAGTCATAGGGTGACGGCTCGTCTGCGTTCGGTCCGGCAAGCAGGCTTCCCATGTTGATTTCCATGCGGGAGCCCGCTGTCCGTAGATAACCTAAACATCCTTCCTGACGCAGCAGGCGCTCTATCTCAGATTGCAACTCCACATCGCTCATCCCCTCGCGATAAACCTTGCTGATACGGGAATAGACTGCCGATTGGCGAACACCATCCTCTTCCATCTTATTCAGTTCGTATTCGGTCTTTACAAGTCGTGCCTGGCGCATTATAATGCTCCCGTTGCTGAATCCTGCCCCCGGAAAGAGTTTTTTAAGCCTTTCCACTTCTGAATAATACAGGTCGTCATATTCAAGACCGATGCGGCAAGCCCGGTCTAAGCCCCGCTCTGCAAGTAACTCCGGAATCTGCTCAGGTTTCCGGATGTTTACTTCGTTGTCTCCGGTCGCTTCTGCCGGTGGAATCATGAAAAACAGGGGTGCGCCGGTTTGCGGTATGTAGATATAACCCCGGTAAATCCCTCCCGTCATATAAAGTATGTTGACTGTGGAGCCTATAAGCAATGCTTCAGTTTCATTTTCAAGCATCGCCATGCGGACGCGGCTAAGACGGCGTTCGAACTCTTCTTCGAGTTCCGGAGTCAATAATGGAAATTCCATATGATTGTGATTTCTATGATTAATTTTGGTCGGTGCTCCTTTGCTTGGGAACGCTCTCGCGCATCTCGAGCCCGACATTGAGAAGACCTTGGTTGCTCTCGGAATCAAGAAGCGGTGAAACCGTCACGGAGAAGCCTTCTCCGACCCTCGAATCCGTGAGAAGACTCAGAGTTGTCTCCGTTACCCCGAATTTACTGCGCGATGTGATTTGACTTTTATTTTCTCGCGCACCAAGAACGATGGTATCCGATTTGATAAGACCTTCATCGTCTTCGATGGTCACTGCTATCGGAAGTTCCGATATCTGCCGGCGCGATGAACTTCGAAATATTAGCTTCAAGTCATAACAATGACCCTTGAAACCTGTAGAATCCTGACTTTCCGGTTCGAATACCATTATGTCTTCCGGACTCCATCCTCCCGCGCCTATCTCATGGAACTGAGACCAAACGGGTGTATCTATATAAGCGCAGGAAGTCATGAATACCTGTGCAGCCGCAGTGATGAGCGCTGCTCCAAGCAATATATGAATCTCCCTACCGCGCTTTTTCATTTATCTATCGGTTTCTTGTTTTCTCGTCTTCGCCGGGGACGCCTTTGCTGGTCGATCTTAACGGGTGAGGCCCCCTGCGAATCTTTTGATTGGGCCGGCATTTGTGTCGCTTTTGTATGAGTTGGCCCTTGGACCGCTTTTATTTGTGCCGGTCCCTGGGGCTCTCGGCCTGGTTCACCCTGGTGGCCCTGTTTCGCTGGAGTTCCTTGAAGATGGTTTTTCAGGGGGCGCTCGCTCCTCATCTCTTTTACCGGCTTCTGACTCTTCTTTTTCTTTTTATTCTTCTTTGATTTATCAAAGCGTGTCAGACTCTCCTGCTCCAAGAGATCTACAGGCCCGGATGCCTTCAATGCCTTGCTCTCTTCTTCGGGTAATAGGGAGGCCACTTTTATCCCCGACTTGTTGAGGGCTATTATCTCATTTATGCGATCCACATCTATAGTTACCAGATTCACGGGAGCTTTCCTGTCGGTGGAATAAGTCACTTTACCCGCAAGTGTATCAGGCTTGAAGAAATAATAATCGGCATCAAGGGTTTCAAGCACGATATCCCGATGCGGAATCTTTTTCTGGGCTTCAGCATAGATGTCCGTCTCGAAATTAAGGCAGCACTTCAGCTTGCCGCACTGGCCGGCGAGTTTCTGCGGATTCATTGACAAATCCTGCACCCTTGCTGCCCCGGTCCCGACTGATACGAAATGTGTCATCCACGATGAGCAGCATAATGGCCTGCCGCAGGGCCCTATGCCTCCGATGCGCCCCGCTTCCTGCCGGGCCCCTATCTGCTTCATCTCGACGCGTACTTTGAACGTATCCGCCAATATCCTGATAAGCTTTCGGAAATCGACCCGTTCATCGGCTATATAATAGAAGATGGCCTTGGCTCCATCGCCCTGATATTCCACATCTCCTATCTTCATGTTGAGCTCCAGATCCTCCGCTATCTTGCGGCTCCTTATCATGGTGGAATGCTCCTTCGCCCGGCTTTCCTCAAACTTCTCCATATCAGCCTGAGTCGCAAAGCGGTAAACCGTCTTCAGTTCTGTTTCATCCTTTACGCCGGTCTTGCGCATCTGAAGTTTTACAAGACGGCCCACCATCGTCACCCGACCTATGTCGTGGCCCGGATTACCCTCAACCGTAACTATGTCGCCTATTCGCAACGGCAATTTGTGAGGATTCGTGTAGAACCCTACCCGCGTGTTCTTGAACGATACCTCTACAACATCACAGTCGCGGCTGTCAGATATCCCTTCAAGCCAGTTGGTAGCGTTCAACTTCCCGCGAGGGCAGTTCCGGTCCGAACAATATTTTCGCTTGTTCTTTTCCACGGATTGTTATTTTGCGTAGCTTATCGAACGTGTCTCTCGAATCACGGTAATCTTCACCTGTCCCGGATATGTCAGCTCGTCCTGGATTTTCTTGGCAATCTCGGTGCTAAGCTTTTCGGTCTCGGCGTCCGTGATTTTGTCTGCGCCTACAATCACGCGGAGCTCACGGCCTGCCTGAATGGCATAAGTCTTGAGAACACCGGGGTAGGAGAGCGCAAGCTGCTCCAGATCGTTGAGACGCTTTATGTAAGCCTCCACGATTTCTCGCCGTGCGCCCGGACGTGCGCCGGATATGGCATCGCACACCTGGACGATCGGCGCAAGAAGTGATGTCTGTTCTACTTCATCATGGTGCGCTCCGATCGCGTTGCAGATATCCGGCTTCTCTTTGAATTTCTCCGCGAGCTTCATGCCCAAGAGTGCGTGTGGCAATTCGGGCTCGTCATCAGGCACCTTGCCTATGTCGTGAAGAAGCCCTGCTCGACGCGCCTTCTTTGGATTAAGCCCCAGTTCCGAAGCCATCACTGCGCAAAGATTGGCTGTCTCGCGTGAGTGCTGGAGAAGATTCTGGCCATAGCTCGAACGATATTTCATCTTTCCGACCATGCGGATGAGTTCCGGGTGCAAACCATGGATTCCCAAGTCGATGGTTGTCCGCTTTCCGGTCTCGATTATCTCCTCTTCAACCTGCTTGCGGACTTTCGCCACTACTTCCTCGATTCTTGCCGGATGGATCCGTCCGTCGGTCACAAGCTGGTGAAGCGCCAGGCGGGCAATCTCCCTGCGCACCGGGTCAAAGCCCGACAGAACGATTGCCTCCGGAGTATCGTCTACGATTATTTCTATACCGGTCGCCGCCTCAAGTGCCCGGATATTGCGCCCCTCGCGCCCGATGATGCGTCCTTTTATCTCGTCATTGTCTATATGGAACACTGTCACGGAGTTCTCTACTGCCGTTTCGGTCGCAACCCGCTGTATCGACTGGATTACTATGCGCTTTGCCTCTTTATTGGCGGTCATTTTCGCATCGTCCATGATATCGTTGATATAACCGGCTGCCTCTGTCTTGGCCTCATCCTTAAGCGATTCCACAAGCTTCTCCTTTGCCTCCTCTACGGTTAGCCCGGATATTTTCACCAGTTCTTCCTGTGCCTGACGGTACAGATGGTCCACCTCGGCCGACCTGGTCTCAAGAACCTGCTCCCGGTTGTCAAGATTCATCTTTATTCCATCAAGTTCCTTCTTGCGACGTCCCTGCTCGTTTTGCTGCTGGTTAAGCTGCATCTCGCGTTGCTTTAAACGCGACTCCGTCCCCTGTAGCTTCTGGAGTTTCTGGTTGGCCGCTCTTTCGGCTTCACCGATTATCTTCATCTCTTCTTCCTTTGCTTTCAAAAGATGTGACTCCTTGATTACCTGTGCCTCCCGCTTGGCTTCCTCAACTATCTGGTTGGCCCGGGATGTTGCGTTCTTCTTGCTCATCGCGGTAGCGATGATATATCCCACCGCGAGTGCAAGGGCTGCCGCTACTATCATTATGGCTATTTCCATTGGTATGTTCGATTTTTTAAGTTGTTTTTATTTATAATTCTTTTATTATCATTTAATTGTAGGCTGCCGTAAGGTGTATAGGCAGAACGAGCCCGCCCGCTTCGCGGGTAGGCTTCGCAACATTCATGCAGGTTCGGCTTGTTGTCCCTCTTCTTTTTACCGGTCGGTAAAATCCGGAATATAATCAGCTTTCGATGCCTCCTCGGCATCCGTTGCCGATAAATCGGTATCTATTAGCCGCAGGCATTCTTCCGCCTCTTTCAAAGCATCCGCCTGACGCCTCCTTAACTCTTCGTAATAGGAGGCGTATTGGTATGCCACCATAGCCAATATCTCGCGGTTGGTCTTGCCGGGAAACGTTATGCGCCATTGCCGGTACAATCCATCCACTTTTTCCTCGACTTCTCTCACGAAGTCCTGGTTGGCGAACGGTACCGTCAGTGATATCCGCTGCTCGCCTATATTGAGGTACATTTTTATTTTTTCCGAATCCTTCATCTCGCGTATGTTTGCCCCGGTAACCTGTTATTCTTTAAGCATTTCAAGGCAACGGTCGATGTTGCGAATCATCTGGGCGATATGTCGGCGAGCCTTGATCAATGTGTCCGGATCCTCTGCAAGTTTGTGGGAAACTGCCAGATATTCTGCATCCAGTTCCGCTCTGTGGCGCTTACGCTCCGCTTCTTCTGTCCGCTCGGTTAGCAGCCGACCCATGGCCTCCAACTCTGCGTTCCGCATCCGTAAGCGGCGGTTCTCTTCGGTCAGGGCCTTGACTCGAGTTTTTAGTTCTGTCATCGCTGATCTCAAGGTATCCGCCATATCTCCTAATTTTTACAAAATTACAAAAATTTTTCCATTCCGCAAACTAATTTATTCCTTGCCTGTAAGAATTCTGACCTTATCGTTTGTTATTTTAATATACTGATTCAGCTTTCCGCGGCTCTTTTTTGATAGTCCGCGCATCTGTTTCCAGATAGCTATCGACATTAAGTGTGGTAATAAAATATTGAATTATGAAAATAAATAGCATTATTTCAAAGAGAATTTCTATTCTGGCATCTGTCGTGATGGCAGCCGTTGTCGGCCTATATGCCCAGAATAGTCTCCCGGCCCCCGGTTCTGGAGGCAGTTTTACTCCTAATAATGGTATCGGTTGGAATCCCGGCCCGCAGTTCCCTCCGGGACCGGGCCCTGCGCCTGCTCCCTCTATGTGGGGTAGTCCTTGGTATCAGGGTTGGAATAATTCCCCCACTATCGTTGTGTCTCCCTCAATTTCGATCGGTAATTCTATGAATCAGGGCACAACTAAGGTAATTGCCTGCGGTTACGATGCTATGGGGGTGTGGCGAGTCCTGCCTCTTCTCGTTGGGTATCAATATAATGGCGTTCAGTATAATGTGACTGTTATTAATGCCTGGAATCCCTGGGTAGACCAATGGGACACTGACCTGAATATTCAGGCTTTCAACACTAATTATATTCTCCGCGGAGTGACCTATGACTTCTATGCGGTCCTTTCGTTCGGAACATTCTATTTTAATCTTTAGGCTAAATTCGCATAGACTTATATATCATAATAACAGCCGGATGATTCTCTATTTTCATGAATCTTCCGGCTGTTATTATTATTTAAGCGTTTTATGGAATTTTTTCTTGTATTCTTCGACCATCTTTAAAATTTCAGTCCCAACGCGCTTTAATGTAGTCTTCCCGATGCCCGGTATCATCAGCAGGTCCTCCTCATCCGACGGCAGGTATTTCGAAATTCCCATCAGTGTTTTGTTGGTCATGATTACATACGCGGGAACGTCCATCTCCCTCGACTTTTCTCTCCTCCATGCCAGCAATGTGTCAAGAAGGATAGGGTGGGGATTGTCTTCCGAAACTTCTGATGCTTTCTCTTTCTGTCTTGACGGCTGCTTCTTTGTCGACTTTAGTTTGCCGAACGCGGCGTGCGCTTTTATATCAAGATAGCGGGCCGTTGTGAATTCCTCTTCTATAAATGTCTCATAGAGAACTTTTTTAACGGCCTCAAGCGTCTCATATATTTCGAACCTTTCCGTTAATTTCTTCTCTGTTTTCCTATTATCGTGGGTTGTCGGTAGCAAAGCCATGAGCTGATGGAGCTTTCCGAGTTCATTACCGAAGTAGGCGCATGCATCTTTTATGCGTTGTTGCAAGCGCGGATTATCCACTCCGTCTTCATCATTACATGAGAGAGCATCGATCTGACGACAGAATTTGTCTCCCACTTCTTGAAGCGAATCACGAAGTTTCTCCGTTTTCTCCGACACATCATTGATGAGACTCGGATAAAGGTTCATGAAATTCTCTTTCATCATCCGGAGGATACCCTCGACTGCTCCGAACAATGGCCTGAACTGGAACATCCCTTTTATCAGCGCCAGTCGGTAGGCTTTCTCCATGCCGTCAATGCTCGTATCATCAAACTGGCGCTGACGGGTTTTGACGAAGACCTCTACTTCCGAATCATTTATTATGGCCGATGCCGGAAGCGGACGTTCGAGCACAAGCCCTGCGAGTGTCCTGCAGCGGGAGAGGGCCACGTATGTCTGCCCATGGCTGAATGATAGGGTGGCGTCAATGATCGCCCGGTCGAAGGTCAATCCCTGGCTCTTATGAATAGTGATGGCCCAGGCCGGCCGTAGCGGCAACTGACGGAACACTCCATCCACCTTTTCGCTGATTTCTTTCGTTTCCTCATTGACCTCGAACTTCACATTCTCCCATTCCACCGGCTCAACTCCAATTTGTGCCCCGGTGTCGTTTGAGGTCACTATTAGGCCATCCTCATCTATTTGTGTCACGCGACCGAGCATTCCATTAAAGTATTGACGGTCTATGCCCGAATCATTCTTTATGAACATCACTTGTGCGCCCTCTTTAAGCTCGAGTGTACGGGCGGCCGGATAGGAACTCTCGGGAAAATTCCCATCTACTTTCGCTTCGAAATAATGGGATTCTGTCGGAAGCGCTGCCATGCGGCGGTCATTTATCTCATTCGCAAGGTTGTTATGGGTCGTCAGCCGAATATAGCCTTCATCATCGCGCGGATTGAAATTGGCAATATAGCGCTTGTTAAGTCGCTGAAAACTCTCTCGGTTCATACTGTTGTTCCTTACCGCATTCAATAGCTCGATAAATTCGGGGTCGCTCTGCCGGAAAATCTGGGTCAGTTCTATCGTGATATAGTCAAGCTCCCCGAGCGCATGGCTGTCGAAAAAGTATGGAGTCCGGTAATTAGCATTTATTACTTCTCTTTCGGCCGGACCTACTACAGGGGGCAGCTGATGGAGATCCCCAATAAGTAGAAGCTGGACTCCTCCGAAGGGAAGTGTCCGGTCCCTGAAGCGACGGAGAACAGCATCCACGCCATCGAGCACATCAGCACGAACCATGCTCACCTCATCTATGACAAGCAGGTCCATCCCTCGGATGAGCCTTATCTTTTCTTTGCTGAATGAGTGGGAGCGTCGGTTGTTTCCCTCCCTTTGCATCCCGGGCACATAGGGCCCGAAATCAAGCTGAAAAAATGAATGGAGCGTTACGCCCCCGGCATTTATGGCAGCTATTCCTGTAGGAGCCGTCACTATCATCCGCTTGCGGCTCGTCGTGCGCAATTCCTTTAGAAATGTGGTCTTGCCTGTACCGGCCTTTCCTGTCAGAAACAGACTCTTGCCGGTATTCTCAACTATCCTGCGGGCAAGCTCCAGATGTTCGTTCGTCTCCATTTTTGTCAGTTGTTGAAAACAACAGGGCTGAGTCTAAATATTAATTTGGCTCAACCCTGATATGATGCGTCATAACGAATTATGACACACTGCTGTTATAATGATAATTTATTGGGCTATAAGAAATTGAGCGATCTGAACGGCGTTAAGCGCTGCCCCTTTCTTAATTTGGTCGGCAACTACCCAGAAACTCAAGCCTCGTGGATTAGTAATATCCTTTCTGACCCTCCCTACATAAACCGGGTCACTCCCGGCTGCATCCAGTGGCATCGGGTATGACTTGCTCATGTCCTCTCCGGGTTCGATTAAGATGATACCTTCTGCCTGGCGGAAAGCCTCAAGAGCTTCATCTACGCTTATGTCGCGGTCTGTCTCAACCCAAATGGCCTCGCTGTGCGCCCGAAGAACCGGCACCCGAACGCACGTCGCCGACACCTCTATGTCGCTGTGCATGATCTTACGGGTTTCGTTATACATCTTCATTTCCTCTTTCGTATAACCGTTGTCGGTGAAGATGTCCACATGCGGGATGACATTATAGGCAAGCTGATGGGCAAACTTTTTAACCGTCGCCTCTTCCCCGCGCCCGATTTCCGCGTGCTGCTCCCGGAGTTCATCCATCGCTGCTGCTCCGGCGCCGCTCGCCGCCTGATAAGTAGCAACATGAACCCTGCGGATATGACTCAACTTTTCAATGGCGTTCAAAGCCACTACCATTTGAATGGTCGTGCAGTTGGGATTCCCGATGATGTTGCGCGGCCGGTCCAACGCATCCTTGGCATTGACCTCCGGAACTACGAGCGGCACATCTGCATCCATCCTGAACGCCGAACTGTTGTCTATCATTATTGTTCCGTGAGCCGTTATAACCGGTGCATATTCTTTAGATACACCAGCTCCTGCCGAGGTGAAAGCTATGTCTATATCTGAAAAATCCGAGTCGTGGGTCAGTTCTTCAATCTCGTAAGTCTGACTCCGGAATTTACGCGTGCTCCCGGCCGACCGATTCGAACCGAAAAGACGAAGCTTATCTACCGGGAAATTTTGTTCTTCGAGCACTCGCAGAAATTCCTGCCCGACGGCTCCGCTCGCTCCGACTATCGCTACATTCATATGCAGTGGTTTATTGCTTGCCGCTCGTTGCTACGTTACGATCTATTTTCTTCACCAGTCCCTGAAGCACATTGCCCGGACCAAGCTCGATGAATTCATCAGCGCCATCTGCTATCATTGCCTGCACGTCTTGTGTCCAGCGGACCGGTGCGGTGAGCTGCTTAATCAGATTTTCTTTGATTTCTTCAGGATCTGTATGTGGCTTGCCGTCTACGTTCTGATAGACCGGGCAACGGGGTGTCTCGAATTTAGCGGCTGCGATAGCTTCCGCGAGTTCTTCCTGTGCCGGCTGCATCAGAGGGCTGTGGAAGGCTCCTCCCACTTTCAGCTTCATGGCGCGCTTCGCGCCGGCTGCAAGCATCTTCTCGCATGCAGCATCGATGCCCTCCATTGTCCCCGAGATTACCACCTGGCCAGGACAATTATAGTTGGCCGGTGCTACTACATCGTCTACTTCCGCACATAATTCCTCTACTTTCTCATCCGGAAGTGCAAGAACGGCTGCCATCGTCGACGGGCGTGCCTCACATGCCTTCTGCATTGCTAATGCACGCTTCGATACCAATTTCAATCCCTCCTCAAAACTGAGTGCCCCGGCTGCTACAAGTGCCGAAAACTCTCCTAAAGAGTGCCCCGCTACCATGTCCGGCTGAAAATCTTCTCCAAGACTCTTCGCAAGTAGAACGCTGTGGAGGAATATTGCAGGTTGTGTCACTTTGGTCTGTTTGAGGTCTTCTTCTGTGCCCTCAAACATCAGGTCCGTGATGCGGAACCCAAGTATTTCGTTTGCTTTTTCAAATAATGCTTTCGCTTCTGCATTGTTGTCGTAGAGGTCTTTACCCATACCGACAAATTGGGCGCCTTGCCCGGGAAATACGTATGCTTTCATACTGATGTGAGTAATTGATTTTTGCTGCCTTTTTAGTTTTTGGGTTTGGGGCTGCTTTTCGGTTGCAAAATTACTAATTATTTCTCAATTATGGAAATAATTCATTAGCCTCAATCCACTAAAATTTCTTAGCCCTCTTCTCTTAGAGTGCGTCCCCTAAAATTTCGGGGCTCTGAATCTCTTCCGGAATTACCAATAATTACTCGGGCTTAAGCGTTACCCATGTATATGAATGACCTGTAGCCGGAATCACTTTTTCTATCAAATCATCGAGTGATAAAAGGAGGCTCGCCGTGTTGACACAGGGATGGCATGCGTATTCTCCCGCATTCTTGAGGTCCTCATCAATTATCAGCCTTACTTTGCGGTCTTTGTCGTGAATAAGTCCCATGGGGGAGACCGCTCCGGGATGGATGTGTAATAATTCCTCCATCTTCTCAGCTGAAGCAAATGATAATCTGGCGCACCCTAATTGCGACGATAGGTATTTGGTTTTGAACGGCTTGTCTGCCGGTATCATCAGCAGGTAAAATTCCGTCTGCTGCCTGTTGGTTAGAAAAAGATTCTTGAAGACCGGTGCCCCGATTTCTTTTCGGACGGCTTCGCATTCCTCCATGGTAAACGCCGCAGGATGTGTCAGTGTCTTATAATTTATGCCACATTCATCAAGAAAATCATAAACCGCCAATTCTGCATCCGTCCTCGACTGATTGTTATCTACCGGTCTCCCTTCATATAATATAGTCTCAAAATTCATTTCTTTTATTTTATATTTTTGTGTCCTTGATGTTTTATTGTTTATGCTAATTTGGTGTCATCCTCGCAAAAGAGGATAAGCAATCATCCTTATGCCAAATAAAAACCGGGAGGCGAGGTTCTCCGCTTCCCGGCTTTTACTAACTATATATCTTTTATAGTTTTGCGCGTTTGGAATCCCAGATAAGATAACCGATAAGAAGCATATAGGCCAGGCATCCGAGTATCTGAGTAAGTTCCATTGATCCGGGGGTAGTGTATTCAAAGCCTGCGAAACGGGTGATAGCGGCGAATACTCCGAACAGTGCCCCTCCGGCTATTAATCCCGAGGCTATGAGCGTGCCGCGGTCGCGACGCGCATCGTTCAATTTCTTTTCTTTTGAAGAATTGCTTACGTAATAGGAGATTGCACCTCCAACAAGCATCGGAGTGTTGAGCGACAATGGTATGAACATTCCTAAGCAGAATGCCAGTGCCGGAACGCCAAGCCAGTTGAGTATCAGTGCAAGTATGGCTCCGACCATGTAAAGTATCCAAGGCGTGTCGCCTCCCATCATAAGTGGCTCTATTACTTTCGCCATTGCGTTCGCCTGTGGCGCCACCAATGCATTGTCGCCCGTAAAACCATACACTTTGTTAAGCACGATTATCACACCGCCGACAGTAGCCGCCGATACGAGGGTACCCAAGAATTTCCAGCTTTCCTGCTTCTTGGGTGTCGAACCGAGCCAGTAGCCTATCTTAAGGTCGGTTACAAATCCGCCGGCCATCGACAAGGCCGTGCAGACTACGCCGCCGATTACCATCGAGGCCACGATTCCGCTCGTGCCGCTCAGACCGATGCCTACGAAAATGGCCGATGCTATGATTAGCGTCATCAGAGTCATACCCGATACCGGATTACTTCCCACTATCGCTATCGCATTTGCTGCTACCGTGGTGAAAAGGAACGCGATGATTGTCACCACAAGCCATGCCACCAATGCCTGCCAGAACGTATGAATTACTCCGAACCAGAAGAATAGAAGAACCGCTACAAGTGCAAGGGCTATGAAGAACACTACCTTCTTCATCGAAAGGTCAACCTGCCAGCGGATTTCTTTGGTGGCAGCCTTTGTCCCCTTGAACTCACGCCCTGCAAGGCCTACCGCATTGCATATGATCGGCCACGACTTCACGATTCCTATCACTCCCGCCATAGCGATACCACCGATACCGATCATTCTCGCATAGTCCTTGAATATGGCGTCCGGCGCCATGGCTGCAAGCTCTGCGCTTCCATAGGTCCCCATCAAGGGTATCACTATCCACCATACGAATATCGACCCGGCAAATATTACGAACGCATATTTGAGTCCCACGATATAACCGAGACCAAGAAGTGCCGCTCCCGTATTGCAGCTTAATACAACTTTTGTCTTCTCTGCTATCGCCGAACCCCACGATGACGCGGTGCTCGTCACTGTCTCTGCCCACCAGCCGAATGTGGCTACAATATAGTCGTAGATTCCGCCTATCAGTGAGGCGATAACAAGCGTTTTGGCCTGACTGCCCGACCCACTATCGGCCTTCGATCCGTTCTGGATTCCCGATACAAGAACCTGCGTCGTGGCTGTGGCCTCCGGGAAAGGATACTTTCCGTGCATATCCTTGACAAAATATTTCCGGAATGGTATGAAGAAGAGGATACCCAATATACCTCCTAACAGCGAACTGAGGAATATCTGATAGAAATTTACCACGATGTCAGGATATGTCCCCTGAAGGATGTAGAGGGCCGGCAACGTAAAGATGGCTCCCGCCACTATCACTCCCGAACAACTGCCTATCGACTGGATGATGACATTCTGTCCAAGGGAATTCTTCTTTCCCAGCGCGTTGCTGAGACCCACGGCTATTATCGCAATTGGAATCGCAGCCTCAAATACCTGTCCAACTTTAAGGCCAAGATAAGCGGCCGCAGCGCTGAACACTATCGCCATCAACAGACCCATGCCGACTGAATAAGGAGTTACCTCCTTCTGCTCATGGGCCGGATGCATCACAGGCACGTATTGCTCGTCTGCACCGAGTTCCCGGAAGGCGTTCTCCGGTAAGCCCGTCTCGGTAGTATAAACTTTCTCTTCTTCTTTCATAATGCTCGTTAGTTATTTTATAAATTTTCGAACCCTGTCGCAGGGTCGCGGACATTCTTTTGCAAATTTAGTAAAATTCTTTATAATTCAAGGCTCTTTATCATAAAAATGTGAGAAAGCCGGCCACTTAAAAAGTATTGATAAAAAGAATAAAAAAGTCGCTTCGATTAAAAGCGACTTTTATTTTTTTGAAGTAGTTTAAAATCTTTTCGGGATTATTGTTCGTTTAGATTTCCGGCAACTTCTTTATGTAAATAGAGCAATCAAGCGTTCTTTTTGATCTTCTTGTAGCCGTAAACTGCGCGGTCACCGAGTTCCTCCTCGATGCGGAGAAGCTGGTTGTACTTGGCCATACGGTCTGAACGGCTTGCGGAACCTGTCTTTATCTGACCTGCATTGGTGGCAACTGCGATATCTGCGATGGTTGCATCCTCTGTCTCGCCTGAACGATGCGAAATCACAGCGGTGTAATTATTGCGCTGTGCCATCTCTACGGCGCGGAGTGTCTCTGTGAGTGAACCGATCTGGTTAACCTTTACGAGGATTGAATTGCCACATCCGTTAGCGATTCCTTTCTCAAGATATTTCACGTTGGTTACGAACAAGTCATCACCTACGAGCTGACAGCGGTCGCCGATAAGATTGGTAAGAATCTTCCAGCCTTCCCAGTCGTTCTCGTCCATACCGTCCTCGATGGAATCGATAGGATATTTCGTGATGAGTTCCTCGAGATATTTAGCCTGCTCCTCGCTTGTGTATTTCTTGCCGTTAACTTCTTTCTCTGCGCCGTTCTTGAGGTGAGTGTAGTCATACACACCATTCTGATAGAATTCTGAAGATGCGCAGTCAAGACCGATTGTGATGTCCTTGCCGGGCTCGTAGCCTGCCTTCTTGATGGCTTCCATGATTACGTTAAGAGCATCCTCTGTGCCTTCAAGTTTCGGAGCGAAACCACCCTCATCACCTACTGCGGTGGAAAGACCACGTGCTTTCAATACGCTCTTAAGGTTGTGGAACACCTCTGCTCCCCAGCGAATAGCCTCCTTGAATGTGGGGGCGCCTACCGGACGAATCATGAATTCCTGGAAACAGATGGGGGCGTCTGAGTGCGCGCCGCCATTGATGATGTTCATCATCGGCACTGGAAGTACGTAAGTATTTGTGCCACCGATATAGCGGTAAAGGGGAAGATCAAGATAATTGGCTGCTGCCTTTGCTGTTGCAAGCGATACTCCGAGGATTGCATTTGCACCAAGGTTCGACTTTGTCGGAGTGCCGTCAAGCTTGAGCATGATTTCATCCACACCAATCTGATCGAGGGCGCTGTGGCCTTTAAGTGCCTCGGCGATAGGACCGTTGACGTTGGCTACTGCCTTGGTTACGCCTTTGCCGAGATAACGGCTCTTATCGCCGTCGCGGAGCTCGAGAGCTTCATTTTCTCCCGTAGATGCGCCACTCGGTACTGCTGCACGGCCCATTACGCCGCTTTCAAGTATTACGTCTACCTCTACTGTCGGATTGCCGCGCGAGTCAAGTATCTCGCGTCCTATTACTTTTTCAATTCTCATGATTTGTGTTTATTTGGGTTGATTGTTTTTTTATTCCTATCTTTATCTTTTAAGCATTTTGTTATTTTAAATGCTTCCAACTGCAAAGTTAACAAATATTTTCCAATTTTTTTGTTAATTTTGTATTAAATTTTGTTTTATTCCATTGCGTTAACATGCCTGATACCGACCAAGACTCATCCACCTCTGATGTCACCCGAAATATTCTGTCTTATGCACTTGCACGGCTCCCTTTCGAACCTCTACCTTC
The DNA here is from genome assembly GCA_029055345.1 of Muribaculaceae bacterium. Lineage (GTDB taxonomy): Bacteria > Bacteroidota > Bacteroidia > Bacteroidales > Muribaculaceae > Lepagella. The sequence goes on along the minus strand of JAIDDJ010000058.1, from coordinate 7,839 downwards.
ACAGCTGAAAATGCTGCGGAAAGCGGTCTCTTTTGCTGTCAATGGGGGGTCTGCGGATGTCTTCGTGCTCAATGGGTATGCCGGTACGGGTAAGACCTCCCTTATGGGCGCACTGATAAGGTCACTGGTAGCACTCAAGAGAAAGGTCGTTGTGCTCGCTCCTACGGGGCGCGCTGCTAAAGTCGCGCAGGCTTTTTCCGGACAGCCGGTTTCGACTATCCATCGTCGCCTCTTTCGCCCTAATCCTGCTGATCCATCGGGCAGATCATGGTGCATCGCCCCTAATCAGTCTAAAGATACTCTGTTCATTGTCGATGAAGCATCTCTTATATCCGATGAAGGGCAGTCAATGAGAAGTCTTCTCTATATTCTTGTCAGATACGTTTATTCCGCTCCCGGATGCCGGATGATGCTCGTCGGTGATGAAGCGCAATTACCCCCTGTCGGTCAGACATCATCCACGGCTATGAATCCCGAAAGACTCCGGCAGCTTGGTCTTAACCCCATTTTATCGGTCCTCGATATCCCGGTCCGTCAGGCTGTGGAAAGCGGTATCGTACACAATGCGACTATGGTCCGTCTCGCACTTTTCTCCGATGCTGCTGAAATTCATCCTCCGGTGCTTGAAGCATCAGGATTTCCCGATGTTAAGGTGATTTCTTCTTACGACCTGGCTGATTGCCTGGCTGATTCTTACGCAAACGCCGGTATGGACAATACTCTCGTAATTACTCGCTCCAACCGTCGAGCAAATGATTTCAACAAGGCTATCCGCAATATGGTGATGTTCGCTGAAGAACCTCTTGAACGTGGCGATAGGGTGGTGGTGGCTAAAAATGATTATTTCTGGCGTCGAAATAATAAAGGCTCCCGTCTGATTGCCAATGGAGAAACTGCTGAAGTGACTTGGGTGGGTAGAACTGACAAGTGTTATGGTCGGTATTTCACTGAAGTGGAATTAAGGTTGTCTGATGGTGATATTGTTGCCGCGCAGGTTATGCTCCGCAGTCTCGTTTGCGACGGCCCCGCTATTTCAAGGCAGGAAATGGCCCGTTTCCAAAATGTGGTTATGGATGCCTATGAGGGTGAATTGACTGAGAAATTGAAGGCTCTTGATGAAGATGATTATTTTAATGCCCTTCAGCTCAAATATGCCTATTGCGTCACTTGCCATAAGGCTCAGGGCGGACAATGGAAACATGTATATATTGACATGAGCAATATCGATCCGGAGGCTCTCGGCCCCGATTTCTATAGGTGGCTCTATACGGCCTTTACTCGCGCCACGGAAAAGGTGTTTCTCATAAATCCTTCAATCCCGGTCGAATGAAAGTCAGCTCTTTTCATTAAGGAGTTTCAGGGGATGCAGTCATCAATGATTGGAGCCGAATTGAATGGAAATTAAAATGGCTGCCCGATACCGGACAGCCATTCTATCTTTTGTTTCCTTTGTTTCGGACTTTAAATTAGTCTTCGTTGAGGTTCACACGTTTGAAGTCAACAACGACAAGACCCTTTGTGGTCTGATCAAGATACTGACCTACAGTGATTTTTGCATCCTGAACATATGCCTGCTCAAGAAGACAGCTCTCCTTGAAGAACTTGTTAAGTCGGCCATTGGCGATATTCTGAATCATGGCTTCAGGAAGGTTGGCTGCCTTTGCTTCGCCGGCTTCTTTCATTATCTGACGGCCCTTAGCTGCCTCTTCCTCTGTAATCCACCCTTTTGTGATGTTGCTCTCGATGTGGTCCTCGGAATCGAAATGGTTCGGATTCAGACCTGCCTTCTTAAGGGCGGCTTCCTGTGCCTTCTGAATCTGCTCCTGCTTCGTCTTCTCAACTGCTACTGCGATTTCCTGATCAATGGTTTCCTGAGCCACATCGTTGCGGGATACGGCTACCGGATTCATTGATGCGATCTGCATGCAGACTTCGCGGCCAACCTGTGGTTCTACGTTCTCCATATTAAAGCCAACGATGGCAGCAAGCTTGTCGTTGAAGTGATTGTAGGATGCCACTGTGGCTGCCTCGATCCATTCGTAATCGCCAAGTTCCATCTTCTCGCCGGTCTTGCCGATCTCGTCTGTAATGTGGTCTGCTACCGTGCGGCCGTCGATCATGCAACCCTTCAGTTCGTCTACGCTCTTGGCTTTGTTCTCAAGCGCGACTTCGAGAAGTTTCTTTGCCAATGCGCGGAATGACTCGTTCTTTGCTACGAAGTCTGTCTCGCACTTGAGCGTGGTGATAGCGGCGAAGTTGCCGTTGGTTCCTGCGAATACACAGCCCTCTGCGGCGTTGCGGTCTTCGCGCTTTGCAGCTACTGCCTGTCCCTTTTTACGGATGATTTCGATTGCTGCGTTGATGTCGCCATCGGTCTCTGCCAATGCGTTCTTGCAGTCCATCATGCCTGCGCCGGTCATATGACGCAGTTTCTTGATATCTTCAATGCTTACAGCCATTGTCTTATTTTTTGTGTTTGGTTTACTCTATATAAAGAAAAAAGGCGCGTCCCGACCGGGGCGCGCCCGTTTGGGTCTTTTTACTCAGCTGCAGGTGCTTCTGCTGGCTCTTCTGCCGGTGCCTCGGCTTTGGGAGCCTCAGCTGCCGGTGCCTCGTTGCGACGTACACGACGACGCTTTGGAGCTGCCTGCTCGCCTTCTGCTCCATCTTTATCCTCGGGAGCATCGATTTTCTCAACTTTGCGCTCCTCAAGACCTTCGGCCATTGCATCGCATACGGCGCTGACAATCAGCTCGATACTCTTTGATGCGTCATCGTTGGCCGGGATGATGTAATCTACATCCTCCGGATTCGAGTTAGTGTCGACAATTGCAAAAACAGGTATGCCGAGTCGCTTGGCCTCTGCTACTGCGATGTGCTCTTTCATTACATCGATTACGAAAAGTGCCGACGGAAGGCGACCAAGGTCTGCTATTGAACCAAGGTTCTTCTCAAGCTTCGCGCGCTGACGCGTAATCTGAAGCTTTTCCCTCTTCGACAGATTGTCGAAAGTGCCGTCCTTTGCCATCTTGTCGATGGTCGTCATCTTCTTCACAGCCTTACGGATGGTGGGGAAGTTGGTGAGCATACCGCCCGGCCAGCGTTCTGTTACGTAGGGCATTCCGATTGCACCTACCTTGTTCTCGATTGCGTCTTTGGCCTGTTTCTTTGTAGCTACGAAGAGCACCTTCTTGCCGCTCTTTGCTATCTGCTTGAGTGCATTCTGTGCCTCTTCTATCTTGGCTACTGTCTTATATAAGTCGATGATGTGGATACCATTGCGCTCCATGAAAATGTAAGGAGCCATTGCGGGATTCCATTTGCGCTTGAGATGACCGAAATGTGCGCCGGCCTCAAGTAATTGGTCAAATGTGGGTGTTGCCATTTTTTTAGTTTGTTTACGTTCTTTTGAAAGTCAACCGCGGGGTAGGGAACGCGTCCATCCGCCGGGTTTAGATACTAAACACTATGCGCTAAGCGCAAAAACATTTTTAACGTTTCGAGAACTGGAAGCGCTTGCGTGCTTTCGGACGTCCCGGTTTCTTACGCTCTACCTCTCTCGGATCACGGGTCATGAAGCCTTCCTTACGAAGTGCGGACTTGTCTTCCGGATTTATCTTTACAAGTGCTCTCGAGATAGCAAGACGCAACGCCTCTGCCTGTCCCTTGTAGCCACCTCCGTCAAGATGAGCAACTATATCATACTTCTCTACGACATCGAGCGTGGTCAACGGCTGCTTTACTACATATTGAAGTATCGAAGAGGGAAAATATACGTCGAGCGGACGCTTGTCGATTGTGATGTTGCCGCTTCCCTCCGTTACATACACGCGGGCTACTGCTGCCTTGCGGCGACCAATTGCATTTACTTTTTCCATCTTCTTCCTTATTTCATTTTATTGATGTCTATTTCAATCGGATTCTTGTCGCCGAAAGGATGCTCGTTGCCGTTGAACACGTGGAGATTCGTCAGCTGCTTGGCTCCAAGCTTGGTTTTCGGAAGCATTCCCTTTACTACCTTGATGAAAAGAGGGTGTTTGCCTTTCATCGTAACCTTATGTGATTTTGCCATCAGGTCGGCAGGTGTAAACACTCGCTGTCCTCCGGGATAACCTGTATAACGGAGATATTCGCGCTTCTCCATCTTGTCTCCGTTCATAATCACTTTGTCAGCGTTTATCACGATGACATTGTCTCCACAGTCAAGATTCGGGGTGAAGTCAGGCTTGTTCTTGCCTCTTAATATCTTCGCAATTTTGCTGCATAGACGCCCCAATACCTGATCGGTCGCATCGATCACCACCCACTTCTTTTCTATTGTCTCAGGGGTGGCAGAAATTGTCTTGTAACTTAAAGTATCCACTTTATTACTTAATTTTTAATTAGTTATATCCGCTCTTTCAAACTCAGGGCCGGCCAAAGCCTCTGTGTCTTCCCCAAGCGGATGATTCGACTGGATATAATCGGCTCGCAAAATTAATAATTTTTTTTCATATACACAACTTTTTATTTCTCGGCTCCTACTTTTTCTTAATATATGAATTGCCTTTCTTATGAATGATATCGTAGTGCTTATATATTCACTCCTGCAGCTCGACGCATAGCCGGCATCAGTGATTGTATGAAATTCACCCAATTCCTATTCCTAAAATTATTTAAAAAATAAAATTTTTTTGCTGATTAGTTCTTATTTTAAAATTTTATGATTATCTTTGCGTTTACAAATTATTAAACCTGACATTTTTTCTTTTTGAACGCTCTTGCACGCGTATGAAACGATTCATTACTTTTACGTTAGCGATCCTCGCCTTCGTGGTTGCCTATGCTCAGTCCCTTTCTGACTCGGCTAAGGTGGTGTTCGCGCGAAGCAGCGCCCGGTTTGACCCCGATTTGGGTGATAATCGCGCGGTTATGGCTGCGTTCCTGAAGTCCATCAGCGAGCATGAGTTTGACATTGATAGTATTGTGGTGCGTGGTTGCGCTTCCCCGGAAGGCGGTGTAATCCTTAATCAGAGACTCTCCCGGCTTCGTTGTGATTCTGTGGCCGCATATATTATAAGGAATACGGCGGTCAATCCCTCTCTGGTCAAGACCATTCCCGAGGGCGTAGCCTGGAATGAATTGACATCTCTGGTGGAAAACACTCCGGAAGTTCCTTTCCGTAATGAAGTGCTCGATATTCTTCGCAATACTCCTTTATGGATATTTGGAAAGAATAATAAAGTAGTGGATGGTCGCAAGCGTCAGTTGATGAGACTACACGCCGGCATCCCCTACAATTGGATGCTCCGAAATCTGTTCCCCCTGCTGCGTAACTCTGTAATGGTCTCGGTCTACTGTAAGGCTGAAACGTTCCCTGAGCCCGTGGTCGCGGAGCAGGAAATTATCCGTCAGCCCATGATTGTCGAACCCGAACCGGTCATTGAGGAAGTGATCGAAGAGGAATCTTTCGCAGTTGTGGAATCTCCCCGGGAAACAAAGCCTTTCCATAGATTTGCTATCAAAACAAACCTCCTTTACTATGCAATCCTAATGCCTAATCTTGAACTCGAAGGAATGATCAACGAGAAATGGTCCGTGGCCCTCGAAGGCAATATAGCATGGTGGTCAAACAAGGATCTTACTCGCACTTATCAGATTGCTACGGTTTCTCCCGAAGTCCGATTCTGGTTTAAGACCCGCGATCCATGGCACGGTATGTTTGCCGGCGCTTTCGCCGGTGGTGGCCTTTTTGACCTCGAAAACAGATCTACCGGTTATCAGGGGCATGGTCTCTTTGCCGGTCTCTCTTTTGGTTATATGTGGCCGATTTCTCGCAATTTCTCTTTCGAAACTTCAATTGGTGCCGGATATTTGTATTCCAGATATAAGGAATATATTCCTGACGACGGCCATTTTGTTTACATGCGGTCCAAGGCCCTTAATTATTTCGGTCCTCTCAAATTGAAGTTCTCTATTGTGTGGCGGCTTGCCGACTCCAATAAATCTAAGTAAGTTAACCGGCTTTATGAAGAACAAAAATTATATATTCTATATTGTTGCAGTCATGTTGCCGATGTTAGCATCATGCCGAAAGGAGCTGTGTTACAACCATTTCGCTGCTGTAGGCCTTTCGCTGTCATGGGAACAGGAATGGGAACGAGACTATGGGATGTCTCATAAGTCCAACTGGAACGATGGAGCTTATGGTATGAGCTATGATGCCCTCCGGCCCTCCATGCCGGAATGGGTCACCCTTATCAGATATTCCGACAAGGTCGACCCCGAGGAAACATCTGTTTCAATCTATGGCGGAGAATTCCCTGTCAATCCTTCTGTGCGGCAATCTTATCTGCTCTATAATGGTGATACTGAATATATTATAATTTCAGACATGGCTTCGCTCAACGATGCTCGTGCCACTTCTACCTCTCGCTCCCGCTCATCGTTGGACGTTATGGAGAAGCAATACCCCGGCGTCCGGACAGCCAACCCCCCGGATATGCTATATTCGGCTTTTATTGAAAATGTGCCGAAGGCGGAAACTCATAAGGTTACTCCGGTGCCGGCTAAGATGCAACCATTGGTATACACATATGTGGTGAGATATGAATTCGAATATGGTCTCCATCATGTAGCGCTCGCACGCGGTGCCATCGGTGGCCTTGCTGAATCGGTTTATCTCCGAAACGGTGTAACCGGCGATCAGGAAGCAATCCTCCTTTACGACTGCGATCTCAAGAATTACGGTTGTGAGGCTCACGTCCGTTCCTTCGGTATCCCCGGATTCCCCGACACATATTATGGACGTGCTGATGGCGAAGCGGCTCTGCAACATAAGTTCACCCTTAATCTCGAGGTTATGCTGACTTCCGGCAATATGCTCGAATTCAATTACGATATATCCGACCAGATAGCTAAGCAGCCCCGCGGCGGAGTTATTACCGTTTCAGGTATCAGAATTGAAGATGAACAGAATGCCGTGCCTTCCGGTTTCGATGTGGAAATTTCGGGCTGGGGCGAACATGAGGATATCGACCTTCCGGTTGGTTCCGATTAAATAATAGGATTAAAACATATAATCTGAATAATAAATTAAATAAATAAAAATTCATGAAAATGAAAAAACATCTATTCTTGCTTTCCTTAAGTGCTATTGCACTTGCAGGATGTACATCAACCGATGTTATCGAGGAAGGTGTCCAGAGCAACGCAATAGGGTTCACCAACTCGATTGCCAAGCCTTCCCGAAGCATTGATGATGCTAAAGATGGTGATTTGACCACCGAGACTCTTGATGACATTTATGTCTATGGTTACTACACTATGAGTAATCAGCAAGCCACTGCTGTTCAGGTTTTTGACGGAACGGAAGTGTCCAAAAATTCCAACGGTGTATGGACTTATACAAATACCCGTTATTGGGTGCCCAACGCGAAATATTTCTTCTACGCTTACAGTTGTGGCGACACTCAGTTGAAGAATACTTTCGGAACGCCGACGCTTGCGATCGCCAACGATAACACTCGCGTGCTCCGTTTCTCAAACTATACTTGCGATAACTCTCACCAGCACGACCTTATTTATGCCTTTAATGAGGGCATTATCGGTCAAAGTCCTACTTCTGAGACTCCCAACAGCAAGGTCAATTTCCAGTTCAAGCACATTCTCACCAAGATCAATGCCAGGTTCATAAGTGAATTCGACGCCACTTATAAGGTGATTGTCTCTAATGTGAGAGTGGTCAATATCCGTAATATGGGTAACTATGACCCCAAGCAGAATGACGATTACAAGTGGAACAGTGTAGATCGCAGTGGCGCCTATAAGTTCGTTTCTCTCACTGTTTCTACCGAAGGC
>JAIDDJ010000057.1 GCA_029055345.1 Muribaculaceae bacterium | reverse complement strand
CAATTATAATCTCTGGAATTACAAAATAATTAATTCTTAGGAAATTATTTACGGATTCCCGTAATTGTTCTAAGATAATATTGGAAATTATAATTTGCTCTTGTCCTTGTCTCAGCCTCTCCTTCATCTGAATTAAGCATAAATTCCGGGAATGGGAGTGCATGTTTCAATTTCATCATTGTTTTGAGAATTAAAATGAATATTTAGGTTTATTTATGTAGGCGGTTATTATTGTTCTGAAATAATACCGGAATAGGTATTAAGCAGCTGAGTAGAAATTTCGAACTCAGCAGGGAATGTGATATCTTCCACTTCTTAATCGAATTGTTCCGCAGTATCGAATGACTCAGACAAACCGGGACGATCAGTTTGATTCAGAACTCAATATAAGCACAAGTATAATATGTTCAAATTCGATTTCATATCAATTCGTTTTTGCAAAGTTAATGAATTGATATCAAAATATAACAAATATTTATTCTTTTAAATTCTATCACACCTTTTAGTATGTATCTTATTTTAAATTATTTATTCCCCTGTACAATCTTATTTTTCTATCAGACCTGAAAATATAGAAATGTCATTCAAAAAAAATGATTTCACCTTCCTTAATTAGTAGAGATTTCATATATTTGTTTCCGACTTCTATAATCTTATTCTATCAGGTAAACAGATTTTATAATAGACATAAGAGCGCGAAATTTTTAGCTATCAATAAGTTATTTAGGACAGTAAAATACAACATTAAGGGGCCGGCCAAAATCTATTGGCACAGCCCCCTTATATTCGGGAGTATATTTTCAATCTGAGGTCTTAGATGATACCCTGAGCCATCATAGCGTCGGCTACCTTGAGGAAGCCTGCGATATTGGCACCCTTCATATAATTGATGTATCCTTCTTCGCGACCATGCTCCACACAAGCTTCGTGGATGTTGAACATGATTTCGTGAAGCATTTCATCAACCTTTTCAGCGCTCCACTGGAGATGCTCGGCATCCTGAGTCATTTCGAGACCTGAAACGGCTACGCCACCTGCATTGACAGCCTTGCCGGGAGCATAGGGAGTCTTATTGGTGATGAATGTATCGATAGCTTCAGCAGTGCAACCCATATTGGAAACCTCAGCGACCATGAGGACATTGTTGGCGATGAGCATTTTTGCATCTTCTTCGCCGAGCTCGTTCTGAGTGGCGCAAGGAAGAGCGATATCCACTTTCTGTTCCCAAGGCTTACGGCCGGGGAAGAACTGTGAGCCGGGGAATTTTTCAGCATAAGGAGCCACGATGTCATTGCCGGAAGCACGAAGTTCGAGCATATATTCGATTTTCTCCTTGTCAAGACCTGCGGGGTCATAGATATATCCATCAGGACCGGAGATGGTAACAACCTTACCACCGAGTTCGGTAGCCTTTGTAGCAGCGCCCCAAGCCACGTTTCCGAAGCCGGAGATGGCGATAGTCTTACCCTTGATATCCTGACCGAGATCCTTCAGCATTTGCTCAACGAAATAGAGCGCACCGAAACCGGTAGCTTCCGGACGGATACGGCTTCCACCGAATGAAAGGCCTTTACCGGTAAATGTGCCTGTATTTTCGCGGGCAAGTTTCTTATACATGCCATACATATAACCAACTTCGCGACCGCCAACACCTATATCGCCTGCGGGCACGTCGCGGTCCGGGCCAAGATTGCGCCAGAGTTCGAGAACGAACGCCTGACAGAAACGCATGATTTCGGCATCACTCTTACCACGTGGGCTGAAATCGGAGCCTCCCTTGGCGCCACCCATCGGAAGAGTGGTGAGCGCATTCTTGAAAGTCTGCTCGAAACCGAGGAATTTAAGCACTGAGAGAGTCACGGAAGCATGGAAGCGGATACCACCCTTGTAGGGGCCGATAGCGTTATTGAATTGAACGCGATAGCCGATATTGTTCTGCACTTCTCCTTTGTCGTCAACCCATGTCACACGGAAAGTGAAGATGCGGTCGGGCTCTACCATACGCTCTATAATGCGAGCTTTCTCATACTCGGGATGCTGATTGTAAACGTCTTCTACGCAAAGAAGAACTTCCTTTACTGCCTGGAGAAATTCTTTCTCACCGGGGTGCTTGGCCTCGAGATTGGCCATGATCTCATTGATATTCATGATAATCGGTTTAGATTTAAGTAGTTCTGTTAATCCGGGCCCATTATCGGGCTTTCATGATGCAAACTTACAAAATAAAAATGAGACTGCAATAAAAAAAGATATAAAAAAAGCGGGGAAACGGCCACTATAAATATGTTTAAAAACATACTTATCCAACCTAAGACCCAATTCAATAAAAATCAGGAGACCATATTAACAGGCGACTATATTAACGAACATACTAACGAACATACTAACGAACATATTAAAAGGAGACTCCCGAAGAAGCCTCCTTTCATTATACCGCTTAATGCGGAGTCAGTGTTGAGATTTTAATATCAGTATCGAATTACTGCTTGAAGATTACGATACGGTTCCAGTCGTTAGTAGAATATTCCTGAACGTCAGAGCCGAATGCCTTAGTAGTAAGACGGCTGGGATCGATTCCGTAAGTATCTACGAGGGCAGCCTTAACTGCATCTGCACGACGCTGAGAGAGTTCCATGTTGTACTCAGTAGTACCGGTGTCGCGGTCAGCATAACCTGCGATTACGATGCTCTCCTTAGGATTAGCCTTGAGCCATTCAGCCATTGAGTAAACGTTAACTTCTTCTGTAGGCATGATCTTGTCGCTGTTGATAGTGAAGCGAACGGTAGCCATGAGAGGAGCGTTGTTGCATTCTTTCTGAACAACTTCGGGGCAAGGAAGCTGAGCCTGGAGAGAAGCTACAGTAGCAGCGCAAGCGCCGAGCTGAGCGCGGAGGTCGTTAACCTGGCCATTGAGAGAAGCGATCTGAGAAACATAGTTGCACTCGTTGAAAGTGTTCCAGCCGCGACCGCCGATATTGAAGTTGAAACCACCCATAGCAGCTACGTGAGCGTCAACAGATTCGCCTTCAACTACGTTGTTCCAGTTGTCGCCGTAGAAAGTAGCGCGAGCTTCAGCGAAGAAGTCAACATACTTGCAGAGGCGGAAGCGGAACTGCAGACCTGCAGAAACGGGGAGAGTCCACTGTACAGATTTAGCGCGACCCTTTGTGAAGCAGTTGGTAGCAGCGGGGATATTGCCGGAAGCATCCTGGAAGTCCCAGTTGGCGTCACCACCGAGACCGAAGAACGGGATGATTGAGAATACGCGGTTTTCGTTAACTCCTCCGAAAGAGTTGAACATATCCCACATAAGTTCAGCCTGGAGGTTTACGTGCTTGGAAGAAGTCCAGCTGTCAGCCTTTGGATAATCCCAGTTGGGAGTTTCAGCGTGAAGAGCGCCGCCGATAGCCTTGATACGGAAACCCATGTAGGGAGAGAACCAACGGCCGAAACCGAAGCTGTAAGCAGCGGTCCAAAGGTGGCCGGTTACAGGGTTGTCATACTTGGTCTCAACGAGAGTCTGGCCGGCACCGCCGCCGATTTCGATGAACCAGTTGCTTCGCGAGTTTGAGAAGTAGTGACTTGCGTTGTCACAAGTGAACTCGGTAACTGAAACAGCGTCGTCTACGAAGACGTCCTGAGCGTTAGCCACGTTGCTAACTGCGAATGTTCCTGCACAAAGTGCAGCTGCGATGTAGAGATTTTTAGCTTTCATACAACAATGTATTTTTGTTTGTTTGTGTTAGCTTGTTTATGTGTTTTTCCTTTTAACGTTAAAATCATTTAAGAAGTTCTACCGTTTTATGAAAAAACGCAAATTTTTTTAGTTAGAAGATTGCTTAAATCAAAAATCGAGGGGGAGGGAGCGACTATCAGACGCTACACCCCGCCCCGATTTATCTTATTTAACTTCAATCAAATTCAAGGTAGACTCAGAGAAATTAATAATCAATTTTCTCAACTTCACCGGAAGCAACGGCAGAAGGTTCGAATTCACCCTGTTTGAACATTACGATACGGTTCCAGTCGTTCTGGTCGCCATTGTTGAAGAACTGGAGGTTCGAACCGCAAGCGTAGAGAGTGAGGCGGCTCTTCTCGATACCGTACTTGTTGACGAGTTCGTCGGCAACAGCGATTGCACGGCGCTTGGAGAGGCCCATGTTATATTCGGTGTTACCGGTGTTGCGGTCAGCCATACCGACAACGTCGATCTTCTCGTTGGGGTTAGCCTTCAGCCACTCAGCCATAGAATAGATATTGACATCCTCGGTGGGAAGAATCTTGGAGCTGTTGATCGTGAACTGAACGGAAGCCATAAGAGGAGCGTTGTTGCACTCTTTCTCCACAACTTCGGGGCATGGGAGCTGAGCCTGAAGAGCTGCTACAGTAGCGGCGCAAGCAGTGAGCTGAGCGCGGAGATCGTTGACTGTACCGTTAAGGGCAGCGATCTGAGAAACGTAGTTGCACTCGTTGAAAGTGTTCCAGCCGCGGCCACCGATGTTGAAGTTGAAACCGCCCATAGCCTGAACGAGAGCATCGATAGAGTTGCCGCTCACATTGTTGTTCCAGTTGTCGGCGTAGAAAGCAGCGCGGGCTTCAGCGAAGAAGTCAACATACTTGCAGAGACGGAAACGGAACTGGAGACCTGCAACAGCGGGGAGAGTCCATTCTACAGCCTTATAGTCGGTGCCGTAGTATTCCTGGAGGTTAACAGGATATTCGCGGAGACAGTTAGAAGCGATAGGTTCGCCTGTCGGTCCGTATCCCTTGAAGTCCCAGTTGGCGTCACCACCGAAACCGATGAAAGGAATGATGGAGAATACGCGGTTCGGGTTTACACCACCCAGAGAGTTGAACATATCCCACATAAGTTCGAGAGTAAGAGAAGCGTGAGTAGAGCTACCCCAGCCTTTATAGGCGTCGGCTTCAGCAAGAGTGTTGGGGGCATCCCAATGGATAGCGCCGTACATTCCTTTAAAACGGAGACCGAGGTGAGGGGTCAACCAACGACCGACGCCTACGCTATAAGCGGCAGTCCACTTCTTGCGGTCGACAGCTTTGAGTGAGTGCCCTTCAATCACGTAACCGCGCTCTACGAGGGGCTGATTGCCACCGGCGCTGATTTCGATGAACCAGTTGTCACGCCAATTGGAGAAATAGTGAGTGCTGTTGTCACAGGTAAACTCAGTGACAGTAGCAGCATCGTCCACGAAGACATCTTGTGCGTTAGCCACGCCGCTGAAAGCGAACGAGCCGGCGCAAAGTGCCATCACGCAGTAAAGATTTTTGGCTTTCATACTGAAATTGTTTAAGAATGGATTTATTTTTTATTTGATTTTTCGTTAAGTCAGTTTTCAATATTTTGATGACATGCAAGACACTGAGTCTCTTATGGTCACAAAATTATTCTATTCAGGCTATTTTTGGGTTAATTCTCTCTTACTGATGAAAGTAAATAGATGTTAGGTTAAGGCGCTGACTTTTCTACCGAAAGGGGTCAGCCTCCTTTCGTTAATTTTTTGCAAAATTACATAATATTTTTAATTTACAAATAAAATCCGATTAATTTTTTGCATATAAGGGAGAAATAGGGTCATTTTTTGCTAAAAAAGGAATAAAAACGAGGAAAAGTGCGGAAATTTTCGTAATTTCGCAATAAATATCTGAAGGCCCTGCTCCTTAATATAAGAGATAATAGCGAGTTGAGGGGTTCCGACCATTATATGCGCCAGCTTACAAAGTACAGAATCAAGGTTGAGAATGAGTCGACACTCACGGACGTGGTATCGCTCAAGGTCTCGGCACCGGCAGCGTTGCTGGGGGCATTGATATTACTTGTGGTGGCTGTGATTTTTTCGGGGCTTCTGATAGCCTACACACCGTTGCGGAATCTTCTTCCGGGTTATCTTAAGGAATCCCAGCGTTCCGCTACGGAAGAGGGGCTTATGCGGCTTGACTCGGTGATGGCGGTCTATGAGCGCAATCAGGCCTATATCGACAATATCCTTCGGGTGACTGATGAAACGCGGAAGTCGTCTGACTCGGCGGCACTGACACCGGTGTCGCGGGAGCTGACGGCCGACTCCCTCATGAAAGCGAGTCCGGCCGAACAGAAATTTGTCTCCCAGATGGAAGAGAGGGAGCGTTTCAACATATCAGTGCTTGCTCCTCTGGCTGCCGAGGATCTTTTGTTCTCACCCGTAAGCAGCGAGGGGGTCTTCACAGAAGAGAGCAAGAAATCGACAGAGGGAGAAGTGATCCTGGCCCGCGGGGCGAGCGTGCAGAGCGCTGCCGATGGCACGGTTGTGGCATTATATTATTCCGCCCCCCTGAGAGGATATGTGATAGTGATCCAGCACGGGAGAGGATTCCTGACGAGCTATACGCATACGGGCACACCCCTCGTAGGAGTAGGCGATATGGTAAATTCCGCGCAGGCCATAGCTCTGGCCCCCTCGCCCGACATCCATGACACGCGGCGCGTCACGGTAAGGGTATGGCACAACGGGAGCGCTCTGGTGCCATATGATTATCTTGACGTTGTGACCGACAGGAACAAAAACATATCTCTTCCATACGAAGCCCCACGCGGGAAATTATAAAAGACCATGACAAGCAAAAGAGAAAACAATCCGGCGGAGTCAATTTCCCGCCTCACCATATTGGGATCGACCGGCAGCATAGGCACTCAGACACTTGACATCGTGAGGGAATATCCCGAGCGATTCGTGGTAACGGCACTGACGGCCCGTCGGAACTGGGAGCTATTAGCTCGCCAGGCACTTGAATTCAGGCCGGCAATTGTGGTGATCGGAGAAGAAACGTATTACGACCGACTGCGCGAGGCATTGGCCGGAAGCGGTATCGAGGTGGCTTGCGGAGAAAATGCCATAGCGGAGGCAGCCGGACGCCGTGACGCCGACACGGTGGTAACGGCAATGGTAGGCTACAGCGGGCTGCAACCCACCATCGAGGCTATAAAACAAGGAAAGAGAATAGCACTTGCCAATAAAGAGACCTTGGTGGTGGCCGGAGAAATCATCATGCGGCTTGCGCGGGAGCATGGCAGTGAGATTGTGCCGGTAGACAGCGAACATTCGGCAATATTCCAGTGTCTTGTGGGAGAAGACCGGAAATCAATGCGCAAAATTATCCTGACGGCGAGCGGAGGTCCTTTCCGGACCGTGTCAAAAGAGACTCTTGAAAGCGTTACTCCCGCCGATGCTTTAAAGCATCCGAACTGGTCGATGGGCGCCAAAGTAACCATTGACTCGGCATCGATGATGAACAAAGGGTTCGAGATGATAGAGGCCCGATGGCTATTTGATTGTCGACCGCAAGATATAGAGATTGCCGTTCATCCTCAGTCGGTGGTCCATTCGATGGTTGAGTTTTGCGATGGTTCGATAAAGGCCCAGTTGGGGGTTCCCGATATGCGGCTTCCGATACGTTACGCCCTCGGCTATCCGGAGCGGCTGCTATCAGACTCACAGAGACTCAAGCCGGCTCAATATTCGTGCCTGACGTTCGAAGCACCCGACATGGGCAAATTTCCTCTTCTGGGCATGGCATTCGAGGCCGTTGAGAAAGGTGGCAATATGCCCTGCATACTTAATGCCGCCAACGAAGTTGCCGTGGCCGCTTTCCTCAATTCGGAAATCAGGTTTACCGACATGCCCCGGATCGCACGGCGCACAATGGAGCTTACACCTTATATAAAAGAGATAACTATGGCCGACCTTGTGGCCACCAACACCGAAGCACGCAGCATAGCCGAGAATATCAAACGGGAGCTGAAGTGCTGAACCGTGACAACTTAAATACATTAAATCAATCTTAAATTGGAGACATTTCTCATCAAAGCGGCCCAGTTGATACTGGCATTCGCAATTCTTGTGATTATTCACGAATTCGGTCATTTTCTGTTTGCCCGTCTTTTCGGAGTCAGGGTGGAGAAATTCTATATCTTTTTTGATCCATGGACGGAGCTGTTCAAATGGCGACCGAAAAAATACATCGGGGGATTAGGAAAGACAAAGGAGATAAAAAGTTCCGAAGAGCCTAAGGAGAAATCATTCTGGGGCAACACGGAATATGGAATAGGGTGGCTTCCACTCGGAGGATATTGCAAGATATCGGGTATGATCGATGAGTCAATGGATACCGAGCAGATGAAACAGCCTGCCCAGGAATGGGAATTCCGGTCGAAACCGGCTTGGCAGAGGCTTCTGATAATGGTGGCGGGAGTGCTGTTCAATTTTCTACTGGCAATCATCATTTATGCCGGCATAGTTTATGCGACGGGAGAAAAATATGTACCGTTCAACGAGGCGAAAATGGGTATGCAATATTCCGGAGAAGCTCGCAAGATCGGCTTCCATAACGGCGATATACCCCTGATGGCCGATGGGAAGGTGCTTGACAACCCGGCAGAGGCCCGCATGGAGATGATACAGGCCAAGGAAGTGAAAGTGCTTCGCAACGGCAAGGACACCGTGAACATCACTATTCCATCTGACTTCCTTATCACGATGGACAAGGAGGCCAAAAGCGACACGGCACAAGTCAGCTTCATGAACTACAGGATTCCGGTAGGCATCACTCAGGTGACACCGGGCGAGGGGGCAGCCAAGGCAGATATTAAGACCGGCGACAGAATAATCGCTATCGACAGCGTTCCGACGCCGAGTCTCTATGAGTTTTTCGAGACACTTCCCGGACATGACAACCGCACGGTAGCCATGACCGTGGTAAGAAAATCAGGGGAATCTAATGACACTATAATAAAAAAGGTGACTCTTTCAGCCAACTCAAAGATGGGAGTAGGCCTTGAGGTGGACCCCTCAGCATTCTTCAATTACGAAGAGAAGCATTACGGTCTGTTTGAATCCGTTCCCCGAGGAGTGACCATGGGCACGGACCGACTCGTAAGCTATGCCAAGTCAATGAAGATGGTCTTCACCAAAGAGGGGGCCAATTCCATCGGAGGCTTCGGCTCGATAGGCAGTATTTTCCCTGAGAGCTGGGATTGGATTGCGTTCTGGAACATTGCCGCTTTCCTCTCGGTGGCGCTTGCGTTCATGAATATATTGCCTATACCGGCGCTCGATGGCGGCCATGTGATGTTCCTTCTGTATGAGGTGATATTCAGGCGAAAACCGAGCGAGAAATTCATGGAGCGGGCGCAGATAGTAGGCATGACACTGCTGATTCTGCTACTGATATACGCCAATGGGATGGACATAATAAGATTATTCAAATAAGTAAATCTTCACAGATGAATTACCATAAGAACGGGAATCATGGTCGTGCGCAGAAAAGTGCAGGTCCCCGGCGAACCGATGAAAAGGGCGTAATACGATTGCTTCCGGGAAAAGAGGAGTCGGTTCTGAGACATCATCCCTGGATTTTTTCGGGCGCGATAGCTACCCTACCGGCCGATATAGAAGAGGGAGACACAGTAACCGTACTCGATTATGAGGGGAATGTGCTGGGCACCGGCCACTATCAGATAGGTAGCATCATGGTCAGGATATTGGAATTCGGAGCCGATGCACTTCCCGATGATTTTTACTTTCAGCGGCTAATCAGTGCCTATAATCTCCGGAGCACACTTGGCCTTATCAGGGAGGATAACAACTGCTTCAGGCTCGTTCACGGGGAAGGTGATTTTCTCCCGGGACTCATTGTTGACATCTATGGCGACACTGCCGTAATGCAGGCCCATTCTCCGGGCATGCATTTTGCGCGTAATGAAATCGCCGAGGCACTTACCCGCCTTCCGGAGGCCCGGATACGGAACGTCTATTATAAGAGCGAGACCACTCTGCCCTATAAAGCGGCGCTTGACCCGGAAAACGAATACCTGATCGGCAGTTATGACGGTAATATCGCGATGGAAAACGGCCTGCTTTTCAATATCGATTGGCTCAAGGGCCAGAAGACGGGATTTTTCGTAGACCAGAGGGAAAACCGCAGGTTGCTTGAAAAGTTTGCTGCCGGAAAGACCGTGCTCAATATGTTCTGCTACACTGGAGGTTTCTCCGTGTATGCAATGAGAGGTGGAGCTAAAAGCGTGGATTCAGTTGACTCGTCAGCGAAAGCAGCGGCGCTGACTGATGCGAATATAGCCCTGAATTTCCCGGGCGATTCGCGCCATATGACTCACGCTGAAGATGCATTCAAGTATCTGGCAGATATGCCGGCAGATAAGTATGACCTGATAATACTTGACCCACCGGCGTTTGCCAAACACCGGGGTGCGATAAAGAATGGTCTCATCGGATACAGAAAACTCAATGCGAAAGCCTTCGAAAAAATCAAATCCGGGGGTATTCTTTTCACCTTTTCCTGCTCGCAGGCAATCACCCGAGATATGTTCCGCATGGCAGTTTTCACGGCCGCCGCAAGATCGGGAAGAAAAGTTAGAATACTGCACCAACTTTCGCAACCGGCCGACCATCCCATCGACATCTCGCATCCGGAGGGAGAATATCTCAAAGGGCTGGTGCTCGAAGTGGAATGATTATTCAATTTTCATTACATGAAAATTGAAGGTTATGAGGTTAATTCTGACCCTTAAGGCCGAAGGTAAGGAGGTTATGAGGGTTAGGGGTTATGGGGGAGATTACTAATGAATATTTAATTAACTGAAATAATAACAATGAAAAAAATTATCCCGACTTTGATACTCACAACTATAGCAGGAGTACAGGGGAACGCGGCAGTTGACCCTAATTTCAATTATCATGTTGACCGTTTTGCCGACATTGAAGTGCTCCGATACGAAGTGCCGGAATTTGACCGGCTGATCCCAGCTCAACGTATAATGCTCTATTATCTCAGTCAGGCCGCTCAGATGGGCCGCGACATTATCTGGGACCAGAATGGCAAATACAATCTGCAGATCAGGCAGCTACTCGAAAAAATATATACGGGATATACCGGCGACCGCGAATCTAAAGATTTCAAGGCTTTCGAAACTTACATGAAGCAGGCATGGTTTGGAAACGGCATCCATCACCACTACTCTACCGATAAATTCACTCCGGGCTTCTCAAAAGATTTCTTCCTCGCGGAAGTGTCGAAAATCTCTCCTTCCGAACTTCCTCTCGCAGCAGGCGAAACTCCGGAGCAGATGACAGCGAAACTCACCGAGGTGATTTTCAACCCGGCAGTTATGGCAAAAAGAGTGAATCAGGATGGCACACAGGACGTGGTCGCGACTTCGGCAGGTAATTATTATGGTGAAGGAGTGACTCAAGCCGAAGTGGAGGATTTCTATAACGCAATGAAAGACCCGTCGGATGCAACTCCGGTGTCGTATGGCCTCAACTCCAAGGTAATAAAGGATGCAGACGGTAATCTCAAGGAAGAGGTCTACAGTCTGAACGGCCTTTACGGTCCTGCCATCTCCCAGATTATCTATTGGCTTGACAAAGCCAAGAGTGTAGCTGAGAATGATGCGCAGAAAGCTCATATCACCGCACTGATAGATTATTATATCACCGGCGATCTCCGCACATTCGATGAATATTCTATATTGTGGGCCGAGGATACACAAAGTGATGTAGACTTCGT
>JAIDDJ010000056.1:12736-46419 GCA_029055345.1 Muribaculaceae bacterium | reverse complement strand
CTCCAAATTTCTTCACAACAAATTGAATTTCAATAATTTCAAAGTACTCTTATGATTTTTTAGTGGACACTAATGATAATATATGTATTATAAAAGCTATATGAGCTTTTCTCTTATGATAGATCTATCAAAAATAGTGATTAAAATGTAGCTAATATTGGAAACATTTACTAACTTTGCTTTTACTAATAAGAATAATTATGACAGATAGATTTGATGAAATAGGAAATCTTTTCCTTCAGCGGAGAAAGGAACTGGAGCTTACGCAGGAACAATTGGGTAAGAAAGTTGGTGTGACTAAATCTGAGATTTCAAAGATTGAGAACGGTAGAGGTATTACTTTCTCCACAATCAATAAGTTGTCAGAAGCTTTAGGAGTGTCAGCACGCGTAGAATTAAAGTCAACTGAACCAGTTTCATCAGATGTAATTCATTATATAGTGATGAGTCTTGGTTTATTTGCACGCAAATATAAATTGACAAAAAAGGAGGCTTGTAATTATCTGTCACGGTTCAAGGGTCTTGATTTTTCAATCCGTAATTATGAAGCAGAGCATCAGCTCTCACTTCAAGAGTGTGTGGAGGATATGGCTGCAATCTGTCAAAGAAATGGAGGTGCGGTGTCATGATTCTATATCACGGTTCAAATCAGCCTATAGGCAATATTGATTTGTCGCAAGGCAAGAAATTCAAGGATTTCGGTAAAGGTTTCTACACTACCCATATAAAAAATCAGGCAATTTATTGGTCAAGGAGAATAGCAGATCGCTTCGGAGGAGTTCCTATTGTAACTGAATTTGAATTTGATCTCGATGCAGCCATTGCCGCGGGATTAAAAGTGAAGGTATTCGATAAACCAGATAAGGAATGGGCACTGTTCGTAATGGCAAACCGTAGGCAGGAAAGAGAAGAATATAATCATGACTATGACATTGTCATCGGTCCTGTGGCCAATGACAACATGGCGCGTCTTTTCGGTCTCTTCGATATGGAAATCATCGACCTTGATGCTGTCGTAGCAGGCCTTATTTATAAAGACCTCAATTCTCAATATTTCTTTGCTACAGAAGAATCGCTTAAATATATAAGAAGGATATGAAACAGCGAAACAATAATTTTGATTTCCTGGTAGAATACATAACCACCAGGGTAGTGGAATGGATAATGCGTGACCAAGCGCTTGGCCTTGAGGAAGCGTTACTACTGTTTCATAATTCTGAGACTTTCGACAAACTATGCGAGAAGCGCACCGACCTCTATATAGAAAGCCCGGCATATATTTATGAATTGTTAACAGAGGAACTTCGCCGTGGAACTCTGCGCGGATTAAGCGAATAAAGATTATCGCATGAGCCAGTATATTGCCCAGTCATCAAGGATAATTTGGAGTGCGAATTAAAATAAATCTCCTTACTTTCGATAAACGCCTTAACATCAAGAAAGATGATTACAAGTCACACTTTGAGCCTATAGCCGATGCTGCGGCAAGGAAAAATGTTGGTTCATCGTTACTATCCATACAATCAATACAAACTAACATCTATGGTAAACGATAAGCACAAGGGCCCCATATAAAGACGGATGAATGAAAATTCGGATGTATTTCAGTTAATGCTTTCGTAGTCCTATTATTGGTATTTATCACAACAGGAGCGCATCTCAATGCGCTCCTGTTGCTATTTGGACGAGAATCTTTAGTTTGAATATCTTCAACCGTGCCGTTTGAACTTTTCTCCGGTTATCAGAGGAGTGTGGTGATGGTTGCGATTGCTGTGGGGGCTACTTCTATGCAGTAGTCGTAGATGTAGGGGACCAGGCCGAGGAACACAATTCCTGATACGCAAAGGCACATGGCAACGCGATCACATTTGTCTGACTCAAACCGCTCTATCTTGGCATCTCCGGGCTTCAACCATATGGCTTTCACTACAAGCAGATAGTAGTAGAGCGAGATGATGGTGTTGATCAAGGCGATAAGCACGAGCATATATAGCGCCATGCTGTCAACTGCCGTTACAGATGTAAATATGAGAATCTTACTGAAGAATCCCGCAAAGGGAGGAATACCGGCTAATGAGAACATTGCGAGTGTCATTGCAAATGAAAGCCGAGGATTGGTCTTGTGGAATCCATCGTAGTCATCCATGCTCAGTTTGCCGGTTTTATTCTCAACTGCAGAAATTACTCCGAAAGCAGCCAGGTTGCTGACGATATATACAAAGATGTAGAACATCATCGAACCGAGCCCCATCGCTGATTCGGTCATTACGCCAAGCATAATGTAACCGGCTTGCGAAATCGAAGAGAACGCCATGAATCGCTTCATGTTCTTCTGACGGATTGCAAACAGGTTACCCACCGTGATTGTGGCTATGATTACTGCATACATCATCCACTCCCACAGACCGCTGTATAGAGTTCCGAAGACCTGAACGAATATCACAAAGAAAGCAAATGCAGCCGACCCTTTGGATATAACCGAGAGGTAGGAAGTAATAGCGGTAGGAGCTCCTTGATAAACATCGGCAGTCCAGAGATGGAACGGCACGAGCGACAGTTTGAAGCCGATACCCGCGATTACAAAAGCGAGGGCACAGATCAAAAGACCTGAATGAGCTCCGACGCTGATTGCATTCCGAATGTCCTCGAAATAAAGCGAACCACCTGAGAAAGCATATACGAACGATATACCCATCAACAATATGGCCGAGGAGAACACCGCGGTAAGTATATACTTTATGGCTGCCTCATGGCTGTCATAGTGCTTCTTATTGAATGCTACCAGAGCGGCAAGCGGGAGGGAAGCTGCTTCCAGACCGATGATAAAAAGCAGGAAATGACGTGCCGAAATCATAAGGTACATTCCGAAGAGCGTTACAAGAATCAGCTCGTAAAACTCTCCTTTACGGATTGCAATTTCATCGGTGCGGACCCATTCAGCCGACTGGAGGAAGACTATGAACACACCTATATTGAGGATAGCTTTCATCACCTTGCATGCGGCAGTATCCACATACATTCCTCCGAATATAGCCTGATCGCTCGCCGGAATTATCCATATGGCTATCGTAGAGAGAGCAAACAATATGGCGGTGACGGGGGTTAGAAACTTCTTCTCTCCATCCTTTGTGAACGTATCCACAAGGAACACTATGAAGAACAGTCCGAGAATTATAAGTTCGGGCAACATTGCCCCAAATTGTGAATAATCCATTGTATGTTGTTCTTGTTGTTGCTAATGTTAGTTTAATTCATCAAAGTGCGCTGTTAAGGGCGTTAATGATTGGAGTGAAGCTGTTTTGTATTGTTTCGTTAAGCCAGTTGGGGAAGAAACCGATACCGGCGAGACAAGCAATCAGTGTAACCGTCGACAGGCGCTCCCACCATGTGGCATCTGTGAGTTGGCGATGATGCTCGTCCTTTACGGGTCCGAGAATCAGTTTGCCGACAACTCGCAGGATGTAGACTGCCGTAATCACGATTGATGTAGTGGCAGCTATCACGAATATGCGATGGAAAATGTCGCTGTCCTGGAAAGCACCGAAGAAGATTGTCATCTCGGCCACGAAGCCGGAAAGACCCGGCAGACCGAGCGATGCGAAACCGGCAATCATATAGCATACTCCCAGATAAGGCATTATTGGCATCAAGCCTCCCATCTCGCGGATATCGCGGGTGTGGGTGCGCCCATAAATCATACCGATCAGAGCAAAGAAAAGAGCTGTCATCAGACCATGGCTGAGCATCTGCAGGATACCACCCGTCATCGCTGTCTTATTGAGCATAAGAATTGCGAACAGCACCATACCGCAGTGAGACACCGAAGAATATGCGTTGATATACTTGAGGTCGGTCTGCACGCAAGCCGAGAATGCACCGTACACAATCGAGATACCGGTCAGGATAATAAATATCCATGCGAGTTCCTGAGCGGCTGAAGGGAGGAGGTAAATGGCAATGCGGAAGCAGCCATAACCACCGAGCTTCATCAGAACGCCGGCGTGAAGCATAGAAACGGCCGTCGGAGCGCAGGCATGGCCATCAGGACTCCATGTATGGAACGGGAACATTGCGCCGAGCACGCCGAATCCTACGAATGTGAAGCAGAAAAGAAGATTCTGCCACGAAGGATCAATTGAATTGTTATGTGCTATCTGAAGGATATTCCATGTGTGTTCACCTCCTGCAGGAGCTGAATGCCAATAGATGCCGAGAAGACCGAGCATCAGGAAGGCGGACCCACCCATTAGCATAAGCGTAAGCTTCATTGCGGAATATTCCTTGCGACCCGTTCCCCACACACCGATAAGCAAATACATCGGGATAAGAGCCACTTCATAGAACATAAACATGGTGAACATATCGATCGAGATGAAGAATCCGAACACGCCGGTCGACAGAAGCGCAAACCAGAGGAAGAAATTCTTCGGAAGGGGATTGATTTTCCACGATGCGAAGGTTCCGGCAAATACGATTATAGCCGAGAGAAGGAGCATCAGAACCGAAATTCCGTCAACACCCACAGCGAGATGAATATTGAGGGGTGCGTACCACATCCAGCTCCCCGTAAAGAGCATTTCAGAGGTGTCGCCGGCAGCCCTGAGGTGCAGGAACTCGCAGACGATCCAGATAGACATTCCGAGAAGCACGGTGGAACATACCACCATCACTGTCCGGATAGCCTTCATATTGTCATTGCCGCAGCATGCCAGCCCGGCCATCATGATGACAGGTACGATAACAAACCAGATTAAGAAATTCGAAAACATTATCTAAAACTTTTTGCGACAATAAATCAAATGATACAAATCCACGTAATAGCTGCAAGCACTGCCGCTCCGAGGAAATACCAGATAACGTAGCTCTGGATGCTACCGTTCTGCATTCCCTTAATCTTGAGCGAAGCCCATTGAGTCATGCTTGCCATTCCATCCATAGCGCCATCAATGATGTGACGGTCGAACCATGCAATGCCGCGGCAAATGCCGTTGAAGATGATCTTATGAGTGATGAACATATAGATTTCATCCCAATAGAAGCGACGGTGGGCCGCCTCCCAGAGAGCAGGCATGGCATTCTTGAACTTTGAGGGGAGTGAGTTCTTCTTGCGATACATCACGAAAGCAAGGGCAATTGCCAGGACAGCCACGGTAAGAGAAGTGGCAGCTACTTGTGGCTCGATATGGATGTGATATGGTTCACCGTTATAGGTTACAAACTCACCGAACGGAATGAAACCGGCCACACAGCTTACCAAAGCGAGGAAAATCAGAGGCACCGACATCTGCCAGGGTGCATCGTGAGGCTTATGCCCCTCTTTCTTATATTCAGGATTCTCTTCCCACCAGAATACGAGGAAATACATACGGAACATATAGAACGCGGTCAGACCGGCAACCATAGTCATCCATACACCGTAGAACCAATGACGGTTGAACATGGCAGCGAGCATTTCGTCCTTAGAGAAGAAGCCCGAGAACGGGTAGATTCCGGCGATTGCGAGACATCCGATAAGGAAAGTCCAATGTGTGATAGGCATATATTTCCAAAGACCACCCATCTTCGTATAGTCGTTTGAATGCACGGCATGAATCAGCGCACCTGCACCAAGGAAGAGAAGGGCCTTAAACATCGCGTGAGTGAAGAGGTGGAACATTCCGGCCATATATCCAAGACCCGAGTAATGCACACCCTCGATGGGTTGATCGTAAGCGCATCCGAGAGAAACCATCATGAATGCAATCTGCGATATTGTGGAGAATGCGAGGATACGTTTGATATCTATCTGCGCGCAAGCCACTACTGCCGCATAGAACGCTGTGATTGCACCGACAATACTGATGAAAGTAAGAGAATCCGGCACAACACAGAACAGCGGGAAGAAGCGAGCCACCAAATACACACCTGCCACAACCATCGTAGCTGCATGGATAAGAGCTGACACCGGAGTCGGGCCCTCCATTGCATCCGGGAGCCATATGTGGAGAGGCATCATTGCCGACTTACCCATACCACCGACAAATATCAACACCATCGCCCATGTGAGTATTGAACCTCCCATGAAAGTCGCTCCGAGGGTGGAAGCGAGCACGTTTGTCGGCTGTTCATTAAGCATCAGGAAGTTGAAGGCTGATGCTGTGCCGAGGGGGCCATCGGCCGGTGTCTGCGAAACGCAGTATGAGAGCACCAGAATACCGATGAGCATGAAAAGATCGGCGAAGCGAGTGACGATAAATGCTTTCTTGGAAGCGGAGACGGCCGAAGGCAACTTATAGAAGAATCCGATAAGCAGATATGAGGAAACACCCACGAGCTCCCAGAATATATACATCTGGAAGATGTTGGTAGCAACCACAAGGCCGAGCATCGAGAAGGTAAAGAGCGCCAGGAAGGCATAATAGCGCTGGAATCCGGGCTCATGCTCCATATAACCCCAGCTGTAAAGATGCACCATAAATGATATTGTGGTAATCACCACAAGCATCATGGCGCAAATCGGGTCGAGAAGGAATCCGATGTTCACTACCATACGATCGGTGAAAGCGAGCCAGGTGACATCAAACACCTGATACTGCTGACGCACACCATCGATGATAAAATCGGCAGAGCCGGAGAAGAAATAAGTGAAGGCCACGATATAGGCAAGCACAGCCAGCGTACCATTGGCGATGATACCAAGAGTACCGGCAACTTTGCGGGGCATCTTCACACCGCCGATACCCAGGATGAGGAACATCGCGAAAGGTATGGCAAGAATCAGAATGGGAAGTGTCGGGGCCATATCAGAATTTCATTTGTTTTACGGAGTTAATATCGGTGTTGCCGACTTCGCGATAGATATTGATGATTATCGCGATGGCAATTGCGGTCTCAGCTGCCGCTATTGCGATGGCAAACAGCGTGAATACCATTCCCTCGAACATATCGGGGAACAAGAATCGGTTGAACACCACAAAATTCAAGTCAGCGGCGTTCAGCATCAACTCAAGCGAGAGGAGCAAAGCGATCATGTTCTTACGGGTACAGAATCCGTAGACGCCGGCCGCGAACATAATGATGCTCGGAACGAGATACCATAACATAGTCAGGTCCATATCTAAAGCCTATTATCTTTTACGGGCGACTGTAACACCGCCGATTATACATGCGAGTAATAACACACTGATTGCCTCGAAAGGAAGCAGATACTGGAACTTACCGGAACCGGTGAAGAGGTAACCGATTTGAGCCATAGTGACATCAGGTCCTTCCGACAGCACTGTCGTCAACGACTTGCCATCTATCAGTGGCATCGTGGCCACGGCAAGAATAAGAAGCACGGCACCTATTACCGAGACAGAAATACCTATTGCCCTTCTATGCGAGTCGAGAAGAGGAGCCTTATCATCGGGCCTGCGTGTCAAAAGAATCGAAAACACGAACAGGACCATGATACCTCCGGCATAGACAGCAATCTGCACCGCTCCTAAAAATTCATATCCTAACTGGAAATAAAACACAGCAGATCCCAGAAGGACAAACAGCAGATAGGTTGCGGCGCGAAGAATCTTGCGGCTTATCACTGTCATCACCGAAAAAACGACAATGCAGATGGCCACCACAAAATAGAGAATAATATTCGCTACTGAATCCATTATGTTGTGTAGTTGTTGTTTCTAATTAAGCTTCAGGAGTCTTTGCATCACCGGCATCCTTGACCTCCGCCGTGGCTTTGGTTTCACCGGCTTCTTTTATCTCAGCCGGGGCCTTCGCTTCATCCTGCTTTACTGTATCCGCGCCTGCTGCACCGGCGGCTTTAGCCGCTTCCGCAGCCTTTGCGGCTTTGATTGCAGCTGCTTTCTTTAGCGCTTCAGCCTTTATTGCCGCAAGCTTCTCGGGATCCATTGCCGGCTTCGGCGCAGGCTCCGGTTCCCCTTCCGGTTCCGGACGATAGTTAAGCTGCTTGATAAGCTTATCGCGCTCGAACACCGCCTGCTCGAAATCATTGGAGAATTCAAGAGCATCCTGCGGACAAGTGGTCACGCAAAGCATGCAGAATGTGCAACTTCCCAAGTCGTAAAGATACTTGTCGAGTTTCTTCTTTTTCTTGCCGTTCGGGAGATCCACCATTTTCGTTTCGAGCTGGATAGTCCCGTTAGGGCAATTCATCTGACATATGCCGCAGGCAATACACTTGTGGTGTCCCTCGGCATCGTACTTCAAAGTCAATTCGGCCCGGAAACGGTCGGCAATCTTTAATGTAGTATTGCGGTTCTCGGGATACTGTTCGGTAATCTTGGGTGTAACGAACTCTTTTCCGGTTACAGCCATACCCGACAGAAGGCTCTTGACACCCTGCCCGACTGACTTGAAATATTCCTTAACGCTGCTCATTTAATGACTATAAATAAGTTGAGACTGAATGTTGTTATCTATAAAAAATTTACCATCAACGTTCCACTTGACCTCCAAGAATATCAAGGAGTTCGGTGGTAATGCTTTGCTGGCGCAGCTTGTTATATTCAAGTTGCAGCTCTTCGTTGAGTTTCTTGGCATTATCATTGGCGCTCTGCATTGCCATCACGCGGGCGGCCTGCTCGCTGCTTCGGTTCTGAATCGTGATTTCCTGCATCGAGGAGAGCACGAACATCGGAAGCACCTGATTGAAAATGCTGTTGGGGTCCGGCTCGAATATATAAAGCTGATTTTCATTACCCGTTTCAGTTTCAACAGCCAAGGTCTCTTCCGATACCGGGAAAAGCGTCTCTTCGGTGAGTCTCTGCCGACTCATAGAGAGATACTTCATATAGATGACCTCCACCATATCGACCTCTCCGCGTATGAAAGCATCGCGCAATGATTCTGTGAAAGCATTAACCCGCTCCCCTTTCATCTTGCTGTCGACTCCTTCGGGAACTATGATGTTCAACCCTGAATCATGAAGGCGGCGGACTCCCTTTTCCATTTTTTTACCTACGGGATAGACATCGAACTCGATATTTTCTCCATAGGTATTCCGGATTTGGTCAATCCTTGCCAAAAAACCTTTAAGAATATTAACATTATAGGCACCGCACAGACCATCATCAGATCCAAATACCACTACGGCTACACGTTTTACATCGCGCGTCTGAATCAACGGCGAATCAAAAGTAATGTCAGTGGCCAGGATATGTCCCATTATCGACTTGATTTTATCCTTGAAAGGTTTCAGCTGGCGGAGAGCCTGCTCATTCTGATGGACCTTTGCGGACGAAATCATCTTCATCGCGCCGGTGATCTTCTCAGTAGAAGCCACCGACCCGATTCTTGTCTTCAATTCTCTTAGCGTTGCCATTATCGGTCTTAAATCAATTTAGGATTATTCGGCACTGATTGCATCGGCCACTTCACGGGCAGCCGCCGTCAGTTTTTCCTCCACTTCCGGAGTGAGCTTACCGCTCTTCAGCACGTCAAGGACATCCTGCTGATCGCGCATTCGGAGCGTCTGAATAAGATTTTGCTCAAATTCCTTCACCTTGTCAAGAGGCACGTTCTCAAGCAGCCCGTTTACACCACAATAAATCACGGCCACTTCATTCTCTACAGGCCAGGGATGATATTGAGGCTGAACAAGAATCTGCTGATTCTTGCGACCACGGTCGATAACAGCTGCAGTCACGGGGTCAATATCGCCACCGAATTTAGTGAATGATTCCAGCTCGCGATACTGTGCTTGAGCGATTTTAAGCGTACCGGCCACTTTCTTCATACATTTTATCTGCGCGTTACCACCGACACGGGATACTGAAATACCCACATTGATGGCCGGACGGATACCCTGATTGAAAAGGGCTGTCTCAAGGAAAATCTGACCATCTGTAATCGAGATTACATTTGTCGGAATGTAAGCTGACACGTCGCCGGCCTGAGTCTCGATGATAGGAAGAGCAGTAAGGGAGCCACCACCCTTTACCATTGGCTTAAGGACTGCAGGAAGGTCATTCATCTCTTCAGCTACTTTCTGGTCGTCGATAATCTTGGCAGCGCGCTCCAACAGACGTGAATGCAGGTAGAAGATATCACCCGGATATGCCTCTCGTCCTGACGGACGCTTCAGAATAAGTGAAATCTCGCGATAAGCTACAGCCTGCTTGGAGAGGTCATCATACACGATGAGAGCATCGCGACCGGTATCTCGGAAATATTCACCGATAGCCACGCCGGCGAAAGGTGCATAATATCTCATTGAGGCCGAATCGGATGCGTTAGCGGCAACTACTACCGTATAATCCATAGCACCATATTTCTCAAGTGTATGTACGATAGCTGCCACCGTCGAAGCCTTCTGTCCAATTGCCACATAGATGCAGTATACAGGCTTGCCGGCTTCGAAGTTCTCTCTCTGATTGATAATCGTGTCGATTGCAATAGCCGTTTTCCCGACCTGACGGTCGCCGATAATCAGCTCACGCTGACCGCGGCCGATTGGAATCATCGCATCAACAGCTTTCAGGCCGGTCTGCAGCGGCTGATTCACAGGCGAACGGAACACGACACCGGGAGCCTTACGCTCAAGGGGAAGATGGATACGCTCGCCATCAATAGGTCCGCGGCCATCTATAGGCTCACCAAGCATATTGACAATGCGGCCGAGCATGCCCTCTCCCACCGGGATAGAAGCTACTTCACCCGTGCGCTTCACCGACATATTCTCCGTCACGGAATTGACTTTGTCGAGAATCACAACGCCGACATTACTTTCCTCGAGATTGAGAGCCACGCCATGAGCGCCGTTCTCAAACTCCACAAGTTCGTTACTTCTTACGTTCTCAAGGCCATAGACATGCGCCACGCCATCACCGACGCTAAGCACAGTGCCGACCTCTTCAAACTTCACCTTGGAATTGATGTTTTCCAGCTCTTGCTTCAAAACATCTGATATTTCGCTGGGATTGAGCATCTTATTAATTGCTACTTAGATTTTGACGTAATTGTTCGAGTTCGTTGCTCAGAGAGGCATCCATACGCACGGAATCCACATCAATCACGAACCCCCCGATAATGTCGGGGTTGATCTCATATTCATATTCGAATGTGGTCCCTTTAAACGAGTCTGACACCACCTTCTTCAACTTGTCTATCTCGGAATCGGGGAGCTTGACGGCTGTCACAATCCTCACCTCCGAAATATTATTCTCCTTACGATATATCTCGCGATAAGCGAGTGCCATAAGGTAGGCGAACTCTTCGCGCTTGTGGTCGAGTATAAGAGTCACGAAACGCCTGTAGTCTTCTCCGGGCTTTTTCCCTGCCGCCGCAATAAGGAGCTTACGCTTATCATCGGCTGAAACAAACGGATTTGAAAGCACTTTTTCGAGCCGGGGATTCGACTGGAACGAATCTATTACGTTTTTCATCTCCTCATACACGGCCTTACAGTGGTTCGATTCGCCTGCATACTTGTACAAAGCGCGCGCATATCGGTGTGGAATCAGTCCGGAAATCATTGCTATCAGTTTTTCTCTATTTCGTCCAACAATTTATTTACCAGCTCAGTCTGGGCTTTATCGCTGCGAAGTTGGGTACGGACCATTTTTTCAGCGATATCAATAGAGAAACGTCCCACCTCATTGCGGAACTGAAGTTCTGCCTCTTTACGGGCCTGCTCGATTGCCTGACGGGCAGCCTCCATTTCCTTCTGGGCTGCCTTCCGGGCCTCAGCCTGAGCTTCCTCAATGATATCAGATTTCATTTTGGCCGCCTCGCGAAGCATTTCTGCCTGACGGGCCTGCGCCTCTTTTACATATTTCTGCGCTTCGGCACGAGCATTATCGAGCTGGTCTTTCGCTTTCCGGGCGTCTTCCACACCCTGGTCTATCGTACCGGCCCGCTGGTCCATCATCTTGATTATCACAGGCCATCCCCATTTCGCAAGAATCAGAAACAGGATGATGAATGCGATAAACATCCAGAACACCAAGCCGAAATCGGGCGTGAATAATTCCATTTTATCTCTTTTTTATGGATTTTGCGGATGCCTCTATTATTTGATGAAGATTGCCAGAGCTGAAACGATCACAGCGAAAAGGGCCACACCCTCGATAAGAGCCGCGATAACGATCATGTTGCTTCGGATGTCACCGGCTGCCTCAGGCTGACGTGCGATTGCCTCCATTGCCGACGAACCAATCTTACCGATACCGAATCCTGCACCGATTGCTGCGATACCTGCTCCGATTGCTGCGCCAAGCGCTGCGATAGGTTGGAGGTTCATTACCTCATTCATGATTGTAGATAACATAATTCAGAGTGTTTTAAGTTTTATTTTTTGTTTTATTTATTTCTATTTATCCAATTTATTTAAGGTCTATTTCTGCCGCAACTTCACCAAGACGCGCCTTGTCGGCGGCTATTTCATCCTCATCTTTCTTTTCAAGAGTAGGATTATCCTTATCTTCCTTTGCATGATGCTCCTCTTCATGCACATTACTCATGCTTATGAACAGCGCCGAAAGCAATGTGAACACATATGCCTGGATAAAGCTTACGAGCACGTCAAGAAGCAACATGAAGATTGAGAACAATACAGACACTACTGTAGCCGCTCCGGCCACCGCTGCCCCAAATGCCGCGAAAATAAAGATCAACAGCGTAAGAGTGATAACTATTATGTGACCACCCATCATGTTGGCAAACAAACGGACGCAGAGAGCCGCAGGCTTTGTGAATATTCCGAATACCTCTATCACCTGCATGATGGGCAATGGGAATTTCAGGAACAATGGAACATCGGGCCAGAAAATTTCTTTCCAGTAATGTTTGTTGCCTGTGATATTGGTCACTACGAACGTGCACACCGCCAACACCAATGTTACTGCAATATTACCCGTAAGATTTGCTCCTCCCGGGAATATTACTATCAAGCCGACAAGATTCATCACAAGGATAAAGAAAAACGCCGTGAGAAGGTAAGGAGCGAACTTGCGGGTCTTATCTCCGAGAGTTGCCTTTATCGTATCATAATAGATGAATCCTACGAGCATCTCGAAGAAGCCCATACCCTTTCGTGGAGCCCGGAGGCCACGACGACGATAGTAATTGACCAGACCCATTACCATGGCTGTAACAAGGACCACTACTATGAAAAGAGCGGCGACATTCTTCGTGATTGAAATATCAAGCGGGCGATATTCCCTATAATATTTACCATTGAAAAAGACATATCCGTCCACTATCGGAGCAGCTCCTTCTCCGGCATCCCCTTTCCCGGCCTCAGCCAGCTTTGCATCAAGATCCTTCTGATCAGAGGCCGAGAGGTCGAAAATCTCCACAAGTTTATCCTTATGCGAGCTGACGTGAGCGATAATGAAGCGATATTCCTTACCGTTGCGGTTCACTGACTTGATAACGGGAAGCAGGGTCTTATGCTCTTTACCGGTTTCCATATCCTTTACAACCTCCACCTCAGTAAGATCGGCGGAAGAGAAACAGAACCAACTGCCATCCTCGGCGCGGACTATCACCGGCAATGGAATCCTGTAAACATGCGCGAACGGCACTTCCCAACCGTATCCATCTCCGAGATGCTCGAAGATAATCTCTTTCACATCGAAATCACTACCCTCTTTCCCGGTCTCGGATGCATTAGCATATGAGGGGGAAATAAAAAGAAGGGTCATGACCAATGCGAGGAGCCGGTATCCGATGCCGGTCGTGAAAGCCTTTGTCATATGTAGTTTTGTATTAGCCATCCTGCGGGAGTCTTTAAGTCGGGCTCAGTAGACACAAACCGAGATTACATTATTATTCACATCAGCCAGACCGCCGGCTATCTCAAACGAGCCGGGATTTCCTTTGGCGTCTGTATATTTTACGGTCCCTTTTACGAGAACCGAAATAATCGGCGCATGATCCTTGAGGACGGTGAACTGACCTACCTCACCGGGAAGAGTCACGGAAGTGACCTCACCGGAAAAAGATACTTCATGCGCGGAGATAATTTCGAGTTTCATTATTTGACATCCTTAAGCATTGCCTCACCCTTGGAGATAGCCTCGTCGATTGTTCCGACATTGAGGAACGCCTGCTCGGGGAGATAATCAAGTTCGCCTGAAAGAATCATCTTGAAACCACGAATGGTCTCAGCAAGCGGAACCATGACACCCGGCACACCGGTGAACTGCTCTGCAACGTGGAAAGGTTGCGACAGATAACGCTGTGCACGACGCGCGCGGTTCACAACCTGCTTATCTTCATCCGACAACTCGTCAACACCAAGAATCGCGATGATATCCTGAAGCTCGTTATACTTCTGGAGAAGCTGCTTCACTGCCTGGGCAGTATTATAATGTTCCTCGCCCACGATATTGGGGTCAAGGATACGCGACGTAGAATCGAGCGGGTCAACAGCCGGATAGATACCAAGCTCTGAAATCTTACGCGAAAGCACCGTAGTAGCGTCAAGGAACGAGAAGGTTGTAGCGGGAGCGGGGTCCGTAAGGTCATCCGCAGGCACATAGATAGCCTGCACAGATGTGATGGAGCCATTCTTAGTGGAAGTGATTCGCTCCTGGAGAGCACCCATCTCAGAAGAAAGAGTTGGCTGATAACCCACAGCCGAAGGCATACGACCGAGAAGTGCTGACACTTCCGAACCGGCCTGTGTGAAACGGAAGATGTTGTCGATAAAGAGAAGAATTTCCTTACCACCGCCATCCATGTCGCGGAATTGCTCGGCAACTGTAAGACCGGAGAGCGCTACTCGAAGACGGGCACCCGGCGGTTCGTTCATCTGTCCGAACACAAGAGTGGCCTGTGAGTTTGCAAGATCCTCGCGGTTGACATCATCGATGTTCCACTGGTGTTTCTCCATTCCTTCCTCAAATTTCTTACCATATTTGATAACGCCGCTCTCGATCATCTCACGGAGAAGGTCGTTACCTTCACGGGTACGCTCTCCCACTCCGGTAAACACTGAGTAACCGTTATGGCCTTTAGCGATATTATTTATAAGCTCCATAATGAGCACGGTTTTGCCCACACCGGCACCACCGAAAAGACCGATCTTACCACCCTTTGAATAGGGCTCCAGCAGGTCGATCACCTTAATACCGGTATAGAGCACTTCCTGAGAAATGGCAAGTTCGTCGAATGCCGGAGCCGGCTGATGAATAGGACGCAGGTCCTCGCGCTTAAGTTCTCCAAGCATGTCGATGGCATCGCCCACCACATTCAGCAGACGGCCCTTCACCTGATTTCCGGTCGGAACGGCTATCGGATGGCCAAGATTGCGCACTTTTACACCACGGCGGACGCCGTCAGTGCTTTCCATAGCCACGCACCTCACCGTATCCTCGCCAATGTGTTGCTCTACTTCGAGAATCAGCTCCTCGCCATTGTCACGCTCAACTTTCAGAGCCGCATAAATCGGGGGAATATTCTCTTTTCCTCCCTCAAACGAGACGTCGATCACCGGACCAATCACCTGGGTCACCGTACCTAATATTTCGCTCATATCGGTTTATTTGTGTTTCGCAGAGTCTTCACTGAATTAGATTTTCCCGCGATTTTTCTGCTTTATATTATTTGATTTTATATTTCAGTGTAATTATCTGATTAGAAGTGCCAGCCCAAGGCCACGCATACGGTCATCAGAACGAGATTTGCCAATGAGAAAGGCATGAGATATTTCCATTCGAAAGCGAGCATCTGGTCGATACGCACGCGGGGGAAGGTCCATTTGAACCAAATTATGACGAATGAAATGAAGAAAGCCTTTCCGAGGAACCATACCGGACCGGGAATCCAATTCATCACCATGTTGAATCCGTCCCAACCGGGAACGTGTAGCGGCATCCACCCGCCAAGGAACATCAAAGAAGCGATTCCGGAAACGATGAACAGGTTAAGATACTCGGCAAGATAGAAGAATCCGAAGTGAATACCCGAATACTCCGTATGATAACCGGCTGTCAGCTCATGCTCTGCCTCAGGAAGGTCGAAAGGACCGCGGTTGGTCTCGGCTGTGGCAGCTATCACATATATCACGAAGGCGATCAGAGCCGGAAGGTGGCCCGTGAAAAGGAACCATCCATATTCCTGCTCGGCTACCAATGTGGTGATATCCATAGTGCCGGCAAGCACTACGATGGTCATTATAGCGAGTCCGAGTGAAATTTCATAGCTGACCATCTGTGCGCCGCTTCGCATCGCACCGATAAGGGTATACTTGTTGTTGGACGACCAACCGGCCAGAAGAATTCCCAACACACCGACTGAAGAAACGGCAAGAATAAAGAAAATTCCAATATTCCAGTTGATTATCTGCAGTCCGTTGCCCCATGGGAGACACGCAAGCATTACGACCGACGATGTAATCACCAGATAAGGCGCAAGCTTGAAAAGGAAGCGGTCCGTGCCTTTAAGCGATATAAGCTCCTTGATAAGGATCTTAAACATGTCGGCGAAGACCTGCAGAAGGCCCCATTTACCTACACGCATAGGGCCGAGACGGCACTGGAACCAGGCGCAGAGCTTGCGCTCATACAAGATATAGAAAAGGGCAAGAACTGTATATACGCCCAAAATCACTACGGCTATAAGGACACATTCAATCAGCACCGTCAGCCAGTCGGCTACGCCAAGACCAAGGAGCCAATTATTGAACGCCGACGTCCATTGTCCGAAATTAAACATGATGTTATGCTGCTATTGTTTATATTAGTTCAAATTGCGGGTTACTACATTAAATCCGAACCGGATTTACCTGTCAATGTCGGGAATCACGAAGTCAAGGGCCGCGCCGATGGTAATAAGGTCGGCAATCATATATCCCGAACAAGTGAGATCCATCACTCCGACAAGATTGAAGCAGGGGCTCTGGAAATGGACGCGGAATGGGGTCTTCTCGCCGGTCGACTCAATGTAGACACCGAATGTGCCGCGGCTCGCCTCTACCTGCTGATACCAATGGCCGGCCGGCAGCTTGATGATTTTCGGCACCTGAGCGCGGATATCACCTTCCGGGATTCTGTCGACAAGCTGTTCGAGAATACGGCAGCTCTGCTCTATTTCCTTCATGCGGACCATATAACGCGCATAAGAATCGCAGCCATCTTCAAGAATCTCGTCAAACTCAACTTCCGGATACACTGAATATGGATGCTTCTTCCGGCAGTCGCACGACCAATGGGAGCCGCGCCCACTCGGACCGGTGATATCATAATTGATGGCATCCTCTTTCGAAAGAAGACCTACCTTCTTCAGACGATTCATGGCAATGATATTGCCGGAGAAGACAGTATGATATTCTTTAAGGCGCTCCGGCATAATCCGGATAAGCTCCTTTACATCTTTCTGAAAATCAGGATGCAAATCGGCAATCACACCGCCTATTACATTATAGTTCATCGACATGCGCGCACCGCATGTTTTTTCGAATATATCGAGCACCATCTCGCGCTCACGGAATCCGTAGAAGAATGCTGTCGTGGCGCCGAGGTCCATGGCCGTACATCCGAATGAAAGCAGGTGCGAGGATATACGCATCAGCTCATCCATCATCGTGCGGATCACCTCCGCTCTCCGAGGAACCTCAATGCCAAGTGCCTTCTCGATGCACATACACAGACAATGACGGTTCTGATGGGCCGACATATAATCCATACGGTCGGTGAAATGGAGAATCTGGGGGTAAGTGAGTCCTTCAGAAAGTTTTTCGATTCCACGATGTATGTAACCGGAGACAACATCCACTTTCTTAACGACCTCACCATTAAGAGAGGCACGGAAACGCATCACCCCGTGAGTCGACGGATGCTGAGGACCGATATTGACTACATACTCGTCTTCCTCAAATACCTTTCCGGGAATTTCCTTGAGCTTGCCGTTTTCATCCAATTCGTATGTGCGGGTATCATCCTCATTCTGCTCGTCCTCCATACGGATGGGATTCAGCTCCGGATTTGCATCATAATCCTTACGGAGGGGATGGCCCACCCAATCATTGCGAAGGAAGAAACGCCGCATGTCGGGATGACCGACAAACTTGATGCCGAACATATCATATACCTCACGCTCCTGGAAATTGGCGACTTTCCACAGCGAGCTCACAGAATGGATATACGGGTCCTCCTTATCGGCGCAGACCACCTTGAACGACACAACCTCCCAATCGCGCGAAGTAGCTGTCAAATAATACATTACTCCGAGGCTGTCCTTCCAGTCCATACCGACCACTGCAGTCAGCACGTCGAAGCCGAGCTTATCCTTCAAATCGCCGGCCACTTTGAACCAGTCTTTCTCGGCCACATTCACCAGGAGAGTCTCCCCCTCTTCGAATGTCGCCTCGGGATATATCTTTAAGATCTTGTCTTTAATATCACTCATTTCAATAAATAGCTGATATATGGGTTATGTTAGCCTATCTGTCCTTTTTCCTCCGGGTGCTCTGCAAAGAACTCTTCGATTTTCTCCTTGCGGTTGACTCCGCCGAAGAATTTCTGCACCTTGATTTTACGCTGCAGCTGCATCAGGCCATAGAACATGGCTTCCGGACGCGGAGGGCAACCGGGAATATAGACATCCACAGGAAGAATTTGGTCAACACCGGGAACCACACAATATGAATTTTTGAACGGACCTCCGGAAACGGCGCAACCACCGCATGCGATGACATATTTAGGTTCGGCAAGCTGTTCGTACAGACGGCGCATCACCGGAGCCATCCGATGAACTATTGTACCCTGCACCATCACATAGTCCGCCTGACGGGGAGAGTTGCGTGCAACCTCGAATCCGAAACGCGCCATATCATAACGCGCCGCACCAAGGCTCATGAATTCAATCGCGCAGCAGCTGGTCCCGAAGCACAGCGGCCACAATGAATTGGAGACACCCCAGTTGATCAGGTCATCGAATTTCCCGACCATCACATTCGCTCCCGTGGCGTTAAGCTCCTCTACAAGCTTGTCGATATAATCATTGTTCTTGAAGTCCTCGCGGGACATGCTCTTGATTTTGTCTAATCCCATTTGAGCGCTCCTTTCCGCCAGGCATAAGCCAGGCCCAATATCAATATGAACATAAATATGGCGATGCAGAGCAGTCCTTGAGTGCCGAGGCTCCTCATTACAGTGGCCCACGGATAAAGGAACACTACTTCCACATCAAACAAGAGGAAGAGGATTGCAAAAATATAATAGCCGGCCTTGAACTGAATCATCGACTCGCCACGAGTCGGGATACCGCATTCATAGGGCTCGGCTTTCTTAACTGAATAAGATTTCGGTGAAATCAATTTCGCAATAAGCAATGCCGCGAACACCAGCCCGATTCCCGTAAGGGTGGCCGTAATGGATAAGGCTCCATTGCTTATTTCGCACAACAGATTCATATCTTGCTACTATTTAAATAATTAGATTGCGAATAAGAACCGAGCGCTTTCCCCGCGCCCGCTCTTATTCGCAAAATTAGTTAATAATTCCTAAACCAACAAATAATTCAACCCTTAATTTTGTGTTTTATGGTCCGCAACGGGTTCTTCTCCCGTATATAACTTACGTTTTGTAAATCCGGCATTACTTCTTTATGGAATTGCCGATGAAGTTGGCTTTCATACTGCCCGCTACCGTGAAGGCCGCATGCATCGATGTCAGGTCACCGGTGACGTCCATTTTGATATCGTTGAACTTGAATCTGGGAGCTTCCTGCAGCTGACCGGCTTCTACCATATAAGGAATTATGTTCTCTCCGATAAGTTGATAGCCGTTATTGTCGAATTTGATATCAAGACCCTTGACCACGATAGTGATATCAGGCATTCCCTGCGCGAAGCTGGCTGAATAGATGATCACATCTGCTTTTCCGGTGAGCGAATTGTTCTGATGGCGGTGCATGTAAACGCGATATGACATCTTTTTGTTAATAAATGATGCGGGCATTCCCGGCATAGTGGAAGATGTCTCGCCACAGAAAGTCATGTCGGGCCAGAAGGTCCGCACCTTATATTGGCCGTAATTATAGCTCATCACAGTATAATGCTGTGAAACTCCCGGAATCAGTCTCTCATAATTTTTGCTCTTATTCGCGGGCTGACCGTCATTTGCGGAGGGCACATCCATCGGCACTTCTATTTCTTCAGGAGCATAGGCTGCCTGAGTGAGCATACAATTCACATCTGACGCCAAAGTATTCTCAGGAATATCCTTGCTTTCGAACGTGATCTGCTCGGCCAAAAAGTCATCGCTCATCTTGACACCGCTGATCCTCATCGGAACTGTCGGGGTAAAGAAATTCGCGGTCGAAGTTCCGATCTCCATGTCGCTTACTTTCATTGACACTGAGTTCTCCGGATAGGTCATCGTGTAGTGGTATCCTGTCAGAGTCACGATTGCCGCCTCGGAGACATCCTCCGACGTGATCAGATTGTAGGTTGGAATCGAATAAGTCTCCGTAATGTAGTTATCATCCGAATTGTTGCAGGATGTCAGGGAGAGCATAGCATAAGCCACTATGCCGGCATAAAGAATTTTCTTCATTTTATCTGTTAATTTATTGTTTTCTATATCTTATAAAATTAAATCATAACACGACACGGATCGTGGCCCCTATCTGAATCGGGCGCCCCCGCTGCAGGAACTCGTTGCCCATCGACATGAAATAAAACGTATCATACCGCGTGTCGGAAAGGTTTTTGCCCCAAATCTGAAGGCTCCATTTGTCTGCGTTTAATGTGACGAACGCACCGGGAAGAACATAGAACGGTTGCGAGAGCGTATTGGCTTCGTTCCAATATATCTTTCCGGCCCCTCTCATGTCGCAATCAAGGGAGAGGCTCTTCAGCACGTCAGAACGGAATGTGAAAGTATAGCCTGCACGCACATACAGGGTGTTCTGAGGCGCATAGGGAAGATAATTTCCCGCGAAATCCTCTATCCCATTATAAAAACGTAAAAATTTAGCGTTAGTATATCCGTAGCTGCATTCCAGATCGAGGGATGCCACCGGATTCCATCGCGCTGCTATTTCCATTCCCGCGCTTCGCGTTCGCCCGGCATTGGTCATGATTCGTCCCGTGGTCGTGCCCGAAGGGAACATTGTGAGCTGCTGATCATGACAATCGATATAGAACGCCGACAGGTCAAGCTCAAGGTGGGCTGAGGGAAAACTTAAATGCGAACCGATCTCATAATTCCACGAATATTCGGGCCTGTAACCCACTATATCATCCACATCATATTTAGCACCGATGCCCATTATCCCCATCAGTCGCTGCTGTAGCACATCCGAGAACATCTGCGTGTTGAACCCTCCGGCTTTGTATCCTTTCGATACATTAATATATACATTATTCTCGCCGGCCATCGGGAGCTGATAAAGGATACTTAGTTTCGGAAGCCAATTAAAATAACTCCTTGACAGATCTCCGCGGTCATCGATATTTATATCTACATTTCGGTAGGGAGTCAGCGAACCGTCCTCCTCAAGGCGCATTATATGGTAGCCGGTGTCACATTTGGAATGATAGCTTAAAGAAGCAGTTTCCCAGTCCAGACGCAAACCCGCGGAAAACTTCCAATCACCGACAGCCCATGATGATTCGTGATAGACTGCACAACCTCCGGTAGGAATCCTGAAATCGCTATTGAGCGGAAATTCCCTTGAATACCATTCGATTGGATAGTCCGGGTTGGCCTGATTCCGATGTTCTTCTATCAGATGGGCTATTCCCGTATCCTTGAAAGTCACCGGGGCCGACATATCCATAGATTTATAAAAGCCGAAAGCTCCGGCCATCCAGCAATACTTCTCCCCCACTTTTCCTTTGATAACAATGTCTTCAGTAATGGCAATCTCCCTCTGGCTCTGCGTGAGAGTAAAAAATGGAAGGGGGAGGAAATCCTGGTCAAGGGTCATGTTATCATCCAGATACTGCACGCTCGTGATGGAAGAAAGTGTAAACCGGTCGCTCCTCCAGTTGAGGGTCAATCCGTCATTGAATATGAAACGCCGATAGAAACATGTGTCGTTATAGTTGATTTCTCCTGTCTCCACATATTCATATGGATAACCTCCCTGACGAAGAAGGGAAGCTGACGCTGCATTCCTCAATATTATATCAGGAGAAAGACGCCAGTCGAATTTCCAGCGTAAACCTCCGCTTAGCTCTTTATCAAGAAGTTTCCCATTGAATTTATTCCTGAAAAAACCTCCGAGATATGAAAATGAACCGATAATTGCCGTGGCTTTCGATGAATCAAACTTATGATACCATCCCAGAGATGCCTTCCAGTCGTTACCCATTGCACCTTGCGCCATAATCCGCCATCCTTGGAATCTTGTTGGCGAGAGCGTTGTAATGTTGATAAGGCCACCTATGGTATTTCTTCCGTATAGGGTTGATTGCGGTCCGCGGAGCATTTCCACTGAGGCTATGTCGGCTAAATCAAAATCATAGGTGTTCTTATTTAGATAGGGAACGTTATCGACATTGAGACCGACGGCAGGCTGATCCATGCGGGCTCCTATCCCGCGGACATACATCGTCGACGTGATGCGCGAACCATAATCCGGAACATAGAAATTGGGCACAACATCCGAAATGCTTTTCACCGCCACCGCATTGAGTTCCTCAAGTTCCATACGGCCTATGACTGTCGAAGCAACGGCATCATCACGCAGCTCGTCACTCTGCTTTATGGCGATAACATTGAACTCTTCAAGCACCGTAATGCTGTCCGCAGGAGCGATTTCTACGAGTCCTGGAGAATATGTGTCGGATGCATATGACCCGATGCTCCACATCAGGACAAATAATATGACTACACTTCGCGTTAATATTGAAAAGTGACGTTTCACGATGCAAATTTACCTTTATTTTCGTTTCTCTCCAAATTAATATGTCTACTTTTACAATTCACACTTTGGGATGCGGGTCAGCGAAACCTACCGTAAGGCATCTACCCTCTTGCACCGTGGTCGACCACCGGGGCACCCTGTATATGATCGATTGCGGGGAGGGAGCGCAGAGGTCTTTTCAGCTGGCGCGCCTAAAATTTTCACGCCTCCGCCATATTTTCCTGACACACCTCCATGGTGACCATGTGCTCGGTCTACCGGGGTTGCTGTCTTCTCTCGCTCTCGGAAATGAAGGAGGGAAAATCACTATCCATACATTCGCCGAGGGTGAACGGATATTGCGCACCATCCTTGATTTCTTTGCCAAGGAACTAACTTTCGAGCTTGATTTCAATATTATCCGGCCAGAGGATGCCGTGATTCTGCACACTCCATCGCTTTCGGTCAGAAGTGTCCGGCTTCATCATCGCGTTCCCTGCGTGGGCTACATTTTTGAAGAGAAGCCACGGCAGCGACATATACGCCGCGACATGATAGATTTTCATAAGGTGCCCGTATCCAAAATCAAAGAAATAAAAGAGGGAGCCGATTTTGTAACTCCGGAAGGAAAAGTAATTCCCAATACCGTGCTGACCTCTGATGCGGACCCATCGCTCAGCTACGCCCATATAGCTGACACAATATATATGCCGCAATTAGCGGCCAAGATCGGTCCTGTCGATCTTCTCTTCCATGAAACTACATATCTTGAACAGCATCATGCAGAAGCTAAGGCCCGATTTCACTCCACGGCCCGACAGGCTGCAGCTGTGGCCCGCGATGCGGGTGCAAAAAAGCTTCTTACGGGGCATTATTCATCTCGCTATAAGGACGATTCACAGTTTGCCAAAGAGGCACAATCCATTTTTCCTAACGTGATTCTTAATCACGAAGGCCTTTCCATCCCGCTCGACTAATCAACATCTTATCCTTAATAATTATTGGCTAAATAGGGGCTAATGATCATAAGGAAATGAATTTTGAATGTTTATTTGTGAAAAACATTTAAAAATAGTAAATTTGCGTTATAATTTCTTCCATCCCTAAAACGGGCCATTTTGAAGAACCTTAAATCAAATATTTCGACTTCCAACTCATCATATTGAAGAGGATACCTGAAAATAGAATCAAACAACAATAACTAATTACCTAACCTTTATGAAGAGACTGATTCTCTCTGGCGCGACTATGATGGTGGCGATGGCCTTCTCCGCAGGAGCATGGGCCGATGTAGTGTGTCGCGGCCAAGTGACCGATGAGCAGGGCGAACCCCTGGTTGGTGCGGTCATCACGATTCCGGGCACGAAAACAGGAGTGAACTCCGATGTCGACGGCAACTTCCGTCTGACTGTTCCCGACAAAACTAAAGACATCCGGATTTCCTATGTAGGCTACCGGACACTTGAAATCCCGCTGAAAGCCAACATGGGCGAGATTCAAATGGAGCCCGACACAAGGATGCTTCAGGATGTGGTGATAACGCAGTCTGTAGCTAAGACCAGACAGACGCCTGTGGCTCTTTCTCAGATTTCCGCTCCGGAAATCGAAGCCAAACTTGGCAGCCAGGAATTCCCGGAAGTTCTCAAGACCACACCCGGCGTATGGGCAACTCCTGATGGCGGTGGCTTCGGAGATGCAAAGATCAATATGCGCGGCTTCAAGTCGGAAAATATCGCCATGCTCATAAACGGTCTGCCAGTCAACGATATGGAATGGGGTGGCGTTTATTGGAGCAACTGGGCCGGCCTGAGCGACGTTACAAGCAATATGCAGACCCAACGTGGACTCGGCGCCGCGATCATTTCCTCGCCTTCTATCGGAGGCACGATCAATATCACTACCAGGAATACGGATGCTCAAAAAGGGGGTGCAGCCTGGTATGGTATGGGAAATGACATGATGAACAACATCGGTCTTATGATTTCCACCGGACTGATGAAGAACGGTTGGGCGATAACCGTGCTCGGTTCGCGCAAATGGGGCGACGGTTATATTCAGGGAACTAACTTTAATTCGTATAATTACTTTGTCAACGTATCAAAGCGTATAAACGAAAACCATCAGATTTCACTGACAGCTTTCGGTGCGCCTCAGACTCATTACCAGCGTAGCCGCATGGATGGTCTCACAATAGAGGGATGGCAGGCAGTGCAGAACTACATGGGAGATGAAAGCCCGTATCGTTATAATCCTACTTTCGGTTATGGCATGCATGGCGAACGCAAGAGTTCAAGCTATAATTTCTACCATAAACCTCAGGTTTCTCTCGGCCATATATGGCAGATTGACTACAAATCATCACTTTCAACAACAATTTACGGCTCATTCTCAACAGGTGGTG
This sequence comes from Muribaculaceae bacterium, assembly GCA_029055345.1. Taxonomy (GTDB): domain Bacteria; phylum Bacteroidota; class Bacteroidia; order Bacteroidales; family Muribaculaceae; genus Lepagella. The sequence goes on along the minus strand of JAIDDJ010000056.1, from coordinate 21,221 downwards.
GATACAGCGGTCAAGGACATGGGAGCTACAACGGAACCGCACTGAACTATGCCAGCTGGTTTGGCGCGTCACAAGGTGTGCTCAACACTCTCTTCCGCTGTCCTGATGGGACATTCGACTATGCTGCCATCCAGCATATGAACATGGAATCGACCACGGGTTCCAATATGGTGATGACCACGAGCAATAACGACCACCAATGGTATGGTCTCGTTTCTACCTATAAGAATGAATTCATCCCCAAAAAACTCATATTCACAGGCGGTATTGACGTCCGTTATTATATCGGACACCATTACAACAAGATAGTTGACCTCTATGAGGGTGAGTATTACATGAACTATGAAACCCGCAAGGATGTGAAACCTTACAACAATGCAGCCGCTCTTAATCCGGACTGGAAATTCGAAAAACTCGGTGTAGGCGATATCGTCTACCGAAATTTCAAGGGGTACGTGGCTCAGGAAGGCGCATACGCACAGGCAGAATATATGGCGCTCGACAACAAGCTGACTACAATTCTCGCCGGGTCGCTGAATGTAACGAGCTACTGGCGTCGCGACATGTTCTTCTACGACAAGGAGCATGAGCGTTCGGACACGAAGAGTTTCCTCGGCGGGACAATAAAGGCCGGCGCGAACTACAATATTAACCGTCACAATAATGTTTACGTGAATGGCGGTTATATATCCCGTGCTCCTTTCTTCAGCTATGGAGTGTTCCTCAGCTCGGCTTCAAGCAATATCATTAACCCGGAAGCCAAGAACTCCAAGATTGGATCTGTGGAAATCGGCTATGGATATCATTCGCCTAAATTCTCGGCAAATGCCAACTTCTATTATACAAAGTGGATCGATAAGAGCGACAAGACAACAGTGCGCTCGGGAGAATTCCGTTCAGGTCCGCTGACAGGGCAATATTATTACATCAGCCTTTCGGGTGTGAACGCCCAGCATATGGGGGCGGAATTCAACGCGAAGTATATTCCTGCGCGCTGGGTTGAATTCGATGCCATGTTCTCCATCGGTGACTGGACGTGGGACTCGAATCCGACCGGATATTTCTATACTAACGACGGTCAACCTCTGGCCGACATCAAGGGCAACCTTGCCAGCGGCATCCTCGCTCCCGACCATATGCGCGCCACCCTTAACCAAAAAGGGCGCAAAATAGGTGGCTCGGCTCAGACCACCGGTTTCCTGGGCGTGACTTTCCGTCCTTTCAAGGGATTCCGTATCGGAGCTGACTGGACATTCTCCGCACGAAATTATTCCGACTATGAGGTGTCTTCTTCAAGTTATGAAAGCTCTTCTGAAATCAACGTGGCTGACCCCTGGAGAATTCCTTTCGGAAACGAACTGGACCTTAACGTCAGCTATCGATTCAAGATTGGCGGCGTTAACGCTACCATCTACGGAAATGTTAATAACATATGCAACAATTTCTATGTGAAAGACGCATTTACACTGTCGGATACAGCCGGAGCATGGGATAATGCCTTCCGCGTATTCTATAGCTATGGACGCACTTTCTCCGTAAAACTTAAAATCAACTTCTAAGCTGAAAATCCAATGAATTCCAATATTAAAAATCTACTGGTAGCGGCCGGCGCCCTTCTCGTGATGTCTTCCTGCTCAGAAAACAGCTGGAACGATATGTACCTCGACGGCTTCGAAGGGGGCAAGACGCCGACCGATGTCCAGACTATAAAGTATACGCTCACTGATGCAGATTATGCCCGCATAGCCGACAACCGTTTCAATAAGGCACTGGCGGAGCAGAATGGCGTATCAAAGGAATTAGCTGCCGTAAAGACGCAAAAATATCTTAACGCCGCCATTCCTGCCGAAGAATATATTCCTAACCTTCTGAAGGACTCGCTCTTCCAGTATTTCACGCTCTCCGATGGCTCGGCTATCAATTTGACCTATAACGAAGCCGGCGAACTTCCGGCTTTGATGGTTGGGCTAAACGCCGCCAAGGAATATATCGTCTCCGATGCTGATTACCAGATTATTTATGGCAGTCGCGACGATTATACCGCAGCATTCTCTCCTTCTCACCCGGCCGCGACCAATATTCCGAAAATCTTGAATGAGAACCTGGATGATGCCACAGAAGGTGATTATGTAGTGGTCAACTACAATAACTCCGATGTGGATCCTGTATTCAACCAGCCGGACGTGCCTCCCGTTCCTGAGTTCACGATGAGCAGCGTTCTTACTTCTGATCTGGGAATCGATACCGAGATTACTGTTAATGGCGTAGTTACGGCCGTTTGCAACGCCGGAATCATTCTTACTGACAATGCAGGGTCGATTCTTGTGTACGGAAGCGGATTCCCGGCTGCTGATTACGCTGTCGGTGATCAGGTTGTCGCCACAGGCACAACCACATCCTATAAAAACTGCCTGCAACTTCCCTACTCCGATAACCTCCAAAAAGTAGGAAGTCAGTCTTACACTTATCCTGCGCCTACCGACTTTACGCCTGAAATGCTTCTTGCAGCGGGAGCCAATACCAATCCCGTGCTCGCAGTATATGGCACCATGACCGGTCGCGTAGACATATCGGGGAATTATTATAATGTCTATTTCGGAAATCGGGAGGATGTGCGCGGTTCAATCTACAATGCCACGGATGCAATCAAGGCTCAGCTGACAAATGGTGGAAGCTATACGTTGGAAGGGTACTTCACCCAGACCTCCATGTCGGGAGACATCACCAACTGTAACTTCGTGGTTACTGCTGTGAAAGCGGCCTCAAGAAGCTCCCGCCATAAAGCGACCCGCTCGGTAACCGTACCCTCTGTTAATCTGAATGCTGTCTATACGTTCAACGGCTCAAAATGGGTTGCAGCCGATGCTTCTGTCGTGGCCGTCAATCCTTCCGATTATGCCGCTATGGGTCTGACCTACGGAAATTTCTCCGGCAATCAGCCTGCTGAATATATCCCCAGATTCCTCACTCAGAAATTCCCTTATGCTCAGGCTGACACTGAGAAATACGTAGTCTATAAGTATTATGCCAACAGCGAGACCACTTTCGCATGCTCGCAATTTACATTCAACGGCTCCGAATGGGAAGATTCAATGACTCGTGAAGGCGTGCACACTGTCACCAATCAATTTGTCAAAAACGATGGTGTATGGCGTCTTGATCCCTCGATAACGCTCAATCTCCCTGCCGGAAAGAATCAACCGCTCAGCACATGGTTCTTCCAGGCCTGCGTTGACTGGGTAAAGGATAACGTGCCCGATGGCGCTGCCTACATCACAAGCTATGGCAACAACGATTACTATACCGGAGCATCGGCCTATCAGGGAAATATCGACCTTCGTCCCGGAAGTGCCCGCGCCCAGAACGGCGATGCTTACGATGGAATGTCTGACGAAGAAATCGTGGCTCTAATGAAATCACGCTTCGAAAATGAGGTCTGCCCCGGCGTGCTCTCCGTGCTTTATCCTGATTTGGGCCCGGTAGGAGACTTCGAACCGACCGTGACTATCAACTTCTACATATATACCGGCTCCACCACTCCTGCCCACGTAATTTATAAGGCTGTGGCCAAAGGTAAGTTCGAGCTCGTGGAAGCAGACTGGGAAAGCTAATTCCAACTCATAGTACTACCCCAAACCGGGTAGTTAATCCATCAAGCACATACGATATAGGCTGAACCCGCTACGGATTCAGCCTATATTTATTCTATGTCTACTCTATTTACAGTTTAGAGAAACTTTCTAACTTCTTCTTCCAAAGATACATTTGAAGCGATCTTCATTCGCTGTCGCAACCGTTGTCGGTTCTTTTTCACGGAATCCGGCTGTAAATGCATGGCCTGAGCTATCTGCTTGGTTGTCAGCCCGGCACCGATATAAAGCGAAAGGCGCATATCTCCTTCTGATATATCAGGATATTTTTCTTTAAGTTTCTTTATAAAATGGGGATGCACACGAGTATATGCTATCTGGAAATTATCCCACTCATCTTGACTCGCCTGTGAGATTTTTACCATTCGGGAAATGGTATTTTTGGCTTCTGAAGATATTGCGCCTTCCGAGTGCATTTGATCCGCAATTTCTATCACATCCTTTATCAGATTGTTGCGTTCCGACATGGCGAGTCCTAAGGCTGCTAAATTGCGCTTTTCTTTTTCCAAATCAAGATTTAACTTGGCTACTTCGGCTTCAGAGGCATATTGCTTCATTAGCAGTTTGTTCTGCCTTCCTTTATAATAAAACCAGAGCAGCAGACAAATAAGTAGAAGTACGGCCGTCATGGACCACAATCTCGTATTGGATAGTTTGCGCTCCTGAATATGTTCAGCTTCCTGCCTTGCTATTTCCTCTTTGAAATTAGTCAAAGACACCTTTAACCAGTCATCTGAACTATAGGTAGAATCGTAGTATCGACGAGCTAATTCTGTTTCTTGAAGTGCTCGCTGATAATCTCCCTTATTTTTAGCCTGTCGACTGAGCATAGTATGCATAATTGCTTTTGCTTCATAATCGCCATCAGTCTCAACGTCTGCTTCAAGAATAGAAAGCAAAGAATCAGCTTTATTATAATCCCCGTTGGCTTCATAAGTCTTCATTTTGGCAAACTCCAATGTCTGCCGTATGCCCGGGGTCGAACGGAAAGAGGGACTTATATCTATAGCATGCTGGTAATATTCAGGATTGGAAGTCAAATTACCAAGGTTCACATATACCCGACCCATAAAATCAGAATCCGACCGGATATATTTATTTTCCAACAATTCATTTAATAAACGTTTTGCCCTAATTGTATCATGAGAATGTATAAAACTTAACACAAAATTAATCTTATTTTTAGCAACTAATGAATCATTGTTCAATTCATGGCATATTTTTTCTGCAGCTTCCGCGCATTTATGGAAACCTTCATAATCTCCTATTCTTAGAAAAAATGAACTAAGAGTCCTGTAACCGAACAGCTCCATCATTTTGTCGTCTCGCTGTCTGAAATATCGGATGAGCTGCCTCAGCTCCTGATGTCTTTTCAGGTAGGAGTCTCGAGAAAATCTATCATCCGCCATTAAGATTCGGGCATACAGGTAAGGGTAGCTTGCCGAATCCGTAAGTGACTTTGCCTCCAATAACCATATATAGGTTGAGTCAACATGTGGCCTTACTATACTTTTCCAATAGAGGGTGAGAGCTCTGGATGCCGGATTTGATCCTGAAGCTGTCAATATCTCAAGTTGATCTGCAAAGCGTTTACCATGAGATGCTGCCATATCCTTAAAATATAAATTCTCGAGAGAATCACAAATTACTTCTGCTTCGGTTGATAAAAACGGCCATTTGCGTGATGATTGCTTATTACATGCTGTTAAGAGCAATATCATTGCAAGGGACATTATGGTGGAAACTGTTTTCATACGGATGTATATTTGACTTACCCTTGGGAGACATACAAGGGTAAACTTTTGCAAAATTACTAAAAAAGTCTGATAAATATAGGGTGTACCCTTAAAGTACCCTTATTTAATTTGCGATAAATTTAGAATACTCCTAATTTTGCGCCATAACTTTTAATAAGAAGCATATGAAGCAATTACATTACTTGTTCGCATCGGTTCTGTGTCTATCAGAGGCTTTGTTGCCCGTTCAAAGTTCTGCTGAATCGTGGAAATCATCCCTAAATGGCGAATCAAAACTCAGTGAGCGGTCTTTAAGTCTCAATAAAGAGTTGGCGACTATCACCGTGCTTCCCTCTCCGGGAATTGTAACAAGCCTAAGCGAGGTAAAAGTAGCCTTTATTGGAATCTCACAGGTTACTGTTCAAATAGAATCTGAAGATGATTATCCTTTGCTGATATCTTCGGATGGTACAGAATTTCAATGTAGCTCTATTGAAGCGCAAGGCAATACTTTGTTTGTTCGATTCAATCCTGAAATAACTGACGAAGATACGTATACTCTTAAAGTTCCACGCCTATGCTTTAAAATTGATGGAAAAAGAATGAACTCCGATCTCTGCTATATATATTACATAAGTGATAATGGTCACAATGGGATTATATATTCCGCCCCCTCAGGCGAGATTGTGCGTTGTCAGTCAGATTTCCTAAGTTACTTTATTTTGGACGGAGGTCTGTCGGGCATGCCTCTTGCAGGGAAACCTCTTCATTATGTAATAGGCGACGATGGCAATCTTTACCTTTATAATATTATTACGCTTCAGCCTTACGGTGGATCTCAAACATCTTCTTATATAGTGGGAACTCCATCAGGCAACAACAAATGGAAGTTTAATTTCCCACAACCGATATATGAGACCATCAGTAATGGTGAGTCGCAGTTGTGGTATGTGAATTATCTATGCACCAAAGTTGACGAATCAACAGGTCAAGCCTCTTATATTGTCAACGAGTCCAACAACAGTGTTGAATTCATGATTGACGAAAATGGAAATGTAGACTGGATTAGAGCAACTGAAGATCCGAATGTTGACGATGGGTTTGCTATCGGCACGACATTGGCTAACGGAATATGGACCGGTTTTGCCAATGTTACCAGAAGCACATATCAGAAATTCACGGATGAAGCTCCTGAAATTAATCCGGAAGAATTTGAAATATGGAAATTAACCTACGGACCTAACGGTAATCGTATTTCTCGAAATGTGGATGTTTACTTCGAGGGAGATGACGTATGGGTTCGTGGTTTCAGCAAGACTTATCTTCCTCAGGCATGGGCACATGGAAGAATTAATGGAAGCTCCATCACCTTTGATCCCTATATTGGAGAATGTGATTTAATCGGACAATATCTATTTATTTATGGTTATAGCAACTCATCCGGCCGATCTGATCTCACATTCAAGTATTATGCTCAAGAGAAAGGTATGACCTATAACGGCGAATATATTATTAATCCGAATCAACTTTTCTATTACGCAGTTGAAGCATATGAATATCCTTCACTTGAATACCTGTGTCAAGGTTCTGGGATCAAAGAAATAACAGATGACGAAGTAATATCTACTGAATGGTACTCAATTGACGGTATCAGGATTGACCACCCGCAACCTGGTGTAAATATTGCTCGCCAAACATATTCCTCCGGCAAAACCGAATTTGCAAAAACAATTAATAAATAATCATTTACTAATCATTATAACTTATGAAAATTTCAAAATTGTTCTTCCTCTTTATTGTTGGACTGGTGCTTACCTCTCTGACTGTTGACGCAAGGACTATTCCGAGTGGAAAACGAATGGGTGTTTCCGGGAAAGCATTTCCTTCTCCCAATAGAATTGAAGCATCGCAGGTTAGCGTAAATCCGGCTCCCGGTGAAGTTACTTCTCTTAAAACCTTTGAAGTAACAATTAATGGTGTAACTGAACTAACAAGAGGTGACGTGCAGTATTCCAACGCGCCTTACGTGATAGCCGAAGGAAGTGATGCCAAGAAATATTGCTTCTCCATGGATTTCGAGGGGAATAAAATGACTCTTTCTGTTTCGACTGAAATCACCGAACCCGGAAACTACACATTCCATATACCGGCCGGTTTCTATAATATAGACAGTGAGCCTTCCACTGATTCATTCTCTTTCGATTATACAATAGCCGGTAGCGTATTGCCTTCTTATGAATATAACATTACACCTGCTCCCGGTGAAGTTACTTCTCTCAAGTCTTTTGAAGTTACTATAGAAGGAGCCTCTGAAGTTACTAAAGGCGATGTTACCTACACCAACGCACCTTATGTGATTGCCGAAGGAAGCGATGACAAGAAATATTGCTTCTCGATGGAATTTGAAGCAAACAAGATGACACTTTCTGTTTCGACTGAAATCATAGAACCCGGCAACTACACATTCCACGTTCCCGCCGGTTTCTATAATATTGACGGGGAAGCCGCTTCCGAAGAACAGTCTTTCGACTATACCATCACTGAACCATCTCCATATACTTACAGCGTAAATCCGACTCCGGGTAATGTTACTTCACTTAAATCCTTTGAGGTTACTGTGGATGGAGCAACCTCTGTAACGAAAGGAAGCGTAACATATTCCAACGCACCTTATGTGATTGCGGAAGGAAGCGATGACAAAAAATATTGCTTCTCGATGGAATTTGAAGCAAACAAGATGACACTTTCTGTTTCGACTGAAATCATAGAACCCGGCAACTACACATTCCACGTTCCCGCCGGTTTCTATAATATTGACGGGGAAGCCGCTTCCGAAGAACAGTCTTTCGACTATACCATCACTGAACCATCTCCATATACTTACAGCGTAAATCCGACTCCGGGTAATGTTACTTCACTTAAATCCTTTGAGGTTACTGTGGATGGAGCAACCTCTGTAACGAAAGGAAGCGTAACATATTCCAACGCACCTTATGTGATTGCGGAAGGAAGCGATGACAAAAAATATTGCTTCTCGATGGAATTTGAAGCAAACAAGATGACACTTTCTGTTTCGACTGAAATCACAGAACCCGGCAA
>JAIDDJ010000056.1:0-12636 GCA_029055345.1 Muribaculaceae bacterium | reverse complement strand
AAATATTGCTTCTCGATGGAATTTGAAGCAAACAAGATGACACTTTCTGTTTCGACTGAAATCACAGAACCCGGCAACTACACATTCCACGTTCCCTCCGGTTTCTACGATATAGACGGTGTAGCCGCTACGGAAAACCATTCTTTCGAATATACGATCATAGATGGGATTGAAACAGAAATAATAACAGAACAACCGGCCGGAACTCGCGTTGATTGTCAGACCGAATTTCTGTCATGGTATGTAGTTAACGATATACTCGGAGGAATGCCTCTCGATGGGAAACCCACCCACTATGTAATTGGCGAAGACGATTGTCTTTATCTTTATAATCCAATCCTTTTAAAGCCTTATGGTGCTCAGCAGACCGGATCATATATCAAGGGCGTTAAAAATGGAGATAATTACGTCTTCTCATTCCCTCAGCCTGTGGCCACTGATGTTATAGACGGCGTAGAAGAAGTCCTTTATGTAAACTTTATGAAGAATGTTCCCTACGAAAATGGTTCTACGTATGTTGTTAATGAAGAAAACAACTCATATACTTTCAAGATTCTTGAAAATGGCGATTGCGTTCCGACTGCCGAGAGCGATGAATTATATATAGTTGGATATACTGATTCTGAAGGTGACTGGCTCGGATTCGGAAACGTTGACATGAAGTACCTTAAGTTTAACTACACAGCTCATGAAATCCCGGCAAACGCTACCGTTCAGGATTGGATAATGGAATACTCCAAAGGTGGTTCGGAACAAAGGCTTCAGTCGAATGTTCAGGTCGTAATCAAAGATAATGAGATATGGGTGAAAGGCTTCAGCCAGACCTATTGTCCGGATGCCTGGGCTTATGGAACGATAGATAATGATGATATTATCCATTTTGATCCTTATCTTGGTGAAGCCACAAGTGTTGGACAGTATGCTTTTGTTTACAACGGCCTTGTTAATAGCGATTCTAATTTAATCTGGCCTCTTGAAATGGTTTACGAACCGGAAAACAAGAAAATCTATGATGGAGAAGATCTTTTGATCAATCCTAACCAGGTGTTCTATTATACACTTGAAAACTATGTGCTTCCGGTACTAACCGATAATTCAATAGAGCTAACGACAAAAGTTCCGAAGGCTCCGAAGAAAATCAATAATTTCTTTATTTTGGATTCGGATACCGGCTACAGCTCAATATCTGTCAACCTCGCATCTGAGAATCTGAATGACCAGCCTCTTAATCCTGCAAATCTGTATTATCAAATTCTCCTTCCCGGGTTTAAGTCGTATGATGTCTACACATTCACTCCGGAGCTTTACAGTGAAATTGATGAGCCGCTCACAGACATTCCTTTCAATATGACGTCTGGAATAGTATTCGGCACCGGTATTCAACGCAATATGTATGTATACGTGCCAGATTACGATAATATAGGCGCGAGAATGATCTACAAGGATGAGACTGGTGAATATTTCTCTGCTCCAACTTTCTTTTACCCTGTTGACTACGACGATAGTGTAAACGAAATTGATGCAGATGCTTCTATTGTACAAACAAAATGGTATAATCTTGAGGGTCTACATATCCTTTCTCCTGAACAAAGCGGACTTTATATAAGGAAGGATATATTCGATGATGGTTCTGTCCGCACAACTAAAATCTATTTACATCAATGATTTTTACCTTTAATTTAGTTGTGCTTTAATAAAGTTATATCACTTTTTAAATGGGGCTGCCTTCTGTCAGGCAGCCCCATCTTTTTTATTAAATATATGTATATTTTGCAGTTTGAGATATAATTTGAATCATGCTTCCTGAAAAATGATCCCTCTAATTTCGGATCTTCATTAATTGATGGTCCTAATTGTAGCAGAGAATAGCAAAGTTTGCGACTTTCTTCCTAATCTCAATAGTTCATTTTGTCCACTTCTACCTATGCCCTCTTCCCGAAAACGATTTGAGTCTATCTTTTGAAGAGCTGTTCTAATAAGAGTCTCTTAAGGCTCCGTTGAATGACATATTTGGATTGGATAGAACTATTTAATGGGCTACCGTACTAAAAATTTACGGCCATTTCTTATATAGATGCCTGGGGATAGATTCTGTGGATTGACTTTTCTACCCGACAGATCAAAGACATAATCCTTAATGTCAAAAGTCGGTTCAGATGTGGATTCGGCAACTACGTCTTTGATTCCCGTGACATTGGTTGCGCGCACCCTTGGGGACTTAATCCGAGATCCATCTTCCTTTTCATAATACACCATTACCTCTATATCGTTAGCTCTGTCATTCCAATCTTCAAGATATCCTGAAACATTTTCGGAAACGTATCCGGAAGCCTCATCATAATAGACCCATTTTGACCCATAGGTCTATTATTTTACGGTGATTTGGGCGCCGGCGGAGGAGGCGGTTATCAGCGGTGCGTATTGGGATTGCGCTGATACAATGCCTGAAGAATATTCGCCCGCGCGGTCCACATAGCATTCATACCACAAGACGTGGGTCCCTTTCGACAGATAAGGGATGAACAAGGTGGTCTTTGCATCCCGCACTTCTCTGTAATACCATACGCCATCGCTCGCCGTGTAGGATGAAAGTTGGTCAGCAGGTTCGAGACATGCAGCCCGATTATCCACGACCGTTACATAGTCAAGGTCGCGGTCGCAAGTAATTGTTATAGTAACTCTCACCTTGTCGCCTACTTTTAGATTTCCGGTTGTCACATTTACTCCGGACGCATCGGTAGCAACCACATTCAATTCTTTGCTAACTTTCAGTTCCGGCATTGATTGAGCTTTCGTGTCCTTTATGGGTGATATGAATCGGGCAACTACCCCACCCCATGCCGGCGTCATATTGGATTTTTCAATCTTTAACAATGCTCCGGAAGCATCGACGGCATCAAGACTCATTGAGAAAGCGCCGGTCAAGGCACTGCTTTTCGGTAATTCCAACGTCTTACCCGCTATGGTAACTACAGGTAAAGTTGCAGGAACAGTCCAATCCGAACCCGAAGAAAGTAAAGCACAGATGGCTTCGGTTGCATCTCGTGAGGCCTCCCAATCCTGCGTCTGTTTTGACAGCACAATCCATTGCCGAAGTTTATCGATGGATGGACTGCCCGGCTCTATCATTGCAAAAGCTTCAAGGACACGGGCCGTGGTCAGAAGTGGACCATTAGATTTCCACAAGTTGCTGAGATTATCAAACCACATACCCTTCTCAGGTGACTCCGAAGCAAATTGGCGCAGCGATTCGAGAATAACTCGTGAAATCGTCGGCTTTCCTCTTCTCTCAAGCAGCATGGCAGCCGTGGCCTTATGGAATAGGCTTAATTCACGCCATTTTTTCTCCATATCCCTCATTGCCACCTTTTCCAGAGCGCTGAATGAGCCCGCATTCCCTATTCCCGGAAATGCGCTCTTCGCATAAAGATACTCTACCAAATCTCCGAGCGAATAGCTTTTTCTTCCGGAGCGTTCCCATTGCTCCGCTATTGATTTATCCATGTATCCGAAAGCCTTGCGGGCTGACTTCTCCGCTTCCGAGGGCATATATCCGAGATTGCGTAAATCGGCAATTACGTTGAGCACTCTACCAGTCATGTATGAAGACGAGGGCATATCAGGACACCAGCCCCAACCGCCATCTGCATTCTGACGGTCTGCAATCAATTTCACAGCAGAATTCACGGCGTCCTCCGATTTGCTTTCATCTGAATATTTCAGAAGTGACTGCATTCGCAGAGTCTCCGAAGCGGCGGCATTAACCCACGGAGTATTGACCAGAAGTATTTCCTTAAGCTGTTTATTTTTCTGTAATGGTGAGAAGAGTGAGGAATCGGCTTCATTTTCAGGCGCTCCCAGCGCGCGCAGACCATCAATCAGTCCGGGATATTTTCGTAACAGACCCGAAGCAACAGCATTGCCGAACAATGCATCGGCCTGAACCAAGATACTCTGAGAGTCAGGCGTGGAAAGTGCGGGCAGCGCTGTCAAACACTCCCATGTAGGATTTCCACAATAACTAAGCGTGACCGATGAATCCTTCGAATACTTCGGTAATTTGACAGCGACATTCGGCTCACTCGGACCCATATAGAAAGTCTTTGATTCATAGATGACCGAAGTAGCCGGCAACACAGGAACCACTGTCTGTTCGCCATCTCTATGATCGGAAGAGGTAGCAAAAACCTGCATCGTCAGAACCTCCACATCATCGGGAACTTCAAATTCCATACTTACAAGTCTCGAACCAGACGCCACAACTTCGTATGGGGCGAAATCACGAGAAGCTATCACCGCCCCGCCGACAGCATCTTTCACCACAATCTTACCTCCGATTGGCATGGTAACTTCCGTATTGTTGTAAAGATTCGCCGATAAATTGGCCTTATCTCCTGTCCGCACAAAACGCGGAGCGTTAAGATTTGCCATTACAGCTTTTGACGAAACGGCATCAACCATCAACGTGGCTCCTCGCATATCGGGAGTATAGCCAAGGAGCTGCAATTGCCATGTGCCTACAAACTGCGGTGCGGTAAACTCTATTTTTACCTGGCCTTCAGAGTCGGAAACAAGACCGGGCATGAAGAATGCAAGGGGGAATTCTGAATCCCTAATCTCACTTTGAAGGGAGTCTTCCGCTTCACGGTCATCACGCATCTCGTTTACAACCGCTGACTCGGCTATTGCCATCGGAGCTTCCTCAGACTCGTCAAATGCTTCTTCCTTGATTGCTCCGTCTGAACTCAAGTCGTCGGAACCAACCTCGGTTACAATACTGGATGTGCCTCGAATTTTAAGACTTGATTTGTGCATGTATGAATTAACCACTAACCCTCCGCCATAAGACCTGCTGCCGGGGTAAAGGGAATAACCATAGGTATTGAATCCCGGTAACACGAACATAGACTGATATCTAAAAGGTTTATATGGCGAAATATAATTGTTCGATCCCCCATATTTGTTTGCCAGACTGACACCTACCGGCGAATTCCAACTCAACGAACCATAAGGATTGAAGTTCCAACTAAACGGAGCGATAGCATTTAGCGATTTATCCGTCATCACTACCATTACCGGCGTGCCGGGGAGTGACTTGCCAGAAAGATTGACACTGAACGTCCATTTTTCTTCAGCACCGGGCTCAATACGGTCTCGGAATGTCTCGGTCTTAATTTCCAGGGATTCTATTTGTGCATAAGGTATTATCTCAACTTTCTCGCGCTTCAGACCCAGATTCGATTCTGCTACGAACTCAATGAAAATGCGGTCATCGTCTGCCGGAGCCTCAACGGCAATCGTTATGTTTCCGTCACTGATTTTATACCACGCGGAGGAGATCAATTTCTTTGAATCTGCAATCACCGCGAGAACATATCCCTCCTGCAATGTGGACCCGACCATCACGTTTACAGTTCCGGCATCGCGGGGAGCAACTATCCTTTTTCGTGGAACCCAAAGACACGTGGCAACAGGTGGCCTCTTATCCTTTGAAGACCATAGGATCACGGAGTTCCTGCGCACGAAGTTTTCTTCAGATTCAGTCATATCCGGAGTCAGTGAGAACTCAAAGGCATATTTCCCGGAAGTCAGCTTATTGAGATTAGGTGAAAAAGAGGGTGATTCGAAATTTCCTTCCTCGGCAATGCCGCCATCAGAACGCAAAATCCGGTAATACACTCTCTTCACAACAGGACGGCCCGCAATATCATTCACGGCAACTTTATATATCTTCGCTTCAGAATCGATCTGAATTGATGGGGGAAGAGCCGCATTTATCATATATGCCGAACCCAAAGAGAACCTTTTTAACGGGAACGGCTGCGTTTCTCCCGCACCATCCGTAACTTCACCGCTTATCTGAAATAATCCACGCTCATAGGGTGTTCCCTTCAACGAAGCCGTTTCAAGACATATCTCGAAATTTCCTTTCTCGTCGGTTACCGTCTCGCCGCCGAAAGTAGCCTTTTCACCATAAACGCGCCACCATCCTGGCAACCAGCTTACCACGTATGCGACTTTCGCTCCGGCAACCGGCATTCCGCTATAGGTCCTTGCAGTACCCCTGAATATAAGGTGGTCCCCCACTTCAGGCGTGTCGGAAGAATCGCTCAGTTCCGTGATGAACGATGGAGCCTTATATTCCGACACTTGAAATTCGGTCAACCCGATTTGAGATATATCATCCAGCATCCATAATCCCCATGTGCCCGCAAGACCGGTTGAAGGCAGTTGAAACTCTCCGTTAAATCGTCCGTAGCAGTCGCTTACAAGCCTGACTGTGTCAAGAGCTGTCCAGTTTGCATCATGCAATACGACTGATACTTCCTTCTCCGGCACCGCTTCGAGATGTTTCCCGGTGCGGGAGTACACAACTCCGGCAAATCCAACCTTCGATTCGGGTCTATACACGGATAAGTCCGTGAAGAGCGAACCATGATATCGGAGCGTTTCACTTACTTTATCCTGGAGTGCGCCATAAACGGAACCATCCAACCGGTTTCCCCCCGACTTTATCGTATATTCATAATACCTGTCCGACTTATACTCGAATTTGCCTTCTGAATCCGTAGTATAGGATTTGAATTGGCTCTTCAGACCATTCTTGAAAGTATAGAATGTAACAGATGCATTCTCAATGGGCTTTCCGTTAACTCCCGACACGACATAGAAATAACTTTTTTTATCACCCGTGTTGACCGAATAGGCGGAAATCCCGCTGACATTCACCACACTAAGGTGGGATCGGGGCTCAGATATCATTAACCCGCCGGAAGTGGATGTCCTTGATGGCACGATGGCATAGGTGCCCGGCGCGAGAGCAGGCAAAGCGATCGTATCATTGAATCTATCCGGAATCGATCCTTTTACTTTTACCGGGATTGATGCGGCTACGCGGCATCCGATAAGATCGGAATAACGGTAGGCGTCTTTGTTGGATTTCTCAGGGAGCGATATGGCAAGTATATGGAAATCAAACAGATTTTCGCCCGACACAACTACATTGTTGGGCTGGCCCGGCAATAGTTGGGAGGGGAATGCCACATTGATATTTACCTGACGAAGCTCGCCCAGTTGATTTTTAACGGAATTGATTCTGTCTGCATCAGGGAAACGCTTGATATAATCCTCAAGGAGTTGCATTTGTTCCCGGCGTCCCGGATTATCATCAGGCAGCATATTGCAATATGAGCATATGAAATCAGCGCAATATGGACTGTCTTTGAACCGTTCTACGCATTCTTTTAAATATTCTTTTCTCTGAGCTTCTTGTAATCGTCCGAGCTTGATATTCGACCAGTAGGCAATTTTAAAAAGATTGCCCTCCGATTCACTTCGCGATATAGCTGAATCTACTATTGAATTTACTGTAAAGTTGTCATTTACAGAGTTATTGGCAGATGGCATGAGAGAATTCCCTCCAATGGCACGAAGCGGAAGCAATTCCGCTTCAGAATCTGAATCGAAGTTGGCCAGCATACCGATAGCTTGCTGCGAGATGAAATCAAATACAGAGAAACCTCTTTTCTGAGCCTCCGATGATTTATCAAGAAGGGCAGATATCGTAGAGATAGGAAGAGAAGATAGTTCATCAGCAGGCTGCAAAGATTTTCCACACAACTCGCCGATTACTTGAGCGAACATCGGCTTGCTCCATTCCATTACGTTTTCAGGTCGCGGAATCAGTGGCAGTTGCCTGTTATTGAAAATCCAGGGCTTGCTTAAGTAGATATCACTATATAGACGCGCTTCAAGAAGTAATGCAAGATTACTCCATGGCGAAGGCAACACCTTGGCCAATGAGTCATATCGGCTGAGCGATGCGGCATAAGTTTCTGATGAAATCAGCCCTGAGGCCACATTCATGGATATGGCTGCCTTGATGGCTCCCGGGTAATCATACTTCTTCAGGGCATTTTCCAACTGAAGGCCCGCATTCTTCTCTACGGTCTGCGGGAAAGCGAAATCAGGTTCCATTGAAGCCGATGTCTTGGCTTTTGCCTTCCCCGAAGTCTTCTTAGCGAAACCGAAAGAAGGCGAGCCTATCAAGAAAAAGAGTACCAATCCCACAAAACACAAAGAGGAGGGTGAAAACATCCTCCTCATTTTATTCCTTCTCGCCATATTTATAGCTTTATATGAAAGTTATTTCAATTTATTTCTTCTTATGTTTATCCTTCCTCATTTCCTGCATTTTCTGATTGAATCGCTCTTCAGCCATCTTCATCTCATATTGCTGCTTTGGGGTGAGGAACTCCGAGAATTTTGAATCATACTTTTTGGCAATTTCCGCTTCTTTTTCTTTAGCTTCCACCGACGCCTTGGTATAGGCTTCGTAAGCTTCATCGGAAGCCCCTTCTTTCAGGTTCTTCTTCAATGAATGGACTTTGTGGAAAAGTTCGTGCCGCTCTTCCGATAATTCCCGATACAATACGCTGAATTTCTTCTGCTGCTCTTCGTTGAGCTTCATTTCTTGCGCAAGATATTTAATCTTGAAGTCGGTTATTTCCTTTCGCATGGTCTCTCGCGACATTGATTTGCCGGCCTTTTGAGCAAGTGCCGGAAGACTTAGCGTCGCAATGAGAATCATAAGAAGTATCAGTTTTTTCATATGCATCATTTATCGGATTTGCCAACCGCATTTTCAAATTCCGGAGCAATCTCTACACCAAAATCTTTTTCGAAGTCATCAATCGATGAATATTGGCTGCTAATGTCATCGAGGAGTTCTACGTCAGAAATTGTGGAAGGAATCATATACACATCGGTCATTTCGGGCTCGCTCATAAGAGCTGCTATCTGCTCGGGAGGATTGTCAAGGCTCAACTTACCGGCGCCCGACATCTGATGGAACATCTGCATCATACACCATATGCCGGCAAACATAGCCGCCAGATAGACATATGGTTTCAGACGCTGCCAGCGCGTCATTTGCCCCGCAACCGGCTTGGCCGGATATTCGGGTAAGTTTTCCAGAACCTCCAGCCGGACAGAGTCGAAATAACCCTCGGGAACCGACCAGGGACCCTTGCGTCCGTAACGCATGATTATTTTCTCTTCTTCCTTCATTTTAGCTCTCTTTTTCTAATTGACTAACGACGGCCCGCATGGTTTAACGGCCTCAAAAAATTTCTCGGTTTCTATCTCTCTTCTTTTATGGAATCCTACTGTTATACTAATGCAGCCGGCTTCACAGCCGGCTGCATTCATGTGTTTTTCATAATACCTTTTTGAACTAACCTAACATCATGAAACGATTTTCTTATACCTATAAAACAATAGCTATTCGATTAGGTTCATTCGCACACAAAAAAAATTCGCTTCCGGTTGCAGGAAGCGATATTCAGTTAAAGAAAAGCAAAGAACTTTACGAGCAAAATATAGGTCCTATAGTAGCTTTAGTACTATCCTAAATTTTCAATTGTAGCCGTGATTTTCTTAACGGCATGGTGATAGGAGGCTTTCAATGCGCCGACTGATGTACCCAATATCTCGGAAATCTCCTCATATTTCATTTCGTCATAATAGCGCATGTTGAATACGAGCCGTTGTTTCTCAGGCAACTGAAGGATTGCCTTCTGCAGTTCCATCTGCAGGTCGTCACCATCAAAATAGGGATCGCTCTCAAGATTCTGAAGCAGGAAGGAATCAGGATCTTCTTCGGTCAAACCCAGACGCTGTCGCTCTTTGTTAAGGAAATTGATTGACTCGTTTACGGCAATCTTATACAACCACGTCGACAGCCGGGCATCCCCCCGGAAATTATGGATATTTTTCCAGGCCTTTATGAAACAATTCTGTAAGAGGTCGTTAGCATCGTCATGGGAGGCTACCATCTTGCGTATTTGCCAATAGACCTGCTCCCCGTATGTCCGCATCAGTAAGTCGAAGGCTTTATGGGCCGTGGCGGGATTTTGCAGGTCGCTGACCAGTTGCTGTTCGTCGATCGGTGGTTTATACGCCATTGTATCTGAGATGGTTCGAAGATAGTTTGATTCAGTTCAATGTGTAAAGTTAATACTTTTTTCTTTCTAAATTCAATTCCCTACCTTATTATAACTAATTTTAACAAAAGGCTATTTCTAAAAATTTGCTTTGTTTGTTATAATGGTAAACTATGAAAAATACATATTCTGTATTCTATTTTTATATTGAAAGACACACTCCACTTTAGCTATGAGAACACATAAATTATTTCTTGCCGCAACTTTCTGCCTGAGCACTATTCTTCCTGCCAAGGCTCAGATAGGAGAGATTGTCAATGGGCTGACGAATGTTGCATTACCGGCCATTACTCAAGGCGCGGGATATAAGGGATACGTTGAAGCTGACTACACTGCCGGTGTCGGAAATTACCGTACAAATTTCGCTACAGTAGCCACTTCCCAAGGATATCAGCTTAACAATTGGTTTTATATGGGGGCCGGAATCGGTGTCGATCTGCTGTGGTCGACAGTCAACAAAGGCTGGGGTAACGGCTTTAATGAGATGGATTCTTCATGGGCAGACCATCAATATACAAGTTCGGCGGTGATGATTCCTGTATTTACGGATTTCAGATTTATCCTCGGTCAGCAAGCATCCACATCATTCTTTATCAACTTTCGGCTCGGAGCTGCCTTCCTCTGCTCGGACAGTTACGTAAAAATTAAAGACGGATATCTTACCAACCGCGAATACTTCTACTTCCAACCATCTGTAGGCTTACGGATTCCGGTAAGTTCAACCAAACCTCGTCAGGCACTTGATGTCGGTGTCCATTACCGATTGATGACCTCAAACTATTGGAGTAACTGGCAATACAACGCCACCATCAACGGTCTGGGTCTCAACATCGGCTTCGAATGGTAATTAGGCACTCTCGGTATACCGGCTCTAAGTAGCTTCAACCATGATAAGAGCGCGGTTCTCATTCAGAAAAAAGAAGAGAACGGAATTACCTTGCCATAGGGAGTAGAAAATTCGTGCTCACCGGCGTATATCACGGAAAGCCTGTCTACGGGAGTTCCTGCGAGTTTTCCCCATTTATCAAGGCCTTTGAAATAATCCGTGCTGAATGTTTTTCCTGATTTGATCTCATAAGCATTTTGATTTATTCCTTCCGTATGAATCAAATCAATCTCCAGTCCTGAACTATCCCTCCAGAAGGTCAAATCCGGTCGATACCCCATATTATAACTATTTTTTAAAAATTGATTAATCACCATGTTTTCAAAGAGGGCTCCTTTGGAATAATGCAGTCCGAGTTGCTCTGTAGATTTAATTCCCAACAGATTACACGCCAATCCCGTATCATAAAAATATAATTTGGGAGTCTTCACTATTCGTTTATTATAATTATTAAAATTTGGCTCTAACCTGTATAAGATATAACTTGCCTCAAGGACCGACAACCAGGAGTCAATAGTCGGCACCGAGACTCCTATTTCTGTAGACATTGACGCCATATTTAGCATCTGTCCAATTCTTCCTGCACATATTCGAATGAAACGCACAAATTTATTAATATCTGAAATCTTCAAGAGCGACCTTATATCGCGCTCCACATAGGTCATAATGTATGAAGGATAAAAATCTTCCGGACATATATCCCTGTTATAGATTCTTGGATAATACCCTTTGAATATCTGATCATTGATATCTGTTGGTAATAATCCCGAAAGTTGTAGCTCTGAACGTGATAAAGGCAATAACGTCAATACCGCAGTTCGCCCGGCAAGGCTTTGATCAATCGCCGCAAGAAGACCGAAGTTTTGAGAACCGGCAAGCAAATACATTCCCGCCTCATCTCTCAGATCAGTGTGGGTCTGAAGATAAGAAAAGAACTTAGGAACTTTCTGTGCTTCATCAATTATGACTTTGTTATCATAGATCGAAATTAATCCTTTGGGGTCTTCAACCGCCATCTCTCTAATATCAGGATCCTCGAAAGAGATATATCGGTACTCCGGAAATTGATTTCTGAGCAATGTTGATTTTCCTGATTGCCTCGGCCCGGTTAAGGTAACAATTGGAAACTTCTCACATAATTGAGAGATTTTAGATGTAATCTGACGCTGAATATACATTATGCAATTTTAAAGTCACACTTTATAATTGCAAATATAGCAAAATATACAGATATCTACAAATAATATTTCGTAAAAGCCGACATTTACCCGAAATGCTTTAGAAAGCAATCCTCCAAAAAATAAATTAATTGGGTCATAACTTCGTACGGCCCAATTAATTTATTTTTTCGCGTTGATATAGGGGGACTATTCGTAAATCATCTCAACATGACCTATGGCGAGTTCCGCGCTCAGAAGCACGGGAATACGGCTGTTTTGGTCTACCTGTGCCTGCACGGGATAACCGCTTGAGGCTCCGTCATAACTGTATTCGAACGTAACGGAGTAAGTTGGCATTCCTCCAAATTCAGACCGACCGTTATATGTCACGGTGACTGACCGGCTGTAGCCACCTTCGATCGGAATGGTCACCTGTTGTCCGGCAGACATATTGTCAAAGTTCAATTCATGGAAATAATAGAACATACCAAGCATATCAGACGTGATGGTAACAGCCTCCATAGTTTCGGAATCTGCATCCAATTCACCTTGTCCGGCTATGTTCTTGAAATTTGCGGGATTTGAA
>JAIDDJ010000055.1 GCA_029055345.1 Muribaculaceae bacterium | reverse complement strand
GATTCGGGGAGGGGGAGATAAGTCTTGAATTAATTTTAATAAAAATATAAAAAGGAAAAAGATGAAAGGATTGAAATCAGTTTGCGCAGCGCTGTTGTGTGGTAGCCTGCTTTTCGGCACGGTTTCCTGCAATATGTCGAATACCGGCAAGGGAGCATTAATCGGAGGCGGTAGCGGTGCCGGCGTAGGAGCCGCGCTTGGAGGCATACTCGGAGGAGGCAAGGGAGCCGGCATCGGAGCCGGCATCGGCGCAGCCGTAGGAGCCGGAGTGGGAGCCTTGATCGGTAACCATATGGACAAGCAGAAGAAGGAACTTGAGGAAGAGCTGGCGAATACAGCCAAAGTGGAGGAGACTACAGATTCGACCACCGGTCTTAAGGCAATTCGCGTAACCTTCGAAGGAGGTATCCTCTTTCCGACAGGCAAATATACTATCAACGAGCAGGCCAAGGCCAATTTGGCACGCTTTGCCGCTAATCTGAAGCAGAATCCCAACACAGACCTTCAGATCCTTGGTTTTACAGACAATACGGGCTCATTTGCAGTGAATGAAAAGCTTTCGAACGAGCGCGCGGCAGCCGTGATGAGTTTCCTGGCAAATCAGGGAGTATCACCGACACGCATGGTAGCCAAAGGCATTCCAATGGCTGACTATGTAGCATCCAACTCCACAGCAGAAGGCCGGGCACAGAACCGTCGTGTAGAAATCTTCATCACCGCCAACGAGCAGATGATAAAGGAAGCACAGGCACAGGCCGGATCCTAATAAGCAAGCAAAATAAAAAGCAAAATAACAGGCGGCGGGCATCAGGGTATGTCCGCCGTCAGTTTATTTGTGTGCGTCAGCGACTTGCGGAAGGCAGACGGAATAATCCGAATCCGGGACTCCGGAGGGCCATTAATCGCCGGAAAGAGAAATAGGGGCGTCAAGGAGAATGGGGTATAGGATTTATGGAAAAAATTGTATAAGTCAAACTTTTTTGGTAATTTTGCAGTTAGAAATATGGGTAGTCAGACTTAAACGTAAAATGCATTAAATAATAATATATCAAACCCAATAATTTAAACTGAAATAATTATGGCAAACTTGGATCTGTCACAGTATGGCATCAAGGATGTGAAGAAAATCATTCACAATCCATCGTATGACGAGCTTTACAAAGCAGAACTTGACCCGAGTCTTGAAGGTTATGAGAAAGGTTATCTCACGGACCTCGGGGCAGTAGACGTATTCACAGGCGTATATACGGGTCGTTCTCCAAAGGATAAATATCTGGTAAAGGATGAAGTGACCGAGGACACTGTATGGTGGACCAGTGATGAATATAAGAATGACAACAAGCCGATCAGCACAAAAGTGTGGGATGAGCTCAGAGAGAAAGCCGTAAAGGAGCTGAGCGACAAGACACTTTATGTAGTAGACGTATATTGCGGAGCGAATCCATCGACCCGTATGTGTGTACGGTTCATTATGGAAGTAGCATGGCAGGCACATTTTGTGACCAACATGTTCATTCGTCCGACCGAAGAGGAGCTTAAGGACTTCAAGCCTGACTTCGTAGTCTTCAATGCATCGAAGGCAAAATGCGAGAACTACGAGGAGCTTGGACTGCACTCTGAAACAGTTGTGGCGTTCAATATCAAGGAGCGTGAGCAGGTAATTATCAATACATGGTACGGCGGTGAGATGAAGAAGGGAATGTTCTCGATGATGAACTATTTCAATCCACTTCGCGGCATCGCATCCATGCACTGTTCTGCCAATACAAATATGGACGAGACCTCAACTGCCATCTTCTTCGGCCTTTCGGGCACCGGCAAGACCACATTGTCGACAGATCCGAAGCGCAAGCTTATCGGCGACGACGAGCATGGTTGGGATGATGAGGGCGTGTTCAACTACGAGGGTGGTTGCTATGCAAAGGTAATCAACCTTGATCCGGAGAGCGAGCCGGACATCTACAATGCCATCACACGCGATGCGTTGCTTGAGAACGTGACAGTAAAGGAAGATGGCGTATGTGATTTCGCAGATAAGAGCGTGACAGAGAATACACGTGTTTCTTATCCGATCTATCATATCAAGAATATCGTGAAGCCGGTATCGAAAGGCCCGGCAGCTAAGCAGGTAATTTATCTTTCGGCAGATGCTTTCGGCGTTCTTCCTCCTGTATCTATTCTGAACAATGAGCAGGCGCAGTATTATTTCCTCAGCGGCTTTACTGCAAAGCTCGCAGGAACAGAGCGTGGCATCACCGAACCGACTCCGACATTCTCGGCATGTTTCGGACAGGCGTTCCTGTCGCTTCATCCGACGAAGTATGCAGAGGAGCTTGTAAAGAAGATGAATGTATCGGGCGCTCATGCATATCTTGTGAACACAGGATGGAACGGAACCGGGAAGCGCATCTCGATTAAAGATACCCGCGGTATAATCGATGCGATCCTTGACGGCTCAATCGACAAGGCACCGACAAAGGTTCTTCCTATCTTCGACTTCACAATTCCGACAGAGCTTCCGGGCGTAGATCCGAAGATTCTTGATCCTCGCGATACATATGCGAATCCGGAGGAATGGGAAGTTAAGGCAAAGAAATTGGCGGAGATGTTCATCAACAACTTCAAGAAGTTTGAGACAAACGAGGTTGGAAAGAAACTCGCCGAGGCAGGTCCGAAGCTTTAAAGATCTCAGGAATAAGATTTAATTACTATAGGCGGCGCGAATCCAAAAATTCGCGCCGCTGGTTTTTGGATTCGGCTTGCGGGGTTTGAAGGGGGCTGGCTGAGCGAGGGGGATGAGGATTTGGACCCCTCGCGGCGCCTCGGGGCGCAGTGGCTGTGGCTTGGGGGGATGGAAT
>JAIDDJ010000054.1 GCA_029055345.1 Muribaculaceae bacterium | reverse complement strand
CTGCTGTATCTGAACGGCGTCGCTACATAGATAGAAGTTACTCTTGGCAGAGTCGAACAAATCCTTAGCCTCAAGAGCCACACTGAAGGAATCCTTGAAAAATCCTTTGTAAATCTTGGCGTTGACATACCACGGTGTATTTGTAAGGCGTGTATTGTTGTCCCAGCCGCGGGTCATCAGTTGCGAATCAACGTTGAGCCAGATATCAAATGGGAGATGAATTGCATTCTGCCATTGCACCATGAAGATTGGAGTGTTCATATTCACCGGCTCACCATTTACAGGTAAAGTAAGCCACTGCTTCATCATCCCGACATTCACTTTCGGTTGCCATACTCCAACTTGGAAATTACCGCCCACGAAGGCTTGCAGATAATGGCGATGGTCGAGATTAGCGGTGCGGATAATTGTAGCCTCACCGTCCGGACCGTATGGCTCCGTGATATGATACACGCCGTCTTTGAAGTAGGTGTAAGAGAGTTGAACAAAAAAGTGTCGCCACTGTGCCATATACTCTATGGTCTGCAACTTTGTCGGTTTCAGATAGGGATTGCCGGTCTCGTACGTCAGACGATTTATATAACTGATCGCACCGTCAAGTTGACCATATCCGGGGCGAATTGTCTTGCCGGCATAGTTCAGACCCATTCTGACTTTCCCTAATTGCGTGGCGATATTGAATGAAGGGAAAATATTATTGTAGGTTTTACTCTGTCCGTCTTGAAGCAGTCCCATTTCATAATAGTTGTACTTAACATACTCATAACGCAGGCCTGCACCTATCATAAAACGCCCGAACTGTTGTCCCAATACTGCAAACACAGCGATATTGTTCTCGTCCACACGATTATCGGCATCTGGAGTTTCAGGTATATTGGCTGAGAAAAGATTTGTAGTACGGGTATTGGAGTATTCCTCTCCGATTTCAATCTGACCTTTCCATAAGGGATAAGTCATCACCAGTTTTTCGGCAAACATTCGGTTGCGGTTGGTTGATGAAGTGTTTACCTCTCGGTTATTACCCATTTCGCTTAGTTCATTGTTGAATGTCAGTTCACGGCTCTTGTACCATATATAATCCGCGTTAAAATCAATGTTGAGCTTGCCAACGATTCCATTATAGTAGATATTTGCATAGTGACGAGGAACAGCGGTAGACTGATTGTGTACATCCGAGTTATAGAGGTCGAGTAATATGCCGTCCTGCCATATTTCACTTGGGATTGTCCCATCGGTTTTGTGTCTGTTCCAACTGTTTTGATAGTAAGCACCTATACTGTGGCGGTCATTGATTATATATGAAAAGCCCAGTTTACCGGTCATGTCATTATACGATTCTTTGCCGATGGTGCTTACAAACTGGCGATATGTTCCTTTTGATGTTGTAGTATTCATGTCATTAAGGCGATCAAAACGGGTGTTTCCTCTCCACCATCCATAGTTGGCGAAGATTTCAAGTCCTCCTGTGCGGTATTTGAGATCAAGTGAGTTGCCGGTGCGGAAGTAATGCTGAAATCCATTATCGGAACGAAGTGTTCCGCTGAAACCATCTCCTTTAGGCGGTTTCGTGCGGATACGTATAACCGACTTCACATCTGCTGCGTAAGCAGCACCGGGATTGGTTATGACTTCCACATTTTTGATGTCTCCGGAGTTGAGTTGAGAGAGCTCCTGAAGGTCATTGACTTTGCGCCCGTTGATATAGATTGCAGGAGAACCCTTACCGAATACTTCAAGAGAGCCTCCATTGTTAACAATCATCGGCACACGCACAAGAACATCGTTTGCTGTGCCGGCAACCGCGAGTGAACTTCCCTCGACATTAGTCACCATGGCATTACCTTTCATGGAGGTGGTCGGGCGCGTCGCTTTTACGATAACTTCACCGAGTGCCACTGAGGTGGGATGAAGATTAATGTCACCCATATCGCCGGATACCGGAACATTTGTGTCAATGGTTTCATAACCAACGAATGATACTTTAGCTGTTAGTTTGCAGTCTGTATCCGTTGTGATTGAGAATATGCCTTCTGAATCGGATATGCCACCGGCTACGAATGTTGAGTCGCAGTAAAGAACCACATTTACAAAATCAAGAGGCGCATTGTTTTCGTCAAAGATACGGCCTTTTATTTCGCGGCTAAATGCCGGGATGACTGCAAATATAGCAGTCAGTAAGAGAATTATTTTTTTCATTTTGTGTGTTTTTTGAGTTCTAAAAGTGCATCGATAAGGCTCCCGTCAATGTTAATGCCTTTTTCTTCCATCTTATCGGTGATTTTTTGTTTTGTATCACTCAATACGTTGCTATCGAGGTCTTCCCATGATAGGATTTCCGAGCCATCATTGGTAGTTGTTACTCGGGCATTATACTCCTTAGTGTTTCCTGCGACGTCAGTCAAATTATATATAACGACAGCCTGGAAATTACCATCTCTGAGTTCGTGCGTATCCGCCGACCCTATATATTCTACGGCAGGGATTGAATCAAGATAATGGAGAGTCGCATTCCCGATATTGCGGTCGCGTCTGTCACCTTGTCCAATGTTCCAACCACAAGACGTCAGCATGATTTTTACGATTAATAAGCCAATGGCGAGCGTTAAGATTTTCTTTTTCATAGACATAATTTTTTAAATTTGTTGATGCAAAATTATATCTTATCACATCTTTACGCCTAATAAAAAAATCTTAAACCAGAAATGCAACCTGCTGAAAATCAGCGGTTGCATTCCTTAAAAGTCTTAATTTAGTATTTATCAGTCTTAAATACTCTTAAGTTTTCCCTCTTGCAGGAAAGTTATTATATCTTCCTTTTCCGGTATCCCCAGTTTCTTGCGTATTCCGGTTTTGCGCACGTATATGGAAGATGGTGACTGGCCCGTGATGACGCTAATTTCTTTAGTGGTGAACCCGGCTATCATCAGTACTATAATCTGCTTCTCTCTGGCTGTAAGCTTATCTCCACATCTAGATTGTAATTTATCATATAATCCACCATATAGAGTATTGATAAGTTCATATACATTATCCCAATTGACGAGTTCGCCTCCTGTATCACTTTCAATTGATGATATTTTACGAAGCATCTCACGGTTCTGCTCTGTAGGAGCTTCGGCTACCATCTTGATGATGCCCAATTGCTGAAGCATCGCTCGCCTTAAAGCTTCAGGCTTATGCATTTCTCCATGAGTTGCAGTCGGTGCGGACCTAAGTTCATCCACCATTTTCTGCAAAGCCTCGGCTCGTTCCTCATTTTCACGTTCGCGCAGTCTGCGTCGAGTGATTATCCATACAGCTAAAACCGTAATAAGAAAGGCAAGAATGGTAATTACGAGAATAATAACAGTCTTTTGTTGACTCTCTGCCTTAAGTGTAAGTGCCCTGCTCTGTTGCTGCAATGCACTCCGTTCGCTTTCCCATTGGGAGGCCTTTGCCCGGTTATAACGCTCCTGCTGACGATTATTCAGGCCATTGACATGCACGAGTCTTATCTTGCTGTTCTGTTTAAAGTCAATCATTGTGCGAACGAGATTGCTATAACTTCTATAATAGGCATCATCCTCTTTTCGGAAATTTGCCGCAAAACTGTCTGCTATTGCAAGTTCTTTACCGGCCAGACTTAAGTTACCCGAGTTAAGCGCGTTCATGGCAAGCTGCATATGTAGGAGATCGGCAGCTCCGTTATCCGGCGAAGATTTTTTGAATATGCCATTCACAGCCTCATCGCTCTCTGCAGTCCGGCCCATCTCTCCTAAAATCTGTGCACGCTCCAATTCAAACATAAATTGTTTGTCTCCCCATTTGTGCGAGCGAGCATATTCAATCAATTCTTCCGACAATAACAATGCGGAATCTAAATATTCAGCATACTCATAGGCGCTTAACAGCATATACTTTGCCTCTATTTTGCGAAGTGTATCCTTCTCAATGGATATAAGCTTTCTGGCTAACGGAACCAAAACTTTGCCCTGATACTCGGATGCACCGAGAAGCACTCGCACACGGAGTGTTGGTGCGACCAGTGTATCGGGCACATGGGACAGGCCCACGATAGAATCAAGCATTGTTATAGCACCCTCGGTATCACCAACCCAGAACTTATACCATGCATGAGCGGTTCCGCTGCGTATATCTCTTGTTAATTCTTTCCCACTATAATATTTGTGCGCGTACTTAACCAGAGAGTCCCCAATCATTGAGCGGTTCTGACGCATGTGGCCGTAAGCCTTAAGATAATGATACTTGGCCCGCAGCGAGTCTTCTCTAAGATTAGACGGGTCAATGCCATCCAGAATCGTCATTGCGCTGTCAGCGTTTATACGCGTCAGTTTCTCTGCCTCATCCATCTCTTTATTATATTTGGATGATGAATCATTGCAAGATATCAGGCTCAATACCATGACACCGAATATTATATATTGGAATTTTCTCATAATCTCTAATGAAATAATGGCACTTTTCCCCGGATTACTTGCTATCCTATGTTCCAAATGAAATAATAGCAGATAATTATATTATGGTAAAGAATGTGCGGCTTAATTTTTAATTTATATTTTATGGGAAGGGGTCTTAATCTTCAAATATTTTCCCCAACTCTATTTAATCCGTCAACAGTCTTTAGAGAAAAACATTGTTGTTTTGTGTGGCAAATTTACAAAAATATCCGTATGTCTGCAACCTCCATTTGTTGGAATTGATTTTCGATGGGAACCTTTCCATTTTTGCCCTAATAATTTGAGATATATGCACTCATATGTCGAATGCGCCGATAGACTTACGCGATTGTGCAAGCAGTTAAGGACCGCACTTTTTACAAAGAGTGGGAGATAAACATCTTTCAGGAATGTCTATCTCCCACTCTGTTATATTTTGCAATGAATTACTCTTCGGTCTGGCTCTCGGCGTATTCCTTCAGAAGTTTTTCCTGAACATCACCCGGCACGAGTTCGTAGCTCGCAAACTTCATCGAGAAGGAGCTGCGGCCTCCGGTTATCGAACTAAGAGAAGTGGAGTAGCTCGACATCTCTTTCAACGGCACCTTGGCATTCAGTTTCTCGATACCATTTTCAGATTCCATACCCATGATGATCGCACGGCGTCCTTGAAGATCGCTCATCACGTCTCCCATAGTATCGCCCGGGGTCAATACCTCTACATCATATATAGGTTCGAGAATCTTCGGATTGGCATTGCGGAACGCCTCAGAGAATGCGTTGCGGCCTGCAAGACGGAATGAGATTTCATTGGAGTCTACCGGGTGCATCTTGCCGTCATAAATCATGACGCGGACGTCACGAGCGTATGAGCCGGTCAACGGTCCCTGCTCCATGCGGTCCATCAATCCTTTCACAATTGCCGGTATGAAGCGTGCATCAATCGAACCGCCCACTGTGCAATCATACACCACAAGTTTGCCGCCCCATTCCAATGGAATCTCTTGTTTGTCTCGAACCTTAAGCTTGAATTCCTGGCTGCCGAACTTGTAGCCGTCCGGTTCGGGCATTCCCTCAGTGTAAGGTTCTACAATCAGATGCACCTCGCCGAACTGTCCCGAACCACCTGACTGCTTTTTGTGACGGTAATCCGCGCGGGCTGCCTTCGTGATTGTTTCGCGGTAGGGTATACGCATCTCTTCGAATACGATGGGGAGCTTGTCGTTGTTCTCGATTCGCCATTTAAGTGTGCGGAGGTGGAATTCGCCCTGACCTTTCACGAGGGTCTGCTTCAGTTCTTTGCTCTGCTCGATGACCCATGTCGGATCTTCCTCATGCATACGCGTAAGAATTGCCGACAGTTTTTCTGCATCACTCTCGGTTACCGGTCTTATTGCACGGATATACTTGGAAGCCGGATACTTGATAAAATCAAACTGATAATCACAGCCTTTACCATCAAGCGTATTGCCTGTGCGCACATCCTTCAGTTTCACCGATGCGCCTATGTCGCCTGCCTGAAGTTCGTCTATCGGGGTGCGTATTTGACCGCACACGGTGAATATCTGCGCGAGACGTTCCTTGCCGCCACGAGTGGCGTTCTCCAGATCCGCTCCCGCTTTCAACGTACCGCTCATTACCTTGAAATAGCTCACCTCTCCGATATGCGGCTCAACGGATGTTTTGAAGAAGAAGACGGAAAGAGGCCCGTTGGCATCGGGCTTAACCTCTACGCCGGTTGTGGTAACGGGTGCAGGCATATCGCTTACGAATGGACACACATTGCCGAGGAATTCCATTAGGCGGCGTACACCCATATCCTTGGCTGCAGAGAGAACTACAACCGGATATATCGAACGGTCCACGAGACCCTTGCGGATACCTTCGCGCATCTCATCTTCGGTGAGGCTACCTTCTTCAAAGAATTTATCCATCAGTGACTCATCGTTCTCGGCGGCGGCTTCCACGAGTATCTGGTTGAGTTCCTGTGCCTTCTCAAGCTGGTCGGACGGGATATCGGATATTGTCGGCACGCCTCCGTCAGGACCCCATTCGTATTTCTTCATCAGAAGAACGTCTATCATGGAATGGAAATCCGGACCTGATTCCAATGGATATTGTATCTGAACCACGCGCGGACCGAAAGTTTCGCGAAGCTGCTCGAGCACATTGTCATAATCAGCTTTCTCTGAATCCATCTGATTGATTCCGAAGATTATCGGTTTCTTCAGGTTGGCTGTCGTGCGGAAAATATTCTGGGTTCCTACTTCCACGCCATATTGGGCGTCAACAAGGATAAGACCCATATCGCATACTCCGAGTGCCGTATATGCGTTGCCTACAAAGTCATCAGCTCCCGGACAGTCGATAATATTTAATTTCTTGCCGTTGAATTCAGCATTAAAAACTGTTGAGAACACTGAGTAACCATACTCTTTCTCAACAGGGAAATAGTCGGATACCGTATTGCCTGCTGCAATCGTTCCGCGACGTTTTATAACTCCACACTCGTAAATCATAGATTCAGCGAGTGTGGTTTTTCCCGAGCCCTTTGATCCAAGTAGGGCTATGTTCTTGATTTCATTGGTTTTGTAAATCTTCATGTTATATCACGATTTTAAGTTGTTCTAACGCTTGCTTAATGCCGGTTTGAAGACCGGCGCATTTTTCAGCCGCAATTTAATCAAAATTATGATATCTGCAAATTAATTTATATATGTTTTGCAGCATATTTCTTGTTTTTTAGTAATTTTGTACCCAATGAGCGGTATTTATGTCCATATTCCTTTCTGCAGACGCAAATGTTTCTACTGCGATTTTTACTCGGTGGGGGAGAGGTCCGCTGTGTGGTCCCGGTTCGTGGAGGCGATTTGCCGTGAGGCTAAGCATAGAATCTTGTCTTCCCGTATCCTTGATCACGACTCACCGCTGACCTTATATATAGGAGGTGGAACACCTTCACTCATCCCGCCGTCTGAATTCAAGAGACTCGCCGCCAATTTGCTTGAAATTATCGGCACCCCTGTTGAGTTTACCATCGAGGTGAATCCCGATGATGTTACTCCGGAAAAAGTAAGCACATGGTTTGATTCGGGTGTTAACCGCGTAAGCATGGGTGTTCAGTCATTCGTAGATTCTGAACTCAAAGCTGTAGGACGGCGCCATACGGCCAATCAAGCTATGGATGCTTACGATTTGCTCCGGACTGCTTTCTCCAACATCAGTCTTGATCTGATTTTTGGATTACCCGGGCAGGCTATGGCTTCACTCGATTATTCTCTAAGTGAAATAATCAAACTGAATCCCGATCATATTTCCGTCTACTCCCTTATGTATGAGGAGAGGACTGCGTTGACTCGTATGCGTGATTCCGGACAGATTCCTGAAACTTCAGATATTGACTCGGAAGCCATGTTCATGCTCGTAAACCATAGACTCCGCGAAAAAGGCTTTGATCGGTATGAAATTTCCAATTATGCTAAACCCGGCTTTCAATCCATCCATAATTCGGCCTATTGGAAAGGATTCCCATACGTAGGTCTTGGACCTGCTGCCCACAGCTATGACGGTCTGTGCTGCCGTCGGGCTAATGTGCCAGATATTAAAAAGTACCTTGCATTTTACTTAGATGATGGTTACGGAATCAGTGGCAGAAGTGATATGAAAACGATATCCCTAAAATCTGAGGAACAAGTCAAGGAAGAGATCTGTATAATAGAATCATTATCCGTCTGTGAACTGCGGGAAGAAATGATAATGACCCGTCTTCGCATGGCTGAGGGGCTATCAATCAATGAATATACTCAGCGTTTCGGTATTGATTCAGCCGGGAGTTTGCTTGCATTGGCCGATAAATGGATATCATCAGGCCATCTTTCTCTATCTTCCGACAATATGCTGTCACTTTCGGAAAAGGGCATCATGATATCCGACCAAATAATTGCTTCCCTCTTCTGATAAATTCTTGTTATTATACTGATTTGTTCATTGGAAATTAATTTGTAATTTTGCATCTGAATATGACCTTAGAAGGAGACGCCGGTTATTGCTGCAGCCCTCAATAGGATTTTTAATTCATCTATGAATTGGATTTTACTAATTATCGCCGGCTGTTTCGAAACCGGTTTTGCATTTTGTCTCGGAAAAATGAAAGGCTTGTCCGGTTCGCCCCGCTCTCTGTGGGGATTGGCTTTTCTTGTATGCCTATCTATGAGTATGTTGCTGCTCTCAAAGTCTGTAAAGACAATTCCAATCGGAACAGCTTACCCGATTTGGACCGGTATAGGTGCGGTCGGCACGGTTATTGTAGGTATCTTTTTCTTTAATGAACCTGCAACTTTCAAACGTCTTTTCTTTATAACAATGCTGATAATATCAATCATCGGCCTAAGAGCGCGTCCCTTAAAATTTCGGGGTTGTAGGGGCGTCGATTTTTGCGCATATTTTGAAAGTTGAAGAGGGCGCGATGCGAGCATCGCAACTGATGAAACTTTCGAAAGATGCCAAAAAGCGACGGGTACGGGTATTCTTCTTTTCCCGATTAATGCAAATTTAACACCATAATTCATCTTCACAATGAAAATGCTGAGAAATGTATTCCAAAGTGAAGAATAGTACTACGGGCCTCGCATCCTTGGGCGAATTTTGCCGCTTGCTTTCAGTCACATACCTCGGTATGCTCCTTTCAGCGAGCGACAAAATTCGCTACAAGGCTGCGACCCCTACGACCCCGAAATTTTAAGGGACGCGCTCTAAAATTGTGGAGTGATGGAAAGGAAAATGAGACGCATCAGGCAACAGCTCACAATAGAAGATTGCGAGCACATACTTCGGAACACCACTTCCGGAGTCCTCTCTCTTTGCGGTGATGACAAAATTCCCTACGGAGTCCCGCTAAGTCATGTTTTTCATGAGGGCAAACTTTATTTCCATTCAGCGCTTTCGGGGCATAAACTGGATATAATAAGAGAAAATAGTAATGTTTGTTTTACTGTGATTTCCAAAGACGAAGTTCATCCCGGAACCTATACTACTTATTTTAGAAGTGTAATTGCGCGTGGCACAATCAATATAGTTGAGGAAATTAAAGAGAAAACCCGGATTCTGGAGACTCTCGGTAGAAGATGTAATCCGGATGACGCTATGGGACTTTCGGAAGAAATCAGAAGGGGTTTGGCCCGATGCGTTGCTCTTGAAATGACAATCTTCCACCTTTCCGGCAAACAGGCAATCGAATTGTTAAGTAAGGCTCCATCCACTAAAATTTCTTAATGCCAGGGCGGCGGATTTTTAGGGTATTTTCTTCCATCTTTGAAGGAGCAGCCTTTCGGCTGTGACTGAAAAGATGGAAGAAAATACCCAAAAAGACGCCGGGCAAAAGGTAAAGCTCAGCCCCCTTGCTATCATGGAGATTGGCTTTGGTTACATGAATGGCAAGCGGCAGTCCATCCTCATCGACTTCGATATGACGCTTTATGCCCTTAATCCGTTTGTGTCCGTCAATTCCTTTATCTGAATTGGGCACACCCCAACGGACACTCTCGCTGTCGATCACAGCAGCCGTGGGCTCAGGATCTTTCCCCTATGCCGCTCTCTTCCCTTTTACCAGCTCATGAAGCATTGTGGTGATTATGTGTCGCTCGCATAGCGATCGCCAATGGTGATATACAATCCTATAGGGTAGAAAATCCTTGGGAAGCATGTACCACTGGCATCCGGTCTTGACAACATAGAGGATGGCGTTAATAATTCTGAAAAGAGGATAATGTCGTAATTTGGGCACATATCCGCTCAATGAGGATTTTATCAGCATGTATTGGAGGTGAGTCAGATCCGTTGGATAAGCCATAGTCTGGGATTTAATGAAACATTAACAGTATGTTACTGACAATTCTCATTCCGGATTTCAATACCACTCTCTATTTTCACATTCCTTTTCAATTCTTTGTATGACGTTTCTTAAAAAAATTAACAACGGCAAAAATAGTATGGGATTTAGAATGATGAAAGAGAAATATTATATGCCGCCTCAAAAAGAAAAGTTACTAATGGTCTCGCAGCTGCACCTCGTCTATCGCTTTTTGATTCAGTCACATAGCCCGCTATGCTCCTGAATCTGCAAAGCGATATCCGAGGCACATCTGCGACCCTGGCATTAAGAAATTTTAGTGGATGAAGCCTAAAACTCTCTAAAAAGATGATTTGCCACATAGGGGCTTACAAAATAAATAAAAGCGGTCAGTAAAAATACTGACCGCTTTTATTTATTTGTGAAAATATATCCTTAGCCTGCTTGCTGCATGGTTTCTTTCTTTGTATTGGCAGAAAGAATGCCTTTCCAGGTGATGGCTGCAAGCAGCGCTCCTACTAATGGACCTACAACCATAATCCAAAAATCACCCCATGCTTCGGGAGAGAACAATGCCGGACCAAAGCTGCGGGCCGGATTCACCGAGCAATTGTCCACTGGAATACCTACTATGTTTACCAATCCTAAAGCGAGTCCGATAGCAAGTCCGGCAAACTTACCTGCACCCAATCTTTCATCCGTAGCACCGAAGATCACGAGGACAAAGAAATATGTGAAGAGTATTTCCATGAAGAGAGCCATGCCTGTAGTTGCGCCCGGTTGAAGCACGTTGGTAGCAAGGGATGCATCACCAGTAGTACCGCCGAATGTGAAGCCTCCGTCCATATTCACAAACCAATATAGGAATCCTGCTCCTATTGCAGCGCCGATTAATTGGCTTATCACATAGCCCACGAAATCTTTAGCATTGATTTTACCGGCTACCCACATACCGAACGATACTGCGGGATTCACATGGCATCCTGAGATGTTGCCAATGCAATAGCAAAGACACACCAATACGAGGCCAAAACATATACCTACACCTAATGTGCCAATCTGTGGACCGGCGAGAACTGCGCTGCCGCACGCCATCAGCACCAGGAACATGGTACCGAAACCTTCAGCAAGATACTTTTTCATATTGTTAAATTTTTTAAATGTGTTAATATATTTTAATAACCCGATTTGCCCCATTATTGTTTTGTCATTTGGATCTCATTCTCGTTTTTCTTGCAAAAGTTATAACCCGGGCGTATTATCCTAAAACTATTAATATATGTTAAAAACTATTAACTTAGTTTTGTAACTAAAATTTTAGTTGTATCTTTGCTGCGTAATCACAAAAGGTGCGCTATATGAATAAAGAAATGAAAAAACTTTCTCCCAAGGAAGAGGCTATAATGGCTTGCTTCTGGCAGCATGGTCCCATGTTTGTCAAAGAGGTTTTAGACAAGATGGACGAGCCTAAGCCGCATTTCAACACCGTTTCTACATTTATCCGCAGCCTGGAAAGCAAAGGCTGGCTCGGCCATGAGACTATCGGAAATTCTTATAGATACTTCCCTACCGTTGACTCTTCCGAATGGCGGGAAAAATCTATAGGAGGATTCGTCGATAAGTTTTTCGGGAAATCTTATCTTAGGTTTGTCTCTTCTTTGGTAAAGGATGAAAAAATTTCTACTGAGGAACTTAGGGAACTTATAGATATGATTGAGAAGAATTCAAGTAAAAACGATAACGGTTAAAATCGGAAGGTTATGGGAGCCTTTTTTAGCTATATGCTGCAGGTGGCCTTGTTAATGACGGCTTTTTATCTGGTATATAAATGGCTGTTGGGTGACACTACGTTTTATCGTCTGAACCGTTTCGTGATAATCGGTATATATTTGCTGTCGTGGGGCCTGCCACTTCTGTTGAATGTTGAATTCTCCGGAAATTCCTCGGATGCAATGCCAGGCTTGCTCGAAATCGGGAATTTACAGGCTGTTACAATTGAGCAGGAACAATCCTCATCCAATTCTTCCTGGATATCATACGTAATCTGGTTGTATTTTGCCGGCGTCCTCGTTTCTTTCTTGTTTTTCATTATTGACTTTATCAGGTTGTTTCATATTGTGATTTCTGGAGAAAAAAGATGTATTGAGGGCACGACTGAAATAATTACTCCAGAGGCTCCCGGGCCGTTCTGTTGGGGAAGATTTATAATCCTTCGACCTGAAGATCTTTTGGAAAATTACAATTTAATTTTTGCTCATGAGTCTACTCATGTAAGGCTCAATCATTGGGTTGACCTTATATTAGGGCAGTTGACACTTATATTCCAATGGTTTTCGCCTGCAGCGTGGCTTATGCTCAGAGCCATGAAGGTGAATCATGAGTATGAAGTGGATGAAATTGTAGCGGGTGATAATCCGGCTCCATATCAGATGATGCTTATAAAAATGACTGTCGGCACGAGATTGCCCGTCCTGGCCGACAGTCTGAATCATAGTCAACTTAAAAAACGTTTAACCATGATGATGACAAAAAAATCTGCTCCGTCGCGTAGATTCGCGGCTCTCGCTCTTCCCGCAGTAGCGGTTGTAGCGTGCGTAACTCTCTCACAGCCTTCTGTGGCTCGTATAGCTGAGATTATCAGTAACACTTCTTTGATTCCGGGTTCAGCTGTTGAGACCTTAACTTCAGACAAAGTTAACCATTATTCGCAAGATGTGCAACTCCGGTCCTCCAATGAAGATTCAGGCTTTCAGATTACCGCAGTGCGAAATTCTGATTCGGAATCTGTAGCCGCTTCCGATGGCTCCACTGAAATCGCACGTGCGGATTCTCCTGATTCTAAATCAGTAAAATCCTCTGAATCACCGGCATATTTTATTGATGGCGTGTTATTTAAAGGAGATTTAAATTCAATTCCATCTGACGAAATAGCCAGTGTAGATGTCATTAAGAATGATCCTGATTATCCGCAGGGCAAACTTATGATCCGCACCAAAAAGGCAGCTCCGGCAAAGGTCGAAGAAAGCCAAACGGAAAAAAGAATTTATCTTCAGTCCGAACCTATAGCTGAATATAAAGGGGGAATGACCGAGTTAATGAATTTTTTATGTCAAAACCTGAAATTCCCAACCGATCTTAAAGAAGCTAAAAGAGTTATAGTTAAGTTCACTATTGATCCCGATGGTTCGGTAAAAGATGCAAAGATTGTAAAAAGTGGGGGAGAGGCTTGTGATGCCGAGGCTTTAAAAGCAGTTGAAGCCACTTCCGGAAACTGGATTCCCGGACGTCAGAACGGCTCTCCTGTCGCAACTCAATTCACTCTCCCCGTTAACTTCAAGCCGACAACCGATAAAGACTAACCCTCATTATCATACCTATATAGTTATTAGATCGCGTCCCCGAAATTTTAAGGGACGCGCTCTTAAATGGAGGACTTCTTCTTAGCCACTTTTGAATAAGAAGAAGTCCCTTTTATTTTAGACCCATTCCCATAAAAATTTTGAAAAGGTCTAAAATTCGTGATTCGGCTTTTCCAAAATTTTGTTTTTTTCGAAAATTTGTGGCACTTTGAATAAAATTTATTAATTTTGCAGCGTGGAAAATGTTTTTCACCGGGATTATATCTCAATCGGGCGTCTTTTCGCCTTATTATTATGGAACACAGGCAGAATTTCATCAGTTTCTCCAAGATGCATGGCGCCGGTAACGATTACATTTACATCGATGCCACAAAGGAGATACCCTCCGATTTATCCGGTCTTGCTATAAAAATGAGTGATGTCCATTTCGGCATCGGGTCTGACGGCCTCGTCGCAATCATGCTTTCCGACGTGGCCGATTTTCGTATGCGAATGTTTAATTCCGACGGGTCGGAAGCCGAGATGTGTGGAAATGCTTCGCGATGCGTGGCTAAATATGTTTATGAGAAAGGACTCACCGACAGCCGTACGGTTACTCTCGAAACGCTCGCCGGAATAAAGATTCTTCACCTTGATGTCGTAGATGGAAAGGTTGTGTCGGTTACGGTCGATATGGGTGCCCCGGAAATACGTCCCGACAGGATTCCGGTTGCTTCTTCCGATCCGGAAAAGAAAGTTTCGGAGCTGGAGACGGTTGCAGGATTTTCATATCCTATCACCGGAGTCAGTATGGGAAATCCTCATGGTATCATCTTCGTTGACGAAATCACCGACAAGCAGGTTTTGGGTGAAGGTCCGCTCCTTGAGGTCGCCGACATCTTTCCTCGCAAGGCCAATATAGAATTTGCCCGCGTGATTGACCCCAATACCATAGAAATGCGCGTCTGGGAACGAGGTACCGGTGAAACGCTCGCTTGCGGCACCGGAGCTTGTGCAACTGCTGTGGCTGCCGTGCTCAATGGGCTAACAGAGCGCAAGGTCGAAATGAGGCTTCGGGGTGGTACGCTTCATATCTTCTGGGATCCCGAAACCGGTCATGTCCTCATGACGGGCCCCGCCGCTTTCATTTGCGAT
Organism: Muribaculaceae bacterium; assembly: GCA_029055345.1. Taxonomy (GTDB): domain Bacteria; phylum Bacteroidota; class Bacteroidia; order Bacteroidales; family Muribaculaceae; genus Lepagella. The sequence goes on along the minus strand of JAIDDJ010000054.1, from coordinate 3,709 downwards.
GGAAATTTCTATCTTTAATAACTCTTCAATCCTGATAATATGAGAATCAACGATAATTTTGAAAAAATGCCCGCGTCTTATCTGTTTTCAACCGTGGCTGCCAAACTTCGCAAATTCCGCGAGGAGAATCCTGGTATCGATGTGATTAGGATGGATATTGGCGACGTCACCCTCCCAATCCCTCCGGCTGCTGTCAGTGCTATGCATCGCGCAGTCGATGACATGGCAGATAAATCCTCTTTCCATGGCTACGGACCCGAACAGGGATATGATTTCCTGCGCAATGCAGTTGCGGAAAATGATTATCAGGCAAGAGGAGCCGATATCACGGCCAACGAGATATTCATATCAGACGGTGCGAAATCAGATCTCGGTAATCTCGGTGATATATATTCGCGTGATTCAATTATAGCGGTAGCCGATCCCGGTTATCCGGTCTATGTCGACTCAAATGTTATAGATGGTAGAGGCGGAGAATATAAAGACGGAAAGTGGAGTCGTTTCGTATATATCAGAGGAAACGAGGCCAATGGATTCAAGCCCGTGCCTCCTGCTGCGCATTCGGATGTGATTTTCCTCTGTTCTCCTGCTAATCCGACCGGCACTGTCTATACTCGTCCCGAACTCGAGGCTTGGGTAGATTATGCACTCGCCAACGAAGCTCTGTTGATTTTCGACTCCGCTTACTGCGCTTATATAACCGACCCGGCGCTTCCGCATTCGATATATGAGATCGAAGGCGCCAGGAAATGTGCCATTGAGGTGCGCAGCTTCTCGAAGACTGCCGGCTTCACGGGCCTTCGGTGCGGTTATACGGTCGTGCCCGAAGACCTGTTCGGAACTGATGAGACAGGGCGGGACGTGTCATTGCATAAGCTCTGGCTCCGGCGTCAAACCACTAAATTCAACGGAGCGAGCTATATTATTCAGCGCGGTGCCGAGGCTCTCTACTCTCCCGAAGGTAAGTCGCAGGTAAGAGAGAATGTTGACTATTACCTGAGCAATGCCCGGATGATCCGCGATACTATGAAGAAAGCCGGGTTCACCGTGTTCGGTGGAGAAAATTCCCCTTATGTATGGGTGAAATCTCCCGATGGTGAGTCTTCCTGGGATCTTTTCGATAAATTGCTCCGTGAAGTCAATATTTCTTGCACTCCCGGGGTCGGATTTGGAGACGCCGGAGAAGGATATATCCGGCTCACAGGATTTAATTCCAAGGAAAATACTTCGGAAGCAATGAGGAGAATCATAGGATTCTTCAACAAAAAATAACTCAAAGGGGCTCCAGCCCCTTTTGTCTTTAATTACGAAATCTGTCAATACTCTGTATATTATTTAAATTATGTCAGACTTAAGGTTCAAAAGTGTTGAGGAGGCCTCGGCTCGCAAGGCTGTCAAGGTTGACCTCCCCAAGGAAAGAGTTGACGCTTACTATGGTAAGCAGGTTTTTAACCGTCAGAGAATGTTTGAGTATCTTCCTAAAGATACATACGAATCTCTTGTCGATGCTATCGACAACCGCAAGCCTCTTAGCCGTCAGCTTGCTGACAGCGTGGCTGAAGGCATGAAACGTTGGGCGCTTGAAAATGGTGCCCGTCATTACACCCACTGGTTCCATCCTCTGACCGGAAGCACCGCCGAGAAACATGACGCTTTCATCGAGCATGACGGAAAAGGCGGGGTAGTGGAGAACTTTACCGGAAAGCTCCTCGTGCAGCAGGAACCTGATGCTTCTTCTTTCCCAAGCGGGGGTATCCGTAACACTTTCGAAGCGCGTGGTTATTCCGCATGGGATATCTCTTCTCCCGCATTTATTGTCGACAATACGCTTTGTATTCCGACTGTATTCGTATCATATACCGGAGAAAGTCTTGACTACAAAACCCCGCTGCTGCGCTCGCTGAATAGTCTCGACAAGGCTGCCTCCCGGGTTGCCCGCTTCTTCAACCCCGATGTCAAGCATGTCACCTGTAACCTCGGTTGGGAACAGGAATATTTCCTTGTCGATGAAGCTCTTTATGCTGCGCGTCCTGACCTCGTGATGACCGGACGAACTCTTATGGGGCATGAATCGGCAAAGAATCAGCAGCTTGAAGACCACTATTTCGGTTCTATCCCAAGCCGGGTGGAAGCTTTCATGCTCGACCTTGAACTTGAGGCTCATCGTCTCGGAATCCCGGCTAAGACGCGCCATAATGAGGTTGCACCGAATCAGTTCGAGCTCGCACCGGTTTTTGAGGAAGCTAATCTCGCCAATGACCACAATCTGCTACTTATGTCGGTTATGGAGGAAGTGGCCCGGCGTCATAATTTCCGCGTGCTGCTCCACGAAAAACCATTCGCCGGTATCAATGGTTCAGGTAAGCACAACAACTGGAGTCTCGGCACTGACAATGGTATCCTTCTCTTTGCTCCCGGGAAGAATGAACGCGACAATTTCCGGTTTGTCACTTTCGTTGCCAACGTGATGGCGGCGGTCCATAAGCATAATGGTCTGCTTAAGGCTTCAATCATTAATGCTACCAACGCCCACCGCCTTGGTGCCAATGAGGCTCCCCCGGCTATTATTTCAATGTTCCTCGGCTCTGCTGTAAGTGCAATCCTCGACAAAGTGGAGAACGCCGACAATATCGATAAAATTACTATCGATGGTAAGGAAACAATCAGACTCGATATCGCCCAGATTCCTGAGCTTACTTTTGACAATACCGATCGTAACCGCACGAGTCCGTTTGCCTTCACCGGCAATCGTTTCGAATATCGCGCTGTTGGATCTTCCGCCAACAATGCCTCTGCTTTGATTGCTCTGAACGCTGCCGTTGCTGCTCAGCTCGCTGATTTTGCTGATGCTGTCGACAAACGTGTGAATGAAGGACAGGACCGGGACTTCGCAATTCTCGATGAAGTCAAGAAACTTCTCCGCGAAGCCAAACCGATCCATTTTGATGGGAACGGATATAGCGACGAATGGAAAGAGGAAGCCGCCCGTCGCGGCCTTGATGTAGAGACTTCGGCACCCCTTATGTACGACCGATATATGGATGACGACACGGTTGAGATGTTCGAGAAGTCAGGTGTTCTCTCCAAAAAGGAAATAGAAGCCCGCAATGAGGTGAAGTGGGAGATGTACACCAAAAAGATTCAGATTGAAAGCCGCGTGCTCGGAGACCTCGCCATCAACCATATTATTCCCGCTGCAGTGAGATACCAGTCACTCCTTCTTGACAACGTCTTCAAGATTCAGCAGCTTTTCAAAGGCTCTAAGGCTGACACTATCTCGGCTCAGGATCTCGCAAATATTGAAGCGATTTCAGACCACGTTTCTGTCATCAAGACAAGTGTGGAGAGCATGATCAACGCCAGAAAGCACGCCAACAGAATCGAAAGCGAACGTGAGAAAGCTATCGCATATCACGATAATGTAATACCCTTCATGGAGGAAATCCGTTATCATATCGACAAACTCGAACTCATGGTCGACAATGAGATCTGGCCTCTGCCGAAATACCGAGAACTCCTCTTCATCCGTTGATCCTTATATATATTCTAATAAATCGAGTAGGTCGGGAAACGAAAGTTTTCTGATCTACTTTCGTTTCCAGACCTACTCGATTATCTTATCTATTATTGGGGATAATTATTTCTTGACAATCTTTTGGGATGAACCGTCAGAGAACATCACGATATAAATGCCGGGTATAAGATTGTA
>JAIDDJ010000053.1 GCA_029055345.1 Muribaculaceae bacterium | reverse complement strand
TTTCAGTCACATACCTCGGTATGCTCCTTTCATCAAGAAGCCAAATACACTCCAAGGCTGCGACCTCTACGACTCCGAAATTTTAAGGAACGCGCTCTTAGCGAACCCATCTCAGAATCGCAGGGAGATTCCGCCGTTGATAGCCAGCCCCGGCTCCGGAAGACCCGGCAGATACAGACTTTCACGGTTCAGCAGATTATCCGCCTGAATACTGATGTCGAAGTTCTCAGTGATGCCATAAGACGCGCTGAAACTAAGCAACGAAGTATTTGGAAGCCTGTAATCGGTGATAAAGGGACCATTCAGCCTTGATTCATCACCCCAATATGCAGCCACTGCCATCTTTCTCATGGCTCTCAACTTATATCCCAGAGCGAACTTCAGTGTGCGCCATGGGTTTGTCTCAGCCCTGACTTCAGTTGTCCATTCCGGCCGGTCATAGCCGTTGAAATATCCGCTGTCGCCGTTCTGTTTCTGATAATAGGCCGATGCATCCAGACGGAAATATCTGCCCGCATCATAACCAAGTCCCAGCCCTAATGAAAAGCCTCTGATATTATAGCTTGTCGCAGGATTGAAATCATATTCCACAGGTCGGCCATCTATTTCTCCGGGCAACGCCAGTGAGGTGGAATAGATATCCTCAAGATTTAGCCATGGCATGTACCATCCCCCGTTATGCAATCCGTTGGTCATGCGATAACCGATTTCCAATCCGGCATGAAAGCCGGCGAACGGCCCGAAAGATATCCCGGCCTTTGCATCCAGCGGAGTATATTCAGGGCGACTTGAGCAGACCGCCGGAGTCTGGTAATAATCACGCTCATAATTAGCCGCCAATGTGTTCAGCCTGCTTCCCCCGGTGGCCCGGATATATAGCGCCACAGCCCCGCCGTTGAAGTCAAGCCTCACGTCAGGCGCTATGTGGAATGTGGAATAGCGGTCGTTCTCCTCTCCTGCTTTGAAAGCGAGATCCACTCTCGCTCCCAGGCTGATATTAAGACGCGAGCGCACAAACCTGTAATAAGGGGCCAACGAGACCATCCCATAATTGTCGGGAGCAATCACGCTTTTCGCCCGGGAGGCTTCATCATTGGGATCGGCATAAGTCACCAACTGACCTTCCACATCAAGACCCATGGCTGAAAGCGAAGAAAGAGGAAAAATCAACCCCGCCTCAAGGGCCGCCGCTGTTTCGCGGGAACCCTGCGCGCTTGCGGGTACACCTGCCGATGAGGTGGCTTCGGGAAGATATAGGCTCCTGTATCCGAAATATCTCACCGACGCGCCTACATGCCAGGTAAGTATGTCGCGCCCCGATGGAGAATTCCATCCTGCGCGGAAGGCCACGTCATTAAGCGTCTGGGTCGGAGCGGACGGGAAAATATAGCCGTAATAATTGAAGTTACCGAGGTGATAGTCAAGCGAGGCATCCAGACGTCCCGCCCCGGCGAAAGAATGGGCCGCATATACGCCGAAGGATTCATCATAACGCCACATCCGCGTATCAGCGGCTGCCGCGCTTACTTCCGGCTTCCACAATGATGTTGAATTATGCTGAAACCTCACTCCGGCGAGCGTCGCAGGCGTGTCCACCAACCGATAACCGGCCGACAAAGTGCTCCGCAGCCACGAGCCGAGCGATAGGTCAAGGTAGCCCCGTCTGTTCGAATATGACCGGGTGGCTTCCCATCCGGTGGCTTGCAGCGGGACAAGCTGAGGTTCGAAATCAGCATTCACCCCCGATAACGAATAATTCAATTCCGATTCCTGAGCCGGGAATCGCATTGGCTCGGGGAAAAGGCCTATCCGCTCGTGGCCGATATATTCCGGCACATATTTGCCCTCTACATTGATACTCTGGTCATATTGCGCGCTCGCGGAGGCGCCTCCTGTTATTATGGCGGCGATAACTACCGCTCTTTTTATATTGATTCTTGTCATTGTGGTCATGTGAGATTCTTTCCTTCCGTTAGCGGGGTCATTTCCATTTCTTCTGCCGTGTGGAGATAAGCGATGCTATATCATCATCATCTCCGGGATAATTCTCCATCAGGCTATTCAAATATTCTTTGGCAAGCGCTGTCTGACCGAGACCCTTGTACGCATCCGCAAGGGCGATAAAACCCCGTGCAAGCCAATACTGATGAGGAGTCCCCGCATCGGTGAATTCCTCCATTCTGACTCGTGCTTTTTCAAATTCTCCATCAGCATTATCGATTTCGGCGAGCATAACCACTGCCTTTGAACCGGCCTGAGAGGAAACATTTCTGGCCAGCTCCTCGTAGATGGGAACAGCCTCGGTCTTACGTCCGGAATTGCGCAGGGCATCCGCCTCGTATAAGTCAATCTCGGAAAGTTCATCGGCTTCAAGCCCTCCGGCATGCCGGATTCTCTCCACCACGTTGAGGAGGTCGCTCCAACGTGAGGCCTTGTTCATAGTGGCAGCCATGCGTAGCAATTCATCGATATCTACATCCGTTGCCACACTGAGTCGCTTCTTATAGGCATCGGCGGCTAAATCGCGGCGGCCGGTCTCCTCATAGGTAAGAGCCTGCTCGAGAAGCGCCTTCGACAGCCACCTTGACTGCGGGAAATCACGCTCCAGTCGTGTCAGGTCACCGAGTTTCGAACCAGTTTCTCCCGAGAGCCCTTTGATAATCGCCCGCCGATAGAGTGCGTAGTCGGCATCGGTGGCTCCCGAATCGATAGCCTTAGTGTATAATGCGGCTGCTTCCGCGTATGAACCGGTATAATACAGACAGTCGGCCCGGCGTATTACCGCATCATCGGCAAGACGAGCCGGCAGGGGTGGACGTGCCGAAAGGGCCGATGCGAAATCGGAAGCCGCCTCTTTGTAATTCTCCAGCTTATATTGAGTATATGCGAGGTCGTAATATCCTAATGCCCGGTTATCTGCACTCCGGCCCTCTTTTATAAAATCGGAATATGCCTGCCGGGCTTCCTTATAGCGGCCAAGTTGATAGAGAGCATCTCCGAGCCATAACGATGCCTGCGCTCCGAGCGACTTGTCTCTCCCCTTGAGTGCCACACACTGTCGCAGATAGGCAGCCGCCTTATCCGGATTCCCATTGCTGAGTGTCTCCACTCCAAGTTCGTAAAGCACTTTCTGTTTTAAGTCGAGAATCGGGGCAGACGGATGACGGATGGCATTGATATATCCGAGGGCCTTCTCGTAGTTGCGGTCATTATAATATGCTGTCGCAAGATAACCCTCCACTTCGGGAGTATATTCCGAATCCGGGAAACGTCTGACAAAACTTTCGAGCAAATCGGAGGAAGACGAGAAAGGAACTTTCCCGCCCCTTGTCAGCGATGTGACGTAATTATACAGTGCCGTTTCCGTCACATTGCGATCATAATCAAGCCGGCTCGCTTTTTCGAATGCCAAAGCGGCGGCCGTTGGATTATCCTGCCGGAGATAGCATTGACCGAGATAGAGCCATGCTCCCTGTGAGATTGCATCGGGCCTGTCAGTAATTTCCGACAGACGATTAATGGCTGCACCATATCGCCCGTTGGCATAATCGATAGCACCCATCGCATACAATGCATCGGCCTCCGGAGTCCCCTCGGTCTTGGCAAAATAACTCTCAAGGTAACCCTCGGCCACGGCCGGTTCCCCTATGTGGAAATAACTGAGGCCTACTATTCGCTGCAGCTCGGGAGCAAGTTCGGGTTGTGGTTGCTTTCGAAGGAGCGAGTTGCCATGATTTATAACATTTTCATATTCGCCGCGCTTATATTCGATCTGTGTCATATAATATCCTGCATCGAGCCCTTCGATTCCGGGAGTCACCTTCATGAACCGCGTATAGGCCCGGTCATAATCCCCGTCAATATAGTCAAGATACGCCGTGTAGAAATTATATGCGTCAGCATAACCGGCAGCATCCTTCAGTCGGTTAATGAGCGGCCGCGCCTCCTTATAATAACCGGAGCGAATCATACATAAACCCTTGCGATATGTGTAGAGAGTCTGCTCCTCGCGGTTGAGACGACCGAAGTCGATGTCATCGAATGCTTCAAGAGCTCTGGCCCAATCATGGCGGAAGAAATAAAAGTCAGCCATTGCGAGCGATGCCTTCGGCGCAAGATAGGATGCCGGATATGACTCCGCGAATTCTGTCAGCAATCTGACGCACTCTTCATCTCCGCGCTCATAATAGGCCTCCGCCAGCAAAAAGGTATATTCCTCAGCCTCAGATGCCGTGAGGAGCACTTGCTGCGTATCAAGATGGCGCAACTGGTCGATTACTCCCGCATAATTGCCTTCTCCGCTCATGGCGCGGGACCTTTCAATATAACCCTTGGCCAAAGGAGAAAAAATCTCCGGAGAGGTGGAGGCCTGACCCTTGGTCAAAAGAGGGACGGCTAAAGCCAATGCCGCCATCATTATTTTCGCTATCTTCATCTATCGATGTATGATTTAAGTTCGAACTCACAGAACCCCTACAATCCAAATCAATTAGAAATCTTAGAAATTTTATAAAACTTATAAATCTTAGAAATCTTATAAAATCCTATTTCTAACTAATTATGAATCTTATATTACTGCAAAAATAACGAAAAAAAATGAATTTCCCATATCTCGTCAGCCTTTTCGGGCAGATATTCCAAAAGTGAGGGCATCGACCCGCGCAGGGAACGGAGCCGTCACAATGGCTTTCAGCCACCTGTACCGGATTCCTCGCAGGAACCGAATATGGGGTCCGTTGGCAGTCGCAATCCGATGCCAATGTCCTGCTGCGTTTATATCCTCTACAGGAGCATCTGCATCTTCATATGGCCGATGATGGGCTCCATAAAGCGTAAACGTCACTGAATCCGGATGACGGCTGAATATCCCACGGGCTGTAACCGAGAGTATACGTTTGTCTCGTTCGGGCAGGCCCAAATCAAGGGCTTCACTTGTCACCGTGACTGAAACTGGCCGTGGATAATCTGGGTCTCCCGGACCGTTTGGATCTTCAGGATCATCTCCACCCGCTTCCTTACCTGCATCAGGATATGAAGTGAAATCCGTCAGGTCAAGACTGGAATCCGGCAAGCGGTAATCAGTTATGCCGTTCAGTGCATCGCCGAGCGCAACGCGCCCGATAATACGGAATGTAGAATCGGCGATCGCCCGCTGTCTTACTTCCTCGGCCGAAAGCCGCTGGTAATACCAGCCCGGGTAGCGGCCTCCATCAAGATTATACGTCCTCACCCCCGTTACCTGCTCATTCCCGGCCATCATCGAGCATTGCTCTGTCACATAGAACACCACTTCCGTCACCTCCTCGTCAAGTGTCTCAGGAAGGGAGAATGGGGGAAGGGACACTCGCAACTCATACGCACCGTTACGAATTTCAGTTACCGTCTTCAGATCATCTGCTGAATGGGACGCTTCTCTGATTACCATAACCGGCGACTGCGCGTTTGGAGTGATAATAACAGGTGGTTGCACTTCAAACAACTTACCCGATTTTGACCGCAAAGCATAACCAAGCCTAAACGGCCGCGTGAAGAGACCGATCCGGGCCGCATCCCCCTGGAACGTCCGGATAGCGGGAATAACCGCGGCAGTCATTCGCTTTACAAGCGTATCACTCGCCACGCTTCCGGTTCCATTGCCGAACCATCCTGCCACTGTCGGCTTATCATCATCCGGCACCACAATATCAATTTGCTTCACGGGGTAATCATACCTTGAAGAAGAATAGGCCGGGAGCAATGCTTTGACGAGAGAATAATCAAGAAGGGAAAAATCCGAAAACGATGCTGTTCTTTCTTCGCTCAGCTTCTCCGGAGTCTGGCATACTGTCACGGGGTGTTTTGAAATAGGATTCAAAGCAGTCCTGTAACCATAACTTACACGCGAATTGGTGTCATCAAGTGGAACTCTGATAATCATAGCTTTTTTGCCGTAAAATTGGCAAAAAAGCCACATCCCCCACCCTTATCCCGCCACACACTGAGGAATTAAGATATAGAGAGGCCCTTTCCGGCCGCCGTCAATTTGGAAAGCGAACGCAAGAAAGACGCAGAATAAATTATTTACGGGGTCGGGTACCGGGCAGTCGATGTAAATGCTTGTAAGACTCGCATAGCCGGACCCAAGCGGAAGACGAGCATGATTTTCTGCATGATTCCGCGCCCGCTTTCTGGGTAAGGATTGAAGCTGAAAAAAGGCGGCTCTTTGGAGCCGCCTTTCGCTATAATTGTGGAGTGAAAATTATTTCACGAGAACTTTCTGAGTCTTGCCACCCTTAACTACGATGTAAAGGCCATTCTCTACATTGTTTACGCGTACACCCTGGAGGTTGTAGTAAACTGCAGGTGCATTCTCATCGAGAGTTACGTTAGATACGCCTGAGTTAAGAAGTTCTTCCCAAGATTCGGGCATTTCAACAGTCTTGTCGTTAGAGAAGAAAATCTGCTGAACTTCTTTAGTGATGAGTACCCAAACAGCGCCGTCCCATTCTTCTTCGAGCTTGAGATTGTCACCATTGTAGAAGATATCAGTTTCAAGATCAGTAAGAAGAGCTTCGCCGTTGCCACCATAGTTGAATTTTGCCCAACCTGCATCAGCAATCTTGAATTCTTCACCTGCTGCGATTACCTGGTCGCCGCTGCATACGAAGTGGAAGAGCTTGTTGTTATTGCTTGCAGTAAGCATCCATTCAGCAGGATTGCCCCACCCGTTCATACCGCCGCGGAGATAAACCTCTACCGGGGGCTGAGGAGTTGTAGTAGTCATTGTGATAGTGGAAAGGTCGCCCTTTACAACGAGGTCCCAATCGCCCTGCCAGGGAGTAAGGATGTTAGCTTTGCCGTCTACAAGTGCAACTGCTACACCGGGTTCGTCGCCATATTCGCAAGTCAAAGGCATGCCTTCAGCCTGAAGTTCGTCCCAGCTACCGCAAGCCTTGGAGATTGTGAATGAAGAAAGGTTGTTTACGTGGATTGTGTATTCACCGTTTGCGAAAGTGAACTCATCAGGAGTTGTGGCATTCCAGTTACCGTTTACGAAACCGCTGGCATCGTCCGGACCTGCCTGACCTGTGATGTACAGAGGAGCACCATTCTGTGCGTTAGCTGCGAGTGCCAAGAAAGCTGCAGCTGCAAAAGCGTAAAATTTTTTCATTGTTGTTTTGTTTAGATTTTGGTTATTTTAATATTAATTGTTTTCTATCGATTATCCTTTCGGATTTTAAGGTAACTCTGGTGATTATAAGGTTGGTATGATTCCTCCTCCGGAGGCGCGAGTATTCATGGTTCGATGAAATATACGCTTTTGCCAAACCCTATTTGGCTGCAAATTTAATCATAATATTTTTGATTCACAATCTTTTTTATAAAATTTTTCTTTTATTTCTTAAATTCCCTAAAATTTCCTTTTTCTTACCCCTCAAAGCATTAGAATTAGTAATTCATGATATTATAGAAATGGTTCGGAAAGACATTATAGAAGTGGCCCGGCACAATATTATAGAAGAGGCCCGTCGCGCTAACTCGACGGGCCTCTTGTTCAGTTATTCGGGGTTTCCGGATTATTTCGATTTAAGAGTAAGGATGTAAGGCATTGTCGAGAAGTCGACTGTCACATCATATACACCGGTCGGTGCGTTGAGGTTTTCACCACCATCCTGCTTGTTAATCTGATATACATGCTCACCGGTTGTATCCGCAATCTTGGTTCCGCTGAATGAGATTGTCCATGCACCGTTGGCATTGATCTTGAATTCACCGTCAATCTTGACGTCGGTAGCAGTCCAGACATGGTAATCTTTCGAGTGAGTGAGTTCTACTGCTGTTGCGAGATCCCAGCCATTGCCGTTTCCGATTACCGAAAGTTTCTCGAGGAAATGAACTTCATACGTATTGAGTATGATGTTTGCATTGATCCAGAAGAGACCGGATGAATTGTTAGGAGTGCGGAGAGTAGAACCTGTTGAGGCGGCCGTGAGAAGACCTGTCTGTGAGAACCCGTCTTCCGAAACCACAGGCTCGTCATCAGGATCCTGCTTGAAGATTACCGGACCGGTCTTGTCAGGCTGTCCTGCAAGGATATATGCCTTCTGAAGCACGCTCACACCTGTATACGTGATATAGTCATTCGTATAAAGCAAGAGAGCGTTTGCCGGATTGTTTTGAGTAGGACCTGAAAGCGGCCATAGGTTCTCGAGAGCGTAGCTCAGTGTGTAACCCTTGTTCTCAAGATTGATTGTTACGAGGATGGGGCCGAAGATCTTGATTCCGCCGGGAGCCGCGCCGACTTCGAGCTTACCGCTCAGGTCGTTTGCAGGCTTACATCCATAAACACCGTCAGCATTCGCAGCTGCAACAGCTGACTGAGGAGCGATTTTGAATAGATATCCGTCGCCGGCTGCCTGAGATTCCTCAATGTTGAGCTTCACGGCGAACTCAGGATTATCATAAACGCTAACACTGCTGTTGGTATTGTTCATCTTGAGAGCCTTGCCATAATTCAGATTGCCGGCAGCATCGCAAGGAACGAGATAATAAGTATCCTCAAACACTTCTGTCGGATCAAGCGTGGTTACGCTATATTTTGAACCTGCTGCGAAATAAGCATCGAGGCCACCGAGACGCAGACGCGAATTTTCGCGGACTGCATATGCAAGATAGCGGGCGTAAACTTCGTAGGTTCCCGGCTTCTTGGTCATTACTTCCTGAATAGCGCCATTAAAGACATCGGGATTTACCATTATGTTGTTGTCAACAATAGTAGTATTGATGGTGGTAGCCTTATTGAAGCTTTCATCACCGGCCACTTCCATAAGAACTTCAAGCTCATACTCTACGGGGAAGTTTACAAGCTCGGTGATTGTTGCTACTTTTACATTCTCATTGGCCTTGTTTGCATCAATGAGATTGATGGCAGCTTCGCCCTGAGCAAGCTGAATGCCCGAATTCTCGAACACTCCATCCGGCTCCGGGTTCGTCTGACCGGGAGGATTCGGCAGGTCGAAATTATCGCACGATGCCATCACCATGGTCAGAGCTATTGCGGATATGAATTTAAATTTTTTCATAATTCAAAATTTCTGTTTAAGTTTTTTGGCATTCGGAGAGGGTGTTGCCACCCCCTCCTATGATAGCATCAATTGAAGTCAGGAGTGCGTCCCGTAAATGTTACTGTATGTACGCCTTCCTTTACATATAACATGAGTCCCGGAACATCCACAACAACGGTAAAGGAGGTAGGGGTCGTGATTAGAGCACCCCAGTTGCCTTTGGCCTTATCTGTGCCTGTAACCATAGTACCCTTGAATACATTTGCCCATTGGTCTGTGATATTTTCATTCCAGAAGTCATCAAGACCGGAACCAAGCATCACACTTGTATCTGACCATCCACCGAGTTCTGTCATGAAGCGGAACTGCGCACGATGATCCTGATTCTCAGGATTTATAGTGTTCGGATCCATGGCTGCTTCTTTCGGATCGAGCTGGAATGAACCTACATACAGCTTTTCACCGATCATGTCAAGTGGCTCATAAACAGCGAAGTTTGCTTTATAGATATCATAGTTGTTGATACCCGGAGCAAGGAAGCCGTTGGAAACACCTGTTTCAAGATTGGTCACATCGCCGAGGATATAAATCCATGCAGGAAGTTTTTCTGTATACTGCACCTTGACTGCATTCAAAGAAACCACGTTGTTAGAAGCAATTGCAGAGTTGTCGATTCCCTTAATTTTGCAAATAGCACGGAAATAAGCTTTTACCGGACCCTTTGCAAGATCAGAACCATCATAACCGGGGCGGTCGTTCGAAACGCCATACAGGCTCATCATAGCCAATGAAAGGTCATAGAGCTTGAATGTCATGGCAGCGGAACTCGGTGTCGAGTTAGCCAGCAACACTGATTTTCCCTCGATAGGTTGAATGGATGTTTCACCCGTCTCCTCATCGATTACCTTCTCTACCGGGCATTCCGGATCGATTGATACTATGGCTGCATATTCACAGACTGCTGAAAAACCATAATCGGGCTGTGAGCAGAAAAGATTGAACGTAGCAGGATCTGTATTCTCTGTGACCGTCTCAAATTCTACATTCTGCATCGCAGGAGTAGAAATGATGAATGTCGTGTTATCAGTCGGCACCTTGTACTGTGGCTCATCCTCCTGCTTGCAGGATGTAAAGCCCAACGCTACGGCAGCCAGACCGAGTATTATTGATATTTTTTTCATTTGATTTCTATTTTTGTGTGATTAAAATATCCTGACCGGGAGATCAATAGCCGGTCTGCTGCTTAAGTGAAGTCGTAGCAATCACGTTGGTCGGGAAAGGATAGCTCTTCGTGTACTCGGGAAGGTTTGTACCACTCCGAATACCACCCTTCCAATCCCAGGTGTAACCTGTGCACCAGAGATTCCAGCGGATAAGGTCCGTACGACGGCAGTTCTCCTGATAAAGTTCGCGGCAACGCTCATCCTGAAGAGCAGCCATATTGACTGACGACCAGGGAGTGTAAGCATCACCATAGGCGCGCTGGCGGATATAGTTTACATACTTCACTGCGTCTGCCTGCGAACCGCCGCCACCCTGAAGAATAGCCTCGGCTGCCATCAGATAAACCTCTGCAAGACGAATCACTGCATAGTCACCACCGGCAGCTCCTGTCTTTGGAACTCGCTCTGCGCTTAGTTTATAGTCAACATTACCATTATTGTCAAACATCCAGTTAGTCCACTTCCATGCAAGATAACCATTATTACCCCAGTCATCGCCTACAAGTGACTTATTCTCCGGTGTGAATCCATGTGCGGAAGTCTGCCAGAATGCCACGCGGGTGTCATCACTGACGCTATAATTTGTATCATTCCAGATAAACTTGGTGACAAATGCTTTACGGGTCACAAGACAACCCCAATTCTCATCATAGTTCATCCAGTCGGTAGACATATGGAATGTCGCTGTCGGATCAAATGCCCATGGAACATTGTTGATGTACTCATTCACATTATATTTCCATGCTTCAGCATCATCACCTTTTGCCTTGTCATATGCAGCTTTTGCCTCGGCATATGCAGTGGCATCACCGTAATACTGATACATATGACGAACACCATCCTCGTCAGTGAAAAGAAGGTCTTCACCGATCTTGTCCTTATATGCTGCGTCATTTGTTGGAACTCTAAGCGCAACCTGCGTACCATTCGATTTATTCCAAGCTGCGCAAAGGAAAGTCGAACCTGCCCATGAAGTCAGGTTGTCAACAACCGTACCGTCAGGATTCTGATAACGTGAGCTGGGAAGAGTCCAGATTACTTCATGTACATCAGCTGCGCCACCGATTGCATACTGCTGGTTGTTCGCGCCGAAAAGACATGAATAAGATGGAGCAAGACCGTTTCCATACTTACCGCCATGACCCAATCTGTCGATTACAGCCTGGCTGTGAGCGAGACACTTGTCGTAGTCCGCACGACCTGCGAATACCTCGCCATTGAGGTAATACTTCGCGAGAAGTGACTCTGCTGCATCAAGACCTACGAAGCCATAATAGGTAGTAGTCGAGTTTGCCTTATAATAAGCTACTATATCCTCAAGCTCGGATACCATCGCATCATACACGGCTGCGCGGCCGGGCTGAGTCGGGTCAGCGCCCATCGGCACATCCTCAAGTGCGAAAGGAGGATTCTCGTAGAACGACAGTACATAGAAGTAAGCGCCTGCACGCAGAATTCTTGCCTGACGTGCATATTCAGCTGCATTCTGCGCACCTTCACCTGCAAAATAGCCATCCTGAGCATTCTTAATGAACTCGTTGCAGAGGGCGATATTACAGATAAGACGGAAATACATACCGGTTACGATCTCAAGATCCGGAGTTACGAAGCCATAGTTGATACGTCCGTAACGCTCGGGGTCCCATACCCATGCGGATTCATCTGTCGGCAGCTCCTCTCCGATATAGAGGGCACGCTGGAACGAACCCATACCGCCGTCAAATCCGGCAACAGGCGAACTCCCGTTAGGACCGGAGGTTACAAAGGCCAGATACACGCCGGCAAAAGCCTGATTGATATCCTGGCTGACATCAGTCATCTCATTGGGGTCGATGGGCTGCAGGTCGAGGTCATTGACACACGATGACATACCCAATGTTGCCGCAACGCCCAGTGTTAAAAATATCTTATTTAATGTTTTCATATTGGATTTTCTATTCTTTGATTACATAAAAAGATTAGAATGTAGCCACAATACCGAGTGTCGTGGTGATTGGGCGCGGATATGGACTCTGCTGCAGACCATCAAATTGCTCGGGATCAACACCGGAGAACGTGGTGATAACAAACGGATTCTGTACTGCTGCGAACAGACGGAGAGTCAGATTGCCGTTGATAAGATCGCGGAATGTGTAACCGAGTGTAATGTTATCACAACGCAGGAACGATGCATTCTCTACGAAATAGCTTGAAAGCTTGAGAAGCTCTGCCGACTGAGAGTTATAGAACAATACGTCTGTGTTGAGAAGGTTGCCAAGCATATTCTGAACAGCCACCGTGTTATATGCGGTGCGGTTGTCAAGCGACAGCTTGTTGTAGCAATAGTTACCCAAAGATGCGCGGAGCGAGATACCGAGATCCCAGTTCTTCCACTGGAAGTTGTTGTTCCAGGTCATTGTCACCTTAGGATCGCGAGAGTGATATTCGATCTTGTCAAGTTCGTTGATCACACCGTCGTTGTTCTGGTCAACATACTGACCTTCGATAGGATCACCGTTTGAATCGTAAACCTGCTCGTAAACAAGGAATGTGAACGCCGGGCTACCGACTTTATGACAACCTACAGTATAGGAGCCGTCGCCACTTGTTCCCATTACAGGAAGAGGCTTGTCCGTACGGAGTGAAGTAATCTTGTTCTTGTTCCATGCCACATTGAATGCGGTGTTCCAAGTGAAGTTCTCTGTAATGACCGGTTTCGCACCGATTGTAGCCTCGATACCGACGTTTTCGAGAGAACCGATATTGCTCCACATCTCATTTGATGTACCCATCGCACCGTTGATCACATTTGCGAGAAGGTCTGTTGTCTTGCGGAAGTACCAGTCAGCTGCGAGAGTGATGCGGTTGTTCATGAAGCCCATGTCAAGACCAACGTTCCAGGTAGTAGTGGTTTCCCAGGTAAGGTCACCGTTATAAACCTGAGGATAGAGAGGCTCTACCCATTGGCCGTTGCCGTTAGGATTCAGATACTTGAAACCATTCTGATAAGACAGCGAGTACTTCGGAATATAGGGGAAGTACTGGTCCATCTGCTGCTGACCGGTCTGACCCCATCCGAGACGGAGTTTGAAGTCGTTCAGCCAGCCCTGAGTGCGCTCCATGAATTTCATGTTGTTGATCTTCCATCCGAGAGCCACAGCCGGGAAGATACCCCAACGGTTGTCTTTCGAGAAACGCGAAGAACCGTCACCACGGAGAGTGAATGTCAGAAGATATGTATCATCGAAGATATAGTTAACACGGCCGAAGAATGAAACGAGCTGATTCTGCTGTGCCCATCTGCTCTGAGGTGCATTTCCATAAACCGTACCTACATGGTCGGCGGTAGCGGGATCCTCTACAAGAGTATATGTGCCATTGCTATAGATTGATGTCCAGTCGTTATTGTATCCGAGCGAATTAATTATACCGCCGATGCTGCGACCATGATAGTCGAAGCGCTGCCAATCATAACCGAGAGTAACGTCCAGGTCTGACTTAGCTGCCTCGAAATACTTCTTATAGTTTACATAGAAGTCGAGGAGCGTGTTGCGCTGAAGCTCATACCACTGATCGTGAAGAGCAGCTCCGTCATGATATGCACCACCCCATGCCTGAGCAGAGTTCTGTGCGATGTCTTTGTTACGCCAGTTCTTTGTCACCTGATAACCGAGGTTGAGGTTGAAGTGGAGTTCCGGAACCCAGTAGAGAGCATAGTCAATCTGGAGGTTACCGGTACTTGTAAGAGTCTTACCAATCTGAGTTGCATCCATAAGCTCCTGAACCGGGTTTGCACCTACAAGAGTATTCTTGGCACCACTACCGTCTGTGATATTGAAATATCCGTTGTACATAGTCTTTGAAGCGGGATTGCCGGCTGCATCGACAGTAGGATAATTCTCATATACCGGATAAAGAGGTGACCAGCCAATTGCGCTGCTGAGACCACCCTGAGCCTCCTTGCTTATGATATATGAACCGTTAGCGTTGGCTGTGATCGAAAGAGCGTCATTGAAGAACTTCGGAGTCAGCGAGAAACCTACAGTTGTACGCTGCATGTCGGAAGTCTTGATGATACCCTGATTGTCGGTCCAAGATGCGTTTACACGATAAGGTACATTTCCTGCCGAACCGCCGACACTCAGAGAGTAGTCCTGAGAGAAGGAAGTGCGGAGCACCTGATCCTGCCAGTTGGTGTTATAGATAGGCATATCTACACCATCTGCATTCTGAGTTGTAAAGGGCTTAACCTTTGTATCGTAAATATCAGGATTGGCGTGCTGCTTAAACACATTGAGAATCTGGTTTGCATCCATCAGGTCAAGTGTGTTGCGGGCTGTATTCACATGGAAGTTGGCAGCGAAGTTCACCTGCGGGCGACCTCTCTTACCCTTCTTGGTAGTGATGATAATCACACCGTTAGATGCACGCGAACCATAGATAGCAGTTGCGGAAGCATCCTTGAGGATGGTCATGCTCTCGATGTTCTGAGGATTAAGCATCGTCAGGGCGTTGGTGCCGTTACCGTTACTCATATCATTCTGAGGCACACCGTCGATTACGATAAGAGGGTTGTTCGAAGCGTTCAGTGAGGAACCACCACGGATACGGATATCTGCGTTACCGGTCGGATTACCACCGTTGGTAGTTACAACGACACCGGGGCTCGCGCCGACCAGAAGGTCCTGAGCCGATGTGGAGATACCGGCATCGATGTCGTCAGGGGTAACGATTGCTACCGAACCTGTTGCGTCCGACTTCTTTACCGAACCGTAACCGATGACCACCGTCTCGGCCAGAAGCGTATGGTTCTGCTTCATGACGATGTCGAGATGTGTCTGTCCGTTGACCGCCACATCCATCGGGTCGTAGCCTACGTAGCTCACAACGAGCGTTGCGTTGGCGGGCACGCTGATCGTGAAGTTACCGTCAATGTCGGCAGAAGTACCATTCGTGGTGCCTTTCTCCATGACGGTCGCACCGATCAGGTCGTCGCCTAACTCATCTGCCACATGTCCGGAGACTGTGATCTTCTGAGCCAGCGAGGGAAGAGCAAGTGTCAACAGCATTGCCATCGTCACCCATACCTTCCTGTTCAGATGAAAACATAAGTTCTTCATGCAAGAATGTGATTAAGTTTTACATTGGGTTATTAGTTATTTTTAATTTTTTCACACAATTTTTGCCCGCCCCGTCACCGGGCGGACTCCCAAAAATTTATCCTTATGAAAGTGGCACTGAGTTTTTCCGGTATCGGCGTCTTATCAGCGCCATTGGCGCTACTTCCATTTTATGGCATTAGTTTTTGAGCGGTTAGTCTTTCACCAATCTTTTGATACTCAAAAGATTGACTTTGCATCCGAAAACAAAGGCTTCCGCGCCTCATGTTTCCTCCACCTTGCGCCTTGCGATACTTTAAGTGTTAATTATTGCAAAGCAATTACAAAAATATAAAATCCAACCGAATTGAGCAGAATCATACAATCCTTTAACATTGTTAATTAACTTATGTTAATAACCATCCCCTCGCATTCTCCCCTCATTTTCCACCAGCCATTTCACCAACGGCACAACTCTTATCCGCAGATCCCCTCTGCTCAGATCCATCTCCTCTGAATAGGTTACAATTTCCGCCTCATCAAGTCCGTATTGCTTATGAAATTGCTCCAACGCACGCACTTCCCGTTCGAATGTAACAGAATCCGATATGCTGAAAGAGCATTGAATCCCCCTTTTTCCGGAAGGGATATAGAAATCTATTTCTACCTCCTTTTTATAATAATAGAACTCAAATTCACGGTCGGCCATATATTTCCTTCTTAAAGTTATGGCACACAGGTTTTCCATAAGCGCCGTCTCACTGTCGGTAAGGAAGATATGAAGAAGCCCGGTGTCTATGAAATAATGTTTGCGTACAGCATTGCGTTCAGAAAACTTTGACGCAAAATTTTCCATTGAGAAGATCATGCAGGCTTCCGTGCAGTAACGCACGTAATCAGAAACTGAAGAAACCGATATCGAAGTTCCTGCCCCTTTTAACATTCCGGCTATCCTATTGTAGGAAACCGGGGTCTTGACGCAATCAGCAAGTCGCTTCACCACGAGTCGTAATGCCGTCTCATTCTTGATGCCGTTACGTTGTATGATATCGCCCAAAATGATCTTTTCATATAACTCGTTAAGCCAACCACGCTTATTAGTATATAGATTGACTTCAGGGAAACCACCCCAGTTGAGGTACTCTCCAAGATATCTCTGCGCTTCGCCACGAGCACTGCCATACTGCCAGTTAGGACCAAGGCTAAGACCCTTTGCCAACAAATATTCTTGAAACGAATATGGAAACACATATTTCTCCATATACCTTCCACCGAGAACTGTAGCTATATCCCGGCTCAACATCTTTGCGTTGCTCCCGGTGACGTAAGCCATGTATTTTTCATTGGCAAGCCGACGCGCGAAATGCTCCCACCCCTCCACGTTCTGAATCTCATCAAGGAACAGCACCGGACGCCCGCCAAACAATTCTCCATAGCCTTTTAGAATCGAATCGAAGTCGGCCGCAGTGAATCCTATCAGTCGTTCGTCGTCAAAATTGACAAAAAGCATCTCTTTTAAAGAGTGCCCTTCCCGGATAAGCTGACCTGCACGCAAATAAAGCATATACGACTTCCCCGACTGACGAACCCCAACAAATACATATCTGGCATTGCGCTCGAATACAAAATCCCGGGGTACTGCCGTTATCTGCTCCAACAGTTGCTGCCCCTCTATGATTATCGACTTTAAAACCTCTATATAACTCATTTTCTGAAGTTTACCAATTTTTTGTCCGTGTCGGATCTAACGGACTTTCACAAGTGTCTTATGATCAGGTTTCAAAAATAGCATTTTTATTCGACACCGGCAAATAAAAATAGCGGTTTTTATTCACTGACAGCAAACAAAAACCGCTATTTTTATACTCCGGGAGCAAACAACCTATCGAAAAGCCGACCGTATGCGGCGCCGGATCGTGATCAGATTCACACCTATTACCACTAATGTAAGACCTATCCCCACAAGAAGCGAAAGCCATACCGAGGCCGGATGCGCTCCCAAGCCCTCTATGGGCAGCAGGTAGTAGGAACGGAGTCCGAACATCGCGCCTACCGACAGCAGTAGACCCGCCGCCGGAATCCCAACGGCAAGCATAGAATAGGGACGCGCCACGCGACCGGCTTCATATCCCAACATCAGCAACTGATGCAGCTTCTTACGATTGCGCTCCATTATCAGCGATATGCTGAGCAAAAGGATGAACAGCGACAAGATGGTTATTACTGTACCGATTCCTAACACTATGCCGACAACCACCCGAAGCATGAATGCCGCAGAACTTGCCGACTTGTCTCCGGCCACTTCCCAATCATGTGACTCAAGATATCGGTTGATGGCCACATCCCCGGGACTACTCACGTCTATTATCAATCGAGACGCCGCCCGACCCGACCCGGTGCCAAGCGTTAAATTGGTCTCCTCCATGAATGACCGGGGCACGAGTATCGTATTCAGCCGGTTTGAGAAGCCGGCAACGCGTCCATGCATCTCGCGTACGCGACTCCCATCCTCACTCGTCAGCCGAAGACTAAGGGGGATGCTCCCCATCAATCCTTCCGACAACTGAGGAAGGCCCGCTGATGTCGCAAACCCGAAATTATAAAGCGTAAGATAATCTTTCGATAAAATTATGGGTACTTCATCAGATCCCGGTTGATAAGCCCATTGCGACTTAGGCACGTCGACAAACTCATCAGGTATGGATTCGAAAAACATATAGGTCGACATTCCGCGGCCTCCCTGCTCAACACGGGCGGTCACGCGGTAATCATTAGCTGAAAACCGGCCGACTTTACGCACCCACGGCTGACGCTCCAAGTCCGCAATTTCAGCTTCCGTAAAACCCGACTCAGACTGACCGAGCATATTCGACGATGTCACTTTCTTGTTGACTACAAGATAATCGGAATTGATTATCGAATCCGAATCCTCCCATATTGACCGGGCATCAAGATAAAATTGAAGCCCTCCGAGCACTATCACCAGACCGATAAAGTTCGACAGCACAAACCCGATTATCTGCGCCAACGACGTATTTTTTCTCAGTATCTTTGAAATCATAATTTCAGCCTAAAATCATAATCAAGGTCAAGATGATTACCAACGGATGTGGAGATGATGGCGGCTCCCTGCCGGGCAGCCTCCTCGACTATCAGGGAGGCGGCCACGCGATTGTTGACGGCGTCAAGGTGACTCACCGGTTCATCGAGCAATATAAAATCGAATGGCTGGCAGATGCTTCGGATTATAGCCACACGCTGCTGCTGGCCTATCGACATGCGCCCTGCCGGATAATTTCTGCGCGATGATATGCCAAGGCGGTCGAGCCATTCTTCTATACGCTCTTCCGGGATATGATCTGTCAGTTGATTCTTTAGCTTTATATTCTCAAAAGCCGACAACTCGGCAAACAATGAAAGCTCCTGCGGAAGATAGGCCAAAGATGTGCGCCGCAATGAAAGCCACTCCCCCATCTGCAGATCCCGGCTGTCGCGCCCGTCAAAAAGTATGCGGCCCTCGTAATCGGTTCGGGCGCCGAAGATGAACGAACACATCGACGACTTGCCCCCGCCGCTGGTGGCCTCTACGAGGTAACTCTTCCCGCGCTCGAATTCAATGCGCCGTTGCCAGACATCGGACGCGGGTATACGCTCGTTGACGAATACCCGCGGCAATGTCGATTCAAGTGTTATTGTCTTCACTCGAAAATTTCTTTCACTGATTCTTTATTATGGTCTTCAGGATGTTCTCGCTGTCATCTGCCGCAATACCGGCTATGCGGAAACGAAGTGAACCCGATTCGGGAATGAGCGTGACAACCACACGGTCCAGTCCGCTTTTCTTGAATCGATTGGTCGCAGCTGAGGAAAGAACAACTCCTCCCATCGCTCCCTTGAGATCGTTGCTCGCGGCGGAGACCTCAAGCGCGCCTGACACTTCGCCCTCCGACAGTCTCAGCACATTGCCCTCCTTGCTGACGTTTATTCCCATACTCCCTAATATAGAGGTGAGCGGAGATAAATCCTTGCCGTTGGTGGTCACGATACCGCGAAGTCCCCGGCTACCCTCGGCCCCGATTGCAAGGGCGGTCGTCCCGTCGAGAGATTGGAACAATTTCAAGTATTCACCCATCATCGACGGCCTTTTTGATGAAGCTTCTTTGGTAAGCTGGGATATGAGTTTCTCGGGAATAGCTATGGCTGCAAGAATGTCTGCCTTGCCACCTATCGAGGCTACGGCATTCAAATCTATTTTCTCAGTTGCAAGCTGAAACTTGGCCTCCTTATCCTTCGAATTCAGAATACCGATATTGACCTCGGCCGCGCCTTTCTTGAAATCTACCGAAAAGACCAGCGCGCTCGGGTCCTCATAAAGAGTCTGCACGGCTATCTGCGTCCAAGCTTTGCCCTGGAAACCGAGATCCGCAGTATTCAGAAGCCCGTTGATGTCGCCCCAGCCTTCTATATCGGTGCTGAACTCGCTCATTTTCTGTGCATATCCATTGTCAAGGAAACTCTGGCTTTTTGAAAGGGAGGTGAACCTGCTTATCTCGTCCGATTGAATGGAACCTTTCTGAAGGTTTACCCAGAAGCGACTGTTGGATACGGCCACGTTGCCGCAGATATCAATGCCGTTCTCCGTAGAGAAAGAGCCCCCTTTCTTTTCAGCGATATAGGCCTTGAACTTATCAGGATCGGCCAGATAGCCGGTGACATAATAGTCATAACCTTCCTTATATGCCGCCATCACCGTCGGGTCCACACCCGATGCTCCGTTGCACAATGACGTAAGCTCCTTGACTCCGCCGGGATTATTCTGCTTCTCCGCAAGCGCCTTCAGCTCCGGGCTCAGTTCGATTTTATCGTCCGACACCTTGCAACCCGCTTTTTCAAGGATGGCCTTTACATTCATTACCGACACTACGGATGCATCGCTGGGGACAGTGGCGAGGAGGTCGCCCGCATTCGCGCTTTCTTTTCCCGAACAGGAGGGAAGCAATATGACCAGCAGAGTGGCTATCGCCAACAGTGAGTTCGTGATTCTTTTCATACCATTATGATTTTAAGTGCCGGTTACTCCGACAGATTTGCATTATCCTTAAACTAAAGTATCTGTTTCAATTCAAACTAAAGTATCTGTTTCAACTTAAACAAAAGAGAGCGGACCATCGGTTCGCTCTCTTTTGCATTTTATTCGGGTGGGTGGTGATGGATTCGAACCACCGAAGGCGTAAGCCAGCAGATTTACAGTCTGCCCCATTTGGCCACTCTGGTAACCACCCTTTTGCGGCTGCAAAGTTAAGCATTTTTTCTCATTCTCCAAAATTATTGCAAGAAAAAGTGCCGATACCTCAAAAGCCGCCTGCTGCTCTATCAGATGGAGAGACGCCTGAGCGTCGACATCAGCTCCTCGTTGATAGGTTTATCGTTCTTGATCGCCTTCGTGATAGGCACATATACGATCTCATCGTTCTTCACGCCGATCATCACGTTGCGCTGGTCGTCCAAAAGGGCATCTATAGCGGCTGCTCCCATGCGCGAGGCAAGTATGCGGTCGTGTGCCGTAGGCTGACCACCGCGCTGCAGGTGCCCCAGAATCGATACGCGAACATCATAACCCGGATATTCCTCGTTGACACGCTGGGCCAGGCCCATGGCTCCTCCGGTGATCGGAGACTCGGCCACGAGAACTATCGAGGAGTTCTTCGATTTCCGGAAGCCGTTCTTGATAAGTTCGGAAAGCTGGTCGACCTGAGTCGAAATTTCGGGGATAATGGCGGCCTCAGCCCCGGAGGCTATCGCGCCGTTAAGCGCAAGGAATCCGGCATCGCGCCCCATCACCTCGATGAAGAACAACCGCTCGTGCGACGTGGCCGTGTCGCGAATCTTGTCGACACATTCCATTATGGTGTTCAAAGCGGTGTCATAGCCGATGGTCGTGTCGGTCCCGTATAAATCGTTGTCGATAGTGCCGGGCAATCCGATTATCGGGAACTGGAACTCATTACCGAAGATGCGGGCACCGGTCAGCGAACCGTCACCGCCAATTACGACAAGCGCATCTATCTCGTGGCGTTTAAGCACATCGTAGGCGCATTGCCGACCCTCCGGGGTCTGAAATTCCTTGCAACGTGCCGTCTTCAGTATCGTACCCCCTCGCTGGATGATATTCGATACGTTCTGCGTCGAGAATTCCTCTATCTCGTCATAAATCAAACCGCGGTATCCGCGGTAAATGCCGTAAACCTTGAACCCGGCGAAGATGCCGGCTCGCGTCACTGCCCGGATTGCCGCATTCATGCCGGGGGCATCACCTCCCGACGTCAGAATGCCTATTGACTTCACGTTGCTCATATGTCCGATGGTTTATATAGATTTTGAATTTCACAAAATTAGTAAAAATTATTAACTTTGCAGCATGAATGGTATAAAAAATGTAATTATCGACCTCGGTGGTGTCATGATTGACCTTGACCGCGACCGCTGCGTCAGGGAGTTCGAGGCCCTCGGCATTCCCGGTGTCAATGAGATGCTCGGCCTTTACCGTCAGAAAGAGCCTTTTCTTTCTATCGAGACGGGAAGCATCTCAGTGGCCGATTTCTACGACAAATTGCGCGAACTCGCGGGCCGAAACATCGATGACAAACTCTTGGAAAAGGCCTTCTATGCTTTCCTCGTAAAGTTGCCCCCTGAAAGACTCGCTGCGCTCCGAAGCATGCGCTCGGCCGGACTCAGGCTTTTCATGATATCCAACACCAACGTCATTATGTATGACGGATGGATAAAACAGGCTTTCATGCAGGAAGGCCTTCGGGTAGGAGATTATTTCGACGGCATCGTTACGAGTTTTGCCGAAGGTGTGTGCAAGCCCGACCCTCAGATTTTCGAGACAGTCCTGCGCCGGTATTCTCTTCAGCCCCGGGAGTCAATCCTTCTTGACGACTCGGAAGCCAACTGCGAAGAGGCGCGTCGACTCGGCATGCACGCCTTGAGGATATGGGGCGCGGAAACCCTGCTTACGGCTGCCGAACGACTCCGCACACAGCCTGATATTAAGTCCTGACACTGACGATAGATACCATGAAAAGAATTGTCACAATCGGCACATTCGATGGCCTGCACCGCGGCCACCACGAAGTGATCCGCACATTGCTCGCAGAGGCTGACCGCCGCGGGCTTACCCCCACGGTGATGACTTTCGACCGCCATCCTCTCGAGACTGTCGCTCCGGAAAGGGCCCCCAGGCTCCTATCCGGAATCGAACGCCGCGACAAACTACTCCAAGAAGCGGGCGTGGAAGTGGTCAGACTCGAATTCACCGATGAATTGCGTCAAATTTCCGCTAAAGAATGGATGACAAGATTGGCGCATAATTATGGCGCGGAGGCCATAGTGATCGGTTATGACAACACTTTCGGCTCAGATGGCGCCGACCTGACGATTGCTGACTTCCGTAGACTCGGAGAGGAAACAGGCGTGGAAATCATCGAAGCGCCGGCTATTCCGGGATGCAGCTCATCGGCGGCCCGACGCGCCATAGCTGCCGGTGACACGTCGTCGGCGCAAAAAATACTTGGCAGGCCCTTCTGCGTATCAGGCCGCGTGGAACATGGCCGTGGCATCGGACGCACTATCGGTGTCCCTACGGTGAATCTCTCCACCGACCCTCGCCAGCTGTTGCCCCTGGAGGGAGTATATGCCGCTACTGTAGCGGCACCGGACGGCGAATTCCTCGCAGTGGTGAATATCGGGCGCGCTCCCACGCTTACGGATGGAACATCTTTGGCTCTCGAAGCCCATCTGCTCGACTTCGATGGCGACCTCTATGGCAAAACGATAGAAGTCAAATTCGGGCCCAGATTGCGTGATGAAATGAAGTTCCCCTCAGTCGAGGCCCTCAAGCTCAGAATCGCCGCCGATATCGAAGCAGCCAGAAAAAAACTTGCCCTGCCTCGCCCCAAGCCCTAATTCCTCATTCCTGATTCCTCATTTCCAGCAAACCTTAAAAATTAAATATATGGAAGTAATCAATTTCGCCGATACTCCGAGCATCGTCAACCGATATATGATGGAGCTCCGCGATGTAACAATCCAGCATGACCCCTTGCGGTTCCGCACTAACCTCGACCGTATCGGCCAGATAATGGCATATGAGATTTCCAAACGTCTCGAATATAAGGATACCGAAATACAGACACCGCTTGGCAAATGCGTGTGTCGCGAACCTGCCGACAAGGTTGTACTCGCCACTATTCTGCGGGCCGGTCTTCCCTTCCACCACGGATTCCTCAATTATTTCGACCGCGCGGAGAACGCTTTCGTCAGTGCCTACCGCAAATACCGCGAGAAAGGGGATACTTTCGATGTGCTCGTGGAATATCTCGCATCCCCGCGCCTTGATGGAAAAACTCTTATCCTCGTTGACCCGATGCTCGCCACCGGCAGCTCAATGGAACTCGCATACAAGGCATTATTGGGAAAAGGCACTCCGGCAAAAATCCACGTGGCAAGCGTCATCGCTTCGGCTCAAAGCGTTGATTATGTCAAGGCTCACTTCCCGGACGACACCACCCTCTGGTGTGGCGATATCGATGCCGAAGTCAATGCCCACAGCTATATCGTGCCCGGTCTCGGCGATGCCGGCGATCTCGCTTATGGTATTAAGGACTGATACTTTTTCCGCTCCTCTTATTTCCTTCCTAAGTTATGCGACTGGACACTATCGACATCCTCGACTTCAAGAATATCGCCGCAGCCAAACTCGACTTCTCTCCCGGCGTAAACTGTCTGCTCGGTCGGAACGGAATGGGCAAGAGCAACCTGCTTGAAGCCGTGCATTTCCTGAGTATGGCCCGTCCCATACGGCCTATCCCGGAGAGCGCGCTCATCCGGCATGGATCCGACCTGCTGATGGTCAAAGGCATATACATCATGGATTCCGGGTCAACTGAATCAGTGGCCTGCAGCATCGCCCGAGCAAAAGGGAAGACACTCAGACGCAATGACAAGGAATATCCGAGGATTTCCGAGCATATAGGGAGGTTTCCGATTGTAAGCGTTGCCCCGGCAGACTCTGAAATTGTAAGCGGAAGCGGAGAAGTCCGCCGACGCCTGATGGATGTGGTTATATCTCAGGCTGATAAATCTTACCTCGCCCGACTCATCAAATACAACAAGGCGCTGGAGAGTCGCAACAAAATGCTCCGGGCCGGCATCCGCGATACACTGCTTTATGAGTCGGTCGAAAACTCAATGACCGAGGCCGCCGAGCAAATCCATGCCGCCCGAATGAAATGGGTCGAGGATATCAAACCTGACTTCGTCCGGTATTATTCTCGTATTTCCGATGATGCGGAGACAGCATCGCTCAGCTACCGCAGCATCCTGAACGACAAGAAATTCCCGGATGTGCTCAATGAGCTGAGAACGAAGGATATGGTTCTCGGTTTCACCTCCTCAGGCATTCACCGCGATGATCTCTCCACAAGTCTCGGAGACTATTCGATGAGGAGACTCGGAAGCCAGGGACAGGTGAAGACTTTCACTATCGCCCTTAAATTCGCAATATTCGATTACCTGAGAAAAAACAGCGGCGCGACCCCGATACTGCTCCTCGATGACATTTTCGACAAACTTGACTCTTCGCGCGTGGCAAGAATCATCGCGGAAGTGAGCGGTGGCGAGAATTTCGGCCAGATATTCATCACGGATACAAACCGCGAACACATCGATGAAACCATGCAGACAATTCGGTCGGAAAGCAAACTTTTCGAAGTGACCGACGGCTCTTTCGCTAAAATATCATCTCTATCTTAGTTGACATGAAAAGACTGGATTCCGAAAGCGTGGGCGATGTGCTCCGGCAGGCCTTGTCAGAACAGGGAATGAACGACAGGCTTTACGAAATACGCGCCATTAATGTCTGGCCGCTTGTGGTCGGCGAGGCTATCGCTGCAATGGCCGGCCGACCGATTGTGACAAACGGTCTTATGACCATTTTCGTCCGCAATGCTTCTCTCCGTCAGGAACTTAACATGAGCCGGTCGCGAATCCGGGATATGATAAACGACAACCTCGGACGGCAAGTTATCTCTGAAATTAGATTCAAATGATTTAAAATGAAACCCGATACTTTACCACACATAAGCAAATTTTATCATTCGGTCGATCTCCAGATACGTTTCAACGACATCGATATCTTAGGCCATCTCAACAACACAGTATATCTTTCATTTTATGATACCGGAAAGGCTTACTTCTTCGAACACATTATGGATGGCAACATAAATTGGCAGAAAGTGGAATCTGTTATCGCCAACATAGATTGTGCATACGTGGCGCCAACCTATTTCGGCGAGGAGATCGAGGTCTGGACCCGCTGCATGGAAATCCACGAAAAGAGTTTCCGGCTGCAGCAAATGATTGTGGAGAAGAAGACCAAGCAACTCAAATCTTGCGCGGAGACCGTAATGGTATGCTTCGACCCTGTATCAAAGACTTCTCAGAAAATATCCGACACCTGGCGCGCGGCCCTCGAAAAATCAATGAAATTTTACTGAATGAGGTCCAAGTGCCGGCACTAACAGATTTTTTAAATGAGGTCCAAGACCCTGATTTTATCGTTTTTATGTGGAGATCTAAACCGTTATATTCCGGAATTTGTTATTAATTAGTAAATAATTATCCAACAGCATATGACTATAAAGGATCTGAATCTGAATCTAAAGGAACTGCCGAAGCTTGAATCCGACAAGGAGGCTTTCAAGGCAGCCATGGACCTCCGCCGCGAGGCCCTCACACTATACGTCGAGGAAAAATATGACGAGGCTCTTGCGAAAGTGGTCGAGGCGCTGCGCCAGCTGCGCGACTTCTCCGATTTCAGCCACAAGGAATTCCGGGCTTTTTTGGCCGTTCTCCTTTTCGACATCTCGGAAATCCATTTCGCCCTTAAAGATTATAAGCAGAGCGAGAAAGAACTTGAAGTGCTATTCAAGGTCCTCGAGCAGCTTCTCAAGGAGGATGCTGACCGCTTCGGCGAGATGCACGTGCTTGCAATGGAACTTTCAACACGTATTCTACGCTCTCGCAAGAAAACCCTCGACCTGCTCGCCAAGCAGCAAATCAATACCGGCGTACTTTACGAAAAGGTTAACGCCGGAGTAGCGGCCGCTACCGATAAACTTGTGGAATCTCTTCGCAAGGGAGCTGAAATGATGGCTCAGACCGGAGATTACCGCGGCGCCGTGAGATTCTATATGGAGGCTATAAAACTCGCAAAAAAACGCACCGGACGTGTGGCTCGACGCGAGGTCAGAATGACAATCGACATGGCCCGCGCGATGATGCACAGCAAGTCAGAAATGGCAAGAGCAAAAAGACTTCTGCAGGCTATTCTCCCTCACGCCGTCTCGCTCGAAATTCTCGAACTCGAGCAAGAGATTCTCACTCTCCTTGAGCAGCTGGATAACGAGGCAGCCCACGAACCGATGTGGAAATCCTTCCTCGACAAGATTCAACGCGCGGCAAAAACCAGACTACGCAAGGTAAAGGCTGAGGAAAAGGCCGAAGAGGCTGAGGAAAAGGCCGAAGAGAAGGATATCAAAGCTGATGCTAAAAAAGCCGAAAACGAACTGAAGAAAGCCGAAAAGGAGGCCAAAAAGCAGGCTAAGAAAGAGGCTGAGGCAGAGGCAGAGGAAAAGGCAGAGGAAAAGAAGAAAAAAAATAACCCCTAATTCCGATTCCTCAATATGTCTACAATTCTCAATACCGATGGGAAGCTGCTTGAAATTCCCCGCATAATGGAGCCGGCAGCTTTTAAATGCGCGATATTCACCGCCGAATGGAATCCTCGCGTCACTGGAGCTCTGCGCGACGGAGCTTTAGATGTGCTCCATAAGGCGGGCGTGGGCGACAACGCTATTTTCCTTCAGGATGTGCCGGGAACGGTCGAGCTTGTCAATGCCGCCGCTATGGCCCTGAACTATATGCCCGATGTCTCGGCAGTTATTATTATCGGATGCGTGATCCGTGGAGACACTCCCCATTTCGATTACGTATGCGACATCGTGGCTAAGGGCACCGCCGACCTGAACTCTCGTGGGAAATCCCCGGTAATTTTCGGGGTCCTGACAGTCGACAACGAGCAGCAGGCTCTCGACCGCGCAGGGGGCGAACTTGGGAACAAAGGGGCTGAAGCAGCCGTTGCAGCTATAAAGATGGCAAACCTCCATACTCTCGCCGCAGGATTGCGATATACCTCTTTCCGTCAATAATATCCTTTATCTGAAAATAAGGCGCATTATACTTTATTCGAAAATAAAGAGAAATCGGAACTCACAATCAAGTGAATTCCGATTTCTTTTTGCCTTAAATATCTTTCGGGCGTATCTTCCTTAGATATCTTGATATTTGTAATGGGTATAGATATTAATGGCAACCGCACCCACATTCCTTGTTGCCACCATTTTCGTCTTTTTCGCAGTCACAACCGCTGTCACCGCAGCCTCCGCAGCAACCGCCTCCGCATCCATGCATCGGCTTAAGCTCCTGCTCGGTTGCTTCGCGGACCTCCACAACCTCTCCGTCATAACGCACGGTCAGGCCGGCAAACGGATGATTGAAATCCATCTTTATTTTCTCATCGCCGATTTCAAGCACGGTGCCTATCACCCGATGACCATCTGCTGTCATCATCGGTAGGATAGCCCCGGTCTTAACCTCCTCTGCCAATTTCCCTTCTCGCGTAAAAATCTCGCGGTCAAGTTCAACCACATCCTCCTCATGACGCTCTCCGAACGCTGCCATCGGAGGCAAGGTGACTCCGAAACGGTCACCGGCTTTCAAGCCCTCCATCGCGGCTATCAAACCGGGCACCACTTCCTGCGACACTCCGTAAACCATCACATCCGGACGGTCCTTCGGAGTCTCAAAAAGTAACTTACCATCTGACTCATTATACAATTTATAGGAATAGGCCACAAACATTCCGGGGCCTACCTTAAGCTCTTTATCCATATCCTTATATTTTTTATTGAATGAGGTCTTAAATCGGACTCCAAATCAGGAATCCATCTATTTATGAAACAAATAATATGCCAAAGAAGTTCCATTCCGCAATTTTCATCACTCAATGGATGATTTCACCCGTTCCATAGGTGGTCTGCGACACTCTTGTCGCTTTAAGACCCCCGACACTTATATCACCGGTCCCGCGGATGGAATACATGGCGGACGTGGCTTTACCGGATACCGTTACGTCGCCCGACCCCATACTCGAAACACTCAGTGTCGTGGCTTCTATTCCTTTTAGAAACGTATCGCCCGAGCCCTGAACCAAACAGTCTAATGACGTGACCATAGCTTTATCCAGAAATAAATCACCCGAGCCATTGATGGCTACCTGCAAAGTAGTGGCGCTTAAGCTGTTGCATCGGATATCGCCCGAACCGTTTATAAGAAATCTTATGCTCGTTGCCATCGCTTCCTTTATCGCCAGATCGCCAGAGCCCATGATTCCGACATCAAGATTGCGTCCCATTATCTTATCGCACCTTACATTTCCGCTACCCAATATGAATAGCGATCGGAGATCGTTGCTGTAAACCGTTACCTTCGCTTTGCTTGAAATTTTTTTTGCGCTTGCCGACCGTATCTCCACTTCTCCATTAACATAATCAATCACTTCGTTGAGAGAACCATGATCAATTCCGGAAACCTCAATACCGGGAGTATCAGCATACTTGACTTCCACATCCAGCCACCCGGTATTCCGGATATAATTAATCGGGAGTCCGGAATAAATCTTGACCGCGCCGGTGCCCTTTCCGGTAACACTCTTTAACGCGGACTTGGATTCTTCGTGAGCAGCCTTGAATTGCGCCTCGGCTTTTCTAACCGCCTGCTCCACCCGGCGACTCGACTGCTTGGAGGATTCTTTCCTATTATTCTTGGTCGCGACCTTTGAATTGCCGCTGCTCTCACTCCGTACTGTCACGTTTCCCTGAGGATCCACCTCGGTTATTATTCTGGTCCCGTCATCAAGTGTGGACACTATATACACACTCTTATCATCATTGACGACTGACTCGGTTTTTACAGTCTTGCCATTACTCCGGGATTGAGACTTACTCGTCTTAACGCTCTTCCGGGCATCAGTATATCCGGGCGTAAGAATGCACAGACTTATTAAGATGGAGATGAGGATATTTTTTCTCATAGCTTCTGAGAACTATTGGTGGTTACTGAGTATAAATTATTTCTTTGACTCTGATTCTATCAGATCAAGAAGTGTGGCGCATGAATCTTCAAGCAGATTGAGCACAAGCTGAAAACCGGCCGCCCCTTCATAATATGGATCGGGAACCGAATCATATTCCGGATAGGCCACGGCGAAATCGGTCATCCTCACGATGCGCCGGTCTTTATCCTCTGTGTCGGCAAGAGCGTGGAGGTCTGAGATATTATAATCATCCATTCCTATCACGATATCGTAATCGTCAAGGTCATAACTCTTTATCTTTCTCGCCCTATGCTCAAGCCGGTAGCCTCGGCCGTAAGCAGCCTCTCGCATTCGCCGGTCGGGCAGGTCGCCTGCGTGCCCCCCATAGAATCCCGCAGAGTCGCACTCCAAATCCATACCCCGCTCGGAAGCCATCTTTTCCGTTATGCCCTGAGCTGCCGGGCTCCTGCAGATATTACCCAGACATACAAATAGAATCTTTGGCACCCGCCCCTCTGACTTGGCCCTGGACAATGCCTCCTCTACTAAAGCCCGGGAATGCTCGGTTGGCCTGTAGTTCGTGCTTTTATTCATTAACTTAATCCTTTCTTTGTGTTTTGCAGCAAGTTCCGCTATAGTTCATCCGCTTTGCGGCCGATTATGCCTGTTCTCTGTTCTCTTGCCTCTGAATGAAAAATCTCCGGAGAACGTCAGGACAATCCGGCGATAAATCGCAACGGATCGCCTGCTTTTGTGATGTCAGACAAATCGGGTAGTTCCTCCCAGTCGATTACAACTATCTGGCATACGTTGGGGGCATCCTCGTTCCATATAATCAATTTCGCACGATTATCGGTGTTACGGGCTCCGGCATTCACAACTTCATACATTGAATATTCCTGCATGCCCTGCCGTGTACGCATCACGAGCTCTACATTGTTATTGGATTTTACATAATTCGACAGTAGCTCACGCGCTTTCTTCACGCTATCTTCCGAATAGCACCGGTAGATGAACATCGCCTTGAAGTCGGAATCAATCCATACACCGTTCTTCGCGCCCCGCGCTACTTCCGGCACAGTCATCATCGAAGTCCCTACCCTTCCGGAAATAAAGGTGCTCTCAACATGCGGCATTGCTGTCAGTTCCGCAAATATTTCTTTTGCGGTCGCCCCTATGTTTGCAACCAAAAGCATTATAAGCATTATCATTCCCCGAATCAGAGACTTCCTATTTCTTCTTTTTTTATCCATTGGTGTATTTACTTAGCTTTCTATATTATGTAACATCATATTGGAGTCCGTTTATTGCAACTGCGCACAACAATTTGTCAATTCAAGCTGCAGATTGTCGTAGACTCCAATCACGCGACTCTGCTCTATCATCAGATTGCTTTCCATTATGGCTATCAGCTCCCCCACAAGCGCCTCAGCCTCACGAGGATCATCTATTATCCTATAATTTGATGCGATATAACCATAAGGATCATCCGGATAGGATTCTGACGACGCCTCCATTGTAACAACCGGGGCCTCTCTGTCGGATATATTCGGCTTTGTGGTACTCAATCTTTCAGCACGAGGAGCCGATTGCTCTATCTTTTCCCCTCTTTGAGGCAATTTCTCCGATTTGGCCGGCCGGGTAACGCTTTGGGCTATCGGATTCATTATAAGCGAATCGCATTCCGGGAGTTCCGGGGTCGGAACCTTGACATTTTTTCCATTAGTCTTCACCAGAGCATATTGCATCTGTCTGTCTTGATCTGTCGAGTCCCTTTCCGGAAGCAACAGACCCACACCTATGGCAAGTATAAGAAAACAAACAGCCGCAGCTCCCGCTATATACCACCGGCGGGAGCGCGTTGCAAACCGTCTCCGCTCTTTTGCCATCTCGGTATCCAGAGCCCGCTCTATGCGCTCCGATACTTCATCGGGCATATCCGCGCTTAATGAAACAAACAGCCGGCAATCTGCCTCAAGGTCCGTAGGCAACCCTTCCGCCTCCTTGAGCATTTCTGCCAATTGCCGCTCTTCTTCCGGTAAGGTCGCTCCAGTATAGAACCGCTCCAAGAGCTCGCGTATCTCTTTTATTCTTTTTTGAGTCATAGTTTTTTGTCTTGAGGAGAATATTGTGAGGAGATATGTAGTTGATAGTTGATATTTCAAAATAGTTTTAAGGTTGTATTCAAAACCGAGTTTCCAACAGCACTCTTAGCTTTCTTCGTCCACGACTCAGGAGTTGCCTTACATTATTGTCGGTCTGTCCGGTTAGCTCCGCGATTTCGTTATTGTCGAGACCGCCTATCCCGGAGAGTCTTATCACCTCTCGCTGACCGGCCGGCAACGCATCTATCAGTTCACTGAGCCGCGATGAGGTATCCCTGAACTCCGCATCCTCGGAAAGCGGTGCCGATATATTGCTCGCCTCTTCGATGGGGGCATCATAACGGGAATGCTTTAACCAGGAAATACATTCATTTCTGTGGGCGGCTATGCAATAGACCTTTAACCCTGCATCAGGCGATGGAATCCGGTTACGATGACGCCATAGACGCAGAAGTGACTCCTGCACCGTATCGCCGGCTTCATCCGGGGGAATACCCATCCGAAGCGCTATACCATACATCAGCCGCTGGAGCGGCATGACATGTTTCCTGAACTCCGTCTCCGTCATCTCATTTCCGAGAATCTCTTAATCTCATTTCACCCCCAATCCGGCCCCCATAAACCTCAGACCCAAAGGGCCTGAATCACTTATTCCCACCTCCACCAGCCGAACCTTCAGCTTCTACCGAGGCTGCCGTCTTCTTTACATCGGCTTTCAATCCGCCAAACCGGAACGTGAGGCCTACTCCCACATACCAGCTCGTATACTCGGTCCGGCTCGTATACCGTACGGTCTCACTGGTCTGCGTATATTTGTTGCTCTTCCTCGAGGGGAGGAAATTCCCCGCATTCACCTGGAGCGTCAGCGCATCATCCTTCAGGAACGATCGGCTGAATCCTAAACTGTAGTAGTAACCGTCGCTGCCGCGGCTCTGGAGATCAATCCACGGACTCCAGTAGCCTCCATAGGCACTCATACGCACTTTGCCCGGCATCTGCCATCCGATATTGGTCGAAAGGTTGGTCTGCCACCCGCTGTTGTGCTGCTTCAACATCTCGCTGTTGGCCTTGATATCCATATAGGTTACCCCGGCATTGAAACCCCAATTGAACACATCGCTTATCTTCCAGTCAAAATTGGCATCAAGCGAAACGTTGGAATAATGGCCGATATTGGCGTAAGTGGTGTTGATTACCCCGTCCTTCATGAATATAACGTCGGTAATTGAATTTGCTATGTATCGATAAGACACTTTTCCTCCCCCCGAGAATCGGCCGCCATAGTTGGAGTAGCCAATCGATATGTCGTGACTTTTCTCGCTCTCGAGGTTGGGATTACCATATCTTACGGCTCCGGGTATCAAATCGTTGACATAAGGATTCACCATATAGATTCCGGGACGCCAGATGCGCATCTGATAGGCCAGACGGAGTGAGGAGGCATCGGTGAAATTATAACTTACGGCCAGATTTGGCACAATATCGTTAAGACGTGAGGTGAAGTCGGGATAATCTCCTTCCCGGTAGCGCATACCCATCCGTGTGTGCTCATAGCGCAGTCCGGCCTTCGCGTTCCATCTCCCGTAGGTGCCGCTGTAGGAGGCATACACGGCGTAGATATCCTTGAACTGACTGAAATCCACTCTTGAGGTCGGGATAGTCACGGCCACCGATTCTTCCTCTCCCTCTGCCGTGTAAGAATCTGAAGGATTGTTGTCAATATTGACCTTCGCACCGGCCTCTATCAATGAGTGAGGCGCAAGCCGGTTTGAGTAATCGAGCTGTATCACGTGGGCCTGGCGGTAATTATCCGAGCTACGCAAAGAGAACGGCGCCTCGTGGATATCGCCTTGAATGTCTTTCAGATAGTAGCGGTTCTTATCCTGCCAGGAATACCAGTCGAAAAGATAGGAGAACACAAGCGTATGATCAGGCCGATGGAAGGAGTGCTGATAAGAGGCCTGCATCCCCGCACCCGTATATTTGGTCTTATTCTCAAACCTATTGTCTACGCTCCATATAGGAGTTCCGTCGCTCTGATTCATATAGCGGAGATAATCCTGCGTGGAGCTGTTGGGATTGCTGCCGAAATTAGCCGCGATTGTAAAGAGATTGAGTGTATCGGGCTCCCACGACAGGTTGAATCGCGGTCCCATATAGGCCCATTTGCTGTCTGTTTCAGATTCCGACACCATTATCGTCGGGTCGGCCACAGAAAGGTCTTCTGTTGTGGTCCGGTTATATGTCTTCGGCCGCGGCAATGATATATTGCCGGTAAGATTCACTCCAAGCATCACGTTGCCTATCTGACGCCGGGCATTAATAGAGCCGCCGACATTATAGTTGTTCCCCCAGAGCGAGAGGTCGGCGGAGAAGCCGGAAAGCTTTTTGCCTGTATCCATCACGAAATTCAGGATTCCGCCCGTGCCCTCGGCCGAATACTTCGCACCGGGCTCCGATATCACCTCTACCTTCTTGATGGAGGCGGCAGGCAGGGATTTGAGCACGGATTTGACATCTCCCGACAACATCGGGTCCTCTCGGCCATTGATGAGCATCTTGAAATTCGTCTGACCGTTTACCCTCACGTTGTCCTCTCCATCTACGGATACTCCCGGAACTTTTTTCAGGATATCAAGAATGTTGGAGCTGGCCGCTTCGGGATCCTCACTTATATTATACGTCAGCGTGGCACCGTCATTCTGAATGAGGCGACGGCGCTCGACGACTACAAAGTCATCGAGCATCGTCTCATCGAAGATAGAATCTGTGGCCAAGTCAAGTGAATCGGGCCTCGCGGCGGGAATATCAGAAGAGTTGGGCTCCGATGTCGGCCCCTCCTCTTCCGGAAGTAACGCGCTCCCGGTAGCCGCGGGGCTATTTAGGTATGAGATTGTTGTCAGTGCAAAAGCCGCTAATGCGACGATAGTGGAACCTTTTTTCATAAGAATTATGATTTAACCCGGCGTCGGAATCATTAATCAAAAGAATCATTCATCCGGAATTAAATCCGGGCTGAATCGATTCTGTTCCGACCCTCTGTCTACAAAACCGCACCCACCCCCATTTTGTGACATCACCCCCCGAAAATTTTTCAAAATCTGATTCCACCATGACCCCAATCAATCCTTTTCCCTCATCATATCCCCAATTTACACATTATAGAAATCAATATGTAGATTTCGGATTTCGGAATTTTATTAAAATCTTGTAATTTTGAAAATTTTATTATAAATTTGCGACAGCAGACTGCCACGCAGACCACGCCAGTATGATCGGGTCGTCATGACCTTGTGATTTAAAGTCTGTGGCGAGTGGGGCGGGATGTATAAATATTGGTACGAAAGCGTTTATCCGCGCTTATTCTTGACACTTCGAAATTCTCGCAAAATTTCAATCAATAGTCAGGGATTAAGCAACGGTAGATGCCCGTGGATATGTGATAATAATTTCCCGGTATCATTATGCAAATTGTTGCGTCCTTCAAGTTAAGACGTGATTAAGCATATAATGTTCGAGTTGCGAAATTCGAAACCGTGAATATTGATTGCATATACTGGCGTGG
The DNA here is from genome assembly GCA_029055345.1 of Muribaculaceae bacterium. Classification (GTDB taxonomy): domain Bacteria; phylum Bacteroidota; class Bacteroidia; order Bacteroidales; family Muribaculaceae; genus Lepagella. Next base: position 6,770 of record JAIDDJ010000053.1, on the reverse strand, counting down.
GCTTCTGCAGTTGCCGTCCGACTATTGATGGGCAATGCGAGAAGCCTCGAAGTGTAGGACGGCAACAGATACAGATTCCTACGCTTTTTATTAATAAAGTGCTTCAGGATAGGAGTTTTACTTGGGCCGCGAACCATCGTTTATTCGGATTTGTTTAAAAATCAGAATATAACAAAACCTTTTATGAAAAACACTTTATGAAAAACACAATATACTCGAAATTTAAAGAGCAGGTTGATAAGAATCCCGATGCAATCGCGGTCAAGGAAGACGGACGTACAATAACTTATGCCGAACTGGATGGTATGGCTAATGCTGTTCTTGCCCGCTTCCCCAAAGATAAGCAGAATTACATCGGAATCGTGATGAATCATGGCGCCGAGCAGATTGCCGCAATGCTTGCCGTGCTTAAAAGCGGAGCCGCTTATATTCCGGCAGAACCGTCCCTCCCCCATGACCGGATAAAGTATATGATGAAGTCGGCCGGAGTAAAACTTATTATTGACGATGCTTTTTGCGAAGATCTTAAGCCATTACCCTCTTTCAGCGAGGATTTGTCGACTCCCGATGGTGTAGCGTATGTCCTTTATACGTCCGGAACCACCGGACGTCCGAAAGGAGTGGTGGTCGAAAATCATTCCGTGGTCAATTATTGCGAGGCGTTCGAAAATGAATTCCATACCGGACCCGGCGATGTGATGCTGCAGTATTCGGTCTGCTCATTCGATATATTTGTCGAGGAAGTGTTCACCACTCTTCTCAACGGTGCCGCACTTGCCATTCCGACCACAGAAGTGCATAATGGTTCACTTTTAGGCCTTCTGGAGTTCGTAGAGCGCCACAAAGTTACCATTCTTGACGGCTTCCCTTATTTTCTTGCCGACCTTAACCGCCTGCCGAAATTGCCGGTTAGCATAAAGCTCATCATAAGCGGTGGCGATGTGATTCGCGCAAGCTATATTTCGCGCCTGAAGAATATGGGTATTAAAATCTATAATACCTACGGCCCTTCGGAAACCACGGTCTGCTCCAACTATTTTCGGGTGGATAATGCCACCCCGCTTGATGATGGAACTTTTTTAATCGGCAAACCGATAAAAGGAGTGGAGGTAAAGATTCTTGACAGCGACTTCAACGAAGTGCCCGACGGCACGCCGGGTGAGATATGCATATTCGGTGAAGGAGTCAGCAGGGGCTATCTCGGGAATCCTCCCGAACAATCGAACTTCGTGACTCTACCTGACGGCACTCGCTTCTACCGAAGCGGTGATATGGGATACGTCCTTCCCGATGGCAATTTCGCTTTCCAGCACCGACGTGACCAGCAGGTGATGATTCTCGGTAAAAGAGTTGAACCCGATGAAGTGGAGAATGTGCTCAATGAATATCAGGGTGTCGAACGTGGTATAGTCCGGGCTTTCGAAGATGCAAACGGCCTTGCATTTCTTGTAGCTTACATTGTTTCGGCAAAGAATTTCTCTTTCCTTGAACTAAAGAAACAGATGCGCTCGAAACTTACTGATTTTATGATTCCGGAATTCTTCATTGAAGTGGATAATATACCGGTTACAAGGCGAGGGAAAGTGGATATGGATAAATTGCCTAAAGTGCTCAAGGAGGGAGAATACAAATGATCACCTTACGACCCGTCACAGACATCAACACGCTTATCAGATGGCGTATTGAAGTGATAAACAATGTATTTGGCGAAGAACCTTCCAAGGCGCTAATAGAGGCCAACAGGGATTATTATGAGCGGGCCGTCCCTTCGGGCAACCACTTGGCCGTCATCGCATCTATCGAAGGCGAGGATGTCGGGTGCGGTGCCCTCTGCTTCAGCGAGGAACTCCCCTCCCCTGATAATGAGACCGGCAGATGTGCATATCTGATGAACATTTACGTGCGCAAACCATTCCGTAAGGAAGGAGTCGCACATACTGTGGTGCGCCACCTCGTCAACGAGGCTAAAAAACGCAATTGCAAAAAAATTTATCTTGAAACCACCGACATTGCCAGAGAGCTTTACTCTTCTATCGGCTTCGGCGAAATGAAAGATATGATGAAACTTAAAAGTGAAGAGTAATGGCTTATAAAACCCAAATAGGAAACCTCACCTGCCTCTGGGCAAGAAATGAAGAGTCAACCAGGATTATTTACGTGCTCTCTCCTCTCGAAGCCACCGGGAAATGGGTTGATGATGCTTCCAAACGCTATGACTCATCTTTAGTGGTCATTACAGGTATGGACTGGGACAACGACCTGACGCCCTGGCCTGCTCCCGGAGTGCCCGCCGGGTCGCCCGACTTCAAGGGACTTGCAGCCGAGTTCCTCGCCACTCTGCGATCGGATGTTATTCCGAAAATAAATGATTTGATGGGAATCAACCATAAGGATTACGAATACGACCTGCTTGGCATTTCCCTTTCAGGACTCTTTACGCTGTGGCAATGGGTGGAATGCGATTTGTTCCGCTCCATCGCATCTATTTCCGGGTCGTTCTGGTATGAAGGATTCACCGAGTGGCTCTCTAAGCAGAAGATACCCCATAAGCAGGGAAGAGCATATTTTTCTTTGGGAGACCAGGAGAGTAAATCCCCGGTGCCCGAATTCCGTAGCGTGGGGGAAGATACCGAATCGGTGATATCCACTCTCAAGTCAAATGGTATTTCGACTGAATTCCGCTCCGTGAGGGGCAACCATTTCCAGTATGGCAACGAACGTCTCGAAATGGCCCTCGAATTTCTTAGTAAGTCCTGAACTCAGGTAAAATCAAGCATCGACCCCATATCGTAAAGCTGCCGAATGATCATTAATATTTGGCTTGGAGCTGATTTTTTTATATTTTTGTGTCCGGACGCCGAAAACCGAGCGTTCCGGACTAAATTTTTTTAAATGGCGGAAAGTAATTCTTGGCGCGTTGTTGGAGAACGTAGCATTGTCGGAAGGCAACTCGTCCGGTTGTTAAAGAATGGTGACCTCAGGGTCGACAACACTCTGTTTCTATGTTGTGACAGCGACACGGAAAGCAACGGGCAGGGAATCGATGCGGAGACCGCAATGTCTGCTCTACATGATATGGGAAGACCACTTCCCGACACGGTCGTGTACCTTAGCTCACAACGCGTCTACGGCATGGATGCAGGGCATAACGTCAACGAGGATGGCCATATTTCTCCTACCGATAAGGCGGGCCCAAGATTCGCGCGGGTGGAAAGTTTGCTGACTGAGTGGGCCAAATCCAACGGCGCGCGGCTTATAATTGTCCGTGCAGCCAATATATTTGGTGACGGGGTCGATGGAGAGATGCTCCGGTTGTTCAACCGTGTGATTCGTGGCCATTACGTGCATGTGCGCGGAAACGATGCCTCTTTGGCGGCTGTCACTTCGGTCGATGTGGCGAAAGCCCTGATTGCCCTCGCAAATTCTGAAGCCGAGGGAATTTACAATCTTTCGGATGGAAACGAATATACCTGGTTGCAGCTCGCCGAGGCCATGACAGCCAATGTCGGTACCGAAAAACGCATGACTCATCTTCCCCCCAAATGGGTCAAATGGATTGTACGCCTTTTCGGAAGAGTGCCGATTGTGGCGGAGACAATGAGCGAGGAGGCCCTCTCACAAACTTCGCGGACACTCACCCTCGACAATACAAAACTCCGACAGGCAATCGGACTTAAATTCCATAACACGCTCGACGTTATAGCCAGGCGCGACAAGACATATCCTTACAAAGACTGATATGAAATTTGCAGATAAAATTCAAAGAACTCTTTCACAGGCCGGTGCGACTCTCGCCACGATGATAAAGATTCCTCTCATGTCACGACGCCCTTCGCCCAGATGCCACGAGCGCAAGGATACTATAATTATAATGGGTAACGGCCCCTCTCTTCGCGATGCCATCGAGAATGACTTCGACGTCCTGACATCATTCCCTCGCATGGCTGTGAATCTTTCAGCGCTGGCTCCGGAGTTCAGAACTCTTAAACCGGACTATTACATCCTTGCCGACATCGCGTTCTTCCTGAAGGAGAAGACAGGCAAGGTGCCGGCTCTCTGGGATGCGCTCGCCGCCGTGGACTGGCTAATGACACTCTTTCTGCCGGCAACTGCCCGCCGCATGCCTGAAGTAACGCGCTTGCCCGAATGCGTTAATGTAAAATATTACAACCTCACTCCGGCCGAAGGATGGAAATGGTTCACTCATCCTGTTTACGATTCTGGCCTGGCCATGCCCAGACCCAGAAATGTGCTGATTCCTTCAATAATATGCGCCATGCGCGAGGGGTTCCAAAAAATAGTGCTTATTGGCGCCGACCATAACTGGAGCAAGACTCTCTGGGTGACCGACCGCAACCGAGTCGTTTCTGTCCAGCCCCATTTCTATAAGGATGATGACAAGGAACTCCGGCGCGCCGAAGAAATATTCAGCAACGTCCATATCCATGACGTCTATGAAAACTATGCCATAGCGTTCCGATCTTATTTCAACGTGAAGGCATATACCGACCGCCGTGGAATAGAGATACTTAACGCCACGCCCGGCAGTTTTATCGATGCCTTCCCGCGCATCTCGCTCGGGTCATTGATGCCCGCCCCGACACAGGCTGAAAAATAATAGAGTGCCTTAAAATTGCGTTAGATTGATATGAAGTGGCTCACAGCTGTAATACTGGCCTTTGCGATGGCTTTCCCGGCTTTCGCTCAGACCGATGCCGACCAGGTCATTGCTATCGGACGCAATGTCATGTCGATGGATGATTATATGCTCTCCATCCAATACTTCAACCAGGCAATCAAGGCAAAGCCATATCTTGCAGAACCCTATTATCTGAGGGCCTTCGCTAAAATGCAGCTCGAAGATTATGAAGGGGCCGAGCAGGACTGCTCGCTCTCTATCGAAAGAAATAAATTCCTGACAGAAACGTATAAACTTCGCGGTTTCGTGAGGCAGCAACTCGGAAAAGACTCGCTCGCCGTGACTGACTATGACGAGGGCCTGCGATATAATCCCCAGGATAAGTATTTCCTTTTCTACAAGGCCGTGGCTGAAGGCGAACTGCACAGGTATGATGCCGCTGATTCCACTTATTCGTCGCTGCTTCGGCTTTATCCCCGTTTTGAGGATGGTTTCGCGGCGCGTGGCAGAATGAATGCGTTGAGGGGCGACACGGTGCAGGCGCTGGCCGATGTCACTCATGCAATCGAGCTCTCCCGGACTTCCATTCAGCCATACCTTATTCGCGCCGACATCCGTGTCCGTCAGAAAAACTGGGAGGGAGCGCTGGAGGATATCAACGAGGCAATCCGGCTGAAACCCCGCGATGCAGACTATTATCTCAACAGGGCCTTCATCCGCTATAACCTCGACGATTTCCAGGGCGCGCTGGCAGACTATAATTATACTCTCGAACTTGAGCCCTACAACACCGCGGCACTCTTCAACAGAGCTCTGCTGCGTTACGAGGTGCGCGACCTCAACCGTGCTGCCGCCGATCTTGAAGAAGTGCTTCGTCTGGACCCCGAGAACTTTCACGCCCGCTACAACCGCGGACTTATAAATCTTGAAAGAGGCAATAATAAGGAAGCGCTCGCCGACTTCCAGTCAATTGCCACGCGATACCCGCGTTTCCATCCGGCATTCTATGCCATGGCGCAGGCTTACGACCATATGGGGCAGCAGCAACTCGCCGTGAAGAGTATGCTTCACGCCGAAAATCTGATAAAGGCATATGTCAAAAATCCGGAAAAGAATCCGCTTGACAGGCCTACCATTGCCGCAGGTAAAGCCAACGACGGACGCCAAGCGGACTCTGCGGAGTCCGAGGAGGAGGTGATGGACCGCTTCAATCAACTCGTTACGGCCGGAAATGCTTCCGAGACGCAACTCGCATATAACGACCGTATCAAGGGACGCGTTCAGGACAGGGATGTCCTTATCGAAATCGAACCGATGTTTATGGTGTCGCTTGCCGATGGTCCTGCCTCACTCAAATCCACATCCAATTATTTCAGGGAACTGGAGGATTTCAACAATGGCCGCTACATAGGACAGAAATTATACCTCAGTCCCGTCGCCGACCTGACGCCGGAAAGTTATGAATCTCTATTCTCGCTTGCCGACAAACTGGCAGAGACCACAGCCCATAGCGACCGTGCGGCCGATTGGATAGCGCTCGGTGTAGCAAGGTCGATGCTCAAGGATAGTGAAGCCGCTGTCGCAGCCCTCAACGAGGCCCTGAGGCTTATGCCCGGATATTCGGTAACTCTTATGGCTCGGGCTTACGCGCGCCTTATCTCCGGTGATCCCCGCCAGGCGCCGCTTGCCGTCGCCGACTATGACCAAGCCCTGAAAGCCAATCCCCGGCTGGTCTACGCATGCCATAACAAGGGCAATATTTATTATAACTCCGGCGACTATACTTCCGCACTGAGCGCCTACAACGAAGCCCTCCGTCTTGACCCGGCTTTCGCTCCGGCACTCTACAATAGAGGCATCACATATCTGCGCCTCGGCAATAAACGCCAGGCCTTCGCCGACCTCTCGAAAGCCGGCGAACTCGGCACCCTCTCGGCTTACAATCTCCTCAAACGGATGAAACAGTAATCGCCTCAACCCTTCATAAGCTTCTCATGTAGAACGGGCCGGATTTTCGCTTTCATACATTTTTATATTTCCGAGCATTAGACTCCATCCAATAAAAAATATTAATGCAGGGTCGCATCTCAGGGAGCATATATCGTCTTGCAGACGAAGGAGCATAGCGTGC
>JAIDDJ010000052.1 GCA_029055345.1 Muribaculaceae bacterium | reverse complement strand
TGTATATGCCGCCCGAGCAGCCACAGCTGCACGGAGAAAATGCCACACTTCGCCGCTGACTGCCCACGGGCACAGCACAGCAATTTTTGAGCAAAAAGAGCCTGTCAAACATAATATCAGACAGGCTCTGCAGTCATAGATTATTCAGTCACTATCACGGCTCAGCCCCCTCAGGCAGTCCATGCCGCTTACGCATAGAGATGTTCCCATCAATCATGATCTCGTATGCATTATTGACAATCCTGTCAATAATCGCATCGGAAATAGGACTGTCGTTGTTTGGGTCGGAGTTTATGCGGTCATACCAACCCTCGGAATGGTACTGCGTACAGAATATCATCGAACGTTCAATACGGGCTTCAATGATTTCAAGCAGATCATAGGCTTCATTAGCTGTGAGCTTACGGATAAGCCATTCATCAAGAATCAGCAAATCGACCTTCTTGTACGCTTTAATAACCTTTGAAAATTCACCGTTTGCTTTAGCGATTGTAAGCTCATCAAGCAGCTCCGGCATTCTTATGTACCTTACAGTTTTGAACTTGCGGCAGGCAGCGTTTCCAAGAGCGCAGGCTATGTAAGTCTTTCCGTTGCCTGAAGCACCTTTAAGGATAATATGGCGACCGTCTTCAATATATTGGCAAGTCGCAAACCGCAGCATTTTAGCCTTGTCCAGATGCCTGTCTTCAATGTACTCGATGCCTTCTATCGTCGCAGAAGAATCGGAAAAATGAGCGTTTCTGATGTATCTGTTCAGTTTGTTACACTGCCTGCGATTCCATTCGCTGTCAACAAGAAGACCTAAGCGTTCTTCAAAGCCAAGCTGACCATAACTGTCATTATCTTCAAGCTGACGAATTAATTCGGAAGCAAAAACGTTCATTTTCATAGCTCTCAAGCGTTCAATGGTGTTGTTGTCAAGCATTACCGTCACCGCCTTTCTTCCAATAGGCAGCACCTCGGGTAATTCCGTATTTGTTGCTGTTATCTGTTTTCTCAATAGGGTTATCTTGTTCCTTTCTATTCTTCAAAAGCGTAGTAATAGTGCGAACAGAAGGTGTTGATGAGAATGCTGACATACGCTCACAAGCGGCTTCAAGATTCTTTTTGCCATATCGCTTGCCAAGCTTTGTAAGGCTCATACAAGCCTTGTAACCCTGTTCGGGAACACTGCCGGCAGAAAGGAAATGATTGATGACCTCTTCGGTTGATTTGCCTACAGTCCTTGCCCATTCCTTAAATTCATCTGCATTGCAGTTAAGATACTCAAGGTGCTTTACAGGCATATGCTCCGGCTTAACGATTGGCTGAACGCTGTACATTTCAAGCCTTTTATGTGACGCTGCACGGCTTCCTTTGAAAAAAATCTCTATAATGTTTTTGGTAAGTCTTATCTGTACCTGTTCACCGATCAGGTCAAACGGTACGGAATATTTATTCAATCCGTCAGAAATAAGGTAATCATTCCCGACAGTCTGCTGTTTCCAAACAGACGGCTCGTACGGGCTTTTTGGCAGCAGTAGCATAAATTCCTTTTCTTCGGTAAAATAGGCATCTCTGCGGCTGCCGGGACGTTTCTGAAAGGGTTTGGTGTTGATGATCTCCAGACGTTCGGAAACAGCGGCTTTAACTTCTGCGAAAGAGAAAAATTTTCTTTCTCGGAGCACTGCCGTTATCCACGTTGTCGAAAAACCTACCGAACGTTCTACAAGACCTTTATCCTGCGGCCTGCGCACCCTTGCCGGAACGATTGCTGTACCGTAATACTCTGCAAGTTTGCGATAACTCTCATTCAGCTGTGTTTCATAGCGTGTATTTGCAGTGACACCTGTCTTTAAATTATCCGGAACAAGAACTCTTGTCACTCCGCCGAAATACTCATAAGCGTGAACATGGCACATCAGCCAGTTCTCCTGCTTCATATCGGTGCAGGCCTCAACGTAAATATATCCACTGCACGGCAGAGCCGCAACAAACAGATATGCCTTGTATTCTTCTCCTGTGATTGAATCATAGTACGGAATAGTTCCGCCTGCCCAGTCTACCTGCATAGTATCTCCGGGCTTGTGGGTCACACGCATTGTTGCTTTTGTGACTTTTGCCCAGCGGCGATACTTATCGCCAAACTGCGTACTCATGTAGGGGATTTTGCCGTTGGCATAAGCTTTTTCACAGTATTCCTCCCAAAGCAGCGTTAGGGTCACGCCTTTTTTGGAAAGCTCACGATGAATGTAGTTGTAGTCGGGTTCAGCATAGCTTTTGCCCGCAGTTTTCCTTTCCGGATAAAACAGCTTTTCAAGCTCTGCATTTGTGATATTATCGTCGATCGGCCATTCCACTCCGTATTTTTGCGCAAGCTCCAGAACGTTCTTTACCGTATGATGCGAATGTTCTGCACTTGCTGCGGTCTGTCTCAGACTGTAGCCCATACTGCTGAGCCTGAGTATCTCTTTGTAGTCCACCATATGATAGACCTCCTTGATATGTAGTCACGTCTTTGACGTGCTATATCAAGTATATCATTTTTTGCCGTGCTGTGCCCGTGGGCAGTCAGCGGCAAAGCGTGGCATTTTCTCCGTGCAGCTGTGGCTGTTCGGGCGGCATATACAGAAAGGAAGCTCTATCCCTCATGAAAAGTATAACACAAGAAATGCAGTTTCGTCAAGCCCTAATGAAATATGCGGAG
>JAIDDJ010000051.1 GCA_029055345.1 Muribaculaceae bacterium | reverse complement strand
TCCATGCTAAAATTAAGTCCAACTCCTATATTTCAAGAAGTTGGACTCAATGATTATGGTTTAGCGGACAGTAATATCTCAAATTACCCCATAGCTCTAATATTTGTTACCCCATAGCTCTAATATTTGTTACCCCATAGCTCTAATATTTGTTACCCCATAGCTCTAATAATCGCCCCCGTTTGTCTTAGGGTGAGAATCCCCCTCTATAATTCTCTAAAGAATTAATACAAAATTTAGAAGGCAAATAGATCTTGGAATAATCAGATAATCAGTTAATTATTGTTTTATCCTCTTGATAGTGGCAGCTTATCTTTGCTGATAATTCTGATTGCGGAGTCAAGCTCCTTATTCATACGGCGTCTTTCGGGGTCAATCCACCATCCCCATTTGTTGAAATAGCGTATCATGTTTGAAGAATGTATCCAAAGCATTCTCAGATTTCTTCGTGATGCCGCCCTATGCTCATGGATGATGGATACTTCAGGATAATAAATAGTCTTATATTTTCGGTGCAGTCTTCTTGTAAGGTCTATATCTTCAGGATACATGAAAAATCTCTCATCGAATATCCCTGTCTCCTTGAGAGCATCGGTTCTTAAAAGCATGAAACTCCCTAAGAGATAAGGGGAGTTTATCTCAATATCATGGTTGGCTTCCGCAAGCAGATATTTATTGATTCTATTTTTAGTTATAAAGGAGGGTAAGAATCGTTTGGCAAATACGTCATAAGGAGTAGGAAGTCGCCTGGCAGTCAGCTGAAGGGCTCCATCCGGATAATACACTTTCGGCATCAACTGGCCGACCTCCGGCCGTCTATCCATCTCAGCACATAAAATACTGAGAATATCACCTTTCCACCATACATCGGAATTCATTACAAGATGGTAGCACACATTTGATTCTATGCTATCCTCTATCGAAATATTATGGCCCGCTCCATACCCGCGGTTATCAATTTCTTTTATTCTGACTTTGTCTTCGTATCCGGATAGATTTTTTTTGTATTCCTCGATTATTGCAGTCCCGCTATTGTCAAGTATGTCTATGCGGTTTACGCGCGAAGACCTGAGTACACACCCCACCGCTTTTACCAGCTCTTCAACCGGTGTTGAATGAGTGACTATTGAAACATTCAGGTCGTTCATATTATCATTGGTTTTTTAAGACAAGGGCAAAAGAATAAGGTATTTAATTAGGATATACTGAGATTTTCGATCCTTACCGATGGATATTGAAAAAATTACTCAGCACTTTCATAGATATTATTCGAAAGTGCTGAGTAATTTAATAATTAAAGAGCTATTTTTTTGCCGGCAACTATATAAAGACCTTTAGGGAGGGAGAACACATTTGTTCCCTTTGTTACATATATAAGCTGCGCTGTTCCGTCAATAGAACCCAATGTGAGCTGTGTGTCTAAAGCGGACTCAATAATCAGTTGTCCGTTATATGACATTACTTTCAGATTGGATTTATCCTCTGTATGGATTGCATCTATCGAGCTCGGACCGGCGCCGACTGCCAGAAATTCAGATGGTTCGGTGTGCCTTCCCATATCAAGGGTGTAGACTCCACGCTTGCGGACTTTCAAATCGTCTGTCTGATGTTCACCAACGCCACCATTGCCATCATTGAAGATGAGCATGAAATTGTCATCCTCATTATTGGAAGTCATCTTATAGTGCCAATAATTCTTACCGCCTACTTTCACATAATCGCAATTTTTTCCGGGCCATTCTGTAAAATTATGTATCGGTGCGTCCCAATAGAAGATTTTTACCAATGGCCACCCCGTGGCTTTCCCGGTCTGTTTGAAGAATACGTGATATACGCAGTCTTCGTCATCAGGCACTGTAAAATCCGTAGGCCGAAGCGGTGCGGTATAGTTAAATGTATTATTTAGAAATTGTTTGGCTCCTTTGATAAAGTTTGAAAAATAGGCTTTATTCCCGTTTAGATTACTGTTCCCATATTGTGGCCAGCGTTCTTTATCGCATGCCGCAGCCTGTGTAATACGACTAAGGAAATCATTAGCAAATGGTTCGAGCGATTCCATCTTGTTCTCCTGATATTCGATCCATATCTCTTTCATTTTATTCTGGAGCTTTTTGAATTGCCACAGCTGTGCTGCCCAGTGATTATGATGGAAAGAATCTTGCCAGAAATGACGTTCCGGATGGCTGTCTACAAATAATGCGCTGCCGAAATCCCATACCGGTGAGAAATGCCACTTTTCTCCTTCCCCTTTCTCGCGATGCATATAGCAGCTGCCGTGGAACGACTCGTAATTGTTTAATATGTCCTGAACGAGCATGAAGCGTGCACAATCATCGATATCGATATAATTCCATATTTCATCTGAATTCTTATCTCCGAATATCAGGTCATTCATTGTCTGGAATTGACCCTTGAGCCAATTGCGGTAGCCATCCGGTTCGAATCCGGGGTCGACGCTCTTGTCATATGTGATGCGCATGATTTCACCATCACCATCGGTAAGTTGAACCTGACCATCCTCATCGTAATTGTCTATTTCAATCAAAGTGCCTCCCTCAATCCATTTGGCCAACGGATTGCCGTCTGCATCCTCTTCTTCCCAAGCAGTGATATTCACACGCTTTTTATCGATTCGGATAAGTTCGACAAGGAAATATAGGCCGCGGTACGAACCGTTGATTACCACCTCAATAGGACGCTGTTCCGGTGTCCAGGGAAGTCCGAGTCCTTTAGAAACCTCAAATCCCATTGTATTGCGAAGAAATCCGCGTGTATCGTCCGCATGCGCGAGTAGTCCGAAATGCTTGCTCGATTCAAGACCAAGTAGTGGCTGCTTCTTTTCAAGTTTCAGTCGATATGGCTTTTTATCAAATCCGGTAAATGTGTAATTACCACGCCCTTTGATTTTCATAGTCAATGGTGCGGATTGCGAACCTATTGGCGCCACATCCTGGTCTCCTTTCGGATCAAGCCAATAATTGGCGTTCAGGTAGGTCTCTTTTGATGTCACTTCCGCTCCATTCTCTATGTTTATATAGATCACAGGAAGTGTGCCGGAAGGTCCACCGGCAAATACGCTTGCTATGCTGCTGAATGCAAGCGCCAGAAGGGTGAAAATTTTTTTCATACTGCTGTAAGGCAATGATAAAGGTTATTGATTTTAGGTTATTATTGTTATCGATAAATTATCTTATTATTAATCTATAAACGGTTATAATGGGGAATTATTTCATCCCTTTAATGCAGGATAGAAACCATTAATTCGCAGGTTGCAGGCTCTGTTTGCGTTTGAAGTACATCACGGCTGTCCTGCTCCCTTGTTGCATTTCAAAGGTTGCTGAATCATCATTTATGGCAAGAATGGTGAGCACCCACGACTCCCGGGTATCATCTGACCATTTCACATGCAAAATGAGGTCATTATTCTCAAGACGATATTCACCACTGAAATTTGAATAATTATTTTCTCCTCTCTCTTTGAAACGCCCTAACATTTCGTCATTAGCGCCAAAAGTGATTTCCTGAATGTAGGTATCTGAATAGGGTTCTTGCCCCATATGTTCCCAAGTGCCCATAATTGAGGCATGAGTGATTTCACCACCGGTGGGTATATCGATCGGTTCTTTTGGTCCATTGTCATCTTTATTGCATGATGATAAGGCTCCGATGCACATAAATGCAAGAACTGCCATTGTCAATTTAAAAGTCTTCATTACTTTATTATATTTATTTTCAGTTATTAAATTTCCATTTTTGATTGATATCGGCCTTCAACTTCCGGTTATTCGACAAGACGATTGAAAAGACTGTCGAACTTGTTCTCCAATGCCTCTCTCGCAGAGTCCGGTGTTGTATAGAGGATTCCTGGATGTGAGGGAGAGGTCTGGATTATTGCGCTTTTCACAGCTGCCATCCATCTGTATTTTTCCTCTACCGGTAAATCCTTGGCCGGAACATCTCTTTTTTTAAAGACGCCTAACTGCCGTTCAAGCAGGTTCAAGTCAACTCTCCCCGAAAGCCGCTCTATGCGTTCCGGAACAAGCCTTATCCCTGTCCGAAGCCATTTATGGCGTTTGCACATCATTAGAAGACCGACATTAATAAACTCGCCCCGTTCGATATCCGGAACATAGCGCAACAAGCAAAACTCATAGATTATCTTTTCCTTATCTGTCTCCATAAGCCTTAGAGCATATTACGTTGTTTGATAGCCTCTTCGGCAAACAGCCTGCTCGCCGCAAGCCGTCGGGTAAGGAATGTCCGGTAGGCTTCCCTTCTCTCTGTCGCGCTTATTTCCGATCCTTCTTCCTCAAGCCATTCCTCCGGTATAAAGTCAACTATTTTCGACAGTGTGCGGGGTGTGATTGCCTGACGCATCAGTTTATCCGCTTCTTCAAGCCTGTCGGCGTAGGGTAGTAGGGCGTGGGTTTTGATGTAGGGAAAGACATCTTTTGCCGCCTCCTCAGCGTCTCTCCATGAATGATGGAAATATAGGGATGCTCCATGGTCTATAAGCCATAATTCCTTATTCCATATCATCATATTGGGGTTGAGACGGGTTCTGTCCACATTGGTAAGAAAGGCATCAAGCCAAACTATCTTCGACGCTGTCAAGCCATCTATTGAATTCACCGCTGGATCAAAAGTCGCGGCTCCATCAAGGAAGTGTAGTCCGAGGTTTAGCCCCTCAGATTTCCTAAGTAATTCCTGAACCTCTTCATCAGGCTCAGTAATCCCAAACGTGGAATCAAGATCAAGCAGAACAAGTTCCGGAACCTTAAATTTGAATCCCTTGGCTACCAGACCGCCCACTAATTCTGACACGAGAGCTTTCTTGCCGTGACCGGCACCGGCCATTTTCACTACATATCGGAAACCGTCGCTCGCTTCCGCGAGGCCCGGCAGTGAGCCCCCTTCGCGCATCGGCAATATGTATCTGACAAGTTCTTCTCTCCGAAGCTCCATGTTAGAATCAATTTTTCTTTGCCGGGTCGCAGGTAAGTCCTACTCCGAGTTTCTTGAAAATCTTGTGGTCTACTTCTCCGAGCATTACCGTACTGTGAACCTGACAACCCTTCAGCTTCGGTAGCATCTCAAGGGCAAGACGGCATTGTTCGTTGATAGGACTCAGAACTGCAAGTGTCACCAATACCTCATCTGTGTGTAGACGTGGATTATGACCCCGTAGCCAATTCAGCTTCATATGCTGGATAGGTTCTATCATACTTTGCGGAATGAGCTTGACATCATGGTCGATTCCTGCAAGGTGCTTGGTCGCGTTCAGAAGGACGGCTGCGCTCGGACCGAGTAGTGCACTTGATTTACCTGTAATAATAGTCCCGTCTGACAGTTCCAGAGCTGAACAAGCCACTCCCTTTTCTTTAGCATATTCCCTGGCGGCTGCCACAGTGCGCCTGTAGTCTATTCCGATCTTGGCCTGATTGAACAGCATCCTTATCTTGTTCACCTCTGAATCCCCGGTCTCTCCCTGAGCGAATTTATCAAGCGCCGTGAAATATCGCCTTACTATCTCATTCTTTGATGCATCGCAACATACTTCATCATCACTGATGCAGAATCCTACCATATTAACCCCCATATCAGTCGGTGACTTATATGGATTGTGGCCGTACATACCTTCAAACAGTGCGTTAAGCACCGGGAAAATCTCTATGTCTCGATTATAATTTATCGCCGTCTTTCCATATGCCTCCAGATGGAAGGGATCTATCATATTGACATCGTTAAGGTCAGCGGTGGCTGCCTCATAGGCTATGTTCACAGGATGCTTCAACGGTAGATTCCATACCGGAAAGGTCTCGAACTTAGCATATCCCGCCTCGATTCCCCGTTTATGTTCATTATATAGCTGACTTAGACAGACGGCCATCTTACCACTCCCCGGGCCGGGAGCCGTTACAATTACCAAAGGCCGGCTCGTCTCGACATAATCATTGCGTCCGAAACCTTCGTCTGAGTCTATAAGCTCTACATTGTTCGGGTAGCCCTCGATGGTATAATGATAGTATGATGTTATGCCCATTCGCTCAAGTTTCTCTCTGAATGCATCTGCGCTCTTCTGCCCGTCATAATGGGTGATAACTACAGACCCTACAAGAAAGCCTCTTTTCTGAAATTCTTCCCGAAGGCGAAGCACGTCCATGTCATAAGTGATGCCCAGATCGTTGCGAATCTTGTTCTTTTCTATGTCCTTGGCGCTAATGACGATGACTATCTCCGCCTTGTCGCTCAATTGACTGAGCATCCTCAATTTGCTGTCGGGCTCAAATCCGGGCAAAACCCGGCTCGCATGATGGTCATCAAATAATTTTCCCCCCAATTCCAAATAGAGCTTGTTACCGAAATGTGCTATACGCTCCTTGATGTGCTCAGACTGTATGCGCACATACTTGTCATTGTCAAATCCTGTTTTCATGTCTGCAAAATTACTAAAATCTGACCAATTTTTAACCCTTATTTCGAATTTTCTCACTTTTTACCTCTACAATTTGCTATATTCAAAAAAAATCCACAATTTTGCACTTTATGGAATCACCTTACAATATAGTCATTGATGAAAGAGCGAACCATGTCTTTGACGTCATGGCTCCGAAAGTATCGCCCGAGGATCTTGACAAGATTAAAGAGGCCTTTCTTTTCGCACGTAAAGCTCATGCTAATCAAAAGCGCAAGACCGGTGAACCCTATATTCTTCATCCTATTGCTGTGGCCACTATTGCCGCAGAAGAATTGCAGCTTGATTCAAATCCGGTTATAGCCGCTTTCCTCCATGATGTTGTCGAGGATACCGAATACACCATTGAAGATATCAAGGAAAAATTCGGCAGTGACGTTGCTTTTCTGGTAAGTGTGGTTACAAAAAAGAAAAAAAAGAAATATGAAGAGTCAAAGCAAATTGACAATTACCGTCAAATGCTCAACTCGGTTCAATATGATATCCGAGCCCTGCTCGTAAAACTCGCCGATCGCCTCCACAATATGCGAACCCTCTCGTCTATGAGGGCCGACAAACAGATGAAGATTGCCGGCGAAACTGATTATTTCTATGCTCCGCTTGCAAATCGGCTCGGACTTTATAATGTGAAGACCGAACTCGAAAACCTAAGTTTCCGTTTCCGTTGCCCGCAGGAATACAATGAGATAGAAAACCTTATCAAGCAGGATGAGGAAGCACAGAAAGCACGCCTTTCTGTTTTTATTGATGAAATAAAGGATGTCTTGGAAGGTGCCGGAATTAAGGTATCAGTTAAGATTGAATATCGCAAGCCATATAGCATATGGCGCAAGATGCATAAATACGGTGACGATTTCAATCACTTGAAATATAGGCATTTCACTGAAATCGTTTACGATACCCCCAAGGATGTATCCGAAAAGGATATGGCTCTCAGAATATATTCTGTCCTTACCGACCGATTCAAGGAAAAGCCGGGGGGAATTTCAAATTACATTGATTCCCCGAAGGAAAACGGATATCAGAGTTTCCATGTGAAGCTGCTTGCTGACTTCGGCAGATGGCAGGAGGTCCACATCAGCAGCCGGAGGATGATTAAGGATTCTCAGCTTGGATGTATTGCCGACCGCACTGATGACAACATCGCCCTTTGGATTGAAAAATTCAAGAGTGTGCTGAGGGATATCGCCAAGCATGGCAAGAGTGGAGAGAGCTTTATAGATAATGTCGTGTCATCATTCTATAACGATGATATCATGACCTTTACTCCAAAGGGGAGAGAAGTTATCCTGCCGCAGAAAGCTACGGTGTTGGATTTCGCCTACGAACTCCATCCGGCCCTGGGCTCAAAAGCCAAATATGCCCGTGTCAACGGATTCCTTTCTTCTGTGAAAGCCCCTTTGCGACGGGGTGATGTCGTGGAAATATTTACGGATGCCGATGCTCATCCAAACCCCGATTGGCTGGATGCCGTGGTCACTTATAAAGCGAAGAAAAGCATACGTTCTTACCTTGATTCACTTCCAAAGCCTAAGTATAACCGATGCGGGTCATGCAAACCGATTCCTGGAGAGGAAATAATCGGATTCCGGGAGGAGGATGGAACTGTAACAATTCACAAGCGCGATTGTCCGCTCGTGGTCAGGCTGGCCTCTCAGTTCGGCGATAATATTGTCTCGGTAAACTTTGAACCTGATGATACGCTTTATCCAATTGCTATTGTCGTTACTGCCGTTGACCGGTATCATCTGCTCGTAGACATCGTGGATTGTATTTCCAACAAGCTCCATCTCGCTATTGCAAGTATCAACACAGAAACTCACGATTCTATTGTTACTCTCAAATTAGCTTTCGCCGTTCATTCTTTCAACGAACTTCAAATGATTATTCAGCACATCCGCGAAATTCCGGGAGTGGATGAGGTGAAAAGAATCGAGTGACTTTTTATATAAAAGCTTGACTAAATATTAACCTCAACCGTTATCTTAAAAGAAATGAAAAAGAAATTTATTACCTTCGTTGTTTTGGTAGCTGCTCTGTTGATGGCTACACCCTGCAGCGCGCAGTTTAATTTAGGTAAAGGCCTGTCTGCTCTTGCAAAAGGGGCTCAGGCGCTCACCCTTTCTGACGCCGATATGGCGAATTATGTGAAGGAGTATATTACCTCTATGGATTCAAAGAATCCTGTGAGTGCTCCCGACAGTAAATATTCAGTCCGCCTTGCTAATTTGACTTCCGGATTGACAAGTGCCGATGGTATTCCACTGAATTTCAAGGTTTATGAAGTTTCCGATGTAAATGCCTTCGCTTGTCCCGACGGGAGTGTCCGCGTATTCGCAGCTTTGATGGATGTCATGTCTGATGAAGAATTGCTTGGTGTTATAGGTCATGAAATCGGCCATGTTGCCCTCAGACATTCAAAGAATGCATTCAAACATGCTCTCCTCACTTCCGCACTTCGCGATGCTATTGGTTCTGCAAGCTCCACAATAGGTGCGCTTACCGATTCTCAACTCGGTGATCTGGCCGAAGCGCTATCTTCTTCAAAATACTCTCAGAAACAGGAAAATCAGGCTGATGATTTTGGCTATGAATTCCTGAAAGGTGCCGGAAAAAATCCATGGGCGATGGCTCTCTCTTTCGAAAAACTTAAGTCTTTACAGGGAGGTGAGGCTAAATCCAATTTGGTTAATCAGCTCTTCTCATCGCATCCGGATCTGAATTCGCGTATCAAGCGAATGACTCAGAGAGCAACTAAAGACGGATTTGCAAAGCCTTAAAAAGAGGATATAATCCAAAGAAGCATCCCTTATAAATCACATTAGAAAAGGAGACAGAGTTGATCGGTCTCCTTTTTTGCATTATTGTAATGCAGCTCGGTTATTATCTGCAAGTAGGGCAGAGGCCTGTAATAATGTAGGTGATGCTTTCGCCTTCATAGCCTTCCGGGATTGCAGGGATAGACAATTGAAGCTCCGGAAGGCAATATGTTTTCCCGCATTTCCTGCAATGAAAATGCGCATGTTCGTCCGTATGATTATTGGAAGAAGACTCTCTGCAGAGTTCATATCGCATGGCTCCCGACCCGTCGGATATCGGGTGTATCAGATGCGCTTCGGCGAAAGTGGATAGAGTTCGTGTTATTGATGACCTATCTACTGTCTGAAGCAAATTCTCGATCTCAAGAGCGGAAACAGGTCGCTTCGATTCAAGAAGTACTCTAAGAATAAGAACACGAACCGGTGTTGGCCGAATGTCCCATTCTTTTAGAACGGCATCGGCTTTTACATGACTTCCGGATTGTGATTCTGAATGCATAAGATTCTGATTATCCGAATTTTGATATTTTTCTCAACTGCGGCTCGTTGATTATTCTAATGCGCCGGCCATCAACGAGGATAAGTTTTTCCGTCACAAATGTGGTTAATGTCCGGATAGCGTTGGAGGTGGTCATATTCGAAAGATTGGCCAGATCTTCCCGGCTCATGTAAATCTTTATAGTGGCCCCGTCGGTTTCATATCCGTAATTGTCTGCCAATAAAAGCAAAGATTCAGCTAGTCTTCCGCGTATATGCTTCTGGGTAAGATTGATAATTTTTGTATCGGCTCCGCCTAAATTTCTTGATAGTTCGTGAATGAAAAAGAGTGCAAGTTCGTTGTTCTGACGTATGATGTTTTCTACTATGCGCATAGGAATTATGCCAAGCACAGACGGTTCGAATGCTGCAGCCGACGACACATAGGGTTCCCTTGCGAAATATGCCCGGTAACCGAAATATTGGACAGGCCTGTATAATCTCAGAATCTGGACACGGTCGCCTATTCCGCTTTTGTACATCTTAACTTTTCCTTCAAGGAGACAATATAAATTCTCCGGGGCTTCAGACTCAGCATAGATTATCTGATTCTTCTTATAACGCTCATAATGGAAGTTCTCAGCTATAATTCGTTTCTCTTCCGGTCTGAGCGCATTCCATAACTCCGCAAGATCGTCCCCTATTATTCGTTCAAGTGTACTCTTCTTAATCATAATTCTGCTTCGCGTAATTATCTCCGTAGAGGATAATACCAAAGGGTGTTTTATAACACAAATTTACAACATTATTTTGAAACACGTAAATATTTTTTAAATTATTTGTGTCATCTCCGCTTTTTCTTTCCATTGGCAGTGCGTGGCAGTTTCATATGCCGGATCTCTTTGGGATGGCATTCCTCTTTAAATTCTCTTCTGGCGTACTCCTTTATCGCCGTGTCATTCACCTGCAAATCTGTGTCTTCTATTAAATACACGATTTTTTCCCCCCATTTTTCGTCCGGCTCGGATGTTACGAGTATTTCGCAGCCGAACTCTTCCTCAAGGGCCCTTTCTATCGTTAATGGATTTACTTTTTTCCCTCCTGTGATTATCATTGAGTCTGACCTGCCGAGAATCTCGAACGTCCCGTCTTCGGCGATTTCAACCATGTCATGTGTTTCAATCTCTTTCCATCCGTCAAGCCTGATTTTCAGGCATCCATCGATTGTCTTGGAAATTTCTATACCATCAAGTACGGAGAATCCGGAAGTACATACATCGATTTTTCGTAGAGCAATATGCGAGCAGGTTTCGGTCATCCCATACGTCTCCCATACATTCAGACCTGATTCGGCTATTCTTTTTCTTAGCCCCGCTGGTATCGGTGCTCCACCTACAATGATGTTTCGTATCGGAGGCATGGTTTCCTCATTGTCAAGGATGTGTATCATCTGGGAGGGTACGACAGCCAACAGATCAACGGGCCCTCCCGAATAGTCCTTCAGCGGACGGTTCGAAGGCGTTTCATACGTTAGTATCCCTCCGCTTACTTCAGATCTTACCGCCATCATCTTCCCCCCTATGTAATCTGCCGCGATGCAGGAATGATAATGTGACCTATCCCCGAGATTAAAAAATCTGTTGGTCCTCGATGCACTCTTCCATAACTCTCTCTTTGGCAGGCTGATGGTCTGTGGTTCTCCGGTCGAACCCGATGTGTGACAAATTACATTGTCAGTTTCTCCTCTCCATTCTTGAATGAACTCCTCGTAAGTCATTTTTATTCCCTCCAGTCAAGTGCATCGAGCGCTTTTCTATCAATATGTATATCCTGATTATAATTCAAGTGATCGCCGGAAAGATAGAGGGGACTTTCAAAGTTGTTCGTAAACAATCCCCCTGTTCCGAGTCCCTGTGGTATTTTAGTCTTTAGCGTCGCAACCCATTGCGAGAGAGCATTCAGACCGATATTCGATTCCAGCGATGAAGTTATCCACCATCCGATATTCCTCTCCTCCGCCAGCTCTATCCATTCGCTCGCTCCGCTGAACCCTCCTATCAGCGATGGCTTCAATACGATATAGGCCGGCTTAATAATATCAAGTGTAGAGGCCTTATCTTCTCTTGTATATTTGCCTATAAGCTCTTCATCGAGGGCAATTGGCAAGGGCGAAACCTGGCAAAGAAATTGCATTAAAGCAGGATTCCCTTGCTTTATCGGTTGCTCTATGGAGTGAACGCCAAGGTCCGCAAGCCGTTGTAACCGGGGAATGGCATTATCCATTGTGAACCCCCCGTTGGCATCAACCCTTATTTCAATTTTATCAGCGCTATATCGAGTGCGGATATATTCTATCATATCCACCTCCTGCCGCCAGTCAATCGCCCCTATCTTAAGTTTTATGCACTTATATCCTTCGTTTAATTTGGTCTCGATTCGTTCGAGCATTCTTTCATAATCTCCCATCCAGATAAGCCCGTTAATTTCAATACTGCGTTCTCCATGAACGAACGGGGATTCAAAATAAATGCCCTGACAACCGGATGAGTAATCCCGGATTGCCTGTTCAAAGCCGCATTGCAATGAGGGAAATTTCGTAAGATCAGTCCGCAGACCAAGTCTCACATTTGCCTGAAGTTCCATAAGCTTATAGAAAAAGCGCTCGTCTGCTTCCGGAGAGAGTCCCGGAAATATGGCCGCTTCTCCAATTCCGAATTGGCCGGGCTCATTTTCATCGAATAGGCGTAACAGGCAAGTGATTTTCTCTGTCAGGACACCACGCGATGTGCCGCTTGGTTCCTTGAATTTCAATACATAAGGGGCGAATTGAAGTCGCATCGATTGTTGATTTTTATATATTGCCTATTAATTATCAGGGAAATTGGGGGAATTTATTAAAATCGGGATCCCGCTTCTCAAGAAATGCGTTTTTACCCTCCTGAGCTTCGTCAAGCATATAGTAGAGTAGGGTGGCGTCCCCTGCAAATTGCATTAAACCATGCTGCCCGTCAAGTTCTGCATTCAAGGCTCGTTTAATCATCCGGATTGCAAGTGGAGAACGCTTCATTATCGTCCTGCACCATTCTACGGTGGTTTCTTCAAGCTGATCAAATGGAACCACCTTGTTGACCATTCCCATTTCAAGCGCTTCATGCGCTGTATATTGCTCGCAAAGGAACCATATCTCCCGTGCTTTCTTCTGCCCTACGCAACGCGCAAGATAGCTTGCTCCGAATCCGCCGTCAAAGCTCCCCACTTTAGGACCCGTCTGGCCGAACCGCGCATTTTCAGAAGCTATACTCAGATCACAGATTACCTGAAGCACGTTGCCACCTCCAATCGAATATCCGTTGACCATGGCAATGACCGGCTTTGGGATGGACCGTATCATTTGATGCAAATCAAGCACATTCAGACGCGGAACTCCATCTTCTCCAATATACCCTCCTTCTCCTTTCACATTCTGGTCGCCGCCACTGCAGAACGCTTTGTCGCCGGCTCCGGTAAGTATGATGACGCGTATATCGGGCCTCTCACGGCAGATATGGAAAGCATCAAGCATTTCCATATTCGTTTTGGGCCGGAATGCATTATACACCCTCGGTCGGTTTATAGTTATCTTTGCAATCCCTTCGAATTCCTCGAAGAGTATGTCTTCATATTCTTTAATTGCTTTCCAATTGTACATATATTCTTGGATATTAAGTATTCACATATTTATTAATTATTAGTTGTCACGCCTTTGGCCCTCTTAATACGCGATCAAGAATCTCGGCACTGATTTCTGGATTCGCCTCTATCTCTATTACGGCATTCTTCATCTCCCAAAGAAAGTTCAAAGCTTCATGCATCGTTCGTTCATCTGCAGCTTTCATATATGGCCTTCCGTATGCTCTCGCAAGACCCTCCACCGGAAGTTCCGGGTCGCTGCAGAAATAGTGCTCCCGCTGTTCAAGGTCCTTGGTCGTGCGAATGAACCGGAATATCCCTCCCCCACGGTTATTGACTACCACTATACGAAGGTCTCCCGTGCAGTTCTTGGGATTGAGCACTTCAGGATAATATGAAAATGACATATCTCCGGTAATGAGTAGAGTAGTCCCGTCATATGAAGACGCGATTCCGGCGGCAGTAGCATTGGTCCCGTCAATCCCTGACACTCCACGGCATGAAAAACAAGCATGGGGAAGACGGCGTATCAGAAGCTGCCCATATCTTACGCTCGTCCCATTCGATAGGAAAAGATTATAGCCCCGAGGCATCTTTTTGAAAAGCATATCCAACGCCTTATATTCCGACCATGGCATTGATGCGCAGGCGGCTTCATTTCTACGCACACTACTTTTTCTCAATTCTGCCCAAAAGCGTTGATAATCATGATCCGCTTTCAGCCCTTTTTTAGCCATGTAGCGGCTAATGTTTGCCACTCCTTTGAAGAATAGAGCCGGAGTTATATCTATATGCGTGGTCAGACGTTGCATACAGTCTATCGACAATTGAGTATCTCCAAGTGTCCAGTGTTCCCCGCAATATTCCCTGAGATATTCCTTTATCATCCTTGAGACCAGAGCTCCTCCTATGGTTATCACTACATCCGGACGATAGTTCTCCTTATCTTCATCTGTCATCCCGGCAAGAACACTGTCGATCATGTGTGCCTCATCCCCTAAATGAAGATTAGAGAGGGTTTCAGCGAGAATGGTTACATTTCTAAGTTTGCCGAATTGCATCAGCGCCCGGTTCAGTCTGTCATCAGGAAGCATGAATCCCGCCACAACCATTACCCTTTTAGTTGCCAGATATTGCCAGATTTCCTTTAACGTTTCAATTTGAAGCCCGTTGTTGCTCTTTATTATACTGACCGTCCTTGGCTGAGAGGGTCGATAATCAATGGTCTCGTTCAGAGGTTCTGCGAATTGAATGTTGATATGGACCGGGCCTGGTTGAGCTTGAGTTGCGGTCAGTACAGCCTCATTTGCTATTCGGTTCACATACCATTCCCTCTCAGTCGCATAGCCCTTATTCCTGCAAGGAGTTGTCATGCCGATTTCCGCCGGAATGTCGAAACTTTTCTTTACTATCTTTGATAAAGCCTCAAATTGTCTTAGTGTTTGGGAATCATCTTGTTCTATCCATTGAGAGGGGCGGTCAGCGGAAATTACTATGAGTGGAATTTTCTGATAATATGCCTCCGCTACGGCAGGAGCATAGTTATAAAGAGCTGTGCCGGAGGTGCAGCAAAGCGCCACAGGCTTCTGTGTGGCCATGGCTATGCCCAGCGCAATGAATCCGGCTGCGCGTTCGTCATTGACCATTCTGGTGGAAAATCCATCTCGCGCAGACGCACCTATCAAGACGGGAGTATTCCTGCTCCCCGGTGATGCTACTATCGTTCTGACTCCTTGAGCCTCAAGCACGTCAAGTAGTTCCCGGCAATTGGCATTCGCTGTGTCTCTCATACCGTAACAGTAGACTTATGCATCTTTGCGGGATGGTATCCGAGTAGATATGATGCTACCGGCATTCTTTTTTTACCTGCGGGCTGCAATTCCAGGATCTCAATCATGTTGTCACCCGTAGCTACCCATAGTCTTTTACCGTCTGTCGTGCAGTCTCCGGGTGTAAGCCCCTCGACCGGTTTGTCGGATAATCTTGTCAGGAATATCTTGGTATCCATCAACTTCCCCTTATTATCCTCTATGGTTGTGAAGGCCGCCGGATATGGCGAAAGTCCCCTCACCTGATTATGGATGTTTACAGCCGGCTGATTCCATTCAATTGCGCAGTCAGATTTGAATATTTTAGGGGCTCCGATATATTCGCCTTCCGGTTGGGGTTGAGTGGCCAAATTCCCTTCTATTATTCTGTTCACTGTCGATTCCACCATTTCAGCTCCCATTGTCATAAGTCGGTCATGAAGTGTCCCCGCATTGTCCTCTTCTGATATAGGAGTCATTCGCTGTTCTATCATATCCCCGGTGTCAATCTCCTGTTTGAGGAAGAAAGTAGTGATTCCGGTTTCTTTCTCACCATTCATTATCGCGCGGTTGATTGGTGCTGCTCCTCGGTATTTGGGCAGTAGACTCGCATGAAGATTGAATGTGCCCAGTCGTGGCATTGACCATACCACCTCCGGAAGCATTCGGAATGCAATCACTATGAACAGATCTGCATCTATGGCCCTTAGCTCATCTATAAACTCCTGACTTTTCAATTTGACCGGCTGTAGCAATTTAAGCCCCTTTTGCAACGCATATTTCTTGACATCGCTCTGAAGCATCTTGTGACCTCTTCCTGCCTCCTTATCGGGCATAGTCACGACTGCCGACACATTAAATCCGCTCTCCACAAGTCGCGACAGACTCTCTACTGCAAATTCCGGCGTCCCGAAGAACACTATCTTTAGATTCTCCTTATTCATCATTATGATTTAATCATCGCAAAAATGCCTGAGCACTTTCCTGTATGAATTGAATATTTTTGATTTGGATACAAACCCTATATACTTGCCATCTTTCACCACCGGAAGATTCCAGGCATGTGTCTTATCGAAAATTTCCATTACCTTATCCATAGGCATTGACAGCTCAATTACATCCGGCACGGCTGCCATGAACCTGGACACATGCATCTTAGGATAAAGATCCGTGCGGAACATAATATTCCGGATATCGTCAAGCAAGACGACTCCTTTAAGATTTCCTTCGGAATCGGTCACCGGAAATAAATTCCGGTTCGACACGGATATTACATCCACCATTTCCTTCAGACTCATTTCGGGGTGAACTTCCTTGAAATCCTTCTCTATCACATTGTCAATCTTAAGCATTGTCAGCACTGTCTTGTCCTTCTGGTGAGTCATCAGGTCCCCGGCTTTTGCAAGACGCATTGTGTAGATACTATATGGAGTGAAGTATTGAATCGTGAAGTAGGCCAATGTTGAGACTATCAGCAGTGGAAGAAACAGCTGATATCCTCCCGTCATCTCTGCCGTAAGGAAGATTGCCATCAACGGTGCGTGCATCACTCCCGACATTACCCCGGCCATTCCCATAAGAGTGAAGTTCTTCTGTGATAAGGTGACACCCATATCGAGATTGTTGATGATGAAGGCGAAAAGGAAGCCTGTAAGCGCCCCTACGAAAAGAGAGGGCGCGAATGTGCCTCCGACGCCTCCAGCTCCGTTAGTAGATGATGTCGCAAATGCTTTCATCATGGTCACCGCTCCGATAAAAAGTACGAGGAACCACACGTCATGCCGGTCAACATAAAAAAACGTTCCGTTTACTACCTCTTCCACGTTCCCCTCCAACAAGGAATTTATCGTGCCGTAACCTTCACCGTATAGCGGTGGAAGCAGAAACACCATCACTGCTATTAGTCCGCCACCGACAAGTATCCGGATCCATTGTTGCTTCATTTTCTTGAACATGGATTCCATCATGAACATCACCTTCGTGAAGTAATATGACATCAATCCGCAGAATACACCCAGTAATATTGTCCATGGAATTTGTCTCGTCACAAAAGGTTCGCTCTGCGAAAAGAAGAATTCCGCGCTATAGCCCTCAAGGATATAGGCAACTGTAGCACCCGTGATTGAAGACACAAGCAGCGGCATAACCGTAAGGCCCGTTAGATCTATCATAAGGACTTCGAGCGTAAACAGCATCCCAGCTATCGGAGCGCGGAAGATTCCCGCGATTCCCGCCGCTGCTCCGCAACCTACAAGTATCATGAGCACCTTCGGTGAAAGCCTGAATGCCTGTCCGATATTCGAACCGATCGCTGCCCCGGTATAAACTATCGGGCCCTCAGCTCCTACGGATCCTCCGAAGCCTATGGTGATCGATGATGATATCAGCGACGCATACATGTTGCGTTTCTTAAGCCGCGATTTCCTCCTCGATATGGCATAAAGAACTTTTGTGACTCCATGCGATATGTTCTCTTTGACTACATATTTCACAAAAAGCACTGTCAGCAGGATGCCTATCACCGGATATACAAGATACAGATAATTCTCCGTCGTCGCACTGAAATGTGAAGTAAGCAGACCGGCTATCCAATGAATGAGGAATTTTAGCAGCTGTGCCGCTATGCCGCAAAATACGCCGACCACGAGCGACAACATGATCAGAAACGTTTTTTCTTTGATATGATGTTCCCGCCATATCACGAATCTCAGCCACAATTCCGTGGCCCAATTATGTCTCTCTCTGTATGCCATTGGAATTGTGTTAGACCCCCGCTCCTTTCAGAACGGTATTGACGGTGTAAATAATTATCTTGAAATCAGTTATTAGCGACATGTTGTTAAGATAAAGCAAGTCATAGCGCGATCTGGCCACCATTTCATCCACCGATGAAGCATAGCCGTGTTTCACCATGCCCCAGCTGGTCAGACCCGGGCGGACCTGAAAAATCAGTCCGTAATAGGGAGCCCGGCTTACTATCTGTTCGATATAATAGGCTCTTTCCGGCCGC
Organism: Muribaculaceae bacterium; assembly: GCA_029055345.1. Classification (GTDB taxonomy): domain Bacteria; phylum Bacteroidota; class Bacteroidia; order Bacteroidales; family Muribaculaceae; genus Lepagella. Next base: position 29,280 of record JAIDDJ010000051.1, on the reverse strand, counting down.
GGACCGACAAGCGACATATCTCCGCGTATGATATTCCAAAACTGCGGTATTTCATCAATACGGTATTTACGCATGATGCGGCCCCACCCGGTGATTCTGTCATCATCTTCCCTTGATAACTGAGGACCGCTTTTCTCTGCATCCGTACGCATTGACCTGAATTTGTAAATATAAAACGGTTTCCGGCCCTTGCCGATTCGTTCCTGTCGGTAGATTATGGGGCCTGCCGAGGATAGCTTGACTCCGATGGCCGCCGCTGCTATTACCGGACTGAAAAGTAGTAATGCTGCTATGGAAATTGCTACGTCGAGCGTCCGTTTCACATTCTTCTGATACTCGCTTATCCTCGGCGATGTCAGGTCTATAAAGGGTATCGCCTGGATGTCGTCAAGTCTGATGTTACCCGTTACATACGACAAAGTATCGGGTGCAATCTTTACAGGACAATTCAGCGGGAAGAGCCGCTTGAGTATTCTTATGATATCAAGATCCCTGATGTTATCGGGGGCAAGGATGATCTGATCTATCTTCTTACTGTGATACACTTCTTCCACTTCATCCCATTCCCATACGGGCAGAACGTCATCATTCGCCGGTTCTCCTTTCAGACGGATGAACCCGACCACGTCATAGGCCCATTCCGAGCCACTATCCCTTAATTTCCGGTAGATTTGACGGCTCCTTTTAGAATTCCCTATTATCAGAGTGGAATATATCCATTGACGCGCACGTAGATGTTTGATTGTCTGAAAAGTCAGATACCTCCGCCCGCTGTAGGTGAATGCGAACAAGAGCCCGAACAGTATGATTAGCAACTCATAATCCCTGAGTTTCACACCGGTCGTGTCATTAATAAGCAATATGAAGAATAGAAGAAGGGTAGCGGTGAAATTCGACGCAATGGTTGTGGTCAGCTCCACAAGCCTTGACTTCCGTATCGATTGATTATAATAGCCCGACAGCCAATATAACCCTAAAAGACCTACCGGTACGGCGATTTGTTCGGCTATGAGTTTGGCATTGAAGAGAAATGTGGTGATGGAATTATCATAGTCACGCCCTAAATCAAGAAACTCGTATCTTATGATATTGAAAAGAAAGAATGCGAGCGATGACATGATGAAGTCCATCACGACATATTTCGCTCTTTGCGCTCCTCTGGAGATATTCTTTCCCTGCATGATTTAAGTGCGCTTGTTTTCTTCGTTATCTTATAATTTTTATCACCCCGGAGTCTGATACCTTGATGATATGGCTTGATTTATGTTTTGTCCCATCCTCTCTGCGATACTTCACCACGTAATCAACACCGCTTTTTATCTCATCGCTGATTTCGTTGAAAGTCCTTGGTGTTTTTTCTCCGGCGATATTCGCAGATGTAGATACAATCGGAGCCCGCAAACGCTCGCATAACGTCTTGCTGAATGTTTCTCCCGTAATCCTAAATCCGGCACTCCCATCTTCTGCAAGAAGGTTTGATGCCAATCCTTTCGGCCGGTCATATATGATGGTAAGCGGTTCTACGGCTGCATCTATCAGCATCCACGCAGCTTCCGGAACCTCTTCTACCCATCGTTGGAGCTGACCCTCGTTTCCAACAAGCGACAGCATTGATTTTGAATCCTTGCGCTTCTTCAGTTCATATATCTTGCTTACCGCCTCCGGGTTCGAAGCATCGCAGCCTAATCCCCATACGGTGTCGGTAGGGTAGAGGATGATACCTCCCGATTTGAGCACCTCAAGCGCGCGGGCCATATCTTTGGAATCGTAGCGTAATGGCTTGTCCATCGTTCCCTCCATGATTATAGATTGTCGATTTCTTCCAACCATAATGCGGCGACCGCATCGCTCGGCATTCTCCAGTCTCCTCGTGGCGACAGACTCACACTTCCGACCTTTACTCCGTCCGGCATACATGAGCGCTTGAACTGCTGGCCGAAGAAGCGGCGATAGAATACCCTGAGCCAGTGGAGTATCTCCTTTTCTTCGTATCGCCCTGTAAATGCTTGTTTGGCAAGATAATAGATTTTCTTCGGTCGCATTCCATGCCGTATCATATGATAAAGGAAGAAGTCATGCAATTCATAGGGGCCCACAAGGTCTTCCGTCTTCTGCTTTATTTGGTCTCCGTCACTCGGCGGTAGCAATTCCGGACTTATCGGCGTCGCAATGATATCAAGAAGCACCCTTCTAAGTTCCTTATCAACGGCCTCTTCTGCATAGCCGGCTACAAGATATTTTACAAGTGTCTTAGGTATAGATCCGTTTACCCCGTACATCGACATATGGTCCCCGTTATATGTGCACCAGCCTAAGGCCAGTTCCGAAAGATCTCCGGTACCAATCACTATCCCGTTGACCTTATTGGCCATGTCCATCAATATCTGCGTCCGTTCACGTGCCTGACTGTTTTCATAAGTGACGTCAGGCGTTTTGCCATCATGGCCGATGTCTGAGAAATGTTGCTTCACCGAGACCCCTATCGGAATCTCTTTCTGACTCACTCCCAGGAGCTCCATAAGTTCGCTGGCATTCGTCTTAGTCCTGTCCGTTGTGCCGAACCCAGGCATTGTGATGCCCAATATTCCCTTTCTGTCAAGTCCTAACATATCGAATGCCTTGACTGTTACCAATAGTGCTAACGTGGAATCCAGCCCTCCTGATATCCCTATGACGGCTGTACGGCATCCTATCGCGCGCAGGCGCATTGCAAGGCCCCATGCTTGGATAGAAGATATTTCCGCACACCTTTCCGCAAGCTGCTTCGGATCTTCGTCTACAAACGGATGCCGGGCTATCTGCCGGTATCTGAGAAGTTCACCGCTCTCATGACGCATATCAAATTCACATCGGATCAATCTCGGTATAAATGAGGCCTCCTTTTCACTAAACGTGTCAAAATGTTGTCGGTCATGACGAAGAATTTCTACATCTATATCCGCGATGGCTGTCTTGCTGCCTATTCCGAAGCGCTCCGACTCTGAAAGGAGTGTCCCGTTCTCGGCAATGATGCAATTGCCGGAAAAGGCCAGATCCGTTGAAGATTCGCCTGTGCCGGCTGATGAATATACATAGCCGCATCGGCAGCGCGCTGACTGATTCTGTATCAGACTTAACAAATAGCGGTGCTTGCCTATCAGTTCATTTGTGGCCGAAAGATTGACTATGATTTCTGCTCCGCTCAGACACAGGTCGGTGCTCGGTGGCACGGGAACCCATAGGTCTTCACATATCTCGGCGCCGATTTTAACTCCGTTTACTTCAAAGAGAAGATCTTTCCCTATCGGATAAGACATGGTGCTTCGGATCTTTGAATTGTAGATTTCCACTTCTCCATTCAAATCCTTCCCGGAAGCGAACCAGCGTTTCTCGTAAAACTCACCGTAATTCGGAAGATGGATTTTAGGCACAAACCCCAGTATTTTGCCTCCTTGAAGCATGGCGGCACAATTATAGAGCCTGTGGCCCACTTTCAAGGGTAAGCCAACTACTATCGCCAGGTTGGCGCTTCGGTATGAATCCGCAATCTGATACAATGCCTCTATCGCTCCTTCTATCAATATCTGCTGCCCAAATAGGTCGGCACAGGAATATCCGGTTATGCACAGTTCCGGAAAAACAACAAGTTTTACCTCTCGCGCTATGCATTCGTCAATCATCGACGATATCTCTCTGACATTTTGGTTGATGTCTCCCGGCCTTACGCAGGGTGTACAGGCTGCGACTCTGATAAATCCTAAAGTATCCATTTGCTGATAACGGGTTGCGTTGGTTTATGTTCCATTCAATACCATATTTTGACTCTCCTCAGTGACCGGGAAAGTTAAGATATGACTTCTATAGTTTAAACGGAATATATCCTAAAACTCATATATCTTACGCTCGTGAAAATAAGGCGCCCTCAATAAAATTCCTTAATCACTCGGCTAAACAAAAAAAGGCCGCGCACTGCGCGACCTTTTTGAATATGGGGATTTTATTTGAGTGCGTCTTTAACTGCATCGTTAGGCACCATTTCCTCTCTGAAAACATAAGCGCCTGTCTTTGGAGATTTCTCCATAACGATAATCTTGCTGTAGGTACGGCCTTCTCCCTTCTGGATTGAGGCCACGGTTTTCTTTGCCATGGGTCAGTGCTTATTTGATTTCTTTATGGACGGTTACTTTCTTCAGGATCGGATTGTATTTCTTCAATTCAAGTCGTCCTGTCGTATTCTTACGGTTCTTTGTGGTGATGTATCTTGACATACCGGGCATACCGCTTGCCTTATGTTCGGTGCATTCAAGGATTACCTGAACGCGATTGCCTTTTGCTTTCTTTGCCATTGCTTCTTATCTTTTAGAGGGATAGAATTCTGATATCTCTGATGTCAAGATTGCCGTCTGCCTCCGCTTTCTTGATGGCAGCGTTCAAACCTATCTTGTTGATGGTGCGAAGTGCGCGTGCTGATACTCGAAGCTCAATCCACATGTCCTCTTCTACCCAATAGAATTTCTTTGTGTGCAAGTTTACCTCGAACTTGCGCTTGGTGCGACGCTTGGAGTGTGACACGTTGTTGCCCACCTGCGCCTTTTTGCCTGTAATCTGACAAACTTTTGACATGGTTATTTTCTTGTTCTTTTTATTTTACTTCAAATGTTCTGACGCCATCGCATTCTCATATCATCGCTAAACGCATCATTTTCAGCGATTTTTAAGGATGTGCCACAAAACGTCTGCAAAGTTAATGCTTTTTTGGCTATTTTCCAAATATTTTCTTTCAGATTTTTTATTTTTTTGCGGCCTAACGCATTCCGGATGCTTTCCTTATGATTTATCCGCTATGTTCAGTCGTCTGCGATGTCTTCCTGTTCGGTATAATTGTTGCGCAGCAGCTTTATGAGCATGACCATGACGTGGTTAGTCGCGCTTTCTATCACACTCTCCCGGTCTCCTGCGAAGTGCTTTAGTTCCGTTACTATCTGATCACCATATTTCGCTGACATCCATACGGTCCCTACAGGTTTATATTTTGTGCCCCCATCGGGCCCGGCTATCCCTGATGTGGCTACGGCGCAATCTGATCTCATCAGGCGCGATACGCCGCTGGCCATCTCTGTCACCACTTCTTTGCTGACAGCACCGAATCGACTCAACGTGGTCCGGGATACGCCTAACACATCTGCCTTTACATCATTGCTGTAGCTGACTACGCTGCCCAAAAAGTAAGCGGAACTGCCGGGATTGCACGTTATACTGTGGGCAATGTTACCCCCGGTGCAGCTTTCTGCGCACGCCACCGTCAACTCCCTCTCACTCAGTAAGTCTCCAAGTACCTGCGCTACGCTCTTGTTCTCTGTCGTTACAACCTCCTCATCAAACATGTCCTGAAGCGTCTGATGATACTTGTTGATTTTAAATCGCAATAATTCGACTCCACTGTTTACCCCGGTAAGTGATATTTTTGTCACCAGATGGTTGGAACTTATGGAGATTTTTACGAATTCGGGAAGCTGGGCTTCAAAATGACGCATTATATTACGCAGCTCATCTTTTGTGTATCCATAGATGACCACATGGCGGGACTCTTTCCGCACTCCTTCGGGTTGATTTGAGGGCTGATTGCTGTCGCTCTTTTTATGTTCGTGCTGTGTCATAGCGGTTCAGTTGTCTTGTTATATCGTGACCCGCGCGAATGGCGGCTCCCCGAGGTCACTGTATTCTTTTTTCTTATTTTTGAAGCTTCCGGCCATGGCTACCATCGCCGCATTATCTGTCGTGAATTTTCGTGCCGGTATCCATGCTTTCACACCTTTTTTCCGACATATGGCCTCTACTGCATCTCTTACCCCTGAATTGGCAGATACGCCACCTCCGATGGCCACGTGCTTCACTCCTGTCTTGTCGATTACTTTGTTGAGCTTGTCAAGTAGTATGTCGATTATTGTCGCCTGCAATGATGCCGCAAGATCCGCTTTGTTCTTCTCTATAAAATCCGGATCCTCTTTTAATGAGTCTCGTAGAGTGTAGAGAAATGATGTTTTTAACCCGCTGAAGGAATAGTCAAATCCCTCAATATGGGGCTTGCTGAATTTGAACCTCGCGGGATTTCCTTCTGCTGCAAGCCTATCGATGTGAGGGCCGCCGGGGTAGGGGAGACCCATCAATTTGGCGCATTTGTCGAAGGCCTCACCGGCTGCATCGTCTATCGTCCTGCCGAGTATCTCCATGTCATATGGCGACTTGACAAGCACAATCTGGGAGTTGCCCCCAGATATCAACAGACAGAGGTATGGAAATTCCGGCACCTCATCTTCTTCCCTTTCTTTAATAAAGTGTGAAAGCGCATGAGCGTGCAGATGATTCACATCTATTAAGGGAATATTGAGACCTATCGCCATCCCTTTGGCAAATGATGTCCCAACATGAAGTGAGCCCAGCAAGCCCGGACCTCGCGTGTAGGCGATGGCTGTAACGTCTTCTGCTTTGACTCCGGCACGCTTAAGTGCCTCCGAAACCACGGGAACTATATTTTGCTGATGAACGCGCGACGCCAGTTCCGGCACGACTCCTCCGTAGGCTTCATGCACGGCCTGTGAGGCTATCACATTGCTTGCCAATAGCCCGTCTATCAGCACTGCTGCCGACGTGTCATCACACGACGATTCGATTCCTAATATTATTTCTTTCATCTGGTATCTTGGCCTCCGGTTTAACTCTCTTTACCGGATGCTCTATGCCTTGTCCTCTTTTTTCGTTTTTATTATATAAGCCTACAAATTTACAACAATCTTGATAAACTTGCAAATTGAACCGAAGTTTTGATTTTGATTTGATTTGCAGGTTACATTTTCTTATGTTAATTTTGTACTTTCGGAAGGGAATCCTTCTATCAAAGCTCTCTTATCTTGTATTAAAGCTCTTTTAAAGTTTTCGGGTGTCAGCTACAAAATCGATATATAAAGTATTCAGAAGCATCGCTTTCACTGTTTTTTGGGTGGTTATTGGCCTTTTTGCAGGTCTTTATATCACTCTTTGGATTCCCGCTGTCCAAGATGCTCTGAGGAAAAAGGCTGAGACGGAAATATCTGCTTTTTTGGGCGGTAAGGTCGAAATTGGAAATGTAGATATCATCCCGTTTAATGAAGTGCGTCTTGAGAAAGTCGCGATTTACACTCCCGAAGGACAACGGTGCATTACCATCGGTACGCTTGGTGCCGGAATCTCTCTGTGGTCGCTTTTATCGACCGGACAGATTGTCGTCAATTATGCGGAAATTATTTCTCTGGATGCGAAAGTGGCTCAGAAAGATAATAATGGTCCGCTAAATATTGATTTCATAATCAAAGCTTTCGCTCCAAAAGACAAAAATAAGCCCCCGACTCCCTTTGATGTCGTACTCAGAAATGTGGTAATCAGAAAGTCCCGTCTTTCTTTTGATCGGAATTATTTGCCTCATGTTTCTGATTCTCGCCTTTTTGATGTTAATCATATTTGTTTGACTGATGTGCGGGCCGATGTAGCTCTTCCTGTCCTCAAGAATGATTCGGTGGTAGTTGATTTGCATAGATTGGCCTTTGATGAAATATCAGGACTCTCTGTCAATTCGCTCTCTTTCGGAGCGTCCGTATCACCCCGCGATATTGTTGTCAATGATTTTACTTTAAGGCTCGTTGATTCGGATATTTCAGTTTCAGATGTAAACCTGAAATTTGATGGCTACGATGATTTATTGGCTGCTTTAAGACGGAATGATTTCGATTTGCTTATCAAAGCCGCTCCTTTGACTTTGTCGGAATTCGCATGCTTTTTGCCTCAACTCACGGGATGGCAGGATCCATGCCGCTTTGAAATTAATTTAAAAGGGACTTTTAATAAATTTTATATCAATAAATTAGAATTTGAGAATTTCAGAAATACTGCTCTGATTAGTCTGGAAGCCTTGGTTGAAGGCATTTCTGACCCAAAAGCTTTGTCTATTAAGGACGCTTCGGTTATGGCTATTGCACCGACCGTATTCAATAAAAGGGTGTTGGAGTTGATTCCCAATATTCCTGATGTGGCTAAACAGAAAATTGAAGCCGCAGGTGACCTCAAGATCACCTGCTCCGGCGATTTTAATTTGGCCTCGGGTAAATTAAATGCTGATGCTTCGCTGGATTCGGAAATCGGTAGTCTTTTAGCTCAGGCTTCTGTGCTGGGATTGAATACAAATTTTCTTTCTTCCGATTTCAAAGTAATTGGCGAGAATCTTGATCTTGGAATCTTGTTAAATGATAGCCGTTTGGGTCCGGTGAGTCTGGAATCTGAAGGAGCTGTCCGGATTAGTGGCCGGCAAATTGAGGGGATGGCGGATGTGTTAATCCCTAAAATCTTTTTTTCTAATCGGCAATATGAAAATTTTTCTTTGAATATAAAGAAAATAAATGATACAATAGATGCTCGCTTCGAATCGAATGATCCTGCTGCGAATCTGAATGCCTCTGTTGAATGCTTACTTGCAGGTGCTGCTTCTGAAACTCATGCCGATCTGAATTTATATAGTTTTTATCCTGCAGCTTTCGGCTTAGGCGGTTTTAAGGATGGAGAAACTATTTCTCTTTCTCTGGCGGCTGACTTGTTAGGAAACAATCCGGATGATGTCACGGGGAAGGTGCAACTTTCTAATTTTGTTCTTGATGGTCCGGGCCGAAGTTTTAATTTTGACAATCTCTTTGTGGAGGCTTCAAAAAACGAGGATTTAAGGCATTATAGCATTGATTCTGATGTGCTGAACGGCACTTATGATGGAACCTTGTCTGTCTCGGATATCGTGAATTTATTTAAGGATTGTTTGGCTGATGTGGCCCCCATATTTTTCAAATCCAACAGTAAACCTATGAAAAATCCCGATGGTTTCGGGAGATTCTCATTTGATATTGTTCCCTCTGATAATTTTTATTCTTTAATCCATTCACCGGTGCGTCCGGGTCTCCCGATTTCTATAAAAGGTAATATGTTTTCTGCTTCCGATAGTATCAGGATTGATGTAGATGCTCCCTATTTAATTCAAGGGAAAAATAAGCTACTTAAAAATTCTTCTTTGGTAGTTTCCAAATCCGCTCAATCTCCTTGCAGAGTAAAACTATCTACTGACTTCCCTTTGAAGAACGATCGGGCTGTGTTGGGTCTCGGGATCGCTGCTCTGAAGGATTCAACTTCCATTAATATAGATTGGCACGGTGTTGATTTCCCTGAAAACAAGGGAAGCATCGGTATTTCAGGAAATGTAATCAGAGATTATTCCGATAATTCCATCGATGCGTTTTGCCGTATCGCTCGTTCTTCTTTCATTTTGAACGACACCATATGGAATATTAATCCCGCTTCACTTTCATATCAGGATAAGACCTTGGATATCAATAATCTTACAGTCTCGGAAGGTCATCGGTCCATCAACATCAACGGAACTGCCTCCGCTGCCCCCGATGACGAGATTGCTGTAGTTCTGAATGATATTGACCTTGCTTACATTTTTGACCTTCTTAATATCAATTTTGTCGATTTTGGAGGTAATGCAACTGGAATTGCAAAGGTTTCTTCTGCATTCTCAAAGACTCCGATGGCTTTCACTGACGGACTTTTCGTCCGCAACCTTGCATACAATGATTGTGTCCTCGGGGATGCGCATCTCGAAAGTCACTGGGATAATAATCTCAAAATGGTTGCTATCAATGCCGACATTCATGGAGAAAAGGACTCCGGCGCGTCCGTCAAAGGCGGAGTGTATGTCACGCGTGACTCCCTTTCGTTTAATTTCGGAGCGAAACATGTTAATATGAAGCTACTTCAGCCTTTTATGAGCGCCTTTACTTCAAGCGTCGAGGGCCACGCCTCCGGCAATATCAAACTGTTCGGTACTTTCTCTGATATCGACCTTGTCGGAGCGGCACATGCCGATGATATTTCCATGCTGGTGGATTATACCAACGTCAGATATTTCGGTTCAGACTCGGTTTTCTTTTATCCCGGCAAGATTGTAATCCCTCATATTGAATTGCAAGATAAATTTGGCGGTTCTTGTATGTTTCAGGGCACCGTGACGCATAAATTCCTTAAGGATGCTTCTTTTGATTTCAAAATGACTGGAGCAAGAAAATTGTTGGCTTACGACACGGATAGCAAATTCAACAACAAATGGTTCGGTCGCGTATTCACAAATGGCAACGCCTCTCTAAAGGGTGGACCCGGCTTTGTCGCTCTTAATCTTAATCTTTCGACTGCTCCTGATTCGGAATTTACCCTTGTTCTTGATGAAACTCAGGAAGCTGCTGACTATACTTTCCTGACCTTCTCCGACAGAAGAAAGGAGGCGCTCCAGGCTTTAGATGTATCCGAGTCTTTTGAGGACAAGTTCAAGATGCCGGGTGGCGAAGATAAATCCGGCAGTGATGTTTTCTCGCTTGGAATGTCACTTGATATCACCCCTGATGTTAAGATGGTAATCGTGATGGATCCAAAGGCCGGTGATAAAATAACTGCCCATGGAGCGGGGGGCCTTCAATTGAATTATAATACTCAATCAGATGCCTTGTCGATTTATGGAAAATACACTCTTGCTAAAGGGTGGTACAACTTCAGTCTTCAGGACCTTATCCTCAAAAACTTCAAAATTGAATCGGGAAGTTCAATTTCTTTTAATGGTGACCCCTTGCGTGGTGTCCTTGACATTACCGCAGCATATAGAGTGAACACTAACCTTAAGGACCTTGACAACAGTTTCGCTTCTGATCCTGATTTGAACAGAACTGTCATACCGGTGGATGCCCTGCTTAAAGTGAACGGAGATATAAGTGCGCCGGAAATCAATTTCGATCTCTCTCTTCCTACCGTTACCTCTGATGTCGAACGTAAGGTGCGAAGTATTATTTCTACTGAGGATATGTTGAACCGTCAGGTAATTTACCTTCTGGCTCTCAATAGATTCTATGCTCCTGAATATATGGGCGTCGAGCAGGGTGGGGAGATCGCTTCTGTAGCTTCGTCTACTCTTTCTTCGCAGGTTCAGAATATTATAGGATCTCTTACCGACAAGTTTGTTGTGGCCCCATCTTTTAAATCGGAGAAAAGCGATCTCTCAGATATGGAGGTGGACCTTGCTCTTTCTTCCAGTTTCTTTGACAACAGACTTCTCCTGAATGGAAATTTAGGTTACCGCGACAAGTCTACCTCTCAGACCACATTTGTAGGAGACTTTGACCTTGAGTATCTGCTGTCGCGTGATGGTAAATTCCGATTAAAGGCTTATAATCATTTTAATGACGCTTCTTATTATCTGCGCTCTGCCCTTACCACGCAAGGAATTGGAGTGATTTATAGGAAAGAATTTGATGATCCTTTCAAATTTATTAAGGAAATGTTCCGCAAGAAACCGGATAAGGGGAAAGAATAGAGCGCAACCCCTACGACCCCATAATTTTAAGGGACGCGCTCTAAATCACATTCTTCTGAAAAATAATTGATATGATATAGAATAGACTTCCCATGTTTTTTGTTATATCAGCAGGAAAGGGGATTGTGACCTCATTCAATAAAAATTAATCGGTATAGTATCCGGGATTGAGGTAATTTAAATACTCTGATTGCGTTTTTAATATGAAGCCGTTTAAACGACTTCTATATATTTATTAAAAATCAAAGGTCTTAATGAACGAGGCTTACTAATTGATAGACTCACGTGAAAACAATGAAGATTGATGGCATAATCGAGCGCATTGGATTTCGACGCCATAATTCCTTAGGTGTTGCCTTCAGTGGAGGTGGCGCCCGTGGTTTCACTCACATTGGAATGATTATGGCCATGGAGAAGTTCGGCATTCGACCGGATATCATTTCCGGTGTCTCTGCGGGTTCTATTGCCGCCGTGATGTATGCCGCCGGTTTGACTCCTCTTGATATCCGCCAATGCTTTGCAGAGGCTAACAATTTTGGAGATTTTCGTGAATGGATTGTGCCGAAAAATGGTATCTTCAAGCTCAGTAAGTTCGGAAAGTTGCTCGCTTCTTGGCTTCCCGTCAAAAATCTGGAGGAACTTTCAATTCCTACTATCGTCTGTGCCACTAACCTTGAATCAGGTTCCCAGGTAGGGTGGTGTAAAGGGGAAATTGTTCCCAGGGTTATCGCTTCTTGCAGTATCCCTATCGTCTTTTCGCCGGCTGTTATCAAAGGATTTCATTACGTGGATGGAGGACTTCTGCATAATCTCCCGGCTTGGGCTATCCGCGAATATTGCGATATCCTTTACGGTTGTAATTGTTCCCCTATGAATAAGAATTACAAATATAAGGATTCCCTGCTTGATATTGCTATGAGGTCGTATCATCTCACTACTAAATCAAATCTCGCTCAGGATATCCGCCTTTGTGATTATGTGATAACTCCTCCTGAATTGCCCGGTCAGAAATTATTTGACCTTAATTCTCTCGACCGGTCAATTAAGATCGGTTATGAGGCCGCGTGCAAGGTGCTTGAGGCTTCATTGTCTAATTAAAATTTACCCCTGTTTCTGTTTACCCTTTAAGACTTTCTTTAGTATTAACATATTCCTTTAACCACAATGGAGAAATTAATAATCTATCAGGCTTTCCCGCGTATTTTCACAAATACTGTTCCTGATCCTGTCCCCGATGGCTCGTATGAAAGAAACGGCTCCGGAAAACTGAATGATCTTTCCCCTAAATTGCTTAAATCCCTTCGAAAGATGGGTGTGAACTGTCTTTGGCTGACCGGTATAATTGAAATGGCCACAAAAACTGCCTTCGATGATGGGAAGATTCCTGCGGACAACCCTAATGTGGTTAAAGGTCAAGCCGGCTCTCCTTATGCAATTAAGGATTATTATGATGTGGCTCCGGCGCTGGCTACTGATGTGAAGAAGAGAATGAAGGAATTCGAAGCTCTTGTGAAAAGAACCCATCAGGCCGATTTAAAGTTGATCATCGACTTTGTCCCCAATCATACCGCACGCGTTTACCACTCGGACTCAGCTCCCGTTGGAATTGAGGATTTCGGCCGGTCTGATGACTTCTCTAAATTCTTCGCCCCTTCCAACAATTATTATTACATCACTAACCAGAGATTCGCCCCATGTTTCGATATTGAATCCGAGGGACCGGAACCTTACGTTGAATTCCCCGCTAAAGCCACGGGTAACGATTGCTTCAACGCATTTTGTGACCGTAATGACTGGTATGAGACTGTCAAATTGAATTATGGGTTTGATCCGGGAGATTGGTCGACTCATTTTGAGCCGGTTCCTGACACCTGGTTGAAGATGCTTCATATTTTGCGATTCTGGGCATCTAAGGGTATTGACGGGTTCAGATGCGATATGGTTTTTATGGTGCCCGGAGAATTCTGGCATTGGGCTATTCCGCAGGTGAAGGCTGATTACCCCGACATCATTTTTATTGGTGAGATTTATGATGTGGATTCTTACAGGCCTTTCCTCGATTATTGTCATTTTGATTATCTTTACGATAAAGTTAATCTTTATGATACGCTTAAGGGAATTGCCTGTCATAACTGGTCGGCCGCGCAGTTGTCATCCTGCTGGCAAAGAATTGACGGTATAGGTGACTCTATGCTCAATTTCCTTGAGAATCATGATGAAGTCCGATTTGCCTCCCGGGAATTTGCTGATGATCCCGCTAAGGTAGTGCCTTATCTTGTAACGAGTGCTATGATCTCGCGCGGGCCCTTTATGATTTATTACGGGCAGGAACTCGGTGAGATGGCTCATGACAATGAGGGTTTCGCCGGTGATAATAACAGAAGCACTATCTTCGACTATTGGAGTTACGACACTCTCCGCAGATGGTATCATGATGGTAAATGCGATAATGCGCTTCTTACTCCTCAGGAGAAATGGCTCCGTGGAGTGTATTCGAAAGTGCTAAATCTATGCAATGAGAACGAGGCTATATCCAAAGGCGAGTTTTTCGACCTCATGTATGTGAATCTCAGAAATCCTGATTTTGATCCGCACAGGCACTTCGCTTTTCTAAGATATACCGAAGATTCAATATTGTTATTCATCATCAACTTCTCAGGTTCTACTTCAAGTATCGGTGTCATTGTCCCTGACCTTGCTTTCCATATGGCAAATATTAAGGAGGGTATTTTCCATTCTTCAGATTTGCTTTGGAATCATGATTATACTTACGATATCCGTAGGGATGAGCCGGTCAGGTTTGAAGTCGGTCCATATGATGCGTTGATAATTCCGTTGGAAGTATTCCATCCAACTCTCCATGAAGAAAAATTATCTCACGTATCTGATGAAAAATAAATTGGCCGATATTAGGTGAATTATAATTTTATTTCTAATTTTGTAAATCAAAATCGCCATAGAATAGAAATTCTATGCGCTGCATATACGGAAATAATTTAATATAAATCATATATCTCCGATATGGATAATAATTTTCGGCCGATAAAGGTCTTTGCCGGTGAAGCTTCTCACTATCTCGGTGAAAGTATCTGCAAGGAACTCGGCATTGAATTAGGCAAAATGAAAAAAGAGCGTTTTGCCGACGGTGAGTTTGAGGTTGCTTTTGAAGAGTCAATCCGTGGCGCGGAAGTATATCTCGTTCAGTCTACTTTCCCTTCGTCCGACAACCTCATGGAACTGCTGCTCATGATAGATGCGGCTAAACGTGCATCTGCCGGTTCGATTATGGCTGTGGTGCCTTATTTCGGTTGGGCCCGTCAGGACCGTAAGGATAAGCCCCGTGTTTCCATCGCGGCTAAATTGGTGGCTGACCTGATGACCGCTGCCGGTCTCACCCGACTTATTACTATGGATCTTCATGCTGACCAGATTCAGGGATTCTTCAATGTCCCGGTCGATCACCTGTATGCTTCCTCTATCTTCATCCCTTATATCAAGAGCCTGAAGCTCGAGGATATGGTTATCGCTTCTCCTGATGTCGGTGGCGCTAAGCGTGCTAATTCTTACGCTAAATATTTTGATGTGCCTCTTGTGCTTTGCCATAAGACCCGCGCCAAGGCAAATGTGATCGAGAAAATGACAGTCATCGGTGATGTCGAAGGTAAGAATGTTATCCTTATAGATGATATTGTTGATACTGCCGGAACTATAACTAAGGCGGCTGATTTGCTCCTTAGTTTCGGGGCCAAATCTGTCAGAGCTCTTTGCAGCCATCCGGTGATGAGCGACCCGGCTACTCAAAGGGTGATGGAAAGTGGTCTCGAAGAGATTATTTTTACCGATTCAATCCCTTACGGCAAGGAAAATCCCAAGGCTACGGTCCTTCCTGTCGCAAAACTCTTTGCCGACACTATCCGTAGAATCCATAATAATCAGTCTATTTCTTCTCAGTATCTTTTTAAATAATTAGCTCTCAAGGCCCTAAATTATGTTTATGATTTAGGGTATTAAGATATTTTAGGGGTTGAGTCAATATAATTTTGGCTCAACCCCTTAAATATGCAATGCAATTGGCCGTCGTAACTTATGCGGATGTCTGCAGCTACACTATGGTAGCCCGATACTATTTCTTTGAGTGGTTGCCCGGTGTGACACTCCGAATTAACGCTTCAATTCGGTATTGTAACGCTCAATTGCCTCAGGCAACCAATCAATCTGAGGAACAGACCCGGCTGTTCTCTCTATGCCGACTGGAACCACCGATACCAGCTCATGGGCCAATGCCCATTCATCGGTCTCTCTGTTGTCCGGTTCAAGATTCTCAAATTGTCCGGTCAGCCAATAAAATTTTCGTCCATATGGATCTAAATATTCTTTATATTCGTCGTTCCAGAGACCTCGGCAAGGAACGCAGATTTTCATCCCTTTTGGTTCCGTCTTGATATTCGGCACATTGACGTTCAACGCCGTGTCAACGGGCATTCTATATTTCAATGCAGCTTCGCATAAAATATCGATAGCGCGAAGACAAGGACTGAAATCTGCCTCCCAGGAATGATCGGTCAGAGAGAAGCCTATAGAGGGGATACCGAACGCTGCTCCTTCCATCGCTGCCCCCATCGTTCCCGAATATAAAACATTTATGGCCGAGTTCGACCCATGATTGATTCCCGTAGCTACCAGAGCAGGACGTCTGTCAAGGATGTGATGCATTGCCAGTTTTATACAATCAACCGGAGTGCCCGACACATGATACATCTTTGCACCATTATAGTCCGGAAGCTCCGTTATCCTTAACGGTGAATTTACCGTCAGTGCCATTGATTGCCCTGATTGAGGGTGCTCCGGACACACGCACACCACATCTCCAAGCTTCAACAGTCTGTCTACAAGATACCGTGCGCCGGGGGCGCGGTAACTGTCATCATTACTTACTAATATTAAAGGTCTTTCCATACTTTTGCCACCATTTTTAATGATTCAAATATCCGTGTCTTGAATGGTCCGCGGATTCGGCAATATTGCACTCGGGATTTTAGCGGAATTAACTATTGAGCCCCAAGTCTAAACCTGTCGTCCTGCTTCGTCACTTAAGTTTAACGGGTATTTATTTTTAATTCTTTTGATTTGCAAATTTACAATTTTTCATGATAACTTCAAAACCATCATCATAGCCTGATTCGATCCGATTGAAAGAAGCTTTTTCCCTTTGCAATATTATGTGAAATATTCCGTTTATTTTTTGGATTTTTATAAATCTTTTTGGTATGGGATGGGGACTTTTTTTCATGCAATTGTTGAATATAAGATATCTTTTGTTGTCTGTCGTAACACTGGCATCCTTCTTTTCTTCTTTAGCTGAAGATAAAGATAGCGCCAATGTCAAATCAAAACGAAACAGCAAATTAGATTCTCAATGGGTATTTCATTGGGGACCTAAAGCCGGCATTGATTTTCTTCAGATCGAGCGCCCCTTTTCATTCAGTACACCGGCTGGAAACGAAATGGGTATAGGTGTCGGAGCCGGTCTGAACGGTCGGTTTGAATGGAAAAACCGTTTCTATATCCAGCCGGGATTGATGGTATCATACGATACTGCCGCAGCTTCTGTGGCTGACGATTACGATGTCGTTGATAACACTTCCGGTTCTTTCAGGATCCGACGCGGTTCCTTGATGTTACCTGTTCACTTTGGTTATAAATTCTATGTCACCACTGACCTTTATATGACCCTTTTCACAGGGGCTTGGGCCTCCTACGGCTTTGCCGGAACTATAGATTACAACCCCGGCCCTTTAGGGACTCCTGATTCTGAATTTCTTGACTATTTATATGGACCTGATGGAGCATGGAATAGGATAGGTGCCGGAATTGCTTTGGGGTTGACTTTTGATATTGGTGCTAAATTGACTGTAAATGTGGATGGGTATCTCGGACTTAATCATATGGCCGAGAGAAACATATTCTATAGCAATTATATGTCGGAATCCCTCGGTAGAATTTCTCTCTGCTATTGGCTGGGCTCAGTAAATCTATAAGAGCGTGTTCCTTTATGCTCGTTAATGCGCAAGAAGAAGGGGTGCAATATAATTCTGATGCACCCCTTCTTGCGTATGATCATTAATTTTTATTTCACCTTGTCGAAGGGGAATAACGGGAGGTCTTCTAAATATAGTTGGCCTACGATAATTTCATATTTGATAGAATCTTCCAACCCTACCAATTCATTTAAGGTAGATTCTGTCAGCTGAAACGAGATTTCCCCATCTTTAGCCTTATAAGTCCCGGATGCCGTCAATTCAAAGGGTGGCTGGCCTTCTTCAATGTCGGCTTTCACATTTACCTCCAAAGTTTCATCCTCGTTAAATGTCAGTCGCACATCCAGATCCTTACTTTGATATTTCAATTTAGTTTCCCATGTGCCGACCAGTTCCGGGTCAATGTCGTCTGCAGGTGTCGGGCCCGGGTCATTATCCTTGCTGCAGGATGAAGTTATGGCCATAACTATTATGGCCATAACTATATAAAGAAAATTTCTTTGCAATTTCATATCGTAAATAAGCTTACATTACCAGATGATTACTCGCTCAGCCTCCGGACGGAACATCGCGTCACCCTCGCTGATTCCGAACGCCTTGAAGAATGGCTCGATATTGCGGAGCGATACGTTTACGCGGTTCACACCAAGTGAGTGAGGATCTGCTGTGGTCAGGTTCCTGATTTCCTCATCTCGGATATTGTTGGCCCATAAGTTGGCGAAATTCATGTAGAACACCTGTGTAGGATCAAGACCGTCGATCTTTGCCTCCTCGGATGTGATATCTACGCCTTTTTTCTTCTGTGAATCGAGCCATGCAGTGTAAGCTACTCTCAGTCCACCCTGGTCGGCTATGTTCTCTCCAAGAGTGTAGGTGCCGTTTGCATATACGCCCGGAAGAACTTCAACTTCATTGAATTGTGCTACGAGTCCTGCTGTCTTGTCGGCAAAGGCCTGACGGTCATCATCTGTCCACCAGTTCACCATGTTGCCATCTGCGTCAAAGTTACATCCCTGATCATCAAATCCATGAGTCAGCTCGTGGCCGATTACGACTCCGATTCCGCCATAGTTCTCTGCATCGCTTGATTCGGGATCAAAGAAGGGAGCCTGAAGGATGCCGGCCGGGAATACTATCTCGTTGAACATAGGATTATAGTAGGCATTGATGGTCTGTGGTGTCATGCCCCATTCAGTGCGGTCAACCGGCTTACCCCATTTCTCAAGCTGACGGTCGTATGCCCATAAGGATGCGTTATGAAGATTCTCGTAATAGCTGAGTTCCGGATTGATTTCAAGCTTGGAATAATCTTTCCATTTGTCGGGATATCCGATTTTTACAGTTATTGAATTCAACTTCTTCAACGCTTCGAATTTAGTGTCGTCTGTCATCCATGGCAGACGGATGATATGCTTGCCAAGTGCTTTGCGAAGATTCTCTACGAGACCTTCCATATATATTTTCGAACTTTCAGGGAAATACTGTTCCACATAGAGCTGGCCGATGCCTTCACCCATGTAGCCTTCGACTGCTCCCAATGACTTTTTCCATCTCGGACGCTGCTGTTGAACTCCCGACATTACTTTCGAGAATTCAAATGATGCATCAGCGAAATCATCGCTCAACTGACTGGCTGCACCCGACACGATTTCCCATAAATATAAGTCCTTCTTCTCACGGTCAGTAAGTTGCTTCATAAGGTTGTCTGCCTGCTTAACGGTGTTAAGCTCAGTTACGATGACCATCTCCGGAACCTCTATGCCCATATCCTCTATCATGCCGCGGACCGGAAGATTAGGATACATTTCCTCTACTTGCGCGATGGTGCGCGGATTATACATGGCCGGTATGTTGCGGCTCTCCTCGCGAGTCCATGTGGAGTCGGCAAGAAGTGTCTCTATCTTGAGCACATTCTTTGCGATACGCTTGGAGTCTTTTTTGCTGTAGCCGGCAAGTTCCATTTGCTTCTCGATAAGTTTTACGTATGCTTCTCTTACCTCTTTATTGCGCTTGTCGTTCAGCAGATAATAGTCACGATCACCGAGACCCAGACCGCCGCTGCTAACGTACATCGCATAAACCTGACTGTTGGCAAGGTCTTCCATCATGCTCACTCCAAAGAGAGGAGAGCTTTCATAGCGGTGCATGTATCTGAACAAGTCTGCCATGCCTTCGGGTTTTGTATTCTCTATTTTAGCGAGTTTGCCTTTGATTGGAGCCGCTCCCTCGCGGTTGCGCCTAATCGAGTCCATTCCCTGTTCGTAGATGGTAGCTATCTTGTAAGCATTGGTGCCAGGCTCCGGATTTGTCGCTGATAGACCGGTCACGATACGCTTCACGCGATTATTGCTCGAGTCGTTCAGGATGTTGAATTGGCCGTAACGTGAATACTCAGGTGTGAGGGGATGATCCTTCTGCCACTTGTTGTTTACGTGGTGGAAAAAGTCTGTCTTGGGCGATACACTGTTGTCAAGACCCTTCACATCCAGACTCTTTGTGTGTTCTTGTGCGAATGCCGGAGCGGATGCGAGACCAAGACTCAGACATACGGCTGTCATGGTTGTTTTTAAGTTCATGTTTTTTGTTTTAATGATTATTTGATATTTAAATTGATATTATTTAGAATTTTATGTGTTAATTGATTCCCCGGTTTCTCTTCCCGGCCGCGCTGTATCAATATGCATTCTTTAGCTTTATGTGCTGCAGCAGTGTCCGGGATTTGTTTTCCGTCTCTTCCCATTCTCGGTCTGCTTCGGATTCTTTCATTATTCCTCCTCCGCAGTAAATCACATAACCTGTCTCTTGGATATGCATCGAACGAAGATTCACATAAAAAGCAATATCCCCTTCTTCTTTCACCATTCCGATGAATCCGCCATAACACTCTCGGTCATGTCGCTCGGTAGCGGCTATCTTCATGAGCGCCGTTTGTTGCGGATATCCGGATAAAGCCGGGGTGGGGGAGAGGCTGAGAGCAAGCCGGAAGCCCTCGTTTGACGATGAAACGGGTTGACCGCTTATTCTCGTTATAAGGTGACTCACGGGTCCGGCTGCTAATGTGGTGGTCTTACTTTCTTTAACTGAAAGCCCGAAATTACGAAAAGTAGCGGTTATGAAATCTTTTACGACACATTGCTCTTCCCGGTTTTTATCATCCCAATCTTCTTTATCACCGGTTTTCTTAGTTCCGGCTAAAGCAACGGTTCTGTATGTCTCTTTATCGCATTCCAGAAGAAGTTCCGGACTCGCACCCATCCATAACCCCGTCAATGGGGTATAGTAGCAGAACACGTAAGCTTCCGGCAGTCTCCGGCATAAGTTCTCAAACGTAGGCATTACATCTATTGAACCCTCTTTCCCTATCGCTCTTGAAATGACGCACTTATTAAGTTTGCCTTGCCTGATATCCCGAATAACGGATTCTATCATGGCTGCATGCTCTTTTCTTCCTGTGCTGATTCCGGTATGATCTATGCGAGGTGATTCCGTTTCTTCTCCCAATGCCTTGTCGGCAAGGTCTCCAAGAGATTCTATGTCTATTATTTCTTCTGCCGGAATATGTATTATGGGGTGTATTTGGTAATCAAACGGAACTATCACGAATGCATTCGAGGAGAATCCTCTCCCGCATTCTTTGCTTTTATATCCCCTGACTTTGTCGCAGCCGGGTAGTCTATAATAAAAGAAGTTCACGCTCATTATCCGGTTACTTGTTAATCACCAATTCTATCGTCTTGTCTTCTTCCGCTATGAAGTCAAATGGCATAGCCTCTGTGACTTGAGCCATTATCATTTCACCCGGACGCGCATCGGTATTGCTCACCCTATAGGTAAGGTCAACTTCGGGCGAATCCCATTGACTGCGGCAGATGGCCGTTTTCCCTTCATATTCGTCTACAATCAGACGCACTCGTTCTCCGACCTGTTTATCTCCAAGCTCCTCGGATATTTTTTCCTGCTCGGCCATCAAGGTGTCAAGACGCCGCTGTTTGGTTTCTGCGTCTACGTCATCTTCATAATTCAATGCAGCATAGGTGTCATCTTCCTCTGAATATGCGAATGCCCCCATCCTGTCAAATCGTTGGGCGCGGACGAACTCAAGCAACTCCTCGAAATCCTCCTCGGTCTCTCCGGGGAAACCTACCATCAGTGTGGTACGGATTTTTATTCCCGGCACTCTCTCTCTAATCTCTTTAAGTAGACGCAATGTGCCCTTTTTATCAATATGACGACGCATTCTCCTTAATTGGGAGTCGGAAATATGCTGCAGGGCTATGTCAAGATACTTGCAGACGTTTTCCCTCTTGGCCATTACATCAAGCACCTCCAACGGAAAATCTGCCGGATATGCATAGTGCAGCCTTATCCATTCTACACCATTGATATCTGCCATCCTGTTGATAAGCTCCGCAAGCCGATGCTCGCCATATAGGTCTTTACCATAGCTTGATAAATCCTGAGCTATGACATTGAATTCTTTTACTCCGCGATTTGTCAGGTCCTCTACTTCCTCAAGGATTTCTTCAATCGGCCGAGATTTATGACGTCCTGTAATCAATGGAATGGCGCAGAATGCACAAAACCTGTTGCATCCCTCTGAAATCTTGATATATGCGCTGTGTGGTGGAGTCGTCAATGTCCGGTCCCACTCCTTGGGCCGCTCGCTTTCTTTGAGATCAGGAAGCTCGTTTACGAATGTGTCCCAGTCAAATTTTCCATATATCCTGTCAATTTCCGGAATTTCGGCCTGCAGCTCTTTTAAATATCTTTCCGTGAGGCAGCCCATTGCCGCTATTTTACCGATTTTTTTCTTCGCTTTTAGGTTGCCGAGATTCAACAGCATATTGATGGATTCCTCTTTGGCGTCCCCTATAAATCCGCATGTATTCACCATGACATATTCCCCGTTTGGCTTCTTTGGATCATGACTTACTGTATAGCCCTTTGCTTCCAGTCGCCTGATCATCCGCTCGGAATCTATCAGGTTTTTGGAACAACCCATGGAAATGATGTCGATATGGTTCTTCTTAAAACTCATATTTCGCTTCGATATGTTCGGCTGATATGTCAAATGGCGTCTCCGAAAAGCGACTTGACAAATTCTTCTGAATGAAATATCTGTAAATCTTCTTTTCCCTCACCAAGCCCGATATATTTCACCGGTATCTTGAACTGGTCGCTGATACCTATTACTACTCCTCCTTTTGATGTTCCGTCGAGTTTGGTGATGGCAAGATTATTTACTTCTGTCGCAGCTACAAACTGCTTTGCCTGTTCAAATGCATTCTGCCCCGTGGATCCGTCAAGCACCAATAGTATTTCTTGCGGAGCTTCGGGAACTACGCGTTGCATCACTTTCTTAATCTTGGTAAGCTCGTTCATCAGACCGACTTTGTTATGAAGCCTGCCTGCAGTATCTATGATGACAACATCGGCTCCCTGAGCCTTGGCCGATTGCAATGTGTCAAAGGCCACGGCAGCCGGATCGCTTCCCATCTTCTGCTTTATCACCGGAACTCCTACGCGCTCTCCCCATATCACAAGCTGGTCTATGGCGGCCGCTCGGAAGGTATCTGCCGCGCCGAGTATTACCTTGTTCCCTGCTTGGGTATATTGATAGGCAAGTTTCCCGATAGTAGTAGTTTTTCCTACGCCGTTCACGCCTACTACCATGATAACATATGGATCGCCTCCCTTTTTTACTTGGAAATCCTCAAGTGATTCATCATTGGCCGGCTTTTGAAGCATATCGCTGATTTCCTCAGCCAACAGACGCCTTAGTTCCTGACTCCCTACATATTTATCGCGGGCTACTCTTTCCTCAAGTCGCTCTATTATTTTGATAGTCGTGTCTGTCCCGACATCGCTCGTTATGAAGGCCTCCTCCAGATTATCAAGTACTTCTTCGTCTACTTTGCTTTTCCCGGCTATGGCTCTGGATATTTTGTTCCAGACTCCTTCCTTGGTCTTTTGAAGACCGTTATCAAGCGTCTCTTTCTTTTTCTTTGAAAATAAATTCTTAAACATAACGCGTCATCATTTATATATACAAAAATAGTAATTCTTTTTGATGTGCACAAATATATTCTTTGTTTTCAAAGTCTTTCAAAGCCCATTTCGTCCCTAAAAAGAAAACGCAGGCGACTGAACGGCGCCACCCGCGTTTTTCAGGTATGAGAAATTAGTTTTTTCCGGGGTTAGACGATTGTTCTTAGAGACCAAATCCGCTTCCACCTTGGCCTTTGTCTTTCTGCTTCGTGTCAATGTTCTCCAGGTCGGCCTCTGTCCGTTTCACCTGCTCTGTGAGATGACCGAAATTCCACGATACACTCAGCCCTACATTCCAGCTCGGGTTCTTTCCCCTCGTTGTCTGACTATGATCGGGGGTATAGGTCTTTCCTTTGTAATGATTGTATTTCGCGAAGAAATTGGAAGCGTTAACAGCTATCGTAAGTGCATCATTTTTAAGAAAGTTCCTGCTTATCCCTATTCCATAGTAGTACCATCCGTACCACTTTCCCTGAAGACTGATATTACCTGTCGACTGTCCGCCATAGATGCTGTATTTCATTTTCCATGGGCCGGTGTAATTGATATTGGCTCCGTAGTTGCCATTCCAACCGTGATTGCCAAGAGTTCCGTCACCCGACTTTATGTCTGTAAAATCAACCATTCCGTTTACCGACAGACTCAAATGCTGTGTGACGTTCCAGTTGAAGAACCCAGACAGGGCTATCGTTCTCCTGTGCCCCATATTAGCGTAGGTCTCGTATCTTATGTTGTTGTCGAAATATACGTATTCTTCTATCGTGTTGTTCGACTGTGAGGCCTCAAGACCGATATTGCCACCGAATGTTATTCCGTAGTTTGAATATATGAGCGAAAGGTTATGATATTTCTCGCTGTCAAGATAAGGATTACCCATCCTGACTTCATTCTGGATGATTTCAAATCGGAAAGGATTCATTTGTTCGAGCGATGGGCGGCTGATACGCATCTGATATGCAAGTCGCAGATTAGATGCCGGACCAAACAGATATGTCAATGCTGCGTTGGGGGCCACATCGTTGAGATGTCTCCGGTAGTCATCTCCAATGCCTTTCAGGAAATCCATTCCCATATATGTATGCTCATATCGTATTCCGGCCTTCAACGCGATTTTTCCGTAGTTGCCGCTGTAAGAGGCGTAAACCGCATAGATATCCTGGATTTGGCGGGTTTCTGTAGAATTGTCTGGATTGGGAATTAAATCTCCCTCGCTGTTCCCGGTGAAGTTGCCGGCATCTGCTGTATTCCATCTGAACACGCCCTTGGTCCCGGTTTCTATGATATGCTTGCTGTTGGACAATGGTATGGTATAATCGATTGTTAGCGTGTGTTCTCGGTTATATCCATAAGAAGAGTTTCGTTCATATTCAGGGAGCCCTTCCATATTCAGGCTGTTGTCATTGTGATATTTCAAATCCATTGATTGCCTCCCGAAATTGAATGCATATGCGCCGATTAAATGATGCCCCCTTTCGCCGAACGTTCGTTTGTAACTGCCGCTTCCGGTTACTCCTAAATGGGAAAGAGAGCCATCGGCATTTTGAATGAGTCGGGAAGTCAGTTGGCCATCTCTCGTCCATGTGCTGACATCGTTATTCAAGTCGCATAGTTTCCCTCCCAATTGATAGAAATTCCCTGATATAGTGAACAGGTTATTGTCAGAGGGCTCCCATGACAGGTTCAATCCGGCCCCGAGATAATGAAATGATACTTCCTGCGAGGTTTCCTGCAGTGTCCTATAGGCGTTCTCAGAATTATACGCAGTAGTCTCTGTCGTGTTGGAATTGGTTTGCTTCAACCATGCGTTATCAGCATAGTTGATGTTGGCGTCCGCTGTGATTTTATCATATTTTACCCTTCCATATGCTGATACCCCTTCATTTCTCGCACCAAGCTGCGCGGAGAGTGTTCCGGCATATCCATCCTTGCGCTGCTGACGTTCGGTTATGAGATTAATGATTCCTCCGGTCCCTTCGGCATCATATTTGGCCCCCGGCTCGGCAATTACCTCTATTTTTGATACTGATTCCGCAGGCATGGCTTTGAGTATCTGACTCGCATTAGCTGTCAGCATGGGTTCCTCTTTGCCATTCACATATATCCTGAAATTTGAGTCGCCTTTTACGCGGATATTGTCTTGTCCGTCTACGCTTATCATCGGTACTTTGCGCAATGCATCCAATACGTTGGTGCCCTTCGATGATGTATCCTGATCAAGATCGTAGGTAAGGGTGGCGCCATCGCTCTTAACTATGTCTTTCTTCTGAGTAATGACGAATTCCTCCAAATCTGTATAGTTCGACTGCAACGAGTCGGTGTCTTCGATTATTACGGGCTCTTGGGTAATTACCGGTTTCTGAGTTTTACCGGATTCCTGAGTTATCACCGGTTCTTGTGTCGCTACGGGCTCTTGCGCGAAAGTTGTTATTACAGTTCCCGATATGAGTATTACTCCGGTTATTATATTAATTTTCATATAAATACTTGATTTTCGCAACATCACTTGGTTATGACGGGCGTATCAGTGTAAATTACTTTTGTGAGTCATGATGAATCTTTCCAAGTCGTTTAATGAGATTCTCAACGCTTTCATTCTTTCGATGAAGTAGGGTACCTCTTTTTCAAAAAATTGCTTGCGACGCATCTTGAATACTTTTTCCTGTGCGTCATCGCAATAGAAATATCCTATTCCACGCTTATTGTAGATTATATCTTCCTGCTGCAGCCATGTGTAGGTGCGCATCACTGTGTTGGCGTTAACTCCCGTTTGCGAGGCGTAATCTCTCACAGAGGGCAGTCGGCTTCCGGGCTGGAAATTCAAACGTTCGGTTTCATTCATCAGCTGGTCCGCAAGTTGAAGATATATGGGCTTGTTTTCATTAAATTCCATTACGTCCCTCCCATTATATTACCTGTTTGCGCTCGATGTTCTTATAGGCTGCATAGATTAGGGCTGCGTCGATGGCCAGCATGATTCCCACTGCAATCCATCCAAAAAGCTCTACATCCAAGCTCTTATAATTTATATCGAAATTTCTGAATATCAACAGGGCTATAATATTGAGCACTATCTGTAGGGCGATAAATATCGCTGTCGTTTTAAGGAATGATTTTTTGGGCCAGGCGGCCGCTCCAAAAATATATAATGATTCGTTGAATAAAAATAAACTTACTAATAATGCGAATCCAAGAAATTCTTCTTGCGAACTCCAGAATTGTGGAGTGTAGAACGTCAATGGCACCCAAACTGAGGTTTTTAGACCTAATGCAAGAACATCAGTCATAATCCATACGTAATAACCGATGAAAGCAAGAACGCACATCCCTATAACTGTTGTTATCACACGTGGCATAAATTTGTCGAGTGCGGTGCCGGGAGTCATTAGGAAGGCTATTCGACCCTCCTTGGTCGACAGATCATTGAAAGTAAGGCTCGCCGCTACGGCGCATATTAAGCCGGAAATAAATACATAAGCCACCTTCGAACCATCTTCTGCCAATGAGCCTGACATTCCTTGCCATATTCCGATTACCATGCACCCTCCGAGATAAGCGCATATCGTTATCAGAATTGTCTTGCGGTGTTCAATATATAGTTTCTTGCAGATATCCCACAGGCGTGAGTTGCCCTTTCTAAATGTTGTCTCCATTTGACTATTATATGTCGTGTCCATTTTTTATTATTTAGAATATTCCCTAATGTATTGCTTTAATCCAAAAAGATAGTGCTTCGTTCAAGATGATAATGATTCATTTGAGGTTAGTCTTCGTTGCCTGAATGTATTATCTCGAGTCCCTTGCGATTGATGTCGCCCATTCCTGATGACTCCAGAGTTGCTTCTTTACATTCACCTGACACCGTTATGTCGCCGATACCAGATGTGGTGCCGTTGAGTCGATCCGCAACAAGTCGTGTAAAGGTAATGTCACCCGTTCCGGAAGTGGAGCATTCTGCCACTACGCAACTTAAATACGATATATCTATGTCTCCCGTGCCGGATCCGTGAGCGCTCAATTTCGTGCATCGTGCAGTCTGAAGACTGATATCTCCGGTGCCGGTTGTTATGAGTGATACTTCTTTTTCGTGAAGTCGTTTGATTTCGAAATCACCGATGCCCGTAGTTTCAAACTTGCTCACTGAAGGAGCGGATACCGTCAGTTTTGCCTGGAAATTGTTGGAAAAATTTTTAATTTCAAATCCTTTCTTTTCTTCTACATATAGAGTTCCATTGCGAACTTCTATTTTGATGTTGTCAATGATTTTCTCCGGTGCGGTAAGGGTCATGCTCACAGGTCCGGGTACAAATTCTATATCGGTGATACCGCTGGTTATGATGGTGTTGAAATCTTCGGTGATGTTGACGGTAGTGGTTACTGCCTCTCCGTAGTCCTTTTGGCTGGTACCTATCTTAATGCAGCTTGTGGAAAGGATTCCTATTGCGGATATTGCTATTGTGCTGATTATTTTATTTCTCATTGTCTTAACATTTTATTTGTGGTGATAGTATACTTGAATGATCTATAATTTTGAAAGAATAAATCTTCTTATAAAAGATTTAACTCTTCTTTTAAAGATGTTAATCTGCTTATGAAAGATGAAAATTTTTAATGTTTTGATTTGATTGAACGAGCTCGAACAGTGTTTCAAGATTGACATCCGTCTCTTGCGAATCCGGAGTTAATGGCTCTGCGATGTTGAATCCTCCTGGCACTTCCAAGGCTATTAATGCGTTTTCAGCTCGTACTCTGTCAGTGGTAAAACTGAAAGTGAATTTATCCATGATGTCATTGATCGACGAGTCAAGAAGAACTCCGTGACGGTCTGCTATGACTACGTGATCAAGAATTTTGTCGACGTCATAAACCTGATGAGTGGATATCAGAATAATCTTGTCATCGCTCATACATTCAGCTATGGCACGTCGGAAATTTCTTTTAGATGTAATGTCGAGTCCGTTGGTCGGTTCATCAAGAAGTAGCAACGATGTGTTGCAGGCCATTGCCACACTGATGAAGGCCTTCTTTTTCTGGCCCATCGAGAGTTTACCGAGATGAAGATCAGGAGTCAGTTCGAATATTCCGAGATAATGATCAAGTTGCGTTTTGTCGAATTTCGGATAGAATGGAGCGTTGACACGGATGTATTCCTCGAGAGTCACATTCGGGAGAGCGTACTCCTCGGGAACGAGCATCACGTCTTCAAGAAACGATGTCTTGCGATCATAGGGAGTGTATCCTTTAAAATCGACCTTCCCACTCTGAGGCTTCAGCAACCCGCATATCAGGTATATGAGTGTGGTCTTGCCGACACCGTTCTTTCCAAGAAGTCCGCAAACGCTTCCCGGCTCGATATTCATATTGAAGTTCTCTATCAAAGCCATTCGCTTTGAATAGGAGTAAGTGAGGTTCTCAATCTTTAACATATTATTAAGTAATTAGATAGACTTTGAGTTTACTATTAAATTAGTGTATTAGTGTTCTAATACACCGCAAAGGTATAACACTTTTTTTATATCTCCAAATTTTTCCGCAAAAAATTCATGAAAAATTTTTCAAACCAAATTTTTTCCAAACCTCCCATCTCCCCTTAATCAATAGGCCTATGAGTCATAGATTCCACACCAATTTTGACTATACATCTAAAAATATCCAACATTAA
Source organism: Muribaculaceae bacterium (assembly GCA_029055345.1). Lineage (GTDB taxonomy): Bacteria > Bacteroidota > Bacteroidia > Bacteroidales > Muribaculaceae > Lepagella. The sequence continues at coordinate 125 of JAIDDJ010000051.1, read as the reverse complement.
AACTTTGAAGTCAAAAATCCTGAAATAAAATTCCAAGAAATAAATCCAAAATAAAATTCCAAGAAATAAATCCAAAATAAAATTCCAAGAAATAAATCCAAAATAAAATTCCAAGAAATAAATCC
>JAIDDJ010000050.1 GCA_029055345.1 Muribaculaceae bacterium | reverse complement strand
TCGACTTGCATGTGTTAAGCCTGCCGCTAGCGTTCATCCTGAGCCAGGATCAAACTCTCCGCTGTTAGTTATATATTCCTATATATCTTCGAATTTGTTGTCTTGACCGGATTTCCTGTCTGTCTGTAGGATTGACGGAACATTTATTTGTTCCTCGTTCTCTCAAACAACTTGTCGCTGCTTGTCTCGTAGCATTATGTCAATGTTCTCTTTGCTTTCCGGGAGCGCCTTCCCGCCTCGCTTACGCTTGGCTTGCAACGCTGTCGTTTCCGAATTGCGAATGCAAAATTATAACATTTTTCCGGCCCATGCAAATTTTGTTCGAAAAAAGTGGAAAGATATGGGCCATTTTTCGCGTAAGTGATTACAAGGCAGAGAAATTAATAAATGTTAAAATGTATTTATTAATGTTAACAAAAAGAATACACCCCATTTTAGTCCGGCTTATTAATGTGATTTTACCTCCGAATCACGCTGCTCCCTGACGAGCATAAGGAGCGCATCTCTGACGTCCGGAGGCAGTTCAAGATGCCGCTGGGTGATGCTGCGCGCCCAGCCCGCAATGTCATCCGGCTGCAATGTCATCAGCACCTCACGAAACTCTTCTTCCTCTTCAGGAGTATACGATTCAGCAGCACGCCCCACAAATCTGTCGAGTTCCTCGTCATCATAATAAATGATATCGGCCGACATGGGAGACAACGAATCTTTCTCACAGACCAGATGAAGCCCGCAGCATTCTCCATCCGAAGATTCCGCAGGCCTTTCCTGACCGGAACCGGAGGCCTCATCATCTGTCTCATCTCTCTTTATATTCAACTCCTCATGATGATTCCTGCGCCATCTAAGCTCAAATATATATACTACTATTCCGACTGCTATTAGCACTCCAAGTATAATCAATGCTGGTATCATATCATCTAAGGGCTAAGACTCCATCCAATAAAAAATGTTAAATGCAGGGCGGCCTATTTTTGAGATAAAATCTTGAATCTCTGAGAGAGCAGCCTTTGAGCTGTGACCGAAGAGATTCGGGATTTTAGCCAAAAAGAGGCCGGACGCAACTAACTTTATTAGAAAGGATATTGTCATTATATTTAATTTGATTAAATTTAATTATTAAAATTACTTCATCCATCGCATCTCAGGGGCATCCATCACCTTTTGACTCAGTCACATAGCCCGCTATGCTCCTTCGTCTGCAAGGCGATATCTGCACCCCGAGATGCGACCCTGCATTAACATTTTTTATTGGATGGAGTCTAAAATTCCCAATTTGTTAATATCTGATATAAACTTACTATACGATTTGGTTATCGCTTTAGCTCCGGTTATGGTTACGGAATCAAAACGAGTAGCAGCCATGGCAAGCGCCATTGCTATACGATGATCATTATGCGAATCAAATACGGGATTGCGTTCGTTTATCACCTCTGTGACCGCTCCATCCCAAACGAGCTTGTCGGATTCGGAGCGTAGAAGATAACCGGCATTCGCAAGCTCCGTTTTGAGTGTGTCTATCCGGTCGCTCTCTTTGTATCGCAGATGCTCTATGCCGGAAATCGAGAATCTGATTCCGGCCATACATAGTCCGACTGCAAGCGCCGGAGCGAGATCCGGCTCGTCATTGAGATTGAATTCAACGGGATAGCCATTCATTACTATTGCATTAACCTTGTCTGCCACACAATATATATCGTATCCATTTCCCTCATTTTCCTCAACTCTTTCTGACCTGACGCCAAGTTGCCCGAATATCTCAAGACACCGGGAGTCGCCCTGCAGCGACAAATCCTTTTCGGATAAATTCCTAAGCCCCACGACTATTCCGGGATTCAGCAATGCAAACTCATAATAATAACTTGCCGCCGACCAATCCCCTTCAATAACAAACCGTAGGTTTTCGGAATTTTGGCCTATTTTCTTTTCCGACGATTCCGCCATACTCTCAAAACTCTCCATCACCCTCCGTGTCATTTCTATATATGGACGTGAAACGACAGCCGGCGTGTAATTACGCCAGGGATGCTCCCATAGCAATGATGCCATCATTAATGCCGAAACAAACTGACTCGAAACCGTCTGGTCAACCTTTACATCACCACCTCTAAACCTTCTTCCTTTCACTTTGAAGGGTGTTGAATCCCCTTCTATATAGGCTCCCGCTTCTCTGAGAGCTGTCAGAAGTGGAGTAATAGGACGATGCCGCATTGCTTCCGAGCAATCTATTATCCCCTTAAACCCGGGGAGGGAGGCAACAAGCGCCAGGAAAAATCTCATGGACGTGCCCCCCGAACCAAGATCGTATTGATATGCTGAACCGGTCTTTACCCATTCCGTCAATTGACGAAGCGCCCTCTTCAGCTCATCAGTATCATCACACTCAGGCTCATTAACCACTTCTATCGCAATAGACCCTTCGCGATTATTCCGCCATTTATATTTATATATGAAAGCTAATATCAGAGCTCGCGCAGCTATACTCTTTGATCCCGGAAGCGAAATCTCCGCTGAATTGACTCCTCCACCATAAACCAGAGTCAGCGAATCACTTCCCCGCGAAGAAACATGCATCGCCATACGACAGGAATCGATATCCATTACAAAGGGCTTCTTCATACACTTGCCTCCACAACTCTTTTTCCCCGTTATCGGGCCTTCCCTCTCCCAGGAATGAGGATACAAGCAAGAGAAGCGTACTCTGAGGCTGATGGAAGTTTGTAATCATATTATCCACTATACGCCAGCGGAAACCGGGGGCAATCATGATGGAAGTGGATGCCGTGAGCGAGGGTAGGTTGCGGTCTTCCATATACTTCAGGAGATTATCCAAAGCACCGAGAGTTGATGCTCGCCATTCTTTATCTTCCAGACACGTTTGCTCGTCTATTTCGTAGGCCTCCCACTGACCGACATTAAGACTGAAATCCCCAGAAGCCATCTGAATACCTATTATCGGGAGTGATTCAAGTGTCCTCACGGAGGTTGTGCCGACTGCTGTTATATCTCGCCCTGAAGCCATCGCTTCTCTTATTGTCCTGACCGATTCCGACGTCACTGTGAATACTTCGGTATGCATCGGATGGCCTCCTATGCTATCTGACTTGACTGGCTGGAACGTGCCGGCGCCAACATGAAGCGTTACCGGGACAATCTCGATTCCTTTATCCCGAATCCTGTCAAAAAGTGCCGGCGTGAAATGCAACCCGGCGGTAGGAGCTGCTACAGAACCCTGCAAACGGGCATAAACCGTCTGGTAATCATCTGCATCGGAAGCCTCTGACTCCCTTTTTAAATATGGCGGAATTGGTATGAACCCCGCTGCATCCACTATGGTCGCGAAACTAAGCTCCGGATCATTCCATTCGAACATTATTTCATGAGCATTTCCGGGCATGGATTCTCCGCGCCTTGCACGAAGTTCAACTACTCTCCCCTCTATAAGCAGTTTCTTAGTCAGCGGTCCGCTCTTCCATCTTTTAAGGTTTCCTACAAGACAGCTCCATGCGCAGCTCCCCTTTGACTGAAACATCAGGACATAATCACGCGGAGCAATCGGTTCAAGCAAAAACACCTCTATCACCGACCCGGTCTCTTTCTGAAACTTTATTCGCGCATTTATCACTTTGGTATCATTGCACACCAAGACAGAATCGGGCCGAAGCAAATCTGCCACATCCGAGAATCGCCGATGACTTATCTTTCTTTCCGTATCTAACTCAAGCAACCGGCACGAATCCCGCTCCGCAAGAGGATGGCGCGCTATTCGCGCCTCCGGCAACGGATAGTCATAACGAGAAATCGGAATATTTTTAATTTTATCAAGCATTTGAACCAAGAGGATGAAATATTGATTTATTGCTACTTAGAGCAGAAATTAGCGCTGCAGCAATAAGAAATATTAAAAATCCTCACAAAAATAGTAAAAAAATTTGGTAGTATCAGAAAAAAGTTATAACTTTGCATTCGCAATCGGGCGATTAGCTCAGCTGGTTTAGAGCGTCTGCCTTACAAGCAGAGGGTCTGCGGTTCGAATCCGTAATCGCCCACTTCCCCACAATCCCCAGTCCGTCTGTTTCTCCGGAAGCAGGCGGACACCTCTTTTTACCCCCACCCGGTTCGATTTTTAGACTCCACCATTCTGAGACCCAAATGTTAAAGAATGCAAATAGCCCAATCTTCTTTTCTCTCTGTCTATGTTATATATTTCATTTTAAAATATTTGATCGCCTGAAGTCCACCATTGATTAAAAACGAATTGGTGGGCAGATAAGGGTGAAAATTAAAATATTTAATATCAACAAATTATTTTTGATTTTTTATTTGGATTTAAGCAAATGGTGTATTACCTTTGCATTGTCAATCAAGGAAGCGCATCCCCAAATGAAAGAGAACCGGACTCTTTCGAAGATTTGACTTAGCAAACATAATCACACTAACTAAAATGTATCACAATGAACTTAGACACAATCACATTTACAGACCGGGACATTGAAAATAACGGTAATCTTCAACCGGTTTATAATCCAAATTCCCGTTATTTAAACTTACCTTACTTCGGAAAGGGGGCTCACCCGATTGTTTTGGCAGCTGCATATCCCAACTTAGGCTCCTCAATTCTGGAGGAAAAAGCTTGCCGCGAACTTCATGATTGCGGAATCACTCATGCTATTATGTCGATAGGGCTTACTAATATCAGCTCTGCCATCGATCGGGCTGCCGATTGGAATATAAAGACGATTCTCTGCCACAATCATCTTGGACCTGATGACAACCGTACATTGAAAGAACAATTGGAACTTTGCACCGGATTAGTTAATACGTTCCGTAATAAAGCGGGACTCGCAGGATACTGTATCGGACTTCCGAAACTCTCTGTTTCCCCTGAGATTGCCAAGCTATTCAATGGCCGCATTGTTGCCGCCGATCCCGCAGTGGAAGGAGAAGTTGAGCCGGGGAACAGGCATATCATCCAATTTTTGCTTCCGGATGCTTCTTCTTACATTTCTCCTTCCAATCTATCTTATGAAGATTATCTTAAACAAGTGGAACAATATCTCAGGCCGGCGGTCTGGGTAGTTGACTGCGATATTCATACTGATTATTATCAAGGATGGACTGTGATAAGGTACCAAGAGTTTTTCAATGCCCTCGCCACTTTTGAAATGATGTCGCGCTATACTAACCGTCCTTTCTGGGTAAAAGTCAGATGCAATACTTTCAGCCCTAACGGTTCTCTGATAACTCCTTCCCTCGGCAAAATGCGTTTCGCCGCTTTATCAGCTTTAGGTTATGGCGCTCAAGGAATTGTATATTCTCCCTTCAGGCAGCAAACTGAATCAGACGGTCCGGCTGCTCTATCCGTGGCAGGTACCGGCACCGCTATTTGGGAGGACATACAGGAAGTAAATTCCACAATTGAGCGATTTCAACGCGTTTTTGCCGGTTCGCAACTTATGGAAGTAGCCCACACTCAGGATATTTCTCCATCTTCCACCATAGGATTTATCCCCTTTGATGACAGCCCCATTTCTGCTAATGGTTCCAATACTCCGACATATTACTCGAGATTGAAAGAACCAATAGGACCTCTCCTGAATGTAACCGGCACTCGGCGTGGGGTTCAGGTAAGCCATCTTTGCTGTCAACCGACTGAAGGCGAAGAGGATGCCTCCGATTTCCTGATGATTGTTAACCATGGCGTGGAAAGTAATCAGATCATTAACTTGGAACTTAATCCGTTTTACACAGTTGAGAAAGTCACTTCAGCATTTTGGGGTAAACCAATTATAACTGAACCACTCACCACCAACCGGCATACTCTTGAACCCGGAGATTGCCTTATCCTGAAATGGAAATAATTTAAATTTGTAAAAATAATATATTTGAAAAATATGAAAAATAAAAATTTTTATTCGCGGGCTTTACGCAGTTTTATTGCTGCTATCATTATAGCAGGCATCGCGATGGTGGCTCAGGCCGTTATTATCGGTAACCTTGATTACAATATCCTCTCAGAAGAAGACCGCACCGTAGATGTCGCCTGGCCGACTCGCGGTGCTTCCAAGACACCTATCGACAGCCTCTTCATTCCTTCTTCGGTGGAAATTGATGGCGTAAATTACTCTGTATCTGAAATCAGGGAAAGCGGATTTAGAGAATGCGACAAAATAAACAATTTTATATCGATTCCGGGCTCTGTGAAGAAAATCGGCGCCTTCGCTTTCGATGACTTGCAATATGTTGACTCCATTCAGCTAAATGAGGGTCTTGAGATCATCGGTAACGATGCATTTTCCACAACTATGATAAAATCAGTGCACTTGCCTGAATCAATCCTTGAAATAGGAGAGTTCGCGTTTGCAGGGTGTAATAACCTTACATATATTAACTGGCCGGATTATATTACAGAAATCCCTAACAGTTGTTTTAGGGATTGCTCTTCCCTTAAACAATGGGACTTCTCAAATATTACGAAAATTGGGTTCCTCGCTTTCGAGAACTGTTCCTCTTTTGAGAATGTGGTGATACCGAGTGGATGCTATATAGATCTGGGTGGACTCGGTGGTTATCGAAGTGAAAAACTCACATTCGAACCGGGCCCAACGGTATTGAAATCTGGAGCGCTGGCCGGCGGTAAATTCCATAAGTTGGAACTTCCCGAGGGAATTACTTTGTATGAGAGCGTGTTAGACGAATGCATAAACTTGCGCACACTTATCATTAATCAAGGCACCAACTTAATCGACCGCGCATTTTGGGAACAGAACGCATATGGTCCTCCAGATGATTGGCGTTGGAAAGGGGAAAACTTATTGGCACTTGACTCGGTGGTCTATCTCGCATCAGAACCCGAACGTATGCCTGGTGATATTTTTACGCCCAACGTTTACAAAAATGCCGTGCTGTATGTAAAGCCCGAAGCCCTGGCAAAAGCCAAGTACACTATCCCCTGGCGCCGATTCAAACGGAAAGAAGCAATTTCTTCGAGCATAAAAGATGTTTTAAACGATGACCCGGACGATTCTAATCTTGCCGGACCCACGAAGATCTTCACCCTTTCAGGACTGCCCTGCGGCAATAATCCTGACAAGCTCCCCCCCGGAACCTACATAATCCGTGATAAAAACGGTTCCCGAAAATTCCACATATCAAAGGAATGAATTTAAGAATCCATCCACTAAATATAACGAGTAATATTGCTCAACCAACTAACTAAAAACTAAAAGAAATGACTAAAGAAAACGAAAACAAAAAGACAGATGTTCATTGCGAATCGACAAATTGCCCTATACAGTGCGACTGGAACCCTGTAAACTGCCAACTGGCTTGTGAAAACAACGATAAGTCTCCTTGCAGGAAGCTCATGAAGAGCAATAATACCTGCCTCAGATGTAATGTTACTCCGATTGAAAACGGACCCGTGTACCACAATCCTACCCCCGGTATGATTCCTATTCTGGCAATCCCATTTACAAACAATATTCATTACATTGCTGACGAGAACGATTTCCAAACTCTGAAGGATGCCGGTTTTAACCTCAGTTCAGCCTATTTGGTACATATTACTACTCCATTTGATTGTATTGCACTTCAAACAGCAATAGGTAAAGTAAGACTCTTCCTAAGCTATGCCTGGATAGGAGCAGGGCAAACTTTGGAAGAACAAGTCAATAGAACAAATAGTTACATTAAAGATCTGGCAAAAGTTCCCGGAAACGCTTTCGCAGGGGTAACCATGTGCGATGAGCCAACTCTTAAGATGCTTACCTGCTGCCGGCACGATAGTCTGCTGAACCGCTACAAGCGAGTGCAGGAACTATTTAACCAATACAATATGCCCGGTGGCCTCCAGCGCATCAACTTGCTTCCGGTTCAGGCATTTGATTCCGTGGAAGACTTTAAGCAATACCTCGATACGTTTGAATATTACTTCAAACCGGCCTTAATAACTTATGACTGTTATCCGGTAATGAAACATGAACCTCTCTTCAATCTTTCAAGATTTGCCCGTAAGTATCCGGGAGCCAAGCATTCGGAATATTTACAAAATCATGAATACTTCTATCGTAACCTCGAACTATTCAGCGCACATTCACGCGCCACAGGAAAACCGTTCTGGGCATATGTCATGTCGAATTCACACCTGACCGGGGAGAACGGTTTCTACCCGACGTCACTCGAGAATCATTTGCGTTTCGAGGCTTTCTCCGCTCTGGCTTACGGCGCGAAAGGACTCGGTTATTGGAGATATCTTCAAGACGGAGATTATGGAGGCACAGTCTTTTTTCACGCGCCCCTAAATCATGATGAAAGCAGAAACGCCATTTGGTATTATGCCCGTAGGGTCAACCGCGAAATCGAACGATACAAAGATGTATTCCTCGAAACTTCAGTGCAGAAGGTATGTCACACCAATATCTCTGCTATGGAGGATCTTCAGGCCAGATGCAGGGGCATAAAGGAGAACACGGGAGGTTATTTCCCAATGATGCCCATCCGCATAGAAAATGATCCCGATAACCTTGATCAGAACGGAAAGCCGAAGAAGATCTATGATACACACTGGGGACTGACCTCACTGTCCTCCTCCTCGATGCCTGTAATCTCATCTATCACGTCCGATGGACTCGGTGTGCTTGTATCTCATCTCAAAAAACTACCTGATTTTACTTCTCCCGGCTATTCTCCTCTCTCCGGGTTGAATGCGGAAGATGAAGTGAACCCCGATTCGACCAACATGGCTAATGCCGGGGGCATCGCTGATAATCAGGATATAAATTACCTCGTGATTGTCAACCATGATATCGTAAGGCCTCAGACCGTCACAATCTCTTTCAAGGGCTCTAAAACTCTGGAGGAACTCACCCCTCTCAAGTCGGGCGAGCAACCACCCACTGACAAGATCAGGACGGCACAGACTCCTTCTATAGTGAGAAATCTTCCTGCTGGAGGATATCTGATTTTCCGATGGTCAGCTCCTTTTTCTGTTAATCCCGTTCTTCCGGGAGACATTCTGTCATGACTCCTTAACTATGAATTAATCATTAATCAGCACATAGGGTTTGCTATGTGCTGTATTTTTATTATTTTTGCATATTGACAATAATATAAATCAATACTATAATGCCATGAAGAGAGTGCTTTATTTATCGCGGGCTTTACGCAGTTTTATTGCTGCTATCTTTATAGCAGGCATCGCGACGGTGGCTCAGGCCGTTATTATCGGTAACCTTGATTACAATATCCTCTCAGAAGAAGACCGCACCGTAGATGTCGCCTGGCCGACTCGCGGTGCTTCCAAGACACCTATCGACAGCCTCTTCATTCCTTCTTCGGTGGAAATTGATGGCGTAAATTACTCTGTATCTGAAATCAGGGAAAGCGGATTTAGAGAATGCGACAAAATAAACAATTTTATATCGATTCCGGGCTCTGTGAAGAAAATCGGCGGCTTTGCTTTCTCTAAGTTGCAACACGTTGACTCCATTCAGCTAAATGAGGGTCTTGAGATCATCGGTGACGATGCATTTTCCACAACTATGATAAAATCTGTGCACTTGCCTGAATCAATCCTTGAAATAGGAAGTGGAGCGTTTGCAGGGTGTAATAACCTTACATATATTAACTGGCCGGTTCAATTCACAGAAATTCCTGACGGTTGTTTCCTCGGTTGTACTTCACTTAAATCTTGGGACTTCTCAAATATCACAAAAATAGGGAAGAGAGCATTCGTTGGTTGTTATTCTTTGGAAAATATTGTAATTCAGAGTGGGTGTTTCATCGATTGGTACGCACTTTATTATTATAACGGGGAACACATCACATTTGAACCGGGACCAACGATATTGATGCCTTACGCTCTGGGTGAGAGCAAACTCCATAAACTGGAACTTCCCGAAGGAATCATTTTGAATGGAAGCGCGTTAGGGTATAACACTAATTTGCGAACGCTTATCATTAATAAAGGTACTAAAATACAATCCCGTGCATTTTTTGAAAATACCTGGTGTGGAGATGCGCCGTCTTATATAGCGGAAAATTTATTGGCACTTGATTCTGTTGTCTACCTTGCGCCGGAGCCGGAAATTATGACTACTGACATATTTACGATGAATGTATACCTAAATGCTGTCCTGTATGTAAAACCAGAGGCCATGGAGAAAGCCAAGACCACTCTCCCATGGAGCTGGTTCAAACGGATTGAAGCAATTTCTTCGAGTATAAAAGATGTTTTAAACGATGACCCGGACAGTTCTAATCAATCCGGACCCACGCAGATTTTCACCCTTTCAGGAATACACTGCGGAAATAATCCCGACAAGCTCCCCCCCGGAACCTATATCATCCGAGATAAAAACGGCTCCCGAAAATTCCACAAAACAAATTTTTAGTAAAACAGCATAATCAATTTAATGATATGAAACGTCTTAACTTCCTGCCTCTCCTACTCGTCCTACCTTTTGTAACCTTCTGGTTTTCTACTCAGTCAATCAACGGATCCTCAATTCACAACCCCACATTCATATGGAAGCACCACCCCCCGCAGATGCTACCAATATGACAGTAGACTATCTATGCTTACAACGATTAAAAGATGGTTCGCAAAGTTTGATGACATGATCTACAGATATCAAAATAAAAAATGATACTGTCTATTTCCCTTTTTATCACTCCCTATACTAACGTAATTACGCGCCATACGACTATAACTTTGAATATGGAGAGGTCGCGAATTGGATCGCCGGCATTGTGAAAAGTGACGAAATAATTTTCAAAAATATGGACCTTCATTCCATATTAATAGATAGCATTCAATCTTATGTGTTTGATCCTAATGATTTTACTGAATATGTGGATACTACCGGAATCTATTATCGAGCTATAAAAGAAATAGATGCTCCCTATTCATATTCAAGTTATCTTACTGATATAAGTTTTGGAACCAAAGTAAGTTTTAAATGTTCACAAGATGATATGATTGGTAGATGCGATATCAACAACGGATTGTTTCATAATTTTAACTATTCATTGTGCGTAGCTCCGAAATACGCAAATGAAATAGGATATGAATATTACAATTATGAAGACCAATATTTGCTGGTACCCGGTTGTGTCATTGACGAATTCATAACAGGTAGAATTTCCCCGACTCCGCCAACATCGCTTCCTGCGCCTGAATTATCTTACAGCATTGAGCATCGTTCAGGGCACTCAATGGGAGGCTTTTTATGGGGTGACTATACTGCTAAATTAGACTTTAAAATGCCTATTGTAAATCAGGACCATACACTGCTTGATCCCCTTAACTTATATATTAAATTGTTCGAAAACGGGGAACTCATCAATAATTTTAGCTTTTATAATTTTGGGAATCCATTCAATTTTGCCCATCGGTACGCATATAAATTAGCTGAATGGATTGAAGACCCAATTACCGGAGAACTGCTTAATGAGAATCCTCTCATGAATAACGTATACCAGGCTCTTATCTATTACAAAGATTCCGATGGCACAATAGTTGAAAGCCCCAAAGCGCTCCTGAAATACCCTTCAGATGCCGATTCGATTACCGAGATTGCGGCCCCCGAACCTATCCATGACGGTAAGACTTACGATCTGACCGGACGCGAAGTGAACCCCGATGCGCTCGCTCCGGGAATTTACATCCGTAACGGCCGTAAATTCGCGGTCGCCAGATAAGACCCCTTTCCCTCCTATATTCCTATATGGATTCCCAAATCATCGGCCCGGAGGGGATATCATCGGCCCGGAGGGGGCATCATCGGTCCGCGACCTCCCGGATGACCCCCATCTCGTCCCCCGGGTCTTTCTCCCGGGGGTGGTCCGGGAAAATCTCCATCTATATTGACCGTGGTCTTCTTGGACAACGTATTGAACTTATAGGTGATTCCAAACATTACGTATCGACTCAGGTCATTATACTGACGGTCGGTTATCCTATTGGCTGAAACCGTGCGAGAGATATTCTTTTTCTCCCCAAGTAAATCGTAGGCCTTCACCGATAAGGTCAGCGACTTGTCGCGCAATAGGGAATAGGAAAGACCCGCGTTCCATAGCCATTGTGTATTGTCGAAACCGATTGAATAGCCGCTGGACTTGGCAAACGATAAATCAGTCGTCAATTCGAGACCAAAAGGTAGATACAATGAGGCATCCGTGTCAAATCCATATGAATGGGTGAATTGATCTGGCTGACGCGCCAACGAGCTCGTGGCCATCTGGAAGGAATATGTCGGAGTCGCGGTCATCTGGAAGATATTGGATGAGAACGTCATGCCCACCGTAGGCGACAACACAAGATTCCCGCTCCGATTGAAATCTCCATCGATATATCCGGCATTCGATGTATAACGTCCGTTGAACCGGGCCGAAATGCGCCATTTAGGGTTGCGAAACGGCTGATTGAGCATCATCATCGCAAACACATTCCAATTACCGTTGGCATTCGTATACATCGTGGTCCGCACTCCGGTCTCCGGATCTGCCACCGTCCGCGAAACCACATTATTGAGCGCAAAACTCGCATTCGCAACCGCGAATATCGACTGCTGCGTCGTGGCGTTGTAATTATTGAAATGAATTCCAAAATTCTGAGTGAACGTGGGCTTCAAGTCCGGATTACCCACCTTGATATTTAGAGGATCCGATACATCTGCTACCGGTTGCAATTGGGTCAGCGACGGCTGACTCGTCCGCGCCCGATAATTCATCATCAGACTCGAATTTTTCGAAAACCGGTAGCGAAACCGCAGATATGGAGATATGTTCCAAACCCATCGCGTGGCGATATTCCTTTCCGGATTTATCAGATCCTCACTCCGCGTCGAGGAGGGTGAAAACATAAGTCCGACATTCAGGTTCATAACCTTAGTGGTCTTCTTATAACCTAACTGCAGTTGCTGATTGGTGAATTTATTACGGAATCTGTTCGAAAGGTCATTGTCGAGCACCGCTCCGTCAGGAACTGAAGAATATTCCGGAACCCATGAAAATGCGGGTTCCCCCTCCTCCCGGGGAACATTATATGTCAATTTGTCTGCATTGTTGAATCTTACTGATGCTAAATATGCTATTTCAAGATAATTACCGCCCGAGTTATTGCCTAACGGCTCGGTCCATGTAAGCCGCCCCTCAACAAAATTACTCCACTGCCTCGAATCAAGATATTGAAAAATTCGCTCGCTGTCTTCCTGTCGCAGATAATATTCGATGTCATTCCATGTAGTCGAATGCTCCTTCGTGTTGGCGAACGTATATCTCACCTGCGCTGAAAATGAACGACCGGGCCGGCTCAGAAATTTGTGAGTGTAGACCAGACGCCCGCCGGTCTGAATATCAAGTCCTCTGTTGGCGCGCATGGCTATGTTACTGTTCACTCGTGAATCCGACAATACAGTTGCATATAGAATCGAGGAATCACGTTGCTCCGATTTTCTGTAATTCAACTGAAAGTCAGGACGAAAGTCGAGCACATCCGCCTCCGTGATGTTCCATTGCATCCGGAAATTAGCCCGCAATGAATGCCCCCGGTCACGGGTTGTTCCGCCCCCTCTAAGCCAGCTTACCGAATCCGGAAAGAGATATTGCGTGTCAAACCTGTTCCATGAATCCCTGTCGGTATAGGAATACATTACATTTCCCCCCACTCTGAACTTCTCTTCATTGCCCACATTGAAGTTGATGCCGAACTGACTCGTAGTGTTGATGCCGTTATTGCCTCCGAAATCACGGAAACGACCTCTCCCCATATCGGTAAAGCCCGACTCGTTCACATTGTTGCCTCCGGCTATTATAGAAACCTGATTCCCATCCTTGAACCAGTTGAGATTCGCGTCTGCCCGGAATCGATGATCTGTACCGTAGCCTCCTCCGATTGTGCCGAAAAATCCATTGTTCATATCTTTTTTTACCGTCAGATTGATCACCGTCTCATCATCTCCGTCATCTACGCCTGTAAGACGCGCCGTCTCACTCTTCCGGTCAACCACCTGAACCTTGTCGACCATCGAGGAGGGCAGATTCTTGGAAGCCATCTTAGGATCATCGGCAAAAAATTCTTTACCGTCCACAAGTATCTTACTGATGGTCTTTCCCCCCGACGTAATGGAGCCGTCGCTACCTACCTCTACACCGGGAAGCTTCTTGAGCAGGTCCTCCACGGAAGCATTCGGAGTGGTATGGAATGAACCGGCATTGAATTCAAGTGTGTCTTCTTTTGCCACTACAGCTGCCTTTACGGCCGTCACTACTGCCTCATCAAGCAGAACTGAGTTCTCCGTCAAGACTATCGGTCGAATATTTATAGTATCATTCTCCGATTTAACCTCAACATCGGTTGTCGACGGATCCATACCGGTCATCGAAACGCGCAAAGCGTAAATATTCGGAGCAACATTATTAAACTCATAGCTTCCGTCCACATCTGTCATTACTGATTGATGGCCTATGGAATCTTTGGGACTCATAAGGCGCACAAGGGCACCGGGCAACTCGCTCCCTTCATTATCTGTCACAACTCCGCGGATTACTGCCGAAAGACACGTGGCAACACCCACTAATGAAGCCAGAATAATGGTAATTAAGGTTTTGGATAAGTTCATAGTGGAGACTTCCCCCTTCGGGACTGTAAATGATTTTCGGTTATTATTATATTAATAAGATGATTTTTAGCTCTCAAAAGTTTAAAGAAGCTTAAGCAAATTTTTTTGGACACGCTCGAAGAAACGTATCCTCTTATCAATAATCATTAACTCTTAGACATTCTCCAACTCTTCCCAAATCAACATTCCATCCCGATTTCTTGTTATTTATTTATGAAACCACTCAATAAAAAAATTATACTATGACACTTGAAGAATCTATAACGAGACTCGTTAACGAATACATTGATAATTTCGACCGTTTTGACTCAAATCCCCAGATAAGAATCAACCCGGCCACTCTTACCGCTACTTTAGTCAACGGCAGCGATATGCTTACCGCTATCGCCGACAATGACGAGGCTATTGAAGATGCCGCTGCTGCAGATGGGCTCAGCACTGAGGATGCCGCTGACTTTCAGGCCTCACAAAACCCCGACTTCTATGCCGTCAAGAAGCTCCTTATCTCCAGCCCGGCCGGCAACACTTCGGCCGATATCGCCCGGATTCGACGAATCGCTGCAAATTACGCCCGTTAATGGTTTTACACGCGACAAAACTTTGAAAAGTCGTCTGCTTCATTCTTTTGAAGAATTATAAAATATTTACTTATTATTTGCTACTTAAAATCTTTTTTCTTAGATTTGCGGTAGCAATTTTTTTGACCATATCTCGCATGAATGTTCCTCAATATTTATAACATTTATGGCCGGATTGTTCTAATTTAACCTTATAGCTAAAAATCATGAAAACCGGATTTCTTTTCGCCGTGGCCTCCATGGCTATCACACCTTTTCTTTTCGCCTCGAATCCCATTCTTCCGGATGGCTTCATGCAAGTAGGTGATGCAATTATCAATACGGCGCCCGGGAGCATGACTCTCGTCACTGAAATCGCGCCCGACGGCACAACTTCATCCCACATGGTGACAATGCCCGAGTCCGAGCAACAAAAGGAAGCCCGTGCCAAATTCCTTGAGGGTCAGACCACTTTCCCACTGACCGTCACAAGCCATCCTTCCGCACATGGCGGTGGTTACGAATATCCCTCCTCCGTCTATGTCATGAAACCTTACGATTTCTACCTGTTGACAGAGGATCAGGCCGTATCCGTTTTTGATGTCCCCGCCGGTGTTTATAATATCCAGGTCCTATATAACGACCCATATCACTCGATGGTAGTATTCCCTAACGTTGAGGTCTCCGGTCCTACGGAGATTGATTCTAACATCGACATGGCCGATAAAACGGTCTCGCTCAAAATCTACATGCCCGACGGCGAACTGATGACTCTTCCTGTCGACGGCCAACCGGAAATACCTTACAATACCCCGAAGCTCGTATGCCATCAATCTGTCCTCGTTGGCGGTTGCTGCCAATGGACCCACTCTATCACCGCTTCAATCGGCGGCGATGAAACCTATAAATCATTCACTCTAAAAAGCAATTTCGGTGAAGGTTCGGAAGCATATTGGCTCGCTTTAACCTATCACAATGACTTTGGAAATGTCGGTGTATCCCGCACAATCGATGGAGCCGACGTCACTCAATCAATGATTGTAGCCAATAACGTTGACGATTATTATAAGGTCGAAGTGCCATGCGTGCATACGCCGGTATACGATGACAAGGGTCTCAATAACCCCATAAAATATATTAATTTCGGGATTTATCGCCCCGACAACAATGTCAGGAGCGCACTCGGTCTCAGCGAGGTAACTCCGGGCGACCTCTATATCTGCAGCCCCCTCAATGATCTTGACAAACTCCACACGTTCACTATCGTCGGCGATGTAGATATCTGGCAACAGTACGGCCCCAAGTATGGGGTCAATTCACCTTCTTTATCTCATCCCGACGGCAATCTTTATTTCTATTGCACTCAGGAGGATAGCGGCTATAACAAGAATATGGAGCCGGGCTATGGGAAAGCTCCGGTAAATCCTTATTTCTCTTTCCCTTATAATAAAGATTACGTTATGGGGTCCACTTCCGCGGCCGCCGTTACTATCGCCAAGCCGGCCGGTTCTGCCGAAAACCCCTTCTATAACTATACTGTTGACAGCTACTACGGCAATTTCGGCGACCGCCGTGCCGCCGACGTGGCTATATTTGAAGAATCCGGCTCTCTCAACGGAGAACCCTACGACCCCAAACAATACCGCAACCTCTTCGCTTGGCTCTCGACTCTTGCCGCCGACGGGCACCAACCCGGTCAAATAGACATTACTTTCACCGACTATAACATCAGAGTCGATGAAATCGATGGCATAAATGTTTGCAAAATCAGCTATAATGAAGCCAACGATGACGTTATCCCTCCAACTGTCCAGAGAGTGATGCTGAAGGATGCAGACGGCAACCCTTCCATTAAATTCGACAAAGCGGCAGATGCTATCCTTACTGTTGCCGGAGGAGACTTTACACCTGTGGTGACAAATGTTGATATGGGTAACTACAATTCCGATTTCACTGTTTACGACTATTCTCCTGCAACTCTTAAGGCCGAATATGCTCCCTTCGGAACTGATGATTTTGAGGAAATTCCCATGGCCGAGGATGTTGACAAATATGTCATCGCTTACGGCTCTTATTGGGAAGGCAGCCTTGAAAATGCAGTGACCAGGACCAGCCCAAACAAATGGTATGACCTCCGCATCACGCTCACCGACGAGGCCGGAAACACTCAGGTTCAGACCATTTCCCCGGCTTTTATGATTTCGGAAGTTAATCCCGGAGCTGTCAGGAATCTGTCGCAATCCGGAACCTCTCTCCGCGCTATTGACGGCTCTATCGTGGCTTCCGATGGCAGTGAGGTGAAGGTCTACAGCATTTCCGGTATCGAAATGACCAACGCTAACCTCCCGGCAGGCACATATATCGCCGTCTCAGGCGCTCTTCGTTCTAAATTAATCATCAAATAATTTTAAATAACAACTTTTTATGAAGCGTTTTTACTCTTTGCTTCTTGCTTTGGGAATGACATCGGCAACCATGCTTGCTCAGACTGTCACTGTCTTTATGAAAGACAATACCGTCCACAAGTATAATGCCGAATATCTCAGCAAGATAGCTGTCCGGGATGCTACGCCGTCTCCGGATATAGTCAATTTCGAAACAATAGGACTCAATGTCTTCAGTGGTGGCAATGTCACGGTGAACATGACAAGCGACACCGGTGATGTCACTTGTGAAGTCGACCTGTATGGTTCTACTGATGCAGTTTTCCTTCAAAGTGGTGTTTATGTCGTAGAGGGCACAAGACTCCCCTTCACTGTTGACCCCGCTTATTCAAAAATTACCATGGATGGCGACCAGCCTTCCAAACCGAAGTCCGGAACGGTCACCGTCTCAATCGGACAGGCTGCAAATCCGGTCCTCTTCCGCGAAGCTTCCGATGCTCACAATTACACTATCGAGGTCGATCTCGAACTTGAGAACGGCAAGTCGCTCAAAGGCAAATACATAGGCGAGCTCCCGGGTTACACTCCCTGGCTCGAGGCTGTGCTTTCCGGAGCTTCTTATAATGTAAATCCGCAGCCTGCCGGTCAATTCTACATCAAGTTCAATGATGCCGACTGGAAATATGATATCGCAATGATATTCCAAGCCGATGAAAGCGTAACCACGCTTCCCGAAGGCACATACACTTATTCCGAAACCCCGGTACCGGGCTCTATCCTCGAAACAAGCTATGTAGATGGTTACAGCCCCAACTTCAATTGTAAGCTCCTCCCCGGAAGCAAGGTGACCGTCACAAAAGAGGGCGACAACTATCATATGGTAATGTCGTTGAATCTCAACGATGGTCGCACCGCTGAATTCACTTTCAACGGCGCCATTTCAGGCACACCCGCTTTCCAACTTCCCGACCCGATTGATATGACTCCTACCTCTTTCGACATGAAGGTCTGGAACTCCACTAATGTCTCTCTTAAATTCTTTAATGAAAGCGAATCCCAGAGTCTGGAGCTTGATACGTATCTGCCATACGGAACCTCCTATCTCCCTGAGGGCGTTTACACAATTGATGGAGGAGAAGCTCCCTACATTGGGACTAATATTGATTACACATACTTTGACAATGGTACGAAAACAGCCCTTAAGTCAGGAACACTAACTGTTTCTCGCGATGGCGAGGTATATACATTCGTTCTCGCCGCAGAGCTCGAAAACGGCTCCCCGCTTTCGATGACTTATTCCACTACTCTTCCGGAATTCGGACCGGTTATTAACCTGACCATGTCCGCTGCCGAATATCTGTCGAATCCGCAGCCTAAGGGAAGTTTTTATGTCAAATTCCACGATGCAGACTGGAATTGCGAAATGGCTATCCATTTCTGGATGTTCCCGTTCTCCAACCGACTCTATGGCGCCGCTGACGGAGAAGTCTTTCAGTTTATCGATAACACGGTCGGCGCTCCGTTCACTTTCACCAACGACAGCTATGTCAACATTTACAGCCCCAATTCTTCGAATCATATGAAAAACGGCAGTACTATCAGCGTGCTTGAAGAGACTGTCGAGGATCAGGTAATTTACACAATGCAGATGGACCTCCTGTTCGAAGATGGCCGCACAGCGCATATCACATATGAAGGTCCCATATCAGGAACTCCAACATTCCAGTAAAATTTAAAGCATTATGAAAAAAATTATATTTGCAATTGTAGCGGTCTTGGCAACCGCGTTCGGAGCTGCTGCCGCCGACTACGCCTACACCCTTGTAGTGAACAAGACTGACGGCTCGAAAGTAAATTTCCTTTTCGAAAATACACCCGTGGCTTCTTTCGAGAATGATAACCTCAATATTCTTGAGTCGCTCTCTGGCCTTGAATTCTCTTATCCTCTCTCTGAAATCACCGACATGACTTTCGATAAGGAATTAATCCCCGATGGCGTTGAGAACATCAATCTCGGCGAATCCGATGTTGCTTTCGGACTCAGCAAGGAGACGATTGACGTGTTTGGGCTAACAGCGGGCTCTCTCGTAAACATTTACGACCTTAAAGGCAATCTAAGAGCTCAGGGTATTGTCAATGCCGATAAACATGCTTCAGTTTCTATCGCCGGCCTCGAACATGGCGCATTTATCGTTAAAGCCGGTAATCACACCTTTAAATTTATCCACTAATCGAATCAGTCATGAAAAAATTATTGATATCCGCTCTGGCCCTCTCCGCTGCTTTTGCAATTGGCGCCCAGACCGCGAAGGAACTCGTCATAACCGACAAGGATGGGAATGAAAAGACTTTCCCTCTTGATCAGGTGGATGGAATCATTTTTCAGGCTCAGCCCGAATATATCAAATTGAACTCAGCTTTTAACGCTGCATATGAAGAGGCCGGACCTCTCGGCATCTACTCGGTTGCTTTCGGCACTAACATCGATGAGGCCGGGAATCCCGCTTCTAAAGAAGATATGGTGGTGAATCTCGTCCTTGCCGGCCCTTGGTCTGACAATGTGCAGAATCCTATTCTTCCCGCAGGTTATTACCGCGTGGGACGTAGCGATGCTGAATGGACTTTCGATGTCACTAAATCTTCGATTACTGTGCTGGCCGATGATGGTCCCGCTCCTTCCATGATTATTGATGGCACCGTCGATGTCCGCGAAGTAGACGAAGGCGAATACGATATCCGCATGGAATTGACTACCTTTACCGGAGCATCTGTCGACTTACGCTATCAGGGCCGTGTGGATTTCCCCAAAGGATTCACTGATTTCCAGCCTTTTACTGAGGACGTAAACGTAAATTATACTCATGGCCAGGGCCGCTTCTGGGGCAACTGGTATTATCCGTTCGCAGCCGACCTCGCTCTCCAATTCTTTGAAGGAACTATTGAAGATGGAAGCCTGAAGGATGGGTATATGCTCAACATCCAGTTCTATGAGCCGAAACCGGCCGATGAAATGGCGCCCAACCAGAAGGTGGCTGACGGAACTTATTCAGTCGAAACCCGCGAGGTTGTGAATTACACTTATCTACCATTCCGCTTCGACCCCGGTGAAAGAGCCGACTTCTTAGGTCAGACTTACATCACTAAGACTCGCCTTGAATATTACGCTCCCGACGGCTCCCGTAAACTCGGCCTCGTACAGGGAGGAACTTTCACCGTCAGCGACAATGGCTCCAAGTTCGAATTCGATTTCATCACCGAAGAAGGTGTGCACCTGAAAGGGTCATTTAATGGTACGCCTGTTCTCCAGAACTTCTGCGACAATGACGTGACAGCACCGGCGCGCCCATACTCCACTCTGACTGAAAATGTAACTCTCAACTGGGCAGACGGTACTATCGCCATGTCTTATAACGAAGGACATTCCATCCTTGACGATGCCAACACAATGATGCTCATGTTCACTCATCCTTCAATGCAAACCGGAGATTATATAAGCATCGACTTCTTCACCGAAAGCGAGACCATTCCTACCGGCACTTTCTCTGTCGGCGAAGAGCTCCAGATGAATAAGGTGATCCCGGGCCATTTCGACTTTGGTGGCCAGATGCTCTTCTCCTGGTATGGAGATCTGGATGAAGTCGATGAAGATGGTTACAACACCAAATACGCTCCTATCAATTCAGGAACTATTACTATTTCCGACCTCGGCAACAGTAATTACAAAGTCGTATTCAATGTGATGGACGACAATAATCACTCCATTACCGGTGAATTCTCCGGCCTTGTAATCAATGCCAATGAAGTTGAGGCATCGGAAACAATGATGAAAATCATCAAGCAGAAGAAATCCAACAGAATGATGCGCAAAGACATCAGAAAACGCAAATAATCCACCCTCGGAATCTTTCCGGAACATCAAAATAATCAGGTGGCGGGCTCAATATTGCTCGCCATTTGATTTTTTTTTGTAAATTTGCAGGTTGATAGCAAGATGTAACAATATTTTACACCGTAAGCTTACCGAAATTCAATCAAACATCCACTATATATGAATTTATTCGACAAGATTAGCGACGACATCAAGAAGGCTATGCTCGCTCGTGAAAAAGTCCGCCTCGAGGCTCTCCGCGGAGCTAAGAAAGAATTCCTTGAGGCTAAAACCGCAAAGGGGGCCAATGGAGAACTCTCCGACGAAACAGCCACCAAAATTTTGGTCAAAATGGTGAAACAGCGCAAGGAAAGCGCCCGGATATACGAGGATAATAACCGCCCGGAACTCGCCGAGAATGAACTCGCCGAAGCTGCCGTGCTCGAAGAATATCTCCCCAAGCAATTATCCCCTGAAGAACTTGAAGCCGAGCTGAAGGCTATAATTGCCGAAACCGGGGCCTCAGGGCCCCGTGAGATGGGAAAAGTGATGGGAGTCGCATCTAAACGGCTTGCCGGCAGAGCGGAAGGTAAAGCGATTTCCGACACTGTAAAAAAACTCCTTAATCCCGCCTGATATTTTTAATTCCTCCTTTTTGTAATTAGGAAACTCCACATAAGATGTTAACGCTCCAGACCATTAAGGCTGATCCCGATTATGTGATCAGTCGCCTTGCCGTCAAAGGGTTCGATGGCTCAACTATAATTAAACAGATTCTCAGCATCGATGCCGAGAGACGCGCTCTTCAGCAGAAAACAGAAGCTGACGCATCGCGCCTCAAAAAGATAGCAAGCTCTATTGGCGCACTGATGAAAGAGGGAAAGAGTGCCGAAGCGGAAGCTGCCAAAGCGGAAGTCAACACCATCAAAAACGAAACAAAGGATATGCAGGCTCGCCTCGCCGAAGCCGAAGAGGAAATGCACCGGCTGCTCCTTACAGTCCCCAATTTGCCTTGCGAGGCTGTCCCCGTTGGCCTTACCGCTGAAGATAACGTAGTCGAAAAGACCGGCGGCAATATGCCCGACCTCCCGGAAGATGCCCTCCCCCACTGGGAACTTGCCCGCAAATACAACCTCATCGATTTCGAACTCGGTGTGAAAGTGACAGGCGCCGGTTTCCCCTTCTATATCGGCAAAGGCGCCAGAATGCAACGCGCACTTATCCAGTTCTTCCTCGACGAAGCCTGGAAAGCCGGATATATTGAAGTTGAACCTCCGTTCGTGGTAAACGAGGCTTCCGGATATGGCACAGGCCAGCTGCCCGACAAGGAAGGTCAGATGTATCATGTCACCGTTGACAACCTTTATCTGATTCCTACTGCTGAAGTGCCGGTTACAAATATGTACCGCGACGTGATTATCCCCGAAGACCACCTCCCGAAGAAGAATTGCGCTTATTCTCCTTGTTGGCGCCGCGAAGCCGGCAGTTATGGCAAGGACGTGCGCGGCCTCAATCGTCTCCACCAGTTCGACAAAGTCGAAATAGTCAGAATCGAAAAACCGGAAAATTCTTATGCCGCTCTTGAAGAAATGAAGGACCATGTGCAGGGACTACTCGAAAAATTAGGACTCCCCTGGCATATTCTCCGACTCTGTGGCGGTGACATGAGCTTCACTTCAGCTATTACTTTCGACTTCGAAGTCTGGTCGGCGGCTCAGAAGCGTTGGCTGGAGGTTTCTTCCGTCTCCAACTTCGAGACATATCAGGCAAACCGACTCAAATGCCGTTACAAAGGTGCCGACAAGAAGACTCATCTCTGCCATACTCTTAACGGATCAGCACTCGCTCTGCCTCGCATTATGGCCGCTCTGCTTGAGAACAACCAGACGCCCGAAGGTATCGTTGTGCCGGAATGCCTCCGCAAATATACCGGGTTCGATATCATTGATTAAGACCATATCTCAAATGACCCCCGTCTTATAAACTTAGCGCGATGGGGTGCAAGATACGCTCATTAAATTTTATATAAGTGGACCAAAGCAAAGCCTACACAAGTAAAGAGGAGAAAAAAATCCCGATCAACGACCCTTCGGGAAAGTGGTCGGATCTTACACTGATGCCCGAATGGGCCGACAAGTACTATGACGTCTATACCGTGCGCAAACATGGTAAATGGGTAATGCTTAAGGCATTGAAAAAGGAATATGCCGATAAGCACGAATTTGTCGAGATGCTGAATCAGGAATTCGACACCCGATATAATCTCGCCCATCCCAACATTGTCATGGTCAATGACTTCGAAGATGTGCCGGGAGTCGGAAAAGCTATTATCACTGATGACGTCTATGGCTATTCTTTGAGACGTCTTATTGATGAGAAACGTCTTACACCAAAGATTGTCCACCGGCTTCAGACTCAGCTTCTTGATGCAATGGAGTATATTCAGGAGAACCACGTGATTCATCACCCTATCACTCCTGACACTATCATTTTTACCGAATACAACGAGAATCTCAAGCTCATCGATGTCGGCTATGCGCAGAAATCCGCCCTCTCCGAGCGTCGTGCCGGCGAAGATATCAGAAGCTATGGTCAAATTCTGGGGGAAGTGCTCGACCATCTGCCGACATCCATGCCACGCCTCCGCAAAATAGCCAACAAATGTGCTGACGGCGACTCGGCTTTCTCTACTGTTGCCGATATTCAACTCGCTATCGAACGACGCAACTCGGCGCAGATATATTACCTCCTGATCGCTTTCATCCTTATTATGGTGATTCTCCTCTTCTGGCTCACTTTAGGCAAATAACTTAATAATCCCTCCTGCCCTCTCATGATTGAAATTAAAGAGATAAAACCCACTAAGCAGAATCTCAAGGAGTTTACTCAATTCCAGATTGACCTCTACGATGGCAATCCTTATTACGTGCCGCCATTGCTGATGGATGAATTCGAGACTCTCACACCGTCAAGAAACCCCGCCTCGGATTTCTGCGAACAGGCGCTTTTCATGGCATTTCGTGATGGAAAACCCGTGGGACGCATTGCCGGTATCATCAACCAGCAGGTAAATCGCGCAAGCAATTCTTCCGACGCCCGTTTTGGTTTCGTAGATTTCATCGATGATTATGAGGTCTCGGAGGCGCTGTTCGATGCTGTCTCAAAGTGGGCGAAAGGGAAAGGAATGAAGAAACTTATCGGGCCTCTCGGCTTTACCGACCTTGACCATGAGGGTATGCTCGTCGAGGGGTTCAACGAGCTCTCCACTATGGCCACCATTTATAACTATCCTTATTACCCGGTCCATATGGAGAGGCTCGGTTTCAAAAAGGAATCCGACTGGGTCGAGTTCCTGATGGAAGTGCCCGACAAAGTGCCTGAACGATACAATAAGATCGCTAACATCGTCAAGGAGAAATTCGGACTCAGGGTCCTTAAGTACACGAGCCGTAAGCGTGTCAAGAAAGAATATGGCCATGCCCTGTTTCACCTTATAAATGAGGCCTATAAGGATCTATACCAGTATTCCCAGCTGTCGGAACGTCAGATCGAATATTACATTGACCAGTATCTCGGATTGCTCAACCTCGACCTTCTGACGCTTATTGTCGATAAAAAAGACAAACTTGTCGGCGTCGGCATCTCCATGCCTTCCATGAGCCGTGCGCTCCAGAAATCTAAGGGAAGGTTCTTTCCTTTCGGTTGGTATCATCTCCTGAAGGGGCTGAAGGGTAAGAATGACCGCGTTGATCTACTGCTCGTGGCCGTGCATCCCGATTATCAGAATAAAGGGGCCAACGCACTCCTTTTCCAGGACCTCGTGCCCCGCTATTATGCTAATGGAATCAAATATGCCGAGTCCAACCCGGAGATGGAGACAAATTCGAAAGTGCAGAGCCAGTGGGAGTATTTCAATACCCGGCAGCACCGCCGGCGTAGAAGCTTTTCCAAGAAACTCTAAATCATGATAAGTTCTAAATCATCGGAGACCCCCGGAAACAATGACGCGACGGAAGTCCCTGCGACTGCCGACGTGGAATCGGTAAACCCATACGATAGTGCCCGACACAAAGCGGCTCAGGTCGAGGAAATGTTCGACTCTATCGCTCCGGCTTATGATTTTATGAACAATGCCATGACTTTCGGTATGCACCGGGCATGGAGAAACGCTGCGATTCGTGCCGCCGTGAAGGCCCGGCAGTCACTGCCGACACGCCGCATCCTCGATATCGCGACAGGGACCGGAGATGTCGCTTTTAAGCTCAACGAAGTGTTCCCTGATGTAGATATCATCGGTATAGACCTCTCCTCCGGGATGCTCGAAATCGCCGATAAAAAACTAAAAAACTCCGATGAATCCGTAAAAAACAAAATTAAGTTTGAGCAAGGAGACTCGCTTTCTCTCAGATTCGATGATAATTCTTTTGACCTCGTCACCGTGGCCTATGGTGTCCGTAATTTCGAGCACCTTTCCTTAGGGCTTCGAGAGATGGCCAGAGTGTTACGCTCCGGAGGAACACTTTGCATTATCGAACTCTCATGCCCCGCTAATCGTTTTATCCTTCCTCTTTACAATCTATATTCCCGGAAGCTGATTCCGCTTGTCGGAAAGCTCGTGTCGGGCGATTCGAGAGCATACACTTATCTGCCGGAAAGTATTGCGGCTGCCCCTCAACGGGAACGGCTCGCCCGTATGATGACTGACGCCGGATTTTCCAACTGCCATTGGAAGTCTCTCACTTTTGGAGTAGTTACTTATTATATCGCAACAAAATGAATAGAAAAGATTTTGAAATCATGGCTCCCGTCGGAAGCCGCGAATCTCTGGCTGCTGCTGTAAAGGCTGGTGCGGATGCGGTCTACTTCGGAATTGAAGGCCTGAATATGCGTTCGCGCTCAAGCGCTAATTTTACGGCCGATGATATGGCCGATATCGCCCGCTTCTGCACCGAACGTGGTGTAAAGACTTACCTCACCGTCAACACCGTCATTTATGATTCAGATATGGAGCTTATGCGACATATCATCGACCGGGCCCACGAGGCCGGCATATCGGCTATTATCGCATCGGATATGGCCGCTATCCTTTATGCCCGCAGCATCGATCAGGAAGTCCATATATCCACTCAGGTTAATATCACGAATTTTGAGGCTGTACGCTTCTATTCGCAATGGGCGGATGTGATGGTTCTCGCCCGTGAGCTAAACCTCGATCAGGTAGCCGGAATTCACGAACGGATAGTGGAGTCGGGTATTACCGGACCGGCCGGAAAACCGATAAGGCTTGAAATGTTCTGCCACGGGGCCCTTTGCATGGCGGTCAGCGGTAAATGCTATCTTAGCCTACACCAGATGAATTCTTCGGCGAATCGCGGCGCATGCAACCAGATTTGCCGCCGGGGATATACGGTGACCGACCGAGAGACAGGTGAGCAACTCGACATCGAGAATCAGTATATCATGTCGCCACGCGACCTTAAGACAATTCATTTTCTTAATAAAATGGTCGATGCCGGAGTCCGCGTCTTCAAAATTGAAGGGAGGGCCCGCGGCCCTGAATATGTCGCTGAGACCGTAGCCTGCTATTCGGAAGCCATCGAAGCTATCTGTAATGGCAATTTTTCCGATGAACTCGTGAAAAAATGGGATGAAAGGCTCGCTCGCGTCTTCAATCGCGGATTCTGGAACGGTTACTATCTCGGTCAGCGGCTCGGAGAGTGGAGCGCCAAGTATGGTTCATCGGCAACCCGCGTCAAACGCTACGCCGCAAAGACTATTCGCTACTTCTCGAAATTAGGTGTCGGTGAATTCCTGATGGAAGCCGGCGAATTGAAAACTGGCGATGAAATCGTCATTTCGGGCCCGACGACCGGCGCGATTATCATGAAAGCCGGGGAACTCCGTTTCGACCTTAAACCGGTCGAAAAGGTCACTAAAGGACAATTGTTCTCTATGGCTGTGCCTGAAAAGGTCCGGCCCTCTGATAAATTATATCTATGGGAAACAAAAGACAAGTAGTTTATCTTCATGGGCTGAGTTCTTCGGGACAGTCCACTACCGCACAAAGACTGCGACGGACACTCGCAAAACAGGAGGTGATTTCGCCCGATATCCCGGTGCAGCCCGAAGTGGCCATATCCGAACTCAAAAAGCTGGCCGCTTCGCTCCGACCCGATGCAATCATCGTAGGAACATCTATGGGGGGTATGTTCGCTCAACTCTTTCGAGGATTCAACCGCATTCTGATAAACCCCTCGTTCCATCCATCGGAACATCTCCGCGATCACATCGGAAGCAGACTCCCTTTTCATAATCCCCGACTTGACGGCGCGAAAGATTTTGAAGTCTCCGAAAAGCTGGTCAAAAAATATGAGAAATTGGAGACCCGACAATTCGACCCTAAATTCGGAATTTCTTCCGGCCGCCCTGATAGCCCGAATCTTGTAACAGCTTTTTTCGGCACTCAGGACACCGTGGTCAATTGCAAGCAGGAATTCCTCGACCATTATTCTCAAGCCGAGGATTTCGATGACGGACACCGACTCGACCCAAATACCACAATCACTTTGATTGTTCCGAAAATTCTCGAATTAATCGAAGAAAATTGACTTTAAAACGAGAATTTCCCACACTCGTCAATATCACGACTGATACTCGTCCGATTACGACTGATACTTAATCATCGACAAATTTAAATCTACGGTTTAATCGAAGAAACACAATGACTCAGATTTCACAAAGAGTAGAAAACCTTTCTGCATCGGCCACCCTGACGATGCTTCAAAAAACCAATGAACTCCGCGCCGCAGGAATCGACATTATCGGTATGTCGGCGGGTGAACCCGATTTCAACACCCCGGAGCATATTAAGCGGGCCGCTTGCGAGGCAATCGCACAGAATTACTCCCGATATTCGGCGGTGGCAGGTTATGAATCTCTCCGTAAAGCCATCTGCGGTAAACTCCTTTCCGAAAACGGTCTTGATTATACTCCCAACCAGATAGTTGTGGGTAATGGCGCTAAGCAGGAACTGGCTAACACCCTGCTCGCCACTGTCAATCCCGGCGATGAAGTGATCATCCCGACCCCGGCTTGGGTCTCCTACGTCGAGATGGTGAAACTCGCGGAAGGTAATCCTGTCCTCGTGCCCGGCAATCCGGAAAACAATTTCAAGATTACTCCCTCACAATTGGAGGATGCGATTACCCCCCGCACAAAAGTCCTGATGCTAAATTCCCCATGCAACCCCACCGGCTGCGTGTATTCTCGCGATGAACTCACGGCTCTGGCAGAGGTGCTTCGCCGTTATCCGGATATTCTCATCCTCTCCGATGAAATCTATGAGCACATAAACTATGTCGGCGGTGTGAGCAGCATAGCCTCTTGTCCAGGCATGAAAGACCGCACCGTAATTATCAACGGTGTCTCGAAAGCCTACGCCATGACCGGTTGGCGAATCGGATTCTTAGCCGCCCCGATAGCTCTTGCTAAAGCTGTCACCAAACTTCAGGGCCAGTACACCTCCGGAGCCTCTTCGATAGCCCAGAAGGCCGCCGAAGCCGCCTATCTCGGCAGTCAGGAGTGCGTAGAGGAAATGAGGCTCGCTTTCCAACGCCGTCGCGACCTGATCTGCTCTCTCGCTGACGAAATTTCCGGTTGGAAAACTTCAAGACCTGACGGTGCGTTCTACATCTTCCCCAACGTGGCCGCCCTGATCGGAAAGCATTGCGGAAGCAGGGTAATCTCATCTGCCGGTGATTACGTTATGTATCTGCTTGAGGAAGCGAACGTGGCCTGTGTGGATGGAGCCGCTTTCTGCGCCGATGGATTTATACGCCTATCCTACGCTACTTCCGATGATAATATCCGCGAAGCAATGCGCCGTATCCGCGAAGCGACTCTCCGCCTCTCAGATTGATTTTGACTGCGGAATGCACCTATACTTCTCTCCTTGTGAGCTCCGCTTTTTCCTCTTTGCGGTCTGACGCATGGGAAAGTTGATAAAAAATAGTGAAAATCGCCAAATTTTCACTATTTTTGTAAATTAATTCGCCTTAAGGGGAATAATATGGGAAAAATTATAGCAATAGCCAACCAAAAGGGTGGTGTCGGCAAGACTACGACAGCCTTTAACTTAGGGGCCTGTCTTGCTCTCGACAAGAAGAAAGTCCTCCTTGTCGATGCCGATCCTCAGGCCAATGCCACTTCCGGCATAGGCGTGGAGCCGGCTGACTCCGATGCCAGCATTTACGAATGTCTTATCGACAGCTATCCGGCTGCCGATGCAATTCAGTCTACTCAAGTGAAAGGCCTTGATATCATTCCTTCTCGGATTGACCTTGTAGGCGCCGAAGTGGAGCTTATGTCGCGGCCCGACAGAGAGAGGATGCTTGCCGCAGCCCTCGCTCCGATAAAGGACCGTTATGACTATATCCTCATTGACTGCAGCCCGTCGCTGGGAATAATTACGGTCAACGCCCTCACTGCTGCCGACTCGGTGCTGATACCGGTCCAGGCCGAATATTTCGCGCTCGAGGGTATAGCTCAGCTGCTCAACACTATCCGAATAATCAAGAGCCGTCTGAGACCTCAACTCGAAATCGAAGGTTTTCTGCTCACAATGTACGATGCCCGCCTAAGGCTCGCCAATCAGATTTTCGAAGAACTCAAAGGCCATTTCGGAGATATGGTATTCGCTACCGTTATTCCTCGTAATATCAAGCTTTCCGAGTCGCCGAGCCATGGTCTCCCCGTAATCCTTTATGATCCCGAATCGCGCGGAGCAATTGCTTACACTCAGTTGGCCAAAGAATTAAGGACCCGTAACAAGAAGAAGAAATGACACCTAAACGCAACGCCCTCGGTCGGGGGCTCGACTCTCTGATAAGCCTCGGCGAGGTCCGTACCGACGGGAGCTCGGCCATTTCTGAAATAGATATCGCCCGAATCAATCCTAACCCCGACCAGCCGCGACGGACTTTCTCCGACGAAAGTCTTGATGAGTTGGCCGCCTCCATACGCGAGTTGGGAATCGTGCAGCCCCTCACTTTGAGGCTTACCGATAACGGAAATTACCAGATAATCGCCGGTGAACGCCGCTGGCGCGCCGCTTCACGCGCAGGACTCGCATCTGTGCCGGCTTACGTCCGCACCGCCTCCGACTCGGAAATGACCGAGATGGCCCTCATTGAAAATATTCAGCGCGAGGATCTTAACGCTATCGAGGTGGCCCTCGGATTCAAGAAACTCATTGATACATACTCCCTGACGCAAGAAAGACTCTCTGAACGTCTCGGCAAAAAGCGGGCTACCATCGCAAATCACCTACGCCTCCTCAAACTCCCGGCGGAAATTCAACTCGGACTCCGCGACCGCAACATCGATATGGGCCACGCCCGTGCAATCCTCGCTGTCGCCGACCCCAAGGACCAATTGAAACTTTATAAGAAAATCCTGCGCGAAGGCCTATCTGTCCGCAGCGTCGAAAGGCTCGCCCGTGAACTGGTCGACGGCAAGCCGAACAAGGGCGCAAACCCTGCGTCATCTCCCGATGACTCTTATGCCGCATTCACTTCCCGTCTTACAGAACGGCTAAAGGCCCCGGTAAAATTCACCCGAAATGCCAACGGCCGTGGCTCTATCACAATTAAATTCTCGTCAGACGATGACCTTCACCGCCTGATTAAAGCCCTTGGATAAAAATGGCTCGTACGCAGCATACAATGATTCACCGCTACCACGCTCTCATCGAGCGTGCGGCTGCTCTATTTTTGTGCTTGCTGCTTATCTGCCCTCCGGAGTGCATCGCCGCATCGGTCGCCGCCTCCGAAGAGCCCGAGAATCAATCTGCCGTAAAGTTGGAGATTCCGGCCGAGGAAGTGCCCGAGAATCAAGCCGATAAAACTTCCGGGAATCAATCAGATGAAGTATTCATCGATGCCGGCATCGCTGTTCCGGTCGATTCCTTACCTCCCACAGAAGTCGTTGCCGATGATTACGCATATGACGAATCCGGACGTAGGATTTTCAATCCCTCCCCGACAAGGGCCGTATGGCTCTCGGCACTTTGCCCCGGACTCGGCCAGATTTATAACCGGCGCTATTGGAAACTCCCTATTGTGGTCGGAGGATTCATGGGCCTCGCTTACGCCACTAACTGGAACAACAACCAGTATCAGGACTATCTCCAGGGATACCGCGACCTTCTTGACAACGACCCGCAGTCGAACTCTTACATGGATTTCTTCCCTCCCACGGTCAGCGAGTCTGACCTCGACCATAAATGGCTCGAACAGGTGTTCAAATCCCGTAAAGACTATGCGCGACGCAACCGCGACCTCTGCATAATCGGTCTTGTCGCGCTTTACGCTCTTTGTATGCTTGACGCATACGT
The DNA here is from genome assembly GCA_029055345.1 of Muribaculaceae bacterium. Lineage (GTDB taxonomy): Bacteria > Bacteroidota > Bacteroidia > Bacteroidales > Muribaculaceae > Lepagella. Next base: position 9,770 of record JAIDDJ010000050.1, on the reverse strand, counting down.
CGATGCATCACTCACCCACTTCGATGTCGGGCCTGACCTCGCCGTCGACTGGGCTCCAACTCTTATGTCCCCGGCCGGCGGAGGCTCCCGCCCCGCTGTCGGTCTTAACTGGGCATTCACTTTCTGAAACTTCATTTCTCCATTATATATATAAACCGACATCATTATGAAAATCATCAATAGAATCCTAAGCATAACTTTTACTGCCGCAATAGCGGCCCTCTCTGTTTCAGCCGCTCAGACCGACCGACCGAAAACCATCCTTGACCTTAAACATAACATCGCCGACTCTTGCATCATTTTTCCGGAAAGCTATGAGATCGACACCCAAAAGATGCTCGAAGGATGGTATCTCAAAAACTACACCGCCACTGACGACCGTTATCGCAAACAACCCGATGTAGACACCTCGGATGCTACCATCCGCGAACGCCTGTCGCGCATGAACACGGTCATCGAAATGCCTTTCAACCAGATTGTGCGAAGCTATATCGACCGCTACACGTCAAAGAACCGTGCCGGTGTGGCTGCAATGCTCGGACTGAGCATCTACTATATGCCTATTTTCGAACAGGCCCTTGAGGAAGCCGGCCTTCCGCTCGAACTCAAGTATCTCCCCATAATCGAATCCGCACTCAATCCCAACGCCGTGTCACATTCCGGGGCCGGTGGCCTTTGGCAATTTATGGTTGCCACCGGTAAGGGTTTGGGCCTTGAGGTGACTTCTCTTGTGGATGAACGCCGTGACCCATATCTCTCATCCAAGAAAGCTGCCCAATACCTTAAAAGCCTCTATGACTCTTACGGTGACTGGTCGCTCGCAATCGCGGCCTACAATTGCGGGCCCGGAAATGTTAACAAAGCTATCCGACGTGCCGGTGGTGACCCAAAAAGTCACGATTTCTGGTCAATCTATTACTACCTGCCGGCCGAAACCCGTGGATACGTCCCTATGTTCATCGCCGCCAACTATGTGATGACATATTACCCCTATCACAACATAAGCCCGGTGCTCGCCACAAAGCCCCTTGTCACTGATACACTGATGATTTCAAATCGCGTGCACTTCAACCAGATTTCGAAAGTCCTCGACATACCCGTCGATGAACTCCGCGTGCTCAATCCTCAGTTCAGGGCCGATATAATTCCCGGCAACCCCGACAGGCAGTACACGCTCGTTCTGCCTTCCCAGCAGATTCACGCATACATTATGAGTGAGAAGGATATCCTCAATTATGAAGCCGCTAAATACGCGCAGCGCCTTGACGCTTCGCCGGGGGCCGCATCTGACCAAAATACGCCCGCTGTCGACCCCGATGAACTCGTGGCGGAGGAAACTCCTTTCGAACAGGCCCCGAAAAATACCGAACCCGTAAGAACAAATAAATCCGGAGCCACAAAAACCATTTCCCATAAGGTTGAACCAAACCAGACGCTTACGGCCATCGCAGCAATGTATGGCGTCTCTGTCGATGACATCAAGAGCTGGAATCATCTCTCCCGGAATAATGTCCGCACCGGCCAGATGCTGCGAATCACCACTACCCCCGAACTTGCCAATAATCCCTCGGCAAGAGAAGTGGCTCCTTCAAAAGCCCAGGCTGTCAATGAATCAAAACGGAACGACAGCGCTCAGGCTGCCGCTCAAACCGCTCAGCCCAAAAAGAAGACAAATCAGGCTGAAACCGCTACAAATTCCACTAAAAAGAGTGCCAAGACCGACACAAAAGGTTCCAAGACCGATACATCCAAAAAGAAAGCTGCCGAAAGCCAGCCCGCCACTCATAACATCAAGAGTGGAGAAAACCTTACTGTTATCGCAAAAAAATATGGCACTACTGTCGAAGCACTCAAAAAGGCCAATAACATGACAGGGGATGCCCTGCGCGCCGGGGAGAGCATCAAGATTCCTGCCAAAAGCTCTGGCACAAATTCAACCACTAAAGCTGCTTCCGGAAAGTCCGGCTCCAAATCCTCAAAAGGAAAGTCTTCTAAATCCAAGAAAAAGAAATAGGTTTACCTGTTTTTACTTCTTTTACTTATAACCAGTACCATGATTACCACCATTATTATTTTATTTTTCATAGGCTACCTCGGGATAGCCCTTGAACATCCGTTGCGCGTCGACAAGACTGCGACAGCCCTTCTGCTCGGAATGCTCCTTTGGATTCTTTATGCCCTTGGAGCGGAGTATATCGTGCCTTATGTAGAAGCTGAGCATTTCAAGGCCTATGTCGATTCGAATCCTATGCTTGCCGGCCAGAGCCTTCACAAGCAGGCCCTCAGCTATGTGACTGATGTAAAACTCGTTGAATCGCTCGGCGATATCACCCAGACGCTTTTCTTCCTTATCGGCGCGATGACTATTGTCGAACTCGTTGACATTCATGGCGGATTCACCGTGATTACAAGCAGAATCACTACCCGCAATAAGCGCACGCTCCTCTGGGTGATCTGCTTTGTGACTTTCATCTTCTCCGCCGTGCTCGACAATATGACCACAACCATCGTTATGGTTCTCCTGCTGCGCAAGCTGGTGGCCGAACAGGAGGAACGCTGGCTTTACGCCGGAATGGTGGTGATTGCCGCCAATACCGGAGGGGCATGGAGCCCTATCGGAGACGTCACAACCATAATGCTCTGGGTAAAGGGAAATGTGACTGCACTGGCGCTTATTGAATACGTGCTTCTTCCTTCACTTGTCGCTATGGTTGTTCCTCTCCTGATGATTCAGAGTAAACTCAAGGGAACCCTCGCTCCGGTGGAGACTCCGGCGCAGGATCTTACTCACGGAATGTCGGGCCGGGAACGTCTCACCATTTTCTGTCTCGGTGTCGGTGGCCTTCTTTTTGTGCCGGTATTCAAAAGCATTACGCATCTCCCCCCGTTCGTAGGAATGCTGTTTGTTCTCGGCGTCCTTTGGCTTTACACTGAAATATTCTATAACGGCAAGCGCACGGAGCGCCGTAAACAGCACCGCCTCCCGCAGGTAATTGCGCGCATCGACATGCCGTCTATCCTCTTCTTCCTCGGCATTCTGCTTGCCGTCGGAGTTCTTGAGGCTTCCGGCATCCTGTCGGCCGCCGCTCATTGGCTCGATGTGGAGGTCCATAACATCTACATCATAAATATTCTGCTCGGAATTATGTCTTCGATATTTGACAATGTTCCTCTCGTAGCCGGTGTGATGGGTATGTATCCTCTCGCTCATCCAGATGTTGTCGGTTACGCCGCCAATTTCGTGCAGGACGGCGTGTTCTGGGAATTCCTGAGCTATTGTGCCGGCGTGGGCGGCAGTATGCTCATTATCGGTTCCGCGGCAGGCGTTATCGCTATGGGTCTCGAAAAAATGAATTTCGGATGGTATCTGAAGCGCTTCACTTTAATTGCTCTTGTTGGCTATCTTGCCGGAGCTGCAATATATATAATTGAAGTGCTGCTCATGAAAGCCCCTTTTATGGGAATCCCTAATATATGATAAGATTTCTCGATCTCGGCAAGGTTAATGCCGCGCACGGCGCGGAAATAGAAGCGGCTATCGCCCGGGCTGTCCGTTCCGGATGGTATCTGCAAGGCCGCGAGGTCGCTTCATTTGAAGAAGAATATGCCGGATTTATCGGGACCGCGAAGGCTGTCGGCGTTGCTAACGGCCTGGACGCCCTTATCCTCATCTTTCGTGCGCTGATTGAGTCCGGTCGACTGAGCCCGGGCGATGAGGTCATTGTCCCCGCCAATACGTATATCGCCACTATTCTCGCCATTACTGAAACAGGCCTGACTCCTCGGCTCGTGGAACCGGATCCCGTAACCCTGCAGATCGATCCGCTGAAAATCGAAGAGGCTCTGGGGCCACGGACTAAAGCTCTGATGATAGTTCATCTGTATGGACGTTGCGCCTATAATGACCGGATTGCCGATATCGTCAAAAAGCATAACTTGATTCTGCTCGAGGACAACGCGCAGGCTCACGGTGCATTCTACGACACTCGGCGCACCGGTAGCCTTGGCCTCGCTGCCGCCCATAGCTTCTATCCCGGCAAAAACCTTGGAGCAATGGGAGATGCCGGGGCAGTAACTACTGACGATGAAGAGCTGGAAAATATTATCCGCGCCCTTGCCAATTATGGCTCTCAAAGAAAATATGTGTTCAAATACCAGGGAAAAAATTCTCGCCTTGATGAAATTCAGGCTGCTCTCCTCAGGGTAAAACTCCGTCATTTGGACGCCGATAATAATGAACGCCGACGCGTTGCATCTATTTATTATGACTCTATTTCGCATCCCGATGTCATGCTGCCCCCGACTCCGGATATGCATCGCAACGTGTTCCATATTTTCCCCGTTCTGAGTGATCGGCGTGATGAACTCCAACGCTATCTTAAGGACAACGGTGTCGAGACTCTGATTCATTACCCCATCCCTCCTCACCGTCAGGAATGCTACAGCGAATGGGCCAACATGAGCCTCCCAATCACCGAAAGCATTCATTCACGCGAACTCTCTCTCCCGATCTCTCCCGTCCTCACCGATGAAGAAGCAATTAAAGTCGCAACCCTTATCAACAACTTTTAGAAAGCATTCTTAGCAACGCGCTTATTATATTCGGCATATTGGAAATTCACCCCAAAAGTCTTTTGCCTGACTTTTGGGGTGAATTTCATTTTTTTGGGATAGGGTCTTAGACTATCGGATAACAATTTTCTTTGCGCGGCTTCCCTGCCTATGGACATATATACCCGGAGAAAGCCCCTCTGTCGTGGTGCCGGCATATATACCATCAATAGTATAGATTCCCTCGGGACATTCATCTATATCCGTTTTTTCTTCCATTACGCTATCCATGCTATTCGGCGTAATCGGAAGGATGGTCTTGAACTGATTCCAGGGAAGTGTCTTCTTTGCCTTTTCCACTCCATCTGCATTCACATATAAAATGGCATTATCATAAAAGGACTGAGGCAAGAAATTCATGTTTGCTAAAGGTTGGGGAGTCGAAGTGTGATATATTACTTTTTCCGGCACTGCTATCTGTGACGGAGTCTGCCCATAGGTGTATCCGTCTGGATAATCATCCCACGCTTCATATTTGTCTGTAAGCGACACATTGCTGAATAATTGTAGGTTTCTGGTGAACTGTACATCTTCTGCTATCTCAAACTCCTTGATAGAGAGCCAGTTATTAAAACCCTTGTTCCCATATATTATTGTCCCTGCCGGCAGGAGCAACTTGGTCATACTAAATGCGTTGTTAAAGGCTGTGACTTCTATCGAACAGTTTGTTCCCAATTTAAGATCCTTTAAATTGAATATGTCACTGAATGCCGATTCCTGAATGGCGACATTGTCCGGGATTGCGAGGCTGTCGATTTTCGCATACTGAAACGCGGATTTTTCTACGCTCCTCAACGTTTCGGGAAATGATATCGTATTTATCTCGCATCCAAAGAACACTTCCTTGGGAACTGTCGATTTATCTTTTGGCCATGTAACATCTTTTAGCGCGGATTTATAAAACAATTTACTGCCCCAAGAGGTAGGACGGGATGGGAATTTTTCTAAATCAATGGTCAGCAAATTTTTGCATTTTTCAAAGGCCCGATCACCGATATAACCCAGCTGCCTTTTAAACAATATTGCTTCAACCGATGAGCCGGAAAAGGCTTCCCTCTCTATTGTGACATAGTCGATGCTTGAGGGGAAAGCTACCGACTTCAACCCCTTGGTGCCTTCAGATCCGCGGAAGCCGCCTGCACTTACGCCTACAACATTGTAATCGGTATCTCCTCCTCCACTGACCTCCCATTCTAATGTTTTACCATTTATCCGAACAACCGCAGGAATGATAAGATCCCGTTCTACACTATCGGTATTGCCCAGGTATACCTCAGCTGTGAGAATTTTATCCTCGTAAATTTCAAATTCCATGTATTCGGGAATTTCTTCCGCCCAGTCTATATACTTTATCTTGCCAAATTGATTCCATGGCGATATCGCTCTCGACGGCTCTATCCAACTATAGGGCAGATATAACTCTGCGGTATCATAAATATCCTCCCGAAACAGGGTCGGCGACTCTGTAACTGGCATTGTTTTACAACGGTAGACTATGCGCCATAAACCACATTGTCCCGGGGGAATTGCCCCGTTTATAAATCCTTCGGGCAGTGACACTTCTGATTCATCAACTTCAAGCGGAACATTCTCTAACATCCGCGGATGATCATGGAACTCGATAATCTCTCCTAGCCGTAATTCTTCCAATGACAAACTATTAGAAAAATTGGTCCCATAGATTTTTGTTCCATCCGGAAGAATCAAGTGCTTAATTTTAAAAAGGTTTCCGACAGACTCGTTTTCGAGTGTACACTCATTCCCTATCTTAAGTGCCTTCAGATTATATAGGTCGCTCAATGCGTGGGATTTGATTGTTACATTATCCGGCAAGGTGATATCCTTTGGCTTACTGTAACGGAAAAAATCTTCGGGTATTGTCGTGACATCCTCCGGCCATTCAATTTCCTCCAGACCCGTATTATAGAAAACTGCCGTCCCTATTTTCGTAATGTCTGTCGGCAACTTGGCCATAGTGAACTTCTTTAGATTCACGCAGTTTCGAAACGCATTGTTCCCAATCTCATCAAGCCTATCGGCCGTTACAACCAAATATTTTATTGAAGATCCTGAAAATGCCGACTCTCCTATTCGCTTTATGCCGGGGCCCAACGTTATGGTCTGAATATCCCTATTGAGCTTCGAACCGCTAAATCCTCCATCCTTGACCGCAGTAACTGTGTATTCTTTCCCCGAAATGGTTACCGTTGAAGGAATATATATGTCATCATCTACATTTCCTGAATATTCACTCTTAAACGCCACTTCAACCGTTGCTTCTTCTTCCGATATGATGCCAAATTCCAAATATTCGGGCATCTTTTCAGTACCGGGTATCGGCAATATAGTTTTAAATCGACTCCACGGGTTAGTTCCATATGCCGCTCCGATCCCATCCGCATTGACATACAATATGGTATTGTCATACATTGTATTTCTAAACACATAATGTCCCTTAATATATTGTGGAGTGGAGGTGTGATAAACAATTTTCTCCACTTCATGGAATATTGGGAGGGAACCCAAATAATCATACCAATCCGGGTAATCTTCATAAGCACGGTTAATTACATAATTCGGATCTAAGGCATCTCCCGGATCATCTATGTGAAATAGAAACGGATCACCAACAAACTGCACATCCTCCGCTATTTCCACTTCCCTTAAGGATATTAAATTAGTAAAATTACTTCCATCAATTATTGTTCCGGGCGGCAAATATAATTTTTCAAGATAAAATGCCTCTTGAAGAGCTGCGTTGAGCGTGCAACCTTCACCTAAATTTATTTCCTTTAATTCAAAGAGATCTGCCAAGCTATATAACCCTAATTTTACATTGGCAGGAATATTAATGGTGTCAAGTTTTGTAAAGCTAAGGGCTTCCCACTCCATTGATTCTAATGTTGGAGGTAAAGATATTTTTCGTAAATTACATCCGGCGAACATTCTCCTTGGTATTACCGGCATGTACTCCGGCCAAACAGCCTCCTCTATACCGGCACCATTAAAAGAAAACTCCCCTATGTTGGATATATCCAATGGCAGCTTGTTCAGATCGAACGATTTTAAATTTTTGCAGTGAGAAAATGACCAATCCCCCAGATCTTCAAGTCTATCTGCCTGTATTATTATTTCACTTATATTTGATCCTTCGAAAGCATCCCGATTAATATATTTTAGTGTCGGTGGCAACGTTATGGTATCAATTAGTTCATTGCAAAAGAACCCTGAGTGCTTAACAGTAGTTACACTATAATCCTTTCCATCAATACATACTGTTGATGGAATGATGGTATTCTTATCTACATCTCCTTTGTAATATTTCTTGAATGCTACTTCCGCCGTCGATTCTTCCTCCGACAATATCCCGAACTCCAGATACGCCGGAACTTCACCCAATGCAGATTGAGTTACTGTAAATAATACCGCCAGGCAAATAAAATATTCCCACATTCTCCTTTTAATCATATTATCTCAATTTTGGAATCAGGTTTCTTTTTTATTCCACTTTATCAATTACAGCAATAATTGCATATTTGATCCACAAATATAATGAATTCCCAACGAATCCACAATATTATATAAAATATTATTAAATAAAATATTTCGGATACCAGACGCAATTAGCCTGATATCCGAAATTTAATTATCTGACTCTCTGAAAAATAAGATACCCTCCAGGCGAAAGCAATCTCTCTATACTGAGTGCACATCCGTTCTTATCGGAAGTATTAATTGGACTGTTTTCATTATCTTCTCCCGATTTAAGCGGGGTTAGTTCTTCTATGATATATCCCGGCTTAAAATTGATCTTGATTTTCTGAGCATTTATAGAATCATGATTTACTATCATATAATACTCTTCACCTGGTAAGGGCATTGCTACAACACCCTTCTGACCCTGATTGTGACCGGATTCAGCAGACTTAAATCCTGACATACACGATTGATGAGATATTATAACACCTAATCCTTTATCTAAACTCTCTATAGAATGTATACCGGGAACTGAAGTAGTCTCCAGTGGCTTTAGCCCCCATACCTCTGCAGTCGGCCTTTCAGGTTCTACCAGGTCTTCTAACCACGGTGCAGGACCATGTTTTACATATTCTGATTTACCTGAATATCTACTCATCGCGTACTGAGCCAACTCTTCAAGACCGGTATGAAACACATTTTGTACCTCCGTATTAAGGAATATCGGTTCGTAACGCTTTATCTCACGGTTAATCCTTCGAACATAATACCAGATTGGACTTCGCGTTCTATCAGCGTTGAGAGGATGCCGCATAAACGACTCGTTCATATATTTCATTTCATTCCCTTTATTTTCACCTGGAGTCAACAGCAAATTATTCCTATCGTCTACATTCTCCAAAAATCGCCAGTAGATCAAGGCTTCTGCACCATATGCGAGAGCCGTAAAGGCAGAATACCTCATGTATTCCTCTTTCTGTACCGGATAATAAGAGCTCTTGATATTGAAGAGTTCTCCGCTTATCAGGAAATACCAGAATGGTCGATTGTGTTTTCGAGACTGCGCCGATATCATTTCCAATGTACGGTAGAAACGCTCATGCACCTGAAGGAGTTCCCCGGCTTTCATCTCCTTAAATCCACTAAACTTGTCAGCCCTTACTACCAATGGATTCCATTGCATAATCGGATATACATCCACTGAATAAAGCGATGGATGGTAATATTCCTGAAAAACGTCAAGATAACCCTGGTAGTTAGTAGCCGTTCCTAATCCATGGATTGGGTATAGATTTATTAAGATCTGCCCTTCAAGGCCTTCAGTATCTCGAATCATTTTCGCAAGACGGGTGTAACAGTACATAAAGGTCTTATTACTTGCTTCGCTTGCTCCATTTTTATCATTAGAATTTTCAAATATTCCTTGAGTAAGTTTATCTAACGTGGGCTCATCAGCAAAACTGAATACTCGTGCCCGCTTATAACGGTCTTTGCTGTCTGTTACTATAAATTTACTAATATGACTATTAAACTTTTTGTCATCAGAAGTGGAAAGGTTTCCGTTCGAATCTATCAATCCTAATTTATTGTACATAAATTTTGGCATATAGGTCAAAATGGGTGTTAGAATAGTTGTAAAATATTATTATGCAGAGTCTTATATGCCTCCAAAAGCTTTCAGC
>JAIDDJ010000005.1 GCA_029055345.1 Muribaculaceae bacterium | reverse complement strand
GCGAAAATAGCTCAGTTGGTAGAGCACGACCTTGCCAAGGTCGGGGTCGCGGGTTCGAGTCCCGTTTTTCGCTCCAACAAATGCGAAAATAGCTCAGTTGGTAGAGCACGACCTTGCCAAGGTCGGGGTCGCGGGTTCGAGTCCCGTTTTTCGCTCCAAGTATTTGACCGAGGAGCTGTAGAGTTCCGATGCAAATAGCGAGAGGTCGCAATGTCTAGGTGGCGGAATTGGTAGACGCGCTACTTTGAGGGGGTAGTGGCCGTATTGGCCGTGTGAGTTCGAGTCTCATCCTGGACACTTTGCCGACCGCAGGAAATCCTGCGGTCGCATTGTTTTTATATTTCTATCTATATGATCTTTTGGAATTATATACATTCCAATTCTTCCTTTGTAAAACAAGGTAGTTGGATATAAACATAACATTGTGTTTGACCTATCGGTTTGCCGGTTCGATAGTTACATATGCCTGCATAAGTCAATGGCTCTTCTTCAAGTCCGGTTACTTTAAAGTTACATCTAAATACCCATACAACAGGCATCAGGCTGAAGTCCCATACACCTTTCTCCTCATCCTTCCCCCGGTATCCCTTAGACGCAATAGCACTTGAAACATAATATTAACTCCTTTCAAGCAGATGTTTCTGCTCACCTTTCTGCATTTCCACTATGAAGTGATGTCCTGTCGAGGTAGTGCAAGTAATATCGTATCTTAAACCCCTACCGTTAATCAGCTCATTAGTCCGCTCGGTATTTGTGAACCGTATGGTCACATTATTACCTAACAGCGGATCGCCGGCAAAAATGCTATTCAGCAATTTTATCAGTAAGGGGTCAGAAACACCTTCTCTACCGAATAAAAGCTTAAAGCCTTAGCCAATCAACGGATCTATTATCTTCATAGTGGAACAAGAGTTGGTTGATTTCACAAGGAAAATAAAAATTATTCGAATATGCAAGAAAGGCAATAAATCTAAACAAGTTTAAAGATTAAAACGGAGAGAATAATCTTCAGGAAATCATTATGAGGCTTTCTGCGTTATATTATATATTATTTATGCGTTATATTATATATTAACTGATGTGAAATGGAAAATAAAAAAATTATACCGGTTTTGCTTCTTACCGGCTATTTAGGAAGCGGAAAGACTACGCTGCTCAATCGCATCTTGAATAATAAAAAGGGTATCAGGTTCGCAGTAATAGTGAATGACCTCGGGGAAGTCAATATTGATGCAGAACTTATTGCCAAAGGGGGGATAGTCGGAGGGAAGAATGAAGACAGTCTGGTAGCCTTGCAGAACGGATGTATCTGCTGTACGCTACAGACAGACCTTATCAACCAGCTTGCAGACCTCGCCAACAGCGGAAATTTCGATTATATAGTTATTGAGGCGAGCGGAATCTGCGAACCGGAACCCATCGCCCAGACTATTTATTCCATGCCATCAATGGGCGCGGAAATCAATCGCCATGCTTCGGTAAGGCTCGACTGTATCGTTACAGTTGTGGATGCCCTCAGGCTCCGTGATGAATTTGAGGCCGGTGAAGGTCTACGCAGAGAGAAACTTGATGAAGAGGATATCGAAAATCTCATAATCCAGCAGATCGAGTTCTGCAACTTTATTCTTCTAAACAAGATTTCTGAGGTATCCGAGGTAGAAGCTGACAGGATACGGAAAGTGGTTCGCGCAATCCAGCCGGATGCTGAGATTATTGATTGCGATTATTGCGATGTGCCCCTTGACCGACTTCTTGACACCCACAGATTCAATTTCGAACAGGTCGCGACATCAGCCACCTGGGTCAAGGAAATAGAAAAAACAATATCCGAGGCTGAAACGCATAATGACCACGACCATCATGATCATCACCACGAGCATGAGCATAGCCACGAACATGAACATGGCCATGAGAAAGACCATGACCATGAGGATCACTCACATTGCGATCATGAGCATGGCGTTTGCAATTGCCACCATCATCACCATGAAGAGGGTGAAGCGGAGGAATATGGTATTTCCACTTTCGTATATTTCCGAAGAAAGCCCTTCTCCCTCAACAAGTTCGATTGGCTGTGCGCGAAAAATTGGCCCAAATCAATTATTAGGTCTAAAGGGATATGCTATTTTAAGGAAAATCCGGATATGTCCTATCTCTTCGAGAGTGCCGGACGCCAGCAGAAACTGACAGAAGCCGGACGCTGGTATGCCACAGCCCCGGAAGAAGACCTGAAAATATTACTGGCTAACGAACCGGGTCTTATGCGAGATTGGGATCCGGAAGTTGGAGACAGAATGCAAAAAATAGTCTTTATTGGGCGCGACATGGACAAAGCCGCCATCATAGCCGCCCTTGACAATTGCCTTGATTAAATATCGAATCTTACCCAAACATCACAAAAATCTCAAACATTCCAATATTCATAATAATTCCCCGGCCTTCTCAGCAGAAAGTCGGGGAATATTCATGACAGGAGTCCGGCACTACCCTCTTCATCCGATTCCGAAGAAGCGAAGAGGGATGGATCAACTCCCTTTCTCATTTTTACCGTAGCACCAAGATTTATAAGTTTCCGGCATGTTTGTGGAATACTCTTTCCTGAATCCTTAAGCTTATTTATTGCATCATCATAACTCTTTCGCGCATCGTCAAGTTGCTTACCAATTTTTGCGAATTTCTCATAGAACGCGCTTACTCTGTCGAGCATTTCATTGGCAAGAGAATATACCTTTTCGTGGTTTTCTGCCTGAGCTATCTGGCGCCATGTCATATCAATTATACGGAGCGCTGCGTAAAGCGTCTGTTCATCTGCAATATACACGTTCTTCTCCATAGCCTTCCTCCATAAATCAGGTTTTGCCGAAGTGGCCGCATACAAGGCAACCGTATTGGGAACGAACATAATCACATAGTTCATTCTCAAGCGTGGGGGTTGGATATAAGTTGAATAATCCTTCCGGGAAAGTTCATTCACATGACTCTCCACACTTTGGATATGGCTTCGGAGAGCTGCATCGCGCTGCTCATCGGAAGAGGCGTTCACATAATCGAGATATGCTGAGAGAGACACTTTTGCATCTATGATAATATCACGCTGCTTGTCAAGATGCAGGATTACGTCCGGTCGGAAAGTTCGGTTGCTCTCTCCTTTTACCATATTTCCCGAGGCATCTCTCATTGCAGTCTGCGTATCGAAATGTATGCCTTCTACCAATCCTTGCGACTGCAGAAGTTCGGTCAACACAGTCTCACCCCAGTCTCCTTGAATTTTTCCACCTCCTCTAAGGGCATCCGCAAGGCGTTCGGCACTCTGTCGGGCCATATCACTATGCTCCATCACGAGCCTTATATTTTCCGACAATTTACCTCCCATTTCGGAATGGCGCAGTGTGTTTTTATCCACCGCCTCCCGCATCTGTCTGATATTCTCGTTGAGCGGCTGGAGAATTCTCGACACATTTTCACTGCTCGATGTCTCGAACTCTTCCTGGCGCTTCTTCAGTATCTGAGAGGTAAGCGTCTCAAGCTCAGCTTTCATCTTCGCAACCGTCTCATCAAACCGGCCCTGAAGTGCCTCCAAAGAATCTTTACTATGTTGGCGCTCACGCTCAAGAGCTTCCGCATACGCCTGCTCTTTTTCTTCCAATAATTTGGAATATGACTTATCCTTTTCAGCTAAAGAAGAGTCATATGACTTTGCCCGTTCGCTTAATGATTGTTCGTACGATTGCTCGCGTTCTCTTAAAGATTTATCAAAGGATTTTTCACGTTCGCTCAGCAACGCCTCCATCCTTACTGTCGCCTCTTTATATTTCACTGCTTTGAGATAAGAAACAGTTAACCCTATTGCGAGCCCGGCAGCAAAGCAGATAAATGCAATAAATATGGTAAGCATATTCGAATATTAATCTAAAGAATATAAAATAACTTCACATCTATTGAAAAAAACGTATATTTGCTATTTTTGGTATAGAAATTGTATATCTACGTTAGTTTGTATGAATTAGTATGAATAGAGCCTGAATTGGAAATCTTCAAATGACGGCATTCATATTGCGACACAAATAAATGCATTGATTTTTTCGTTAAAGATATATGTCAGACATCAAGAATACAGAAAACATATCAAATAATACAGACAACCGATTAATCAGCATCAAGGGAGCAAGGGTCAATAATTTGAAAAATATTGATCTTGACCTTCCACTGGGAAAATTCATTGTCGTAACCGGAGTAAGTGGTTCGGGGAAGTCAAGTCTTGCATTCGATACCCTTTACGCCGAGGGTCAGAGGAGGTATGTCGAGAGTCTGTCGGCATACGCGCGTCAGTTTTTAGGGCGTATGGCCAAGCCGGAATGCGATTATATAAAAGGGCTCCCACCTGCTATAGCAGTGGAGCAGAAAGTCAATACACGCAATCCGCGAAGCACGGTCGGAACTTCTACCGAAATATATGATTACCTCCGAATGTTCTTCGCTCGAGTCGGCCACACGTACTCTCCTATCAGCGGAGAGGAAGTCCGCAAGCATGGAATTGAGGATATCGTCAAGATGGTATTGAGCTACCCGGAAGGAACAAGGATCGCCATTCTTTCGCATTTACGCATACCTGAAGGAAGGAATTCCCTTCAACAACTCGATATCTTACAGAAACAAGGCTATTCCCGCCTCGAAAAGGATGGTGAATTCGTGATGATTTCAGACCTTCTTTCCGCCGGGAATGAAATTGATGCCGGTTCTTATCGCCTGCTTATCGACAGATTGAGTGTCTCTACGGATAAGGACGAGATTTCAAGACTGACCGACTCGGTAGAGACTGCATATTTCGAAGGAAAGGATGAAGCCATAATAAAAATATGGGGTGCTGATGGAGTTCATGAACATTATTTCTCGCGGAAGTTTCAGGCCGACGGAATGGAGTTCAGAGAGCCGAGCGACCTTATGTTCAACTTCAATAATCCTTATGGAGCGTGCCCAACCTGCGAAGGATTCGGCAAGGTGCTTGGTGTAAGTGAAGACCTTGTGATACCGGATAAAACGCTTAGCGTATACCAGAACGCAGTTAAATGCTGGAGCGGAGATAAAATGAGCGAGTGGAAAAAGAGATTGATACATATCGCCCCTCGGTTTAATTTCCCTATTCATACCCCATATAATAAATTGACCGACAGCCAACGCCACTTTCTATGGCATGGGAATACGATATGGGAGGGAATTGATGGCTTCTTCAAATGGCTTGATTCCCGGCAGGATAAAATGCAATATCGCGTTCTAAAGGCGCGATACCGGGGCAAGGCCACCTGTCCGGATTGCCGCGGTTCAAGACTCAGATCTGATGTGAATTATGTTAAGGTCGCGGGTAAGACCATTACCGAACTGGTCAGAATGCCGATTGACAAGCTGTCGGAATTCTTTAATAATATCGAGCTTCCGGAAACGGATGCCATTGTCGGTGCGCGCCTTCTTACAGAAATACGACAACGTCTTTCATTCCTGAACGAGGTGGGCCTCTCATATCTCACGCTCGACCGGCTCTCCTCTTCACTTTCGGGAGGAGAAAGTCAGCGTATCAATCTTGCTACTTCGCTGGGAAGTTCTCTTGTTGGATCTTTATATATTCTCGATGAACCGAGCATCGGTCTCCATTCAAGAGACACCGAGAAGCTAATTCACGTGTTAAGAAGACTCCAGCAGATCGGAAATACTGTTGTGGTTGTGGAGCATGACGAGGATATTATGCTTGCGGCCGATGAGATTGTGGATATAGGCAAGGATGCGGGGCGCAATGGTGGAGAAATTGTGCTGAAGGGCAACTTGAAGAAGTTGCTTGAAAAGAATGACTCTCATAATTCTTACACAATAGAATATTTACGCGGGGAGCGCACGATCGAGGTACCGAAAAGAAGAAGGGCATGGAAAAAGGCGTTGGATGTAATCGGTGCCTCTGAAAATAATCTGAAGGAAATCGATGTCCGGTTCCCTCTCGAGGTCATGACTGTGGTAAGCGGAGTTTCCGGTTCGGGGAAATCAACTTTGGTAAAGGAAATATTATATAAGTCCATGATGCGAGCACTCGGAGATCCTGTCGGTGTGCCCGGCACTCATAAGGAATTGCGAGGAGATATCAGGGAAATCAAAGCCGTGGAATTTGTCGACCAGAATCCTATCGGCACATCATCGAGGAGCAATCCGGCCACATATCTGAAGGCATATGATGAGATAAGGAAACTTTTCTCAGAACAGCAATTGTCAAAGCAAATGGGCTTCACGCCGGCATATTTTTCATTCAATACCGAAGGAGGCAGATGTGAGGAATGTAAAGGCGAAGGCACAATCACAATACCCATGCAGTTCATGGCAGATATTGACGTGGAATGCGAGGCTTGCCATGGAAAACGGTTCAAGCAAGAGGTGCTTGATGTGGAATATCGCGGAAAAAATATTTATGATTTCCTTAATATGACCGTGAATCAGGCCATTGATTTCCTGTCGGAGTCTCCTGGTTCGATTGAAAAGAAAATCATATCCCGTCTTCGTCCCCTTCAGGACGTAGGCCTCGGCTACATAAAACTGGGGCAATCTTCCTCTACCCTTTCGGGAGGAGAAAATCAACGCGTGAAGTTAGCCTATTTCATCGCGCAGGAGAAGCAGACAGGCACACTATTCATTTTCGATGAACCTACAACCGGTCTTCATTTCCATGATATCTCCGTGCTTCTTAAATCTTTGAATGGTTTGGTGGAGAAGGGAAATACTGTCATAATCATAGAGCACAATATGGATATCATCAAATCTGCCGACTGGGTAATTGACATCGGTCCGGAAGGAGGCGAAGGAGGGGGTATTGTAGTAGCAGCCGGGACACCGGAAGAGATAGCCGCTAATCCAGCAAGTTATACAGGCAAATACCTGTTGCAGAAACTGCAACATGACAAAAAGGACTGATTTTATTATGAGAAAGTTGGCATACTTAGTTCTATTGACAGCCACTATATTACCGGCTTCATGCAGTGGCGACAAGGAAAGTAAACTCACGGCTGAGGCTCGGGAGCTTTTTAAGAAAACAGTAAAGCTTACCAATCTCTACGCAGACAGTATATCGCGCGCTTCGGACTCTCTGAACATCAACAGGCTTTTTGCAGCATATGATGAAAATCTGACAAAACTGAATTTCGAGTATCCGCCGGATGCAGACCTTGACATGAATGAGGGTCAGAACGATACCCTTATTCGACTGAGCAGAAAGATAGTGCTTCTTCGCGACTCGATGTTAGCACAAGCCGCACACAAGCCGTTGCATACGGATTCTATAACCTCCGATTCTATTGCTGTTACAGACTCACTAAGGATGCTCAAATGATATTAAAACCGCGTTTCATGGATATGGACCAGAAACGCGGTTTATTATGTTTTACGGTTGAACTTTTTGATTCTCTTACTTCACAAGTTTGAGTGAATAATTCAGACTATCGCTAACAGCTGGTTGCAACTCAGCGTTAACCATCGTAATCGTAGAGTCGTTGGTCACCTCGAAGTAAAGATTGGTAGCGGCTTCGGCAGAAGAATCCTTGACATCTTTAACGAGTTTCAGATATTTCTTTCCGTTCTGCTCCACTACACTGAAATCACCTTCTGACTTGTAGCTGACATTATCCTTCACGCCATTGGTTGCAACGGAATCAGCTTCAAGATATGTCTCGACGAGATCATAGTCGCCTTCCATATTATTCTTATCATCATCATAGTCGAGTTGCAGAGTATAACGGACACCGGGACCATCTGCTGCAGGAACTATTCCTGTATAGGTCAGGTCTTCCATCTTGTCACACTTGCCGCCATTGCAGCTTTTATTGCCGGAGCATGCAGCCATTCCAAACATGACTAATGCTGCGGCAGCTAAATAAACCGGTCTCTTCATAGTCTTATTCATTTAAAAATTAATTTCATTTTTATTTATATACCATTAATATGCGAAATCATATGATATATGAATTAAAACAAATAAAATCCTATAAAGTTTGAATATCTTTATTTTTTCGGTATAATTTAGAATTATACCGAATAATTTACCGAAAGAATCACATGGGGACAGAACGCATCTGTCAGAACCGATTTTATTACGGATGTCAGTTGAGCGCACTGAGACACATTAAGGGAAGCATCGGTCTTGATTCCGAAGTCAAAAATATATTTATGCCCGTTCCTCCGAGCCCTCAGGTATTCAATACCCTTTACTTCCGGGATCTTTTCAACCAATTCCATAGCTTTCTGACGTTCTGCCGAAGGCAATGAACGCTCCATAAGTTCAGCAAACGATGGTTTCAGAATCCTTATTGCCGGAATGATAATGAATATTGCTATCAGGAGAGAGGCAATTGGATCAAGCACTCTGAACCCTTCACCAAAGAAATGCGAGAAAGTGACACCGATGAGAGTGGCAATTGAGGCCAAGGCATCGCTTCGGTGATGCCATGCATTAGCTTTCAGAGCTTTTGAACCCGCTTTTCTGCCGGCTGAGGAATAAAACCTGAAAAGGCCCTCTTTACAGGCCATGGCAAACAGCACCACGATAAATGTCCAGATATCCGGTTGAGGAAGCACTTCCCCGTGGAAATAAGCGACTAACGATTCAATAGCTTCCCTTACTATAAAGAATGCTACAACCACAAGCACAGAAGAGATGAGGAAAGATGAAAATGTCTCGAACTTCCCGTAACCGTATGAATACTTGTCATCAGGTTGCCTGTATGATATGCCGACAAATACAAGCATGATGATATCTGCGGCAAGATCATTGAGGGAGTGAAAACCGTCCGCCACGAGCGCATCGCTATGGCCGAGATATCCGGCACATAGTTTCAGAGCCATCAACAGTGCATTAACAAAACATCCTATTTTCACCACTTTGCGGATAGTGGCTGCCGAATTGTTGTTCTCATCCGGCAACGACTGCGCCAACGATGGTGAATTATGATGATGATGACTGAACCACTTCATATAGCGTCATCCCATCTTTGTCATATGATAGCCGAGAGCGTTGAGCTCCGTATAGATTCCGAATAGATATAATTGCTTCAATGAATAAACATAGAGCAAAGCCGCATCCTTTGAACCGGGTTCTACTCCACAGGTATGAAGAGAATGCAGTATACGTTGCGCACATTCGCCGACTATAGCCGAAACTTTATCTGCTTCCGCCTCGTCAAGGCCAAGCACCTTGTAAAGCACCGTGTCATCAAGATTATCGTATCCGTCAACATCGCGCAGATCTTCATATAGCTTCTTGCCTCCGACATTGGAATAAGCTGTCCAATCCTCATCCCAATATTTGGCAAATGCCATGCCCACAAACATTACCCATCCGAGAGAAACAACCGGATAATCAGTAAATTCCCTGACTCCATCCGGCACATAAGCTTCTTCTACATCAGGCCATAATTCCTCAAGATCCGGACATTCCGGTAACTTCTCATCAACCTGCTTCTGTGATAATAAGAATTTATACAGGTCGTCTTTGATATTCTTTTCTATTTCCTTAATCATAACACTAATTTTTTATTTATAAAGACGGGTAAGTAATCTTACCCGTCTTTATAACAAATTTAAGTAAATAATTTTTTATTGGATGGAGGCAATTTCCGATGTTTGCCGAGAAAGTCGGTGAATTCTCACCTTAATTTCAGCCTGGTAAAGGCATAGCCAAAACGTTCGGCAGCTACTCTTTCGAGCTCATCGCGGAACTCCGGAGCAGCTACGGAAATCAGTAATTTAGCACGTTCGGCAAGGGTCTTGCCGCGGAGATTGACGCCGCCATGCTCTGTTACAACATAATTTGTCTGGAAACGAGTCGTGACAACTCCGGCACCATCGGTCAGTGTGGGCTTGATTTTCGATTTTCCCTTGCTCGTTGTGGAAAGCATGGCGAGAAACGACCTTCCTCCTTCACTGCGAGATGCACCGTATATGAAGTCATGCTGCCCACCTACACCGGAAAATATTCGTGTTCCTATGGAATCGGCACAAATCTGCCCTGTCAGGTCGATTTCAAGACATGAATTTATTGACATTACAGATGGATTCTGCCCTATCACATAAGGATTGTTGGTCCACGCCACATCTTTAAAGATTATGTCGGGATTTCCATCCATATAGTCATAAAGAGCCCGCGAACCGAGAGCAAGGGACGCAACTGATTTGCCGGGAAGAACCTTTTTCATCGAATTGTCGATAATTCCTTTCTCAAGGAGAGGCACCACGCCATCGGTCATAGCCTCGGTATGCAGGCCAAGATGCTTGTGGCCTGAAAGGGCCTGTATAACAGCATTCGGTATACCTCCGACACCTATCTGCAAAGTGGCTCCATTCGGTATTCTCTCGGCAATGAACTCCCCTATTCTCTTTTCGGCCTCGGTCGGTGGCGTTGTGGGGACTTCCACGAGAGGTGTGTCACAGCGGACACATGCATCTATCTTTGAAATATGCACCGTCGGATCGCCATATGAAAACGGCATGTTGGGATTAATCTGCGCAATAAGCCGATCGGCTGACTCAACGGCAGAACAAGCCACATCACCTGACACTCCGAAACTTACAAGGCCCTCTTCATTCGGCATGGAGCACTGCAAAAGCACCACGTCGACACGCCATGTGCCATCACGGATAAGTTCGGGAACTTCCCCCAGGAAACGGGGTGTCATCGAGCCATACCCTTCGGCTATCCATTCGCGAAAGCCATTGTTTACAAAGAATGAATTGACAAGGAATGTATCCTTGAACTCCGGTCGGCATAGGGGCGAGCGTCCGCGACAGACCCCAAAGCCCGTGATGACGGTCACGTTCCGCAGTTCATGGCCCCGGTCGGCAAGCGCCTGCTCAAGAAGTTCAGGCGTAGATGTCGAGCCCTGCAGATAGATATGGTCGCCACTCTCGATAAGTTTGACGGCTTCCGCCGCCGAAACGTAATTAATATTGTGATCAGCTTTCATCGCTTATGGTCTTCATTGAATTTCTTAAGGAAGCGTTCAAGACGTTTGAAATCTTCATCCGAGGATATCAGTGATACACAAGCGCGAACACCGGATTGGTCAGAACCTGTCGATTTTAGTGATATGGCAGAAACGCCATATTTTATAAGTTCCTGTTGAACTTCATTTGCCGAAAGACCCGGATATCCTACCGTGAAGAAGAAGCCATCGGCTACCGGATCATCGCCATCCTTATCATAGACGATATAGAACCCGTTGTCGGTGAATATTTTTTTAATTATTTCAGCGCGCCGGCCATATTCCGAACAATGGTCGATGAAATTGAGGGTACCGTCGCATGCGGCGTTCATCATAGCAGCGAGTCCATGCTGAGCCGAATGGGCTGTTCCGGAGGAGGCACAATACAACACTCCAAGGATATAGGAATCTCCGAATGAGGGCATCTCATAGAATTTCTCGAAGAACTCATATTTCCGATTGTAAACCTGCTCGCTCATGCAGACAATAGCAATTCTTTGCCCGGCATAGCTGAATATCTTCGAGCCGGAAAGCATCAATATATAATTGTCAGTGTAACGGGCTACGGTCACTCCGAAGGGAGGTTCGCCGGGATGACTGATATCTTTCCTGAAATCCATTCCGAAATATGCGAGGTCCTCCAGAACTATACAATCATATTTCGTAGCAAGACGTCCGATTATCTCAAGTTCCTGTTCGGTAAGGTTGGTCCATGCCGGATTGTTGGGATTGCTGTAAATCAGACCGGTGATGTTTCCTTTTGAAAGAAACTCTTCAAGTTTAGCCTCGAGCGCTTCGCCCCGATAATTGTAGATATCAAACGCTTCTGTCTTGATACCCAATAGTTTGGCTTGGTTAACATTAGCGGGAAAGCCCGGATTAAGGAAAAGCATCGTGTCTTTTTCCTTCAGTCGCTGAGATAAGATTAACTGAAGAGTGAAGCTTCCCTGCATCGACCCTACAGTGGGCACTATGCACTTTTCGGGGACATCAATGTCAAGAAATGATTTGAGGAATCGCACGCCGGCTTGCTTCAGTTCAGGAATTCCCTGAATCGGGGGATATTGATTAGCCACGCCTGATTCAAGAGATTTAATCTCGGCATCTACGCCTATCTGCTCAGCGGGAAGCCCCGGGTTGCCGATTTCAAGATGGACCATCTTTTCTCCTGCCTCTTCTTCAATCGCAGCTGCGAGGCCGCAAATCTGACGGATAGTGGCAGTGCCAAGATCCATAATCATCAGACGTTCCACAATGGAATCGAATTGCTGTTGGGATATAGGAAACATGATTTTAGATTTAAGGTAAGTAGAGGGAAATGTAAATATTCGGAGAGAGCAAGAGCAGCAACCATTTTACATCTGTTCGGTAGCTTTTATACGGCCCTCCCGGAATGCCGCTACATTGCCTTCCACAATCTTCTCACCCTTGGAAGCGAAAAGATTCCTGATGGCTTCAATGATTTTATCAGGCTCTATTTCTATGAAAGGAGAGGCTGCTCCGAGAAGCACAAGGTTTGAACTTCGCTGAGTGGCAACTTCTTTTGCCACGGCTTCCATATCGAACATAATGACATGGCCATGGTCTCGGAGGGCTTTTTCAACCTTTTCCATTTCGGGATAGTTGTCAATATTGACAAATGGAACCGAGTTAGTGACAATCCACCCCTCTTCGGAAAGGAATGGCAGATATCTTAGCGCTTCCATCGGTTCGAGCGAAACGATAAGGTCAGCACCTCCCAAACGTATAAGGTCGGAATGAATAGGTTCTGAACTGAGACGCAGATTCGACTGCACGTCTCCTCCACGCTGACTCATACCGTGGACTTCAGCCTGTTTGAGATAAAGGTTATCATTGAGAGCGGCAGCTCCGAGAATTGTGGCAATCGTAAGGATACCCTGCCCTCCGACGCCTGCGAGAACTATGTCTGATTTCATATGTGTCTATTTATTTGAAGGGTGGGGTTATTTTCTTGTTGCATGACGACGGGCGGTCTGAATACACTCGCGGCGTGAAACGACTACCGAAAGTCCTTTATGATCAATTTCTTCGCGGAAGAGACGGACCATCTCGTCATGATTCTTCGGTAAGGAATCAATCGTGCGTACATGAGCCGGATCAGCCCCGAGACCAAGACATATATCCTCGATTTTACCAGTGCCCTGTGAATCCTGACCACCGGTCATTCCGGTTGTGAGATTATCTGAAATTATCACCAGAATAGGGCTATCTTCGTTGATTGCGTCCAGAAGACCTGTCATTCCGCTATGAGTGAAGGTGGAATCTCCGATTATAGCGACAGAAGGATGCTGTCCGGCGTCAGCTGCACCTTTCGCCATGGTTATCGAAGCTCCCATGTCGACACATGTATCAATAGCATTGAATGGCTTGAGGAAACCGAGTGTATAACAACCTATATCGCCAAATACCTTCGGATCTTTGTAAGCTTCGAGGGCTTCGTTCAGAGCGCCGTAAACATCCCGGTGTCCGCAACCCTGACAAAGCATCGGAGGACGCGGAGCAATAATGTCTGCGGCATCTGCACCCTTGAGGAATCTTAATCCTTTTGCGTTCGGAATCACACTGCGTATCGCTTCAGCCACAAGGTCCGGATTCAATTCCCCGTCACGGACCACATTCCCGGAGAGCTTGCCATAAATCTTTTTACCTGATTCGCAAAGTCCTTTAAGTTTTCCTTCGATAAATGGTTGCCCCTCCTCAATTACCATTAAGGCATCGCATGAATCATACAACCGGCGCAACAATTTAGTCGGAAGCGGATATTGGCTAAGCTTGACTACCGGGAAAGGACAATTTCCTTCGAAACATTCCATCAGATAGTTATAAGCGATTCCACTCACTATGATCCCAAGTCGATGATCATGTGCCTCGGTATAGGAATTGAAAGGAGAAGCTTCGGAAGCCTTCACAAAATCTGCCTGCTGAGCAATCAAGGACCTGTTGCGGACCTTTGACATTGCCGGCATCAGTACCCATTGACGGGTATTGGAGGGATAATGCAGCTTATTCTCCGGAAGCGGTTCGCAATCGGTCTCGACCACAGCGCGCGAATGACTCAGACGGGTAACAAGGCGTGTCAGGACAGGAACGCCTAAACGCTCCGATAGCTCGAAACCATACCTGGCCATATCATAAGCCTCCTGTTGATTTGATGGTTCGAGAGCCGGTATCATGGCGAAATCAGCATAAAAACGGGAATCCTGCTCATTCTGGGAGGAGTGCATTGAAGGGTCATCGGCTGCTATCACAAGAAATCCACCATTAGCCCCCGTCATTGCGGAATTTACAAATGGATCGGCAGCCACATTCATACCCACATGCTTCATGGAAGTAATAGCACGTTTCCCGCAGAATGACATGCCGAGAGCCTCCTCCATCGCGGTCTTTTCATTAGAAGACCAATGCGAATGTATTTTTCGCTCGCGTGCAAGCGGATTTTTCTGAACGTATTCAAGAATTTCAGTCGAGGGTGTGCCGGGATAGGCATATGCACCGCTGAGGCCACCATATATCGCTCCAAGAGCAAGAGCCTCATCACCCAATAATAGCTGTTTTGTCTTCATTTATCGGTTAGTAGATTTAAGTATATTCATGGTAAAACCCTTCTCATGGAAAACAATTCGCATATAAGGGTTATTAAAGTATCAATCGCCGGAGGAACCCCTCCCTGCATCTGCAAATATACGAAAAAAAAAGTAAAGCCGCAATATGGTAAGTATATTTTAAACCCATTCCCATAAAAATAACAGGAAATGGTCTTATCCGAGTACGCGAAATATCTGACCAATCGTCTGCTTGAGATTTTTTTCGGCAATATCTTTTTTCATTGCTTCTTCCATTGTAACGGGAGACGGTACTATGGAAAAGATGGCTTTAAATCCTGCTTTCAATAGGTCAGGAATAGCGGCTGAATCCACCGACCCTCCAACGGCTATCACAGGGATACCGGAATGTCGCGCCATTTTCAGTACCCCGGATGGAGCTTTGCCCATGGCCGTCTGAAAGTCTATTTTTCCTTCACCCGTAATCACTAAATCACAATCGTCAAGACTTGATTTGAAACCTATTGTATCGAGCACCATTTCAATACCGCTAACAAGGGAAGCATTTAATAAGGAAATAAACGCAAATCCGAGCCCCCCGGCGGCTCCGGCTCCGGGGACCGTAGAATAATCCTTCACTGATATTTTACTGACAATCTCCGCAAAAGATTTTAGTGCTTCATCAAGACGTTGCTGCATATTCCTGTCGGCGCCTTTTTGAGCTCCAAAAACAAAAGATGCTCCATCCGGACCGTAAAGAGGATTTTTTACATCGCATGCTATTACAAACTCACATTCATGCAGCCTGCAGTCTACGTTCGATAAATCGATCTTCCTTATTTGTCCTATAGCCTTTGCCCGCAACCCTGTTTCTTCACCTTTGGAATCATAAAAACGGTAACCGAGGGCTCTAAGCATACCTATTCCGGCATCGTTGGTTGCAGTTCCCCCTAAACCTATTTTAAACTTTCGGCAGCCTTTATCCATAGCATCGGTTATCATCTCTCCGACACCGAAAGTTGTGGTATTCTCCGGGTCTCTTTTAAGCTCCGGTATGAGAGTCAGTCCGCAAGCCTGTGCTACTTCTATAACGGCAGTATCACCGCAGATTCCATATCGCGCGGATACCCGGTCATTCAATGGTCCTGACACCCGGAGTTCAATCATTTCGCCTCCGAGTGCATCCACGACTGTCTCCATAGTCCCCTCTCCCCCATCAGCAATTGGCTTTAACTCAAAATGCCAGTCCGTCTCCGAACTCTTTACCCCACAGGCAGCAGCTTCACATGCTTCTTTACTTGTCAGCGACCCTTTGAATGAATCAAATGCAATCACCACTTTCTTCATAATCGTCCGTTTATTAAAAAACGATTGCAGGGATAAATATTATTATGTTGCCTATAATGGCTTTTAAATTGTTCTATAATAAACAAATTTTATATATGACAACTATTCACCACATAATAATATTGATTATGAGCATAATCGGGATGGCAAATTGCACTGCGGCTTCAGCAGCAGATTCATACGTTGATAAAAATGTATCGGAGTTTAATGATTATATAAAGGAACCGGGAGTTCAACTGATAGACGTCCGGACACCTGAGGAATATGCTGAAGGACATATATCGGGATCAACCAATATCAATTACTATGACAGTAATTTTGTAACTGAATGCGAAAATGAACTTGACAAAAATCGTCCGGTGGCAGTATATTGCCGCAGCGGACATCGAAGTGGTCTGGCAGCACGGGCATTATCAAAAGCCGGATACAGCGTAACAAATCTCGAAGGAGGCATCCTTGCCTGGAACGCCGCCAATATGCCAACAATAAAGTAATCCACCACAACCCCACAACCCAACAATCTCCTACACTCATAACCTCATAAACTTATAACATTCAAGCCGAAGGCTTGAATTAACCTCATAAACCTTTTTAGGCAGGATTTCTAAGGACATCCTGCCTAAAAAAATATGAATCCGTCGATTCGCATCGCCGGATTCATACAAGTTTTCAATAATATTTTTCGAACTAACCTAACATCATGAAACGATTTTCTGTATATAATACAAACGAGATTGTTGTTTGGTTCGCTAAGAGATAAAAAAATTTTATTAAGGTCCCATTTTTCTTAAAATAAAAAGAAAAAATAATTTTTACAGCAGATAAGGCGTTTTCACAATATGGAATTTGTCTATTCATTAATAAATATGCTGGCTGAGATGTCACCCTACTTATTGCTGGGGTTTCTGGTGGCCGGCATTCTATATGCCTTTGTACCGGGAGAAGTTTACCGGAATCATCTTGCCCGTCCCGGGGCCTGGTCAGTGATTAAAGCAGCCTTGATCGGTGTTCCGTTGCCTTTATGCTCATGCGGAGTTCTTCCGACAGCCGTTTCCCTCCGGATGAACGGTGCTTCCCGCGGGGCATCGACGTCATTTCTCATCGCCACTCCGCAAACGGGTGTGGATTCCATCGCTGCGACTTATTCATTGCTTGGCCCGGCCTTTGCTGTGATTCGACCCGTTGCCGCGTTGATTACAGCCTTTATCGGTGGTATGCTCGTGAATCGTCAGGATAAGAATGATACCTCATGCGAGAATATGGAAGTGGATACGATTGATGCGCCGGCTTCTGACTCATTCATGGGAAAGATTCGTGATGCGTTCCATTTCGGATTCGTAGAGATGGTGCAGAATATCGGTAAATGGCTTGTGATCGGACTTGTGATAGCTGCTGCGATCACGGTGTTTGTTCCGGATGGATTCTTCACATTTTTCGCAGGATGTCCTTTATTGGCTATGCTTGCGGTGGTAGTGCTTGCGGTTCCGATGTATGTTTGTTCCACAGGCTCTATACCAATCGCTCTTTCGTTGATGCTCAAGGGCCTAAGTCCGGGGGCTGCCTTCGTGCTACTTATGGCCGGCCCTGCCGCCAATTTCGCATCAATCATAATTGTAAGGAAGGCTCTCGGCCGACACGCAGCGGCTGTCTACATCGGCACTATAGTGATAGGATCAATTTTAATAGGTTTGGCTATAGATTATCTCATGCCCCGGTCTTGGTTCCCGATTCCTATGACAGCAGCCGGAGCTTGTTGCCACTTGAATGTCGCTTTGTTCCCGGCCATTTGTTCCGTGATTCTCATCGCTTTGATGATTTACGCCTTTATAGCCAAATATAGTCACAAAAAACCATCTGTCAAGAACTCGGATGAAACAGACATCATTGTAAAGGGGATGACCTGCGGACACTGTAAGGCGATGGTTGAGAAGAATCTTGCTAAAGTGCCGGGAGTTGAATCTGTTGAAGTCGATCTCACTACCGGGAAAACAACCCTGAAAGGCTCGCCCGACATGGGTTCAGTTCGCAAGGTTATCGATGACCTCGGCTTTTCGATGAACGATTAAGACCCCGAGATTTTAGCGCTCTTACGTTCATTTCACAGCGGTTACAATCGAAATCAAGCGAAAATGTATGTGAGCCTGTTGAGATAGACAACGGGCCGCAATATTTTTTTCGCATTGCCGGAGTCACGTTCTTATCTTTAAGGCAACAACCCAGCTCGCGCCGCAAACAATAGCGTGTAGTCATGACGGTCACATCACCTTGCGGCGACTTCACTTCATAGGCCGGTTCAATATTTTTGACTCCATGTTCGCGATAAAAACGTTCCGCCAGACTGTTGGCGACGTTGTCCCGACTATCAAGCGAACTATTGGGGAACGGCGAATCAGTCTCCTGCCGACGATAATCGAAGTGATAGGTCGATGAATTAGCGCGGTCAAGTGTCTCGGTCAATCTTCGTCTTAGCGCCGTGAGTTGGGATGCGGGGATGAAAGTGTCGGGAAGAAGGTTATTGACAAATTTTACCAACTTATAATTTGTTCCTCCGAGTTTTGCAAATATCGGTTTGGGATAAAATGGCTTATTTGCTTTCGATTTATCAGCATCCAGACGGATTCTGACATTTACGCCTCGTTCATCTTCCGCACTAATCCCTGATTCATCAATCGTCACCTTAAGCCTGAGGGTGCGTCCGGCAGTCGGACGTGCCATCATTTTCTGCCATTCTTTGTCGAAAGTGCGATGAATTTCGGCCTCTGCCGGTATTCTGAATTTGCGCGAACCAATTATATGGCCGTTGTCAATTCCATTTACAAGCAAACCCTCATACTCACCGTCGGAATTGAAGAAACTGATGCCATCACCATTCTTTAGCTCACTTACGTCATCAATAATCTCCCCCATTGACTTGGGAGTCATTAAAGAGGCCATCTTTACCGGGCGACGTCCTTGAAGGAAATAATCGGTAAATCCGCGATTAAAGCTTTTATCAAGCCGGGGCTCAAAGTCAATATCTGAATTTCCATAGGAGGAGCGATGAAACAAGCCCGGATGCTGAGCAATAATAGAATCTATAGCTTTCCGATAGAAAGCCGTGATGTTTTTAACGTAGCCGACATCCTTCATCCTGCCCTCAATCTTGAATGATGAAACTCCGGCCTGCATGAGTTGAGCCAAAGATGCCGAAGCGTTAAAATCTCTGAGCGACAGGAGATGCTTATTGGTTTCTACAATTTCCCCTCTTCCATTTATTAAATTGTAAGCCATTCTGCACATCTGGGCACACTCTCCACGGTTGGCCGAACGACCGAGTTCAACCTGACTTGCCCCGCAGCGGCCGGAATAACTTACGCAGAGTGCGCCGTGAACGAAACATTCCAGCGGCACGGTGACTTTATCTGCTATACTTTTTATTTCTGATATAGAAAGCTCTCTGGCCAACACAATTTGAGAAAAACCGGCATCTTCCAGGAACTTGGCTTTTTCGGGAGTTCGCGTGTCGCACTGGGTACTTGCGTGCAGGGCAATCGGAGGTATATTCATCCTCAATATACCCATATCCTGCACTATCAAGGCATCAACCCCGGCTTTATAGAGAGCCCAAATCAAGTTCTCTAAATCTTTCAGTTCATCCTCATAAACGAGAGTATTCAAAGTGACATAGACCTTTGCTCTGAATATGTGGGCGAAATTGACTACTTCATTAATATCTTCAACTGAATTCGAAGCTTTGCTTCGGGCGCCATGGCTCGGGCCACCGATATAGACGGCATCTGCCCCGTGAAGAATAGCCTCTATTGCCACCTCCTTGTTAGCTGCCGGAGCAAGAAGTTCAATAGGTCTTGAAGCGTTCAATTCAGTCATGATTCAATTCGGTCACTTTTTGAACATACGGTCGATTGCGCGCTTATCCTCGCGCTCGCGGATTGACTGGCGTTTGTCGTAGAGTTTTTTACCTCGCCCGACGCCTATCATCATCTTTGCCAATCCACGCTCGTTTATGAATACCTTCAAAGGCACGATAGTATAACCCTGATCTTCGGCAGATTTCGTAAGTTTCTGTATTTCTTTTTTGTTCAATAACAGTTTTCGGTCACGTCGAGCCACATGATTGTTGTATGTCCCGTAAAAATATTCCGATATGTTCATCCCTTTTACCCATACCTCTCCGTTTTCTACAAGACAATATGAATCCACGAGGGATGCCTTCCCATCGCGAATTGACTTTATCTCCGTGCCCGTGAGCACCAATCCGGCAATATAAGTGTCGGTGATTTCATAATCAAACCGCGCTTTCTTATTCCTTATGTTTACTTCATTGGCTTTCATCAGACCTCATTATATATTTCTAATCCCGGTTATTCTAAACATTATATATAGTGCAAAATTAATCATTTTTTATCGGATGCCCCATCATATATAAAGAAAAATTGCAATCTTCAGCGTTAAATAATTATGGAAAAGCAAAATGAAAACGCACAATTCAATGATATAGAGACCCATCCTTTCGAGCCTTACCTGCCGGAAGGGGCAAAAGTGCTGATAATGGGTACATTCCCGCCTCAGCCCAAACGCTGGTCGATGGATTTCTATTACCCCAACCGGACGAACGACTTCTGGTATATGATGGGATTGATATTCTATGGGGACAGGACTGCACTCCTTAAGGAAGGGAGCAAAGATTTCGACCTTGTCAAAATCAAGTGTCTTCTCGATGATAAGGGTATCGCTCTCAACGATACCGGCTATAAAGTGAGAAGGCTTATGAATAATGCTTCCGACAAATTTCTGGAAATAATCGAGCCTGTTGCGCTCGACCGGCTCCTGGCAAGAATCCCGGAATGTCGCGCCATAGCAACTACCGGAGAGAAAGCCGCAGATGTTATCGCACAACTGACCTCGACAACCCCTCCCAAAATGGGAGAGATGGTAATGGGCCCGGATGACATGATGATATGGCGAATGCCTTCCACAAGCCGAGCTTTCCCAATGAAACTCGAAGTGAAGGCAGATTATTACCGTCGACTTTTTAAGGCTGTCGGAATATAAACATCTATCACTTCATCGGTAGGTCCATCAGCCACTACCCTGCCTGAACTGAGCAATATCGAACGCGGACAAAGTTCTCTTGCCATGTCAAGGTCGTGGGTGGCCAATAAAATACTATGTCGGAATCCCGCCAAGAGGTCTATTAATTTTTTGCGGGCAAGGATATCCAGATTTGATGTCGGTTCATCAAGCACAAGAATAGATGGCTCCATAGCCATTACCGAAGCTATTGCGGCAGCACGTCGCTGACCGCCCGACAATGAAAATGCAGGGCGTTTCTCAAAACCGCTCATGCCGACAGCTTCAAGCGATGCCGTGACTCTTCTGCTCACCTCATCCTCAGGTAATTTCATATTCCTTGGCCCAAACGCTACATCCTCTTCTATGGTCGGCATAAAAAGCATATCGTCTGAATTCTGAAACTCCATCCCTACAGTCTGCCTGATGATAGGGAAAGTATTTTTGGTAACAGGAATATCTCCTACTATGATTCTGCCTGTTGTCGGCATCAGAAGACCGTTCGTAAGTAATAATAAAGTGGATTTACCCGACCCGTTCAAACCAAGCAGAGCCACATTTTCCCCATGATTAATTCTAAACGACACATCGTGAAGAACTTCTCCCGACTCCGGATAGGAAAAGCTTACATTTTTGAACTCTAAATAATGGTGACTCATGATTGAATAATCGATTTTAATGTTTCAGGAGGGTTCTTCTATGCTCAGCGGACCAGTAGATGATTTATCACTCCACTCAGGTCTGCAAATCTCAATATAGCGATTACCACGCTCCACGCAAAAATGAAAGCTATGCTGCGCTTATCAAGATTATGCGCTTTGCCTGCGGGCATATTACCGGTAAAACCGCGCGCAAGCATGGCCCGGTGAATGCTTCCGGCCCTATCATAACTTCTTATCAACAATTGCCCGACCATCCTTCCCCACATGCTTAATGGATAATTCTTCCTGCCGAAGCCACGTGCCTTCCGCGCCCTGTCCATGTTTATGGCCTCCTCAACAATCAGACCCATGTATCGGTATGTGAACATCAGCTGCACAATGAGTATTTTAGGGCATCCGAGATGACGCAAGGAGTGACACACGTCATAGAAGCCAACTGAATAAGTCAGGATTAGAGCGGCCTGAAGGGCCAGCAGCCCTCTTATAAGAATCGACAGGCAACTTACCCATCCTTCCGAGATGGCAAAACCACCAATAGTGAAGGCCGTCGCATTATTTAATATCGGATTAAATATTCCGATCAGCAGCAACAAAGGAATCAGCCATAATGATTTTTTAAGGATAAAGCCGAACCCAAGTCCGGAAGCCTCTGACTGAATCACAGGATATATTGCCAGCCAGACAAGCTTCTGGGGGGAATGCAGGGGCACACTCAATACGGCCAACAGATACAACAACGTGACAACCAACAGAGAAAGTGCGCTTAGAGCCACTCCCCTGCCTTTACCAAGGCTATTTATAGCATACTGTGCCTTTTCAAGTCTTGTCATCTATCGTAAGAAGAAACGTTTAGACCTCATTCAATAAAATATGTTAATGCCAGAGCGGCTATCTTCGAGCTAAAATATTCTTTTTCAGAATGAGCAACCTTTGAGTTGCGACTGAGGAAAAAGGATATTTGAGCCGAAGAGAGCCGGACGGATGGTAACTTAAAAACATTTGATTGAGAAATTAATTAAAATTATTAAAATCTAATGGTAATTAGAAATACCTTATTCTCGCAGCTGCACCTCGACTATCGTTTTTTGATTCAGTCACATAGCCCGCTATGCTCTTGAATCTGCAAAGCGATATCCGAGGCACATCTGCGACTCTGGTATTAACAGATTTTATTGAATGAGGTCTTAGGATCATTCTCGCTTTTTTCTGTGGAAAAGAATAGAGCAGATACCCCATATCACCGCAACCACAATCAAACCACCAATCAAACCCGAGAATGTGGAATCATAATCGGGCAAAATGGCAGTTGCCGGGATGGAAGCGGGAGCTAATTCCGTATCGCCCGTAACCCCGGCTATTGACCATTCGAGTCCATCGGGATTGCCTGATGCCAACCATGTGAATCCGGCGGCCATCACAACGGCAACTCCCGTTAAAATCCATAATACGCTTTTAAGACTCCACTTGCTTTTTGCCGAACCGTCACCGACAGCGACATTTTGCCCGGACTCAAGCATACCGGGGCGAACTGCCGCAATAAAACAAAGAACAACCCCGGTGGCAATGCCCTCGCAAAGTCCTATCACCAGATGAATAGGCAACATGAATGAAAGGAACGCAGCAGTCGGGAGCTCGGTTATTCCCGACAATTCCGTCTCCAACGTCACTGCCAAAGCCCCCAGCTCAAGACCCGCGATGCAGGCGACTATTGAAGCTGCCATAATTACCCATTTCTTAAGTGAATTTCTGGCTATCGGACGATAAATCAAAGGATAACTGACAAGGCAGGTCATCACTCCCATATTGACAAGATTGCAACCGAGTGCCATCACTCCTCCATCGGCGAACAGGAGACATTGTATAATCAAGACCGAGGCAAGGGTTATGAATGCGGCCCATGGTCCAAGCAATGCGCCGAGTAAGACTCCTCCTATGACATGACCGCTTGAGCCGGTGCCCGGAATCGAGAAATTTATCATCTGCGCTGCAAAAACAAAGGCGCCCATCACTCCCATCAAAGGCAACATATCGTTTCGGGTGGTATTGGAAACTTTTTTCGCTGAAATCATCAGGAAAGCAGCGGCTACTACTCCTGCTGTGATTGAAACTGGCGCAGAGACCAAAGCATCGGCCATGTGCATAGCTGGTTCGTTTTAGTTGTTATTGTAATCTTGTCTTTTATTTAACAATTATGGTGATTATTAGTTTTTCAAATACCCGTCATCGGATATAGGATTTCCTTAATCAGCCAATTCCATAAAAAAGGCATACCAATTATGAGAAGGCACATGTAGCCGGTGGTGGAATTCTCCACATCTGATGGCACCCTTATGACCCTCACCCCCTTGTAGATTAAATAAATAGTCCATAGCGGAAGAAAAACCAATACAGGATCAAGCATCGGGACCAATTCAATGATTGCCCAAAACAATGCCAAAGTCGAGATATTCAGCATCACGAATTGTTTGCCTATATCCTTAGTCATTAATATTCGTGCTTTTTTCGGCAGAATTAATGCTCCAAGCAGAATTACGGAAAAATATCCGAAGAAGAAAATCAAGAAAGTGGAGACTGTATCAAGAAGCCAGTCGCCGATTGAATAGTTAGCTTCATAGAATATCTTAATAAATTCAACCAGAGCAGCGATTGAGACGCAAGGCAGAAAGCATCCGGATGCGAATGAGTCTGTGGATATCCGGGCCCGTTTAAGTGCCTTCCATCCTTCTACAGGCGTCAGCATTGTCTTGAACATCAATTTTAGTGGAGAAGGTGTCGGTTTCTGTTCCTCCGAGGGGCTCTCCTCCGATTCATCATCTTCCGAATCCTCTTCTTCCATATCATCCTCAAGTTCATATTCGGCCTCTGATAAATCTTCCTTCCCCGACTTCTCACTTGAATCACGGATATTTTCCTCGTTCTCGGAGTCATCGTCTTCTATAGAATACAAAGGTGCATCCTCATCTTCATTGGAAGCCTCTTGCTGATTATACTTGTTATATTTGGGAGATTCGTATTTCATTATTATTGATCTTTTATTTCTTTTGCCCATACATTTTACACTCCACTCAATAAAATGAATGGCATAATGCATGGCACAAAATTCCTAAACTTATTACGTTTATTTCGATACCTTTATTGCATACTGACACATATTGGATCGGTTCAATTTTGGCATATGGAATTAGCATGAAGAATATCAATTTGTTGTGAATATGCTGATAACTACATATATTTCTTTGACAGATGAGAGAAATTTGAAAGAAAATTTTAGAAAAATCCTATATTCGTAAAGTAATTTTTACCAAGAATTGTTAATAAAATAAAGAATATTTTAAAAATATCTAACTATTAAAAGTAAAATTATGTTCAGAGAATTAATTATTGCGGGGGCCGGAGGCTTTGTAGGAACAGCCGGTCGTTATTTAGTGGGGAAATGGTCAAGTGGTATGTGGCATGGAGCTTTCCCGATGGGTACTTTTTTAGTCAACATTATCGGCTGCTTTATCATCGGCCTCTTTTTCGGACTTCTTGAGAAAGCCCACGTTATGACTCCGAGTGAGAATGTATTGTTGATAACCGGTTTCTGCGGCGGTTTCACAACTTTCTCTTCATTTGCCGATGATATGTGGGTATTAGGCAACAAAGGAGACTGGGGCACATTCGTTCTTTATCTCGTATTAAGCGTTGTTGTAGGTCTTGCACTTGTCTGGGCCGGCCGCGCCATCATCCGATAAATTTTTCACATAATATTAAAAATAAAATGGTGTATCTAATTTGATACACCATTTTATTTTTAAAGTATTTCTTGATTACTCTCCTCTTTCTTCATTGAGGATACGAATCATCTCGATAGCTGACTTGGGAATACGAGTACCGGGGCCGAAAATGGCAGCTACTCCGGCCTTGTAAAGGAAGTCGTAATCCTGAGCCGGAATCACACCGCCGGCAGTAACGAGGATATCTTCGCGACCCAGTTTCTTAAGCTCTTCGATCACCTGTGGAACAAGAGTCTTATGACCTGCTGCAAGAGAAGAGACACCGAGAATATGGACGTCGTTCTCTACGGCCTGACGGGCAGCCTCGGCCGGAGTCTGGAACAATGGTCCCATATCCACATCGAAACCGCAGTCGGCATAACCTGTTGCAACTACTTTGGCACCACGATCGTGACCGTCCTGACCCATCTTGGCAATCATTATACGCGGCTGGCGACCTTCGCGTTTCGCGAAGTCAGCCACTACTCTGCGGGCCTCCTCAAATTCGGGATCACCCTTCTCTTCATTGCTGTACACTCCGGAGATTGTTTTGATTACTGCTTTATAACGACCGACAACTGCTTCGCAAGCATCGGAAATTTCACCCAGTGACGCTCTCAGACCGGCAGCCTTGACTGCAAGATCAAGCAGATTACCCTTAGAGGGATCCTTCACAGCCTCAGTGATAGCTGTGAGAGCTTTCTGAACTGCTTCCTCGTCGCGGTTCTTGCGAAGCT
This sequence comes from Muribaculaceae bacterium, assembly GCA_029055345.1. Lineage (GTDB taxonomy): Bacteria > Bacteroidota > Bacteroidia > Bacteroidales > Muribaculaceae > Lepagella. Next base: position 8,768 of record JAIDDJ010000005.1, on the reverse strand, counting down.
CCTCAAGACGCGCAATCTGCTCTTTGCGAACCTCCGTATTGTCAACCTCGAGGATATCGATAGGATCTTCATGGTCAAGACGGAACTTGTTGATACCGACGATTGTCTGCTTGCCGGAATCAATGTGAGCTTGTGTGCGGGCGGCTGCCTCTTCGATACGCAGCTTCGGCAGACCGGTCTCGATAGCTTTTGCCATACCACCGAGTTTCTCGATTTCCTGAATATGCTGCCATGCGCGATGTGCGATCTCATTGGTTAAGCTCTCTACATAATATGAGCCTCCCCATGGGTCAACCTGCTTGCATACGTAGGTTTCCTCCTGAATATAAATCTGAGTGTTTCGTGCGATACGAGCTGAGAAATCCGTCGGAAGCGCGATGGCCTCGTCAAGAGCGTTGGTATGAAGCGACTGAGTGTGACCCAAAACCGCGCCCATAGCCTCAACACACGTACGACCTACGTTGTTGAACGGATCCTGCTCGGTGAGTGACCAACCGGATGTCTGACAGTGTGTGCGGAGCGCAAGCGATTTCGGATTCTTGGGATTGAACTGCTTTACAATCTTTGCCCACAGCATACGTGCTGCACGCATCTTCGCAATTTCCATAAAATAATTCATGGATATACCCCAGAAGAAAGAGAGACGCGGAGCGAACGAGTCAATATCCATTCCTGCATTGACTCCGGCACGAAGATATTCCAGACCGTCGGCAAGCGTATAGGCCAATTCGATATCTGCGGTGGCGCCGGCTTCCTGCATATGATAACCGGAAATTGAAATCGAATTGAACTTAGGCATATTCTTTGAAGTATACTCGAAGATATCGGCGATAATCTTCATCGAGAATGCCGGTGGATAAATATAGGTGTTGCGCACCATGAATTCCTTAAGGATATCATTCTGAATGGTACCTGCCATTTCCTCGAGGCTCGCGCCCTGCTCAAGACCGGCATTGATATAGAATGCCAGAACAGGAAGAACGGCACCGTTCATGGTCATTGATACCGACATCTTATTCAATGGAATACCATCGAAGAGAACTTTCATATCCTCAAGCGAGCAGATAGACACGCCGGCCTTACCGACATCACCTACCACGCGCTCATGGTCTGCGTCATAGCCACGATGGGTCGGGAGGTCGAATGCCACCGACAGACCCTTCTGGCCGGATGCCAGATTGCGACGATAGAATGCGTTGGACTCTGCTGCTGTGGAGAATCCGGCATACTGACGGATTGTCCAGGGACGCATCGGATACATCGCGCTGTAAGGCCCACGAAGGAACGGAGGAAGTCCTGACACGTAGTCAAGATGCTCCATGCCCTCAAGATCCTCTTTTGAATAAACGGGCTTCACCGGTATCAGTTCGGCGGTAAGCCACTCCTCACCCGCAACTGGTTGGTGAGCCTCGGGAGTCACAATATTTGTGATATCTATTTCTTTAAAATTAGGTCTCATGATATATTCAGGTTATTTGAGGAGTTTTGCGTTGAAATCCACGAGAGTATCAAGAACATTGACCTTCACATGAATGAAATTTTCAATTCCGGCTGCTTTCAGTTCATCCATACAAGCCGGGGCACCGGCAACTACGAACATTGCTCTGCCATCGAGCTCCTTGAATGCTTCGGGAGCAAGAGCGGCATACTCATCATCGGAAGAGCAAAGCACCACTACATCAGCACCCTTCTCCATGGCAGCGTCAATACCCTGCTTGACAGTATCGAAGCCGATGTTGTCAATGATTTCATAGCCTGCGCAACCAAAGAAATTGGCGGAGAACTGAGCTCTTGCAAGACGCATAGCCAGATTACCTATAGTAAGCATGAAGACTTTCGGACGATTAGCCGCGCGCTCGGTATCAAGGCGAAGCTGCTCGAATTGGCTCGCAGCTCTGTCGAAGTTAAGTGCCTCGACCGCGCCGTCAACCGGTTCTTCAGTCCCGCAACCACAGCCACAACCGCATCCTTCGTTCTGAATCTTGTCGAGAGCCATCTCGTTGAAATTAGGATACTGATTTGTGCCAAGGAGGCTTTCTTTGCGGCGAGCCACATCAAGATGACGTTTTACGCCGGACTCGTTAACCTTGCCCTGGATTTCACCCTTGCGGAGCATTGCTTCGAATCCGCCGTTATCTTCAACCTCGTTAAAGACTTTCCATGCCTGCTTAGCGATTGAGGCTGTCAGAGTTTCGATATAATAGGAGCCGCCCGCCGGGTCAACCACCTTATTAAGGTGTGACTCATCACGGAGAAGGAACTGCTGGTTACGGGCTATTCTCTCGCTGAATTCATCCGGCTTCTTATAGCACTTGTCGAACGGAAGAGTCTCGATTGAGTTGACACCTGCAAGAGCGGCACTCATCGTCTCGGTCATCGAACGGAGAAGATTCACGTGTGAATCATAGATAGTCTGATTGAATTCGCTTGTAACCGCGTGGACAAACATCTTGCATGCGCATTCACATTCGGGATTGTATGCCTTGACAATTTCGGCCCAGAGCATTCTTGCTGCACGGAACTTCGCGAGCTCCATGAAGTAGTTTGAAGAAATACCCATGTTGAACTTTATGCGGCAGGCCACTTCATCGACAGAAAGACCTGCATCAGTCATCATGGAGAGCCATTCAGCACCCCATGCAAGAGCGTAACCGAGTTCCTGAGTTATATATGCACCGGCATTGTTGAGCATGAAACTGTCGACTGCGAAGCATCTAAGGTTTTTGATATCCTTTACAGTCTCATACAGAGCCTTGCCTTCAGCGGTGGCATCCTTGGGGAAAGGAAGACCGCGTTTGATAAGACGCTTGAAGGGGTCGTATGCCACTGAGCCACGGAATTCCGTTTCGGCTCCGGCTTCCTTAATCAGCTTAACGAGTTCGGCAGCGATTTCAACTGCGCGGCCGGGGCAACATGTGATGTTGATTTCCACTTTCTTGAGGTCGATACCCTTCAGGACAGTTGCCAATTCTTCGGGGGCGATGTTACGGCCCATCTTTATTCCGAGCGATTCCACGCCACGATTCAGGATGTGGAGTGCATGATCGTTCATTTCAGCTGCCGTGTCACCAAGCACTGCCTGACGAACGAGCCAGTCATTGTTATCGCGTGTGCCACGCAGGAACGGAAATTCTCCGGGCATTGTGTCGAGAGCCGGGAGCCCTGCGAGATCTTCGCGACGATAGAAAGGTTGCACGTTGAACCCTTCATTGGTCCGCCATACGAGTTTACGATCGTAGTCGGCACCCTTAAGGTCGGCTGTAATCTTCGCCTTCCACTCTTCAGTGGTGACAGGCGAGAACATGTCGAACAATTTGTCTTTGTTGTCTGCCATTTTTAGCGTATTTATTGGTATTAGCTATTTGCGTTTTGAATTGTTCCGCAAAGATAGCCAAACTTTTATTCTTTGCGAAACTTTTTACTAAATTTTTATTATTTGCTCCTATAAGAGACAAGCTCAGACGAGCTTCTTATCGGTGCATCTCAGAACCCTGGCAGGGAAATCCTCTACCATCTGCATATTGTGAGTGGCCATCACTACGGCCGTTCCTTTCTCCGCGAGTTTATGCAGGAGACTCATAATCTGGTAGCCTGTAGTGGGGTCGAGATTACCGGTCGGCTCATCGGCAAGTATCAGCTTCGGACTGTTGAGCAACGCGCGGGCTATCACTATACGCTGCTGCTCGCCTCCACTCAATTCGTGAGGCATCTTGTAGCCCTTGTTCTCCATCCCGACTGCTTTCAATACTTCCTGTATCCTATCTTCTATGGCAGCTTTTGACTTCCAACCGGTTGCCTCCAGCACAAACCGGAGATTTGCCATCCCCGACCTGTCCTGAAGCAACTGGAAATCCTGAAATACGATTCCCATGCTTCGTCTTAAATAAGGCACCTTTTTTTGACGGATGTTCAGAAGGTCAAAACCGAGCACTTCGGCCCGCTCTCCTTCATTGACGGGCACTTCCGCATACATTGTTTTCATCAGCGAGCTCTTCCCGGAGCCTACTCGTCCGACAAGGTAGCAGAACTCTCCTTCCTCCACCTGAAATGTCACGTCATGGAGGACGGTGCGCTCCGCCCTCTCTATCTCTACTTTCTTATAATCTATTACTAAACCCATTTTCCAGCTGAAATGCGATTCTATCTTTTCATTCAAATAATGAACGGAACATATCCGTCACTTTTGAAACCTCAATTATTTTAATACTGAACTTATCCTTGATACCTTTCAGATTCCCGCAGGGAATGTAGATTGTCTCGAATCCAAGCTTCTGGGCCTCGGCCACACGTTGCTCGATTCGGGTAACAGTCCGTATTTCTCCGGAAAGGCCCACCTCTCCTACAAATGCCGTCCTTCTCGGAATAGTCAAATCAAAATTCGAAGACATCACGGCCGCCACCACTGCGAGGTCAATTGCAGGATCAACTATTTTTAAACCTCCTGCCATATTAAGGAATACATCTTTTTGGCCAAGCTTGAAGCGGGCACGCTTCTCGAGCACTGCAAGAAGCATATTGAGCCGGCGCTGCTCAAAGCCTGTCACAGACCTCTGGGGGGTGCCATATGCTGCCGAAGACACCAATGCCTGCACTTCAACCAGAAAAGGCCGGGCACCTTCGATTGTTACGCCAATTGCGATTCCGCTCATCTCCTCATCCCTGTTGTCGGAAAGCAACATCTCAGAAGGATTCCTCACCTCGCGCAAACCTCGCTGAACCATCTCATAAATACCGATTTCGGACGTAGATCCGAACCTGTTCTTTATAGACCTCAGAATCCTGTAAAGATATTGACGGTCTCCTTCAAACTGCAGAACTGTGTCGACAATATGCTCCAGAACTTTCGGACCCGCTATCGCTCCATCTTTATTTATATGCCCCACAAGTATCACCGGGACCGATGATTCCTTTGCATATCTGAGCAATGAAGCGGCGCACTCCCTCACCTGCGACACACTTCCGGCAGCCGACTCTATCTCCGGATTGCATATTGTCTGTATGGAATCCACCACCACAAGCTCAGGATCTACGTTCTCAATCTGAGTCATGATCGCAGACAGAGATGTCTCACAAAGGATATATGTATTGTCGGAAACCTTGCCCAGCCTTTCAGCACGAAGTTTAAGCTGGGAGGCCGATTCCTCGCCGGAAATATAAAGAATGCGTTTATTCCGTATCGAAAGTATGTTCTGAAGGAGTAAAGTCGACTTTCCGATACCCGGTTCGCCACCAATCAGGGTAAGACTACCGGCAACCAGACCACCACCCAAAACCCGGTTAAGTTCTTCTGAAGGCATGTGCATACGCTGCTCTCCTGAAATCTCAATTTCGGAAAGCTTCACGGGAGATGTGCTTTTCACCAATCGTCCCCGGGTGGATTTTGTGGTGGTAATCTTTTCTTCGACGAAAGTATTCCATTCACCACAAGCGGGGCATTTCCCCAGCCATTTTGGGGAATCATAACCGCAATTAGTGCATAAATAGACCGTTTTTGTCTTCGGAGATGCCATGAAAAACCGGACATTCAGAGCTTTTGGAGCTACTGAATTATTTTTATGAAGTTTTAACACCACAAATTTAGCAATAAATTCTTGAAAAATCATTATATTTGCACTCAGAAAGAGAGAAAACAGCTCTGCATGGCATTTAAAATCGCGCGGCGCGGTGGCAATATTATGTTTGAGCGGTTGAAACATTAGCAAATGGTAATTAAATACCCAAATTATAAATCAAAAGTTATGAATTTCTTAACAGATGAAAAACTTCTCATCGTCGGCGCAGCCGGCATGATTGGTTCAAACATGGCTCAGACAGCCATCATGATGGGTCTCACCCCCAATATTTGTCTCTATGACCCCTACGTGAAGGGTCTTGAAGGTGTGGCTGAAGAACTTCTTCAGTGCGGATTCGAAGGTCTCAATCTTACCTTCACCGACGACATTGAGAAGGCTTTCACCGGCGCCAAATACATCGTTTCTTCAGGCGGTGCCCCCCGTAAGGCCGGCATGACCCGCGAAGACCTTCTGGCAGGCAACTGCAAGATTGCTGAGGATTTCGGTAAGAATGTCCGTAAATACTGCCCCGATGTGAAGCAGATCGTGGTTATCTTCAACCCGGCTGACATCACCGGTCTTGTAACTCTTCTTTATTCCGGTGTTAAGCCCGGTTGCGTTACTACTCTCGCAGGTCTCGACAGCACACGTCTCCGCAACGAGCTTGCTAAATATTTCAAGATTTCTCCCGACAAGGTTGTCAACGCCCGCACTTATGGTGGCCACGGCGAACAGATGGCCGTTTTCGCCTCTACCGTTACAGTCGATGGTAAGCCTCTTACAGAGCTTATCGAAACAGGTGTTCTTCCGGAAAAGGATTGGGAAGACCTTAAGGTACGCGTAATCCAGGGTGGTAAGAACATTATCGAGCTCCGTGGCCGCAGCTCATTCCAGAGCCCCGCTTACCTCTCGATTGAAATGATTGCCGCCGCTATGGGTGGTCCGGCATTCAAATGGCCTGCCGGCGTTTATGTAAATGATGACAAGTTCCACAACATCATGATGGCTATGGAAACAACCATCACAAAGGATGGCGCTGTGTTCCGTCCCGTAGCCGGAACTCCCAAAGAGCAGGAAGAACTTGAGCAAAGCTACAAACACCTTTGCACTCTTCGCGATGAGGTGATTGCTCTCGGCATCATGCCTCCTATCGAGAAATGGGGTGAATACAATCCTTACCTTCTCGAAAAGACCGTATAAGACAAATTTATATTGAATAATACATCAATGGCCTGTTCGGTTGCGGACAGGCCATTGTAAAAATATTGAATATGAATGATCAGAATCCAATAAATCATGAATATGAATATAAGGGACTATGCATCAATGGTTTTTTGATGATATTCTTTACATTCGTATTCATCCCCGTTCTGATAGCCCTTTCGATTACCTGGAGCCAGAGCAATCCGGCCTGGGGAATTGCCTGCACTGTCCCTCTCTTCATAATCTTTATTCTTGGATGCGTCGGATATTTCACTCAAGAACCTAACATGGCAAGAGTCATGATTTTCTTCGGGAAATATAAAGGCACCTGCAAGAAAGTGGGATATTACTGGGTGAATCCCTTCATGAACCGGAAGAAACTTTCACTCCGAATCCAGAATATGGATATCGACCCGATAAAAGTTAACGACAAGATAGGCAATCCGGTATTGATCGGAATGGTGCTCGTGTGGCGCATCAAGGATACTTATAAGGTTGTGTTTGATCTTGATTCCCAAAGCTTGGGTGTTCAGGGCGGTATCAGCAATGCGGCTCTTTCAAATTTCGTAAGAATCCAAAGTGATGCTGCCCTCAGGGAAGTGACCGGTAAATTCGCCTACGATAATACCGACATGAACCGCACGGATGAATTGACACTGCGCGACAGCGGAACGGAAATAAGCGAACTTCTCGAGCACAAAATAAACGAGCGTCTTGCCATGGCCGGCATCGAGGTCGTGGAGGCAAGAATCAATTACCTCGCATATGCACCGGAGATTGCTGCCGTAATGCTTCGCAGACAGCAGGCTTCAGCCATTATCACCGCCCGTGAGAAAATTGTGGAAGGAGCAGTGTCGATGGTGGAGATGGCTCTTCGTAATCTTGAGGAGAAACAGGTTGTAAAACTCACTGATGAGCAGAAAGCATCAATGGTAGGGAATCTCCTTGCAGTGCTTTGCGCCGATGAACCCCTCACTCCTACTCTTAACGCAAATGTTTAGAGCGCGTGCCTCAAAAACATGATTTCCTTTCGTAAGGAACGTAATTGACCGGGCCTATGATTTTTCAGATTTTTTAGTGTCATTGTCATTCGCATCCTGCGAATTTTCAATCTTCTTATTCCCGGAATCATCGATATGTTGATTCCGGTTTTCTTCTGCCTCCGGATGGTTCTTGAGGAATGTCTTATAAGCCTCGATGAACGATGATGCATAGCTCGCCTGCTGATTCCTCTTTGTAAGAAGATTTGTGACATATACCGTGAAAATCGGGAACATCATCATACCGAGAGCGGCAAGCAATACCGACAGCACTCTTCCGACACCGGTGACCGCTTCTATATTGCATCCTACCGTGGTGACATCCATCGTTGCCCACCAGAGCGCATCATTATATACCTTGACTTCGGGATTCACTCCATGCTCGAATAGGAAAAATGTCAGACTCGCGAAATAGACTGTGACAACGAGAGTGATAAGATAGGAGAAAAAGAGTCCGGTCGCCTTGTTGGATGTGAACCACCCTATCACTATTGCGGCCGCATACCCACCTCGTATCAAAGGCATATAACGTATAACATATGTTACCTCCTCCGACATATACAGGTCAAGACCATAATGATAGAACAGGGCCTGATAAGGAATGGAGACTATTAGAAACAAGAAATGAGTAGCAAAATAATGCTTCTTGTTGTCTGATAGAAAAAGCTCTATGAAAAAGTCTGCCATGAAAAAGACGCAAATCCAGAATTGCTCTTTCTCAAACTTATGCTGATTATAAAAATCAATGTTTCTGAACGTGTCGACTGAAATCAATACTATCAGCCATATTGATAATGCCAGTATTATCAAATGTAAAATCATGAAAATAGCTCTCTGGCGGAAGAAGCTATTCAATTCAGCAATATTTACCATAGTTTTTTGTAGAATCTTATATTAGACCTCATTCAATAAAATCTGTTAATGCCAGAGTCGCAGATGTGCCTCGGATATCGCTTTGCAGATTCAGGAGCAT
>JAIDDJ010000049.1 GCA_029055345.1 Muribaculaceae bacterium | reverse complement strand
CTCCTGAATCTGCAAAGCGATATCCGAGGCACATCTGCGACTCTGGCATTAACAGATTTTATTGAATGAGGTCTAAAACAAAGACATATGATAGAAGACAATATAATCCAAGAGGAATCAAACGAGAAGACTGTTCTTGTCGGTCTCTCCACAAGAGCACAGAGCGAGGCCAAGACCGAGGAATATCTTGACGAACTGGCGTTTCTGGCTGAGACGGCCGGAGCCGAACCTGTGGCAAGATTCACCCAGAAACTCGATTACCCTAATCCGCGGACATATGTCGGCACGGGCAAACTCGAAGAACTGCGGCAATATGTGGAGGATAATGAAATCGGTCTCGTGATATTCGATGATGAACTCTCCTCCAAGCAGGTTGCGAATATAGAGAAAGAACTTAAAGTAAAGATACTTGACCGCACAAGCCTGATTCTCGACATCTTCGCCAAGCGCGCCCAGACCGCCACAGCACGAACTCAGGTGGAACTCGCTCAATATCAATATCTGCTTCCGCGCCTTACGCGAATGTGGACACACCTCGAGCGTCAACGAGGTGGTATAGGTATGCGCGGTCCCGGTGAAACCCAGATTGAGACTGACCGTCGTATCATCCTTGACAAAATAGCGAGGTTGAAAGAGGAACTCGTGGCCATTGATAAGCAGAAAGTGGTCCAGCGTAAAAACCGCGGAAAGCTAACAAGGGTCGCCCTGGTAGGTTATACTAACGTCGGCAAATCAACCATAATGAATCTTCTGAGCAAAAGTGATGTTTTTGCCGAAAACAAACTGTTCGCGACTCTCGACACCACCGTCCGCAAGGTTGTGATAGAGAACCTCCCTTTCCTACTCACGGATACGGTCGGCTTCATTCGTAAACTCCCCTCACACCTCGTCGATTCATTCAAGTCAACACTTGATGAGGTCCGCGAAGCTGATATATTGGTACACGTCGTTGATGTGAGCCACCCTAATTTCGAGGAGCAGATTGAAGTGGTCAATAAGACGCTGGCCGATGTATGCGGAGCCGCCGAAAAACCAATGATAATGGTCTTCAACAAGATAGACGCATTCAAATATACTCCCAAAGAAGCTGATGACCTGACTCCAGTAAAGAGGGAGAATCTTTCTCTCGATGATTTCCGCAAAACCTGGATGAGCAAGATGGGCAACAATTGTGTCTTTATCTCGGCCAAGGAGAAAATTAATATAGATGAGCTCAAACAGCTCTTATATCAGAAGGCGAAAGAAATTCACACCCAGAGGTTTCCATATAATGATTTCCTCTATCAGACGTATGAGGACTGAATTTGCTGGAATTAGGAATTAGGGATGATATTGAGAAGGGGAATTTAAAGATTTTGATATGGAAAGACAAAGAAGCAAGAGGCGCCCGCTGGAATGGTGGGAACGCAGGAAGCTGGAGAATAATGGTTGTCGGGCTGACGACTGGAGCGCGATACGCCTCAGCGATGCTACGGACCTGTCGAGAATCCGAAATGTGGAGTTCGCGGGCGCCGTTTCGATCGGGGAACTTGATGGCACCCTCGGAGCGCTGATAGAAAATGCCCGACTTGAAAATTGCATGGTCGGAGATAATGTCATCATCCGCAATATCGGGGCCCACATCTCCAATTGCGAAATCGGAGAAAGGGCGAAGATAGCAAATACAGCCGTGATTGATTTCGAGGCTGAGGCCACTTGTGGTGTCGGAGTCGAAGTCTGTGTGCTTGATGAGACCGGATCGCGTCCTGTGACAATTTATCCCGGCCTGAGCGCGCAATCCGCACTGCTTATGGCGCGCGTGCCTAAATGGAATGAACGCCATTTGAAACCTATTCTCGAAAGGCATCTTGATTCTTTTAATTCCAACCATCGTATCGGAGCCGGCGCAGTCATCTTGGGATGCGGTTTAATACGCAACGTCAGTATAGGAGACGAAGTAAGAATAGAGGGTGCTGAAAATCTTCGCAACGGCACAATCATCAACAATGCTCCGGCCGGACGTTGCCTCTCGTTTGTCGGTAGCGGGGTGAACGCCGAAAATTTCATTATCGAAGACGGCATAGTGGATGCAGGCGCTATTCTGCGTAACTGTTATGTGGGTCAGGGCGCGATAATTGAAAAGGGATTTACTGCCCACGATTCTCTTTTCTTTGCCAACTGCTCGCTTGAAAATGGAGAGGCATGTGCGGTTTTCGCAGGGCCCTATACGGTGAGTATGCATAAGTCTTCCCTTCTGATAGGATGCCAGACATCGTTCATGAACGCCGGCAGCGGAACGAATCAGAGCAACCACATGTATAAGCTCGGACCGGTTCATTGGGGAATTCTGGAGCGGGGTGTTAAGACCAGTTCCGATTCTTACCTGATGCTCGGGGCCAAAATCGGGGCTTTCTCTCTTCTGATGGGTCAGCATAAGACTCATCCCGATTCTTCGCAATTCCCCTTCAGTTATCTTTTCGGAGATGACAAGGGAGCCACCGTAGTGGTGCCGGGGATCATGCTCCGCAGTTGCGGGCTGATGCGCGATGAAAAGAAATGGCCTACACGCGACCGCCGCGTAAAACGTCGGCTTCCACTCCACGACAGGATAGTCTTCGATGTGCTTAATCCTCTTACTGTGGAGAATATGCTTACTGCGCTCAATGTTATAGATATGCTGCTGACGCGTCCGGCTGATGACGACCGCTATCTGCGCTATCGGGGCATGAAATTCACACGCGCATCTCTGGAACGCGCTCGCCATATGTATCAGCTCGCTATTTATAAATACCTTTCGGTTCGGGTTGGAAAGGAGGGCTTCCCATCTGCTGCGGGTGATGCTGTTCCTGATCAATGGGTGGATATTGCCGGACTTCCCATGACCCGCAGTGACCTTCAACGGGCTTTGGATTCAGAATCCATCGGGCAACTCGAAGAGGTGTTCAGTGAGTCGTATGAAAGGTATCCTGAGTTGGAGCGTCGTTGGATTGCATCGCGTTTCGGTGAGGAATGGCGACGCAACCCCGAGGTCCTTGCAGACTATGCTGCGGAATTCGACCATATGATAGAGGAAGACAGGACCCGTTATCTGGAAGATCTCGCCGCTCAATCTGAAATGCTCGCACTCTGATTCCCAACATGATTTTATAAGGACCCTTACCATAAATTAATGCAGGGACAGCGAATCTGATTTTGATCGCTGTCCCTGCATCTATATTTACGGGAATCTACGTTTATAACATTGAATTATTTTCCTAATGCTGCGAGCGATGCACGGATAGTTGCAAGCTTAGCTTCAGCATCTGCTTTCTTTTTGCGTTCAACGGCCACAACAGCTTCCGGAGCGTTGGCCACAAACCGCTCGTTTGAAAGTTTCTTCTCTACTCCGGCAAGGAATTTTGTGTAATATTCCAGATCTTTGTTGAGTTTGGCGATTTCTTCCTCCACATTTACTTTTCCTTCCAGCGGAATGGAATATTCCACTTTGCCGACGATAAAGGCGGAAGCTGCCGGATTCTTCTCTTCAACCACTGTTATTTCAGTGATATTGCCCATCTTCCTTATAATTGAGTCAAGTGCCGGGTCATGCGAGGACTGCACGTTGAGCGTAATTTCCTCACGCTGAGGAAGCTGTTTCTGCTTCCTTACCGTGCGTATGCCGGCAATTACCTCCTTCAGATGTTCGAAATCTGAGAGCAATTTCTCATCAGCCTCTTTCGGATCCGGCAACCGGGCATACATGATGCTCTCTCCGGGTTCGCGCTCGGCAAGATGCTGCCAAAGCTCTTCGGTGATGAAGGGCATGAAAGGGTGAAGCAGACGGAGAAGCATATCAAAGAAATTGATAGTCGACTCGTAAGTCTTCTTGTCGATGGGCTGACCGAATGCAGGCTTTATGACCTCAAGGTACCATGAGGAGAATTCATCCCAGAACAGGCGATAAAGCGCCATGAGTGCTTCAGAAATACGGAATTTACCCATAAGGTCGGCCATCTCCGCCATAGTAGCGTTCAACTTGGCATCAAACCATTCCACGGCAAGCTTTGAACTCTCCGGCTGAGTTATATCAGCTTGCTCCCAGCCTTTGATAAGGCGGAAGGAGTTCCATATCTTGTTGCAGAAGTTCCTGCCTTGTTCGCATAATGAATCATCATAGAGGATATCATGCCCCGCGGGAGCTGCAAGCATCAGACCCATGCGGACTCCATCAGCTCCGAATTTGTCGATAAGCTCGAGCGGGTCGGGAGAATTGCCAAGTGATTTCGACATCTTTCGTCCCAATTTATCGCGCACGATACCGGTAAAATAGACGTTGCCGAAAGGTTTCTTGCCGGCAAACTCATAGCCGGCCATTATCATGCGGGCCACCCAGAAGAAGATGATGTCGGGCGCAGTCACTAGATCTGATGTCGGATAATAATATTTGAATTCCTCATTATCCGGATCGAGAATACCGTTGAAGAGTGAAATCGGCCAAAGCCATGAAGAGAACCATGTGTCAAGGCAGTCAGGATCATGGCGCAGATCATCGATTGTCAGAGATGCATTTCCTGTTTTTTCAATCGCCTTGAGAAGAGCTTCCTCATCCGATTCGGCCACAACGAATCCACCGTCAGGCAGATAATAAGCCGGAACGCGATGGCCCCACCAGAGCTGACGCGAGATACACCAGTCTTTGATTGTGGTCATCCAATGTCGGTAGGTATTCTTGAATTTGGCCGGCACAAATGCAATCTCGCCATTCTCCACACCTTCAAGAGCAGGCTTCGCCAACGATTCCATCTTCACGAACCACTGCATCGATAGCTTCGGTTCTATCACCGCATCAGTGCGCTCCGAATGTCCAACCTTGTTGACATAATCCTCTACTTTCTCAACAAGACCGGCGGCTGAAAGGTCTTCCATTATTTTCTTACGGACATCAAACCTGTCCATACCGACATACATTCCTCCCGCCTCGGAGATAGTGCCATTATCGTTGAAGATATCTATGGAAGGGAGATTATACTTGTCGCCGAGCATATAGTCGTTGACATCGTGAGCCGGAGTTACCTTAAGGCAACCCGTTCCGAATTCCATCTCGACATAATCGTCCATAATAATCGGCACAGCCCTCCCTACTAACGGAACAATCACTTTCTTGCCTTTGAGCCATGAATAACGCTCATCATTGGGATTGACGCAAACGGCCGTGTCGCCGAGTATGGTTTCCGGCCGAGTGGTGGCCACAATTATATATTTGTCATCGCCTTCCACCTTATAGCGGAGATAGAACAGTTTGCTCTGCTCCTCCTTATATATCACTTCCTCATCGGAGAGGGCCGTAAGCGCCTGAGGGTCCCAGTTGACCATCCGGACCCCGCGATAGATAAGCCCCTTGTCATAAAGATCGCAGAACACGCGGATCACACTCTTTGACCTTATCTCGTCCATTGTAAAAGCCGTGCGCTCCCAATCGCAGGAAGCCCCGAGCTTACGCAACTGCTTGAGGATTATACCGCCATATTTGTCTGTCCAGTCCCAGGCATGGCGAAGAAACTCTTCGCGCGAAAGTGAATGCTTCTCGATTCCTTCGGAAGCAAGTTTCGCTACCACCTTAGCCTCCGTGGAAATAGCTGCATGGTCCGTGCCGGGAACCCAACATGCGTTCTTACCCGTCATTCGGGCTCGGCGCACAAGGATATCCTGAATGGTATTGTTGAGCATATGCCCCATATGGAGAACACCCGTCACATTCGGCGGTGGTATCACTATAGTGAAAGGCTCGCGATTATCAGGTACGGAATGGAAAAGACCATGCTCCATCCAATAGGCATACCATTTATCCTCCACTTCATGGGGATTATACTTTGTGGCTAATTCATTCATAATGCCGGCAAAAATATCTTAATTAATAATTCTTTCTAAAATTGGAAGCCCTTCCCCAACATCCATAACTCATAACCCCATAACCCCATAACCTTCAGGCCATAGGCCTGAACTAACCCCTTAACCTTCAATTATCGCAAACGATAATTGAATCACCCGCAAAATTACAAAAAAAATCGCATATATTCAAAAGCAGACAAAAGGAGCTCAATAGCTCAATAGCGACGTCTGCGCCACCATGCCCTGCGGGGCTCCGGGGGATTCCGGTAGAATTCATCGATGGCTTCTGAAAGACGTTCGAGCCTCAGACCATATAGATTTTCCAGCGCCGCCCCCTCCACATACGCCTTCGCCTGATCATATGCCCTTCTTACTGCCGGTTCGGCCTGTAGATAACCGGAAGTGCGACGGGTTAACCATATATATTGACGCTCAGCAATATGCAGCAAGAGATCCGATGTCTTCTCCGAATCAAACACTAACGATGAAAAATATTTCACAAGCCTTTTTAAGTCATTGGCGGCCGGCTGTGAACGATTCTTACCGGATGAGGAAAAGAACATCTTATCGACTGTCTCCTTATATTTCACAAGAGCTTCGTCGGGATTTGGGTTTATCCAATATTCCAGATACTCCTTGGCCTCCTTGCGCGAATCATAAAGCTCGCATATGGATTCTATGATTTCTTCTTTCGTCATTGACGACAGCGCTTTCTTCAATGTTGCTTTCGACATCTAATTGATTTATGAGGTTTGATACATTTAGACCACTTTCCACAAAAAAAGTTAATTCAGGATGGTCTATTTTCGAGGAAATTTTATTCAAATAACGCATCTGAGGATCATCTGCAAATCTTGCACTAAAGGATATTATTAAATGAGATCGTTTGATGACTTCTGATGTACGATACAAGATATTTCCTATGGCTTGAAGAAAGATTAATTTACTGAGTATCAAAGCTTTTGCAAAATTTTGAAAATTCTTTGTTAAAAAAGTTGCAAAATTAGAAAAATTAAATTAATTTTGCAGCATAAGTGAAGAGAAGTATTTTAAGCTTTGATCGTCTAAAAGTATTTTGACTTTTACTATTTACTATCTGATTAGACTTTCCCTTAAAATCTGACTTTTCTTTCCACTTGCTTTCTGACTATTCTATTTAGTTATTAATAATTGTTTAATTTAAAAGATTTTGAAAATGGAAAAATCTAATGTTAATGTTCCGGGAGATTCTCCCGAGAAAGTTGAGAATCAAAGCTCAGTTGAGTTTGATCGTCAAAGCAGGTATAAGAATTTTGACTACTTCAAACCTTTTCCAAGTCGTTTACCACTTGTGGCCTGCAATCCAAATTTACAAGGAGGAGAACTCCCCGCAGATGAATGTAAAGAATTAAAGGATTGCGGTATAAATCATACCGTCCTTGAGTTCCGAACAAATCAAATTGTCTCTCCAGCTACTAATGACGTAATTACATCAAGTATTGACACGGCGAATAGTCGCGAGATCAAGACCATCCTTAAGCATCGATATCTTGGTGCGGACAACATTGCCCCAACGCAACAGGACATCAGCCGCTGCTCTGAATTCGTAAATGCCTATAAATCGCGTGGCGTTGTCGGATATATTTGTGGCGAAATTCCTTTCCGGCAGAATCCTGAACAGTTAGCTCCGTTTGCTAAAGCAATTCATGAAGCGGATCCGAATCATCCGATTCTTACGGTTTTACCCGACTCTACCTCTCTGGGGCTCGAATGGAAAAGTTCTTATGAGGATTTCATTAAGAGTGTCCAACAGAATCTTATGCCGGGTGTGTGGATTGTGGATTGTCCGGCATGCTACAAGTACGATAACGGCTGGGAGGAAAGGAAATTCATTGAATATTTCAATGCCCTCGAGACTTTTGCTCTAATGAGCCGATATACGGGCAGGCCTTTCTGGGCTACCGTCAAATGTGACTGGTTAGATAATCATGACAATACTCCGTTCCCGACCCAGTCCAGACTTCTTTTTACTGCTCTGTCGGCACTTGCTTATGGCGCCAAGGGACTTATCTACAATAAGTTCAGGGCGCAGGAAGAAACGTTGACGGATACGGATGAAATGGCGCCTTTGGCATATGATGGCTATTCCACTGATCTCTGGATTAGTGTAAAAAGCGTGAACCAAAGAATCGCTAAATTCGAAAATATTTTTCTCAGATCTCTTGTGGCTGAAGTGGTGCATGCTCAGACTTATGTTAACAACGGTGAAGATGCCTCTCTCATTTTTCCCACCAGGGAATGGATTAATTATTATAAAGACTCAAACTGGATCGTACCGAAAATTCTATTCCGGAAATTCAGAGAGCCCGTGGGTCCTCTAATGAATGTGGAGACCGGACGATGGGGTGTGGTGATATCTCATATGGTCCTGCCTATGGAAGCTGCTCCCCATAAAGCTCAGGATTTTCTTGTCATCTTGAACCGTGATGTGGTGGACGCACAGACCATTACACTATCTTTCAGTGACTATTATAAAATTTATAGAATCCTTTCTTATGGTGTAAACGAGCCCATGATTAAAACGCTGATAAACGATACTACTGTAAGCTATACGCTGAAACCCGGTGACTGCTTGATATTCCGCTGGGAATAATTAACAATGTAATTAAAAACATGATAATTAAATAAATACAATTTTTAACACTATAAATATTTTATTATGGAAAATAATGAGTTAGTTGGTCCTTTAAATCCAATCTTTAAAGGTGAGCCTCTTTTCTGTTGTGAGAATGTTGACATATGTCCCATAAAAGGGCTTCAACCTAAAATGTTTCTACAATGCCTACATTGTTGCGGAGGTAATGAAGAATTTAAATGTCACAAAATCAACTTACCTGAACACAAGGGGTTGAGTGATATTGAATGTGTTGACGATCTAAAAAAGGGCCTTGAACCAATAGACTTTAGACCTGTATATACCAATCCAACTCCCGGTCAAATACCAATTCTCGGGTTACCATTCTCGAATTATTCAACTCCGATTAAGGGTGAATATGATTTTGACGACTTCCTTGACTTAGGTATAGCCCTAACATCCAAACCCTTAGGAGTCGATGCAATTATACCAATTCTTTCAGAAGCCAACGGAAAAGTTAGATTATATATCAACAACGGATATTTAAACGCCTCTGAATATGAAAAATCTTTGATGGAAGAAAACATGGGAAAATTCATTTCAGATAAGCTTAAAAAATTGAAGGATAATTACTTTGGAGATCCAAAGACAATGTTAGGAATCAATTTGGGGGATGAACCTAATATAAGAAGACTACTCTGTTGCCGTCATAACAGTCTTCTTAACAGATATAAGGTCCTCCACAGGTACTTTGTCCAGAAAGCACCTTGGATGATGACTCATATCAATCTGGTGGGTATTGCGGCTTTTGATTCTGAGGAAGATTTCCAAAAATATCTTGACGTTTACGGCACTTACTATAAACCTCCCTATTGGTCTTTTGACTGTTATCCGGTGATGCGTCATAATCCTCTTCTGAATCTTAATGGTTTCATTAGCAATTATGGAGGCCTATATCCCGGCGAGACGCTGCAATGCCATGAGTATTTTTACCGCAATCTGGAAATGGTATCGGCTAAAGCCAGGGAGTGTGGCCGTCCGTTCTGGTCATATCTGATGAGCACGGAGCATATTCTCGGCGGGACCAATGGATATTTCCCTGCGCCTCTTGAGAATCATTTACGGTTCGAGGCTTTCTCGGCTCTTGCTTATGGGGCACAAGGATTATGCCATTGGAGATATCTTCAGGGAAAAGATTCAACTAATCCAAAGGATGAAATCTATATGGATGCGTTGAGGAATCTGGATGGTTCGCGCACTCCGGGATGGTATTTCGCCCAAAGAATCAACGCCGAAATTCAGAAATATGCATATGTGTTTCTTGGCAGTTCGGTCAAGGGTGTCTTCCACACTCATATTGACCGAATGGTGAAACTGCAGAAACGGACTCGCATAAATCTGGCCAACGCATATAAGGAAAGCAATAAACCGGAGGGAGAGAAGGTCGAGACCATCATTGAGCGTGAGATGGCAAAGATCAATCCCTTTGTGACAGAATCCTATAGACGGGATAAAGACAAAAACCGCGTGCCGACAGGCTACAAGCAGGATTGGGGCCTGACCACTCTGACCCCGACTTCAATCCCGGCTATCAAGAGCATTGAGTCTGAATCGGAATCTGACCTCGGTGTGATGGTGTCCTATATTACCAATAATTCAAAAGTTCCGGGAAATTCGGAATCTTTAATTGAAAAGAGTTCACCAATTATTCCCGGATCTGATTATAGGGACCATTACATTATTATAGTCAACCATGATATCTCAAACTATCAGACCATAAGTATAAATCTAAATAAGTACTATCAACTTGACGAACTTACTCCCCTCAAGTCCGGAGAATCTGCGCCAACGCAGAAAGTTGATTGGCTTAATAACGCCACAATTAAACGCACCTTACTTCCGGGCGGATACCTGATATTTCATTGGACTCTCTAAGGAGAGTCCAATTTCCCGATTAATTTATGGTAAGTAAGTCGTAAAAATTAATTTATACTAAGCTGCATGGGCAAAATTGATATTGAGTTCAGATCCAAGCGCCGCCA
>JAIDDJ010000048.1 GCA_029055345.1 Muribaculaceae bacterium | reverse complement strand
GAGAAGAGGGGACCGGGGATGAAAATTGGAAAATATGAATAAAATATAATAAAGATGGATTTTATAGAGGAACTGACGTGGCGGGGTATGATTCATACCGTAATGCCGGGAACAGAAGAGCAGTTAAAGAAAGAGATGACGACAGCGTATCTGGGCATAGACCCTACGGCTGATTCGTTGCATATAGGGCATTTGTGCGGAGTGATGATGTTGCGTCATTTCCAGAGATGCGGTCATAAGCCATTGGCACTTGTGGGGGGAGCAACCGGAATGATAGGAGACCCATCGGGTAAGTCGGCGGAGCGTAATCTTCTGGATGAAAGCACCCTTCGTCATAATCAGGAGGCCATCAAGGAGCAGCTTTCCAAATTTCTGGATTTCGAGAGTGACGCGCCTAACCGGGCTGAGATGGTAAACAATTATGACTGGACCAAAGATGTGACATTTCTTGACTTTGCGCGAGAAATCGGCAAGCATATCACCGTCAATTACATGATGGCGAAGGATTCGGTGCAGAAGCGACTGAACGGAGAGGCCAGAGACGGGTTGAGCTTCACAGAATTCACATACCAGCTTTTGCAGGGTTTTGACTATCTGACTTTATATAAAGATAGGAACTGCCGTCTCCAATTGGGCGGTTCGGACCAGTGGGGCAATATCACGACCGGCACAGAGCTGATACGTCGTAAGCTTGGCGGCGAGGCTTATGCACTGACGTGTCCGTTGATAACCAAGGCAGACGGGGGTAAGTTCGGCAAGACCGAAAGCGGCAACATATGGCTTGATCCGGCGCGGACGTCTCCTTACAAATTCTATCAGTTCTGGCTGAATGTGTCGGATGCGGATGCAGAGAAATATCTTAAGATTTTCACTTTCCTTACTAAGGAAGAAATCGCTGGTCTTGTAGCGGAACATGAGGCGAATCCGGGCTCCAGACCGATGCAGAAACGACTGGCAAAGGAATTGACCATCATGGTCCACAGCGAGAAGGATTATGAGGCCGCGCTCGAAGCCTCGTCAATATTATTCAGCAACAAGGCGGCCGAGTCATTGCGTGCTCTTGACGAGCAGACGCTGCTTGATGTATTCGACGGGGTGCCACGGTTCACGGTATCTAAAGATGAGCTGGAAGCCGGGATACCCGTGCTCGACCTATTGGCAGTGAAGACAGCGGTCTTCCCGTCGAAGGGAGAGGCAAGGAAGATGATTCAGGGAAGCGGTTTGAGTATCAACAAGGAAAAATATACAGATCCGGCCGGCGTAATAGGTAAAGAGGCATTGTTGGGCGGGAAGTATATCCATATTCAAAAGGGGAAGAAGAATCATTTCCTCATCGTGGCTGAATGAAATTAGAAACACTAAGGAGAAAATTCATACCGGCGGTGCTTGCAATCATTATGTTTGCGGGCATCGCCGGATGCGATACGGCCACAGAGAAAGAAAATACCCTGCAGAACTTATATGCGGATGTTGATGAGGAAATAAAGAAAGCTCAGGAGTATGAGCAGCAGCACGAGATGCATCTTGAGAATCTTAAGTCGAACCTTAATCAGACAACGGATTCACTTCAACGGTTGAGACTACTGCGGAGTCTGACTAATGCTTATTCGGCCTATAGGAGTGATTCGGCATTGTTGTATGTGACACGGGGAGAACAGCTTGCAGAGGAGCTTGGGGACAGTTCGGAAAAGGTGCGGTTCAGGATATTGAAAGCGGATGTTGCGTCTCATGCTGGATTATTCGGAGAAGCCCATCATATGCTTGAGACGATAGATAAATCTCAACTTGATTCAATGCAGCTACAGAATCTGTATATGGTCTATTGCTCGTTGTATCAGTACGAGTCCGAGTATGTTCCGGAAGGGGAATTTGCGGCGCGCGCCGAGAAGATGCGTGATGTCTACACAGATTCCTTATTAATGATAGCTGATCCCAATTCTTTCAGGTATCTTGTAAACAAGGCGAACAGAGATATCAAGAAAGGGAATTCGGGAGATGTGATAAAATTATTTTCGAGGCGCATAGAAGAATATGAGCCGGGGGATAGGGAGTATTCAATATTGGGGTCGATATTGGCGAATGCATATGAGGCGACGGGGGATGTCTACAATCATAAGCGTTATTTAGCGAAGACGGTCATATCCGACATCAAAGGAGCGAGGAAGGAGAATCTTGCGATGCGAGAATTGGCTATGCTTGTATTCGAGGAAGGCGATATCTCACGTGCGAACCATTATGTGAAGTCGAGTCTTGACGATGCGAATTTCTATTCGAGCAGAATCAGGAACGCGCAGTCGAACAGGATATTACCGGTGATCGATAAAGCGTATGACAAGCAGCAGGAGCGGCTTCGGGCGCGGATGCAGGGTTATATAGTGGCGTTGTGTTGTCTTGTGGTAATAGTATTGGTTACGACGTTTTTCGTGATACGCCAGTGGCGTCGGGTGCGCGAGGCCAACCAGAAGGAACAGCGGACTAACGAAGAGCTACAACGGTTGTCAGACCGTCTGCTTGAGTCTAATACTGCGTTAGAGAAGAGCAACAGCGCACTGGAGAATATCAATGCGGAGTTAAAGAAATCTGGCCGTATTACAGAAGAATATACGGGACTCTTTATGGAATACAGCTCGCTTAATATCTCTCTGTTGGAGAAATATCACACGGCGTTGCGGAATCTTGCTTTGCAAGGAAATGTAAAGGGCATCCTGAAGAAGCTTGATTCGGATGACATAGTGAATGAGACCATCAAGGCTTTTTATTCGAAATTTGATGAGGCTGTTCTGAATATCTATCCATCGTTTGTGGAGCGGGTAAACTCGTTGCTTCGCGAAGATGGTCAGGTGGTGTTGAAGCCGGGGGAGAAACTGAATACGGAGTTAAGGGTTCTTGCGGTAATGCGGCTTGGGATAGTAGACCCGAATCAGATGGCGCATTTTCTTCGGTGCTCAGTATCGACGGTTTATACCTACCGGTCGCGGCTCAAGCGACGAGCAAAAGAGCCGGAGGAATTTGACTCACGGGTGATGATTATCTAATTCAGGCCTTGGGCCTGAATTAGATAAGGTTATGAGGTTATGAAGAGGGGGTTAGCGGATTACGGTCAGGGTTATTGGTTTGAACGCCGGGATACCGGATGCATCTTCAATTGAATAAACTCCTGATTTTACCTGATTTCCATCGCGGTCGAGAAGATTCCAGTAAGCGCAGCCATCCTTAACATCGGCAATTTCGGCAACAGTGTTGCCATTGGCATCACGGACACGGATTGAGACGGCGGCCGGAATGTCATATATAGAAACCGTACCTGCAAAATCCGGAGTGACTTTCATCGGGGCAATTCTTGGAGTGGTAGAGGAGATGCCGTAAGAAGCCACATGGTCAGGATTGTCGACTTTCACTTCAAAAATAGCTTCAGAGGTGGACATGAATAGAGATTTGGTCTCGGGATTCCAACCGACAGCATATACATAATTTGAAGATAGAGGGGAATTATCCTTGTTGAAGTGGGCGACGAGTTTGGTACGGTCCTGACTGAGTCCATATACTCCGACATTAGAAGATGCAATCCAAAGGCGGCCGAACTCGTCGAGACAGGCATCTATGCCGAGCGTAGGCTGGAAAGGTGTGAATAGGTTACCCTCTTCCGTCTTTATTGAAAAAGAACGCACTTCCATAGTATTGTTATTGATTGGCTTGTCGAGGTCTACAATGAAAGCGTCGGAATTAGTGAAAACGTAGACGTCACCGTTAGCGGGGTCCTCAAGGTAGCAGAAAATATTTTCAGCATTGCCGAGGTATCCGTCATCACGTCGGAAGAAGTTGACATCGGTGATCGTATCATCCGACATATCATCGAGTGTTCCGTTGGTGTTGTAGATTCTCATGGGTCGGCCATTTCCGTTGTTGAACTGACCGTTGAGCAGGAATTTATTCTTATTTTTTGGGTGGCGTAGCGTGGCGCCCATAACGAAAAGTTCGGTGAAGCAACCTCCATCTACCTCCATATGTTTCCATTGGCCACAAATATCGGGATTACCGGATTCAAAAGCGGCTTTACGGGCTTCCGGAGTAAGGACCCAGAGCTGAGAGAGATTGTCGGAAGTGCCTGATACTTCCATGAGGTTGGACCTCGTAGCCCATATATTGTTGTCGGCATCCGCTCCCATCAGATACATAGCCACCATATTACCCCAATTGCTTTTAGGGAACATCTCGAGAGCGCCGAATTGAGTGGCGTAAGGGGAATCTTTGAAAGTATGAACGTGCGGTTTAAGTCTTGGGTCGTCAAGATGCAGCCCGGCGAAGCCGTAGAAATGGTTGGCCGTCAATAATAGATTCGGGAAAAGAGGATCAATCATGGCACCATTGGCAGGGTACATAGGATACCAAGGCGATTTGTTATAGTTAGAGAGAGCCGTCGGATCATCAGCGACAAAATAAGGAAGATCCTTTCGGGGGGATAGGTCGGTCCAACGTCCGTTGCGTAAAGCGGAAATGGTGATAGGCATCATAATGTCATATTGGGATGACTTAAATCCCGGAGCTTTATTAACGGATAGGAAACCATATTCCGGAGAATGAAAGAAATAGACATCCTTAGCCCCATGCGGGCACTCCGGAGCCACGGTAACAGAAGGCTCAGACCAAGAGGCACCGTTGAGAGAGCGGGCTACGAATTTACCATAATCCTGATGAAACCAGAAATTAATACCGTCGGCGGTTCCGGCATAGGGGGTTGCACCCTGAGGGGCATTGATGGTAGTGCACACAGGTTTTCCGCCTCCATCCGGGGTAAGTATTTTGTAAACTTTGGATTTAGAATTAAATACATAACCACCGGGGACCGGGAAGAGAGTATGTTCGAACTTATTGACAAAAGAATTCTTACTACTTTTAGCAGCGTCCGGGAGATTTACGAGGTGAGAACGGACGCAGGAGCCGTCCTCTTGGATGTCGAGAAGATGGACCGAGCCGTTTTCAGCGAGGTAACCGGCCCAATTACCGGCGAAGGCAAGAAGCCGGAGGGGCACATCCGAAGTAGCCCCGGGCACCAGAGTGAAAGATGAACGAGAAGATAAGTCGGCATCTGCGGGGGCCCGGTGAATTTTATCGTTGATGATAGCGAATACAAAATTACCGGCCTTAACGACATCGTCAACGTTCTGCCGCCATTCCGCTTTGAGAGAAACGGTTTTGGCAACGGGGTCAATATAAACAAAACCGCCTTCTGTTGTGACCAGCAGCTTTCCGGAACCGGCATCGAACCTCAAATTATTGATTTTAGACATTCTGTAATCATGCATCTCCGAGAGGGCGGAAAAATACGTAATCTTTCCGTTAGAATCGACATAGTCAATTCCGCCATCAGTGTAGGCAACCGCGAAAGCGCCATCGGCAGGATTGACGTCCATCAATTTCATATTCAGGCTTGAGAAGGGGATTTCATTTGTAAGATCCTTCAGCGGGGCAGCCGGATTATTCTTATCGAAGGCGAAAATCGAACCGGCTACATCCGAGAAGTAGTTACGATATTCGTTAGCATTATATATTCCCGGATGAAGGAAAAATATGACTCTGTCAGGGGAGTCGAAAATACGTCTGGGAGTATTGTAGAATGACGAATGAATACGCCAATCGGGGTCTGCAGCGTTAGATGCAGAGCGGGCATCAACATGAACCGGAGCGCAAAAAGCGCAAAAAGCCAGAATGGAAACTACGAAAAAATTTATTTTTTGAAAACCGAAAATCATAATTAGGAAAGGTCAGATTAATTACTTCTATAATAAACGACTGCGGTTTAAAAAAATTGTGGGGTTAAGGCTGCCTCCACTTCAGTTTGGGCGCGTAGGGCTTTCAATGAAAGAAATGTGTTCAAGAGCGCGTGCTATTGGGATTTTGCAAGATTCGGTTGAACAGTCTTAAATATTCCTTCGCTACAGCTGAGGCATCGAATTTCTTCCGGGCTTCATCGAGCATCAGAGCTCGGTGCCGGGGAGAAGAGACGGCCATTGCCCAGCGTAGGCCCTCGGCGATATTTATGGCTGCTAATTCGGGGTTGTCATCCCATCGGGCGATGTAGCCGGTTTTAAGATGGTCGATAATGTCGGGCTGGCCTCCCCGGTTAAAAGCCACCGGGACGCAGCCGTAAGCGAGCCCTTCGACGAGAGTTCCCGGAAGAGTTTCGTAAAGAGACGTGGATATAACAGTATCTGCGCCGGCGTAAATGTTTCGGATGTTTTGCTCGCCGGAAATCGGGCCGAGATGACAGTGAGAGATAGCGATGCCCCTGAATGCCTCCGGATTTTTGATATTTCCGAAAGTGATAAGCTCCATATTATCCGCCATTTCCGGGGCGGTGGAACGAATCCGGCGGGTGGTTTCAATAAGAATGGGAAGGCCTTTGACCGGGTCATCGAGGCGGGCAGCTCCCATTACTATCCGGAATTTATCGTGGGGGAGATGTTCGACAGGCTTGATCGGCAGCGGGAAAGCGTTCGGGATTACGGATATCCGGGCGTCATTAAGGAGAGAGGATCTCCGGGCGAGATCAGCGAGCCAATTGGAAACCGCCACGAAATTGATTCCGTCACCTTGTGAGGCAGTTCGGGCGAAGGCATATGCACCCTTTTTCTTGCACCATACTTTATTGGACAGATCATCGGGGGCCATTTTCTTTCCGAGGAATCGGCAATCACCGCAAGAACGGTGCCAGTTGGAGCAATTCCCGGCGTGATGGCAAATTCCGGTGAAATTCCACATATCGTGCATAGTCCAGACGATAGGTTTGCCGAGGGCTGCGATACGTTTGAGCCCCTCAATAGAGAGGAGACCCTGATTTACCCAGTTGAGGCAAATGACATCGGCATCTCTGACGAGAGGGTTTTTCCATAAAGGGATTCCATCGGAGGCAGAGTCGACTTTGAAAAGGTCGGCACGGTTAAAACCATTTTCAAAAAAGATTCTGAGTCGTTCGGCGAGGAACGGGGCCTTCATGGCGCATCCGTGAGCGGCCTGCACCACAAAAGGATAATCAGTTAATTTTTCGGCAACGAGCATGGAGGCATCGACTCCGAGGTCGCGGAGAGCGAGCAAGAGTCGGCGAGAAACGACAGCTGCACCACCGGTAGAATCCGATTTATTGATTATTACGACTTTCATAAGTTTCAAAACGGAAAGCGAGCCCCGAAGAAGAAATCATCGTATCGGAAGATTCGGAGAGATGCCAGTGAAGAGGGTCAATATCGGGGAAGAACGAGTCTGCCTGTGGGAAATCAGCCTCAATACGGGTTACGAAAATTTTTGTCAGCAGAGGTAAAGCCTGAGCGTAAACGGATGCTCCCCCAATTATTATGGGGATTTCCGGTGGGGGACACAAGGCAATGGCCTCGGTAATTGAATCCATTCTCTCAGCTCCCTGAGGTAAGAAATCAGCATCTCGGGAGAGGACAATATTTCTACGTCCCGGCAGGGGTCTGCGAGGAATGGATAACCAGGTTCGGCGCCCCATAATGACAGGATGCCCCAAAGTGATGTCCTTGAAATGGCGGAGGTCTTCGGGGATGTGCCAAGGCATATCGCCGTCAAATCCTATTTCACGAGAACGGCCCATAGCAACGACGGCCCATAGTTCACGATTTCGCGAAGTAGATGAGTTGAAAGTGCTGAAAGGGTGAATTCCGATAGAGTCGCGGACATCGGGTCGGTCTTTTTCGAAAGGAAAAACAATGCTTGTCTGCATGATTTGAGAATTTATTACAAAGATAAACAAAATAATTGCTATCTTTGCAAAAAATAAGGAACAATCGATGCCTCGGTGGAGGTATCAGTCAAACAATCGTCTGAACGATGAATTACACGGTAATAGATTTTATCAGCCTGTTGGGAGCAGTTTGTCTGTTTCTGTACGGGATGAAGGTGATGAGTGAGGGATTGCAGAAGGTGGCTGGCGACCGGCTGCGCAACATCTTGGGAATAATGACGCGCAACCGGGTTACGGGCGTAATCACCGGCATACTGATAACGGCCTTGATCCAGAGTTCGAGCGCCTCGACCGTCATGGTAGTCAGCTTCGTGAATGCGGGTTTGATGAGTCTGTCGCAGGCGATGGCCGTGATATTCGGGGCGAATGTCGGCACGACAGCCACGACGTGGATAATATCGGCATTTTCGTTTGAGGTAAACATATCTGATTACAGCATATTATTGCTGGCAGTCGGTGTTCCGATGATGTTCATGAAGAAGAGCACCTATAAGTCGCTGGGCGAGTTTATAGTGGGGTTCTGCTTCCTGTTCATGGGTCTGGACCTGATAAGCAAATATGTACCGAATCTACAGGAGAATCCCGAGATGCTTCGGTTCGTGACGGAATATACGACACTGGGCTACTGGTCTGATCTGATTTTCTTTGCATTAG
Source organism: Muribaculaceae bacterium (assembly GCA_029055345.1). Lineage (GTDB taxonomy): Bacteria > Bacteroidota > Bacteroidia > Bacteroidales > Muribaculaceae > Lepagella. The sequence continues at coordinate 13,722 of JAIDDJ010000048.1, read as the reverse complement.
GCATAGTCTTTACGATGGTTGCTCAGAGTTCGGCTGCGACCTTCGCCATCACGCTTATAATGTGTTCTCAAGGCTGGATATCGTTTGAGCTGGGCTGCGCGATAATCTTAGGAGGTAACATAGGAACGACGATAACACCGGTTCTGGCGTCATTGAGTGGCAACATAGCAGCGAAACGGACAGCGATGGGGCATGTGTTGTTCAACTGCCTTGGATCGCTAATAGTGCTGTGTATTTTCCATCCTTTCACTGAACTTGTGGCCGATATAACCCAATGGTTTTCGGGAACCAATCCACTTGATATCAGCGCAGCCATGGAGTCGGGGATGCGAGGATCGACCCTTATAGATCCGAAGGGGGGGCTTACATCGGTAGCCCAAAGCTGCGTAGCGCTGGGCTTGGCTATATATCCGACGGTGTTCAATGCGTTGAACCTGTTTGTGATGATATGGTTCACGAATCTATATGTCAAGATAGTATGCTGGATAATACCTAACCGTCATAAAGATGAGGAAGAGGTGTTCGAGCTCAAATATATCGGTCGTGGCCTGATGTCGGCCTCCGAGCTTAATATCACGCAGGCACAGAAAGAGATATTGCTATACGGGCAGCGAGTGGAACGTATGCTTGAAATGGCCAAGAAGATGATTCATCTTTCGGAGGATGATGAAGATTTCCAGTCGACTTTCAACCGGTTGGAGAAATATGAGGAGATATCCGACAGGATGGAGATGGAGATAGGAACCTTCCTTAACCGGGTAGCCGAGGGTCGGCTGAGTCCCGAGGGCAAGATGCGTGTAGCGGGGATGCTCAGAATCGTGAGTGAGATAGAATCGATAGCCGACAGCTGCTTCAATGTTGCGAAGACATTGACACGCAAGAATCAGATACATGTGGAGTTTAATGAGGGAGTATTGAAGGAAATAGACCGGATGTACGACCTGGTAAGTCTTGCAATGAAGAATGTGCTGGGGCTTTTGGAGGAGTTGGAGACACCGGAGAATTCAAAAATCGTGGCAGCTTACAACAGAGAGCGTGAAATCAATAATCTGCGCAACAAGCTCCGTGACGGCAATATCTTCAATATCAATAATAAAGAATACAGTTATCAGGAGGGAATCTTCTTCATGGACCTAATAGGAGAAGCGGAGAAACTTGGAGACTATATGCTGAATGTAGTGGAAGGTGTAAAGCATCAGTTCAAGACGCTTCCGGCAGCGGTATCATGAGGGGGGTGACCCACGGAATAAGAGCAATTAATGGAAAAAGAGACGAATCAGAGAGCCCATCGCTATTGTGTAATCATGTGTGGTGGAGTCGGTTCGAGGTTCTGGCCTTTCAGCCGGAGCGGCAGGCCGAAACAGTTTCTTGATTTTTTCGGGACAGGCCGTAGTCTGCTACAGATGACCTATGACCGGATGTTGGCCCTTACGCCATCCTCACATATCATACTCGTAACCAACAGTGCGTATAAGGAAATCATCCGGGAGCAACTTCCGGAAGTATCGGAGGAGAATATCCTGTGTGAGCCGGCTCGGAGAAATACGGCACCATGCGTATGCTGGGCGGCACATCATATCTATGCCAAGGACCGGGAAGCCTCGATAGTGACTTTGCCCTCGGACCATCTGATTATGCGAGAGGGAGAGTTTCACAGGGTGATAGATGCGGGCCTTGGATTCGTGGAGCAAGGGGACCGACTTCTGACGATAGGGCTTAAACCGACCACGCCCCACACCGGTTATGGTTATATCCAGCGTGGTGAACCGACAGCTACACCGGATATACTGAAGGTGAAGTCGTTTACCGAGAAGCCGAATAAGGAGATGGCCAAGATGTTTCTCTCGACCGGCGAGTTCTTCTGGAACTCCGGGATGTTCATGTGGAGAGCCGACAGTATTCTTAAGGCCTTCGCCAAGTATGACAAAGAAATATCGACACTTTTTGACGCAGGGGAGAAGTATTACGGGACATCGCGGGAAATGGATTTCATAGAGGCGTCCTTCTCCCATTCCCCCTCGATATCGATAGACTACGCCATAATGGAGAAGGCGGATAATGTGTATGTCGAGACGGCAGATTTAGGTTGGAGCGATCTGGGGTCATGGCAGGCCTTATATGAAACCTCGCCGAAGAATGCGGAGGGAAATGTGACACAGAACAGTGAGGTTCTGGCAACGGATTGCGAGGGCACACTTTTTGCAAGCGGCCAGGGAAAGATAATAGTGGCCTCGGGACTGAAGGATTATATTGTCGCTGATCAAGGCAATGCTTTGCTGGTATATCCGCGTGCCGAGGAGCAGAAGATCAGGCAGGTTGTCAACGAGGTTCTGTCTCGGTTCGGGGAGGAGTATGTGTAGGCCTACCCCCTCGCGGCGCTTCGGGGCGCAGTGGAAGGTCGCGCCATATGCAAAAGATTTAATTTAGCGGGAGAATATTTATTTGATTAATAGGGATGAGAGCGAGGCTGCTGATTTTCATGGTTATTCTTGCGGGGATATTACTGACGGGCTGCAAGAAGAATGAATTCAGGATAGAGATGACACTTCCTGCCGATGTGGGCGCGACGTATACGGTGGTTTATTATTGTTCGGGAGTTGAGGGAGGCTTCATAACCGAATCGGCGGTAGCCGTTCACGAGGGTAAGGGGAAATTCATGGGAATAACGCGCCAGCCGACACTTGTATATATCATCGGGGGTGGAGGAAGACTACCGGGCGCCGTGATATATGCTGAGCGCGGGGATAAAATAGAAATAAGAGGGGAGAATTCGAAGCCACTTTATTGGGAAATAAGGGGTAATAAACTTACAGAACAGCTCAGTGAGTGGCGAAATGCTCACATAGATGCCATCGAGTCAGCGAGCGCGGAGTATCATGGCTCATCGAAATCGCTGAATGCGGCTATAGCCGAGAGCGTGAAAAAAGCCCCCGGTGAGCCGCTGTCGGCGTTGCTGCTGTATATATATTATGATCGCAGGGAAGATTCCAAAGGATTCACGGCTTTGAAGAAGCTTTTGAAAGATAAGGCTGCCAAGGGGGATTTGGCAGAGCTGGTAAGCCGGTCGGACATGATAAATGATCCGGAAGGAGAATTAAAAATTCCGGAGAAGCTGGTGTTCCGGACAGTTTTCACGGGATGCGATACTCTATCGCTTCGGAAGGTGCCGATGTTAATATATTTTTCAGAGCGGCAGCGGGATGGCTATGAGGAATCCATCAAGATACTCCGGCAGCTGAGTCGGGAATATGGGGATTCGGGTAAGCGAGCCATAGTGAATGTAAGCATAGAGCCGGATTCCTTGAATTATATAAATTCGTGGCACAGGGATTCACTTCAAGGAGCGATACAGGCCTGGACACCCCTGGGGCTTGCAGACGAGGAGGTCATCAAAGTCGGGGTCCGTCGCATTCCCTGGGTTCTGGTGGTTGATGCCAAGGGTAAGGCTCTCTATACGGGGCAAGACATGGAGAAGGGAGCTGAGACTTTCCGCGGTCTTATGAAAAAGTGAAATGAGGCGCCCGGGATAAATGAAAACCTGAAATACATAAACCGAATGCTGACAAAAGTCTATTCAGCCGCCATCCGGGGCATAGATGCCTTTCCGGTGACCATAGAGACAATGATAGAGAATGGCGCGCAGTTCAACATAGTGGGGATGGCCGACACGGCAGTAAAGGAGAGCTATCTGCGGATACAGTCAGCGCTGAAGACTTCCGGCTACACATTCCCACATTATCGGACCACGATCAATCTTGCACCGGCGGATGTAAAGAAGGAGGGAGCATCATTTGATCTTCCGATAGCAATAGGACTTATGTCGGCATGCGAGATGGTCAAATGCCCGAATCTTGAAGAGTATATGATAACGGGTGAGTTAAGTCTTGACGGGTCGGTGCTACCGGTGCGGGGCGCACTTCCAATGGCCATCAAGGCGCGCGAGATGGGGTTTAAGCGCCTGATTGTTCCGGAAGCGAATGTGACAGAGGCCGCGGTGGTGAATAAGCTTGAGGTGTTTGGGGTAAAGACGCTTAGGGATGTAGTGGAGTTGTTGGAAGATAAAAGCTCCATTGAGGCAACGCACATCAATACGCGGGAACTTTTTGCGGCGGATTCCACTTATTTTGACATTGATTTTTCGGAGGTAAAGGGTCAGGATAACGTAAAGCGTGCTTTTGAGGTGGCATGTGCCGGGGGGCATAATATACTTATGGTAGGACCTCCCGGGGCGGGGAAGTCGATGATGGCCAAGCGTCTGCCGGGGATATTACCACCTTTGGGGATGGGAGAGGCCTTGGAGACGACAAAGATTCATTCAGTGGCGGGGAAGCTTCAAAGGGGGTCAATGCTAATGACCCGCCGTCCGTTCCGGACTCCACACCATACAGTATCACCGGTGGCGCTTGTGGGGGGAGGGAATAACCCGATGCCGGGTGAGATATCGCTTGCACATAATGGGGTTCTGTTTCTGGATGAGTTTCCGGAGTTTCCCCGGCAGGTGCTGGAGGTTCTCCGGCAGCCGATAGAGGACAGGGTCATCACCGTGAGCCGGGCGAAGTATACGATAGATTATCCGGCGAGCTTCATGCTTGTAGCCTCGATGAATCCGTGTCCATGCGGATATTATGGTCATCCGACAAAGCGTTGTACCTGCGCTCCGGGTCAGGTTTCGAAATATATGAATAAGATATCGGGCCCGCTTCTTGACCGCATAGATATTCAGGTCGAGATAGAGCCGGTACCATTTGATTCGATGGCAGACCGGGCGCCGGCGGAGCCGAGTGCTTCGATACGAGAGCGAGTGATCAGGGCTCGGGCAATTCAGACAGCGCGCTTCAAATATGAGAAGGGTATCTATTGCAATGCCCAGATGAACTCCCGACTGCTACATCAGTATGCATGGCCCGACGAGCAGGGCCTCGCCAAGCTCAAAGACCGCATGACAAAGCTGAACATGTCAGCCCGCGCCTTCGACCGTATTTTAAGGGTGGCTCGCACGATTGCCGACCTCGACTATTCGGCCAGGATGTCGGTGGATGAGGCGGTAAATTCTCCGGTGCTCAGTCGCCATATAGCCGAGGCCATCGGCTACCGCACCCTTGATCGCGCTTCCTACGGGCAGATTTTCTAACTTCCCGACAAAGATGGATGAGTTTGGGCGGAATAGTCTATTCAGTTAGGGCAGCAGAGCGACTGATTCATTCAGGCGGCTGAGAGATCATCGAAACAAACCAAGACGTAGAAAAATTAGTGGATATATGGATGAGATGAAGAGGTTGCTACGGGAGGAGGTGGGTTTTCTGCCGGATGGTCCGGGACTTGACCGGATGCTTGAGAGCGGGGAATGGATCCGGACGGATGGAAAGCACGTGCTTGTAGAAATAGGGCGGATATGTCCTGATGTGTTCATAGTCAGGGAGGGCATCATCCGTGTATGGGATTATGATAAGGATAAGGAGCGGACGTTCGGGTTCGGTCTACCGGGGACGATCTTCGCTTCGAAGCATTCGTTTGTGATGGGTGAGCCCTCGCATTATCAGGTAGAGACCTGCTGCGCGTCGGTAGTCTTACGGATTCCCCGGCAGGAATATTGGAAAGCTGTCAATGAAGACCATTCTCTCGCGCTTTTTATGCTTCATAATGCTTATGGAGAGTTGTATAGCCATGAGCTAAAGAACAGTGCGATCCATAACGGTACGGCCAAGGAGCGCTTCATCGCACTTGCGGAGAGGCGGCCCATGATTATGGAGAATGTGCCTCAGAAAATCATAGCTTCTTATCTGGGAATCACGTCGGAATATTTCAGTATGTTGAAGCGAGAGATACTCCGGGATAAAAATGTTAAAAAGCGGGTAAGGGTTACGAAATTAAAATAGATTAAGAATAAAGGTCAGGGAAAGTTATATTTTTGCGAGACAGAATCAAAAAAGTAGGCTTATGAAAAGAAAATTACTATTATTCTGCCTTAGCGCACTGACTCTTGCGACGGCCGGAGCAGTAACCGTGAACCGCGAGGGCGAGATAAGGAGTCGTAAACATCAGAAGGTGTTGAACGCTTCAGTGAAGGGGAGCAGGGTTAGCAATCTAAAGAATGCAATCGCAGCCCGGACACCGGGTGTGATAGTCACTCCCCCGGCGGGGGAGCGGCAGATGATGCTCGGAAGTTCCATGACTTTTTATCTTTATTATGACGAGGTGGCTCAGGACGAGTCATACGGGTTGGCTTATGAGACAGTATTTTGCGAAGATGGCACGGTCTATCTGAAGAATCCGATAAGTATGCTCGACTGGAACACGTATATCAAGGGAGAGGTAACGGAAGATGGTATAGAATTCACTTTGCCTCAACTTCTCTACAGCATAGAGAACGATGAGGGCTATCCGACGGTGGACCTGATGGTAGACGTGCTGGAATACACAGAGATAGAGAATCCGAATGATCCGGATGATTATTATGTGACCTTCATACCGTCAGAAGAAACGCGGGTGATCAAGTTCGTGAAAGAAGAGGACGGCACGTATATGATGGAGGGAGACTACATGATGGGCCTGACATGGGGCGATGAATGGCAGGGCTACGGCGAGATGCAGCTTTATCTGGAGCCATTCTCTGCGACTCCGGTGGTTGCCCCGGCCGGTCTTGACTATGACTATTCCTATATTCTTGCCGATGAGCTGAATGGCTGGGATCATACGGTGTACCGTCCGTTGGGGTTAGCTTATGACGGAGATGACGTTTATATCTCGGGCATGGCATCGGGTATGAGCGGTGCGGTAATTAAAGGCACGTTCGACCGTCAGGCCAACCAGCTTACGATTCCGTCAAACCAGTTCTTAGGAGAATATTACAATCACTTTATCTTCATGATGACCGGAGACGGCTATTCATATTATGACGAGGACTGGGGCGAGACCATGATATCGTTTGACGTTATGGATGAACCAATCGTGCTTAATTTCGATCCGGTGAAGAATGTGTTCAAGCCAGTGGTGCCTGAAGGGAAGGAGAATGTATATTTTATATATAATTTCGGCAATACAGCCACATATCCTTGCGAGTATTATGCCGTAGACCGGATATATTCTCAGGGACCTCTGACCGACTGCGCGCCAATAGCACCGGAGATAATCGGAGTGAGCGACATCAGCATCATAGATCCGGACTACAGTTTATCATTAGAGTTCATGATTTATGGAGATAACAAAGAGGGTCAGATTCTGAGAGACGACTGCATCTATTATAATATCTTCATCAACGGTGAGCTTTATACGTTCACATCGGAAGAATATCCGTCGATAGCAGATGAGGGGTATGAGAGTCTGACCGATATACCGGTCTTCTTCAATGCCGGAGATGACATCTTTGCATCGGGGAATTATCATGGAATAGCATTCCATAGTGACGATATAGAGACGATGGGCGTTCGTGCAGTCTATATAGACGGCGACCAGCGCGGCGAGAGCGATATCGTTACAGTCGACAGGGAAGGAAATCCGGTGGATGGAATCAAAGCTATAGTTGATGATTCGGCGCAGAGGATGGTGGAATATTTCGACATGTTCGGAAACCGAGTGGATGGAATCCAGCCGGGCGTGGTAGTGATAAAGCGCAGTGTCAATAAAGATGGCAGCGTGGATGTGAAGAAAGTGATCGGCAGATAAACAGTTACAATTTGGCATAATGACAGACTCCGGGCAGACTCGATATCGGCCCGGAGTTTTATTGTATGAATACTCAATGCATAATGCCTGTAACAGAACGAGAGCGGAGAATATGGAGGAGATAAAAATCAGGGGAGATTAAAGAGGGGAGAGCCCGGATAAAAATCATGCTTCCGAATTATTATCATTTCAGTTATTTTGATTAAATTTGCGGATGTACTCTTTTTTTTGCCGAATGGCAACAATTGGGGGAAAAAGAGGGTTAATATGGAAAAAGAGGAGCGGTGTCACCCGGGTGAAAGAATTATGGGGTGATGTCGCGGCGTGATATAATAATATATGAAGAACTTAGTGATAGTAGAGTCGCCGGCGAAGGCGAAGACCATAGAAAAATTTTTGGGTCCGGAATATAAGGTTATGTCGAGTTTCGGGCATATACGCGATTTGCAGAAGCGCGGCATGAGCGTAGATATCGAAGGGAATTTCACACCAAAATATGAGATACCGGCCGATAAGAAGGAGCTGGTAAAGAAACTAAAGAGCGCAGCAAAAGAAGCGGAGACCGTATGGCTTGCGAGTGATGAAGACCGGGAGGGTGAAGCCATAGCGTGGCATCTTTATGAGGTCTTGGGATTGAAACCGGAGAATACGCACAGGATCGTGTTCCATGAGATAACGAAGCCGGCCATACTTCATGCGATAGCGAATCCTCGCTCCATAGATATCGACAGGGTTAATGCGCAGCAGGCACGCCGCGTATTGGACAGAATAGTTGGGTTCGAGTTGAGTCCGGTTCTGTGGAAAAAGATTAAGCCGGCATTGTCGGCGGGGCGTGTTCAGAGTGTGGCACTGCGTCTGATATGCGAGAGGGAGAATGAGGTGGCCGGATTCACGCCGGCACCATTTTATCGTATAAACGGCGTATTCAGCACTTTCGAGGGAGCTGCCTTCAAGGCGGAGTGCCCGCGCAGGATGGACACCTCCGAGGAAGCGCGGAGCCTGTTGGGAAAAATAGGGAAGTCGGGATTCAGCATATCCACAGTAGAGAAGAAGCCGATAAGCCGGAAGCCGGCTCCGCCCTTCACCACCTCCACGCTTCAGCAGGAGGCGGGGCGCAAATTAGGATTTTCAGTCAACACTACGATGCGGGTTGCTCAGAAGCTCTATGAGGAGGGACATATCACATATATGCGAACCGACTCGACCAATCTGTCGGAACTCGCACTCAAGGATATAGCGTGTGAAATCCGGGGCCATTACGGAGACGAATACCTTCAGCAGCGGCGCTATCATACTCAATCCAAGGGGGCTCAGGAGGCACATGAGGCCATTCGTCCTACTTATATAGACAAGAACCGGATCACGGGGACTCCACAGGAGGAACGTCTTTATGAGCTGATATGGAAGCGCGCGGTGGCATCGCAGATGGCAGATGCGCGTCTTGAGAAAACGAATGTGGATATCGCTATAAGCGATGCCGAGGATATCTTCCGGGCTACGGGAGAGACACTTGTTTTCGAGGGTTTCATGAAGGTTTATGGCGCGCATGTGGATACAGAGATGCCTCAGGGAGAGAAAGGTGGAGAGCAGAGTCTGTTGCCGCCGCTTGCCGAGGGAGACCTGTTGAATCTGATAAGCGCGACCGCAACCGAGAGGTTCACGCAAGCCCCTGCCCGATACACAGAGGCGACACTCGTGAAGAAGATGGAGGAACTTGGGATAGGTCGGCCATCGACTTATGCTCCGACCATATCGACACTTCAAGGGCGCGACTATATAGTGCATGGAGAGAGCGAAGGCACGGAGCGCGAGTATACCCAGCTTATTCTGAAGGATGGAAAGATAGAGAGCGAGACTCTGATAGAAAAGACCGGTTCCAACCGTGGTAAATTGCTTCCGACGGATGTGGGTATGGTAGTGAACGAATTTCTGACGGAGTATTTCCCGGAGATACTTGATTATGGCTTCACGGCGAAAGTAGAGGAAAAGTTTGATGAAATCGCCGACGGTCATCTGCCGTGGCAGGATGAGATGAAGACGTTTTATGACACGTTCCATCCCTATATCGAGAAGGCAGATTCGATGCGGATGGAGCATAAGGTCGGAGAGCGGGTGTTGGGGACAGATCCGGGCACGGGACGCCGGGTATCGGTGAAGATAGGTCGCTTCGGGCCGGTTGTCCAGATAGGAGAGGCCACGGATGATGAGAAACCGTTGTTTGCGAGTCTTAATGACGGCCAAAGCCTTCAGACCATAACCCTTGAAGAGGCGTTGAAGCTGTTTGAGCTTCCGCGAAAGGTGGGCGAATATGAGGGAGAGGAAGTTACGGCGGCTATCGGTAGGTTCGGGCCATATATCAAGTTCGGTAAAACTTTTGTATCGATACCGAAGGAGTTGGCCCCACAGACAATCACAATAGAGGAGGCCGGCGAACTGATAGAGCGGAAGCGCGAGGAGGAGGCCAACCGGTTGATAAAGGCCTTCAGCGAGCTTCCGGGAGTAGAGATACTTCGCGGGCGGTATGGGCCTTATATATCTTATCTTAAGGAAGGAGCCAAAAAGGCGGTAAATTATAAGATACCGAAGGGAACGGATCCGGAGAGCCTGACTGCGGATGAAGTCAAGAAGCTGATGGATGCTCAGGATTCGGCGCCGAAGCGAAGGAGGAAATAAAAATCATCCCGTTTGGTCAAATCTAAACGGGATGATTTTTATTTAAGGGGTTATTGGCCTTGGTATGTGGCGGCGGTGTGGACGAATTCTCCCATATATTGGCGGCCCATACGGAGGATGTTGATTCGGTTGTTATCGTCAACTCCCTGGGCAATTCTTGCACCGTTGATGTCGTGCCAGTCTTTACCGCCGAATCTCAATTCGGGGTGATGGAAATTCCCTTTTATATTGATGCCGAATGGGATTTTGAGGGGCCAGTCGGCCACGCCGATGTGGTAGTAAAGATCGCCGTTGAAATTGTTGATACCGCCGAGCACAAGGCGATATTTGCTCATTTCGAAAGTGAAGGGGAAAATTTCGAGCAGGTTGCTATGGATGCCGGCGTGAAGCGCGATGTCGTTAATATGCAGAGTTCCCCGGTTGGGAAGCAGGAGCATGCGGGTAATGCGGTGGATAAGCTGGCTTTGTTTGATGGATAGGCTATCGGCCTGCACAAGAGCATCAGCCCACACGGATGGCACATTTAGAAACATACTTGGGAAAATCTTCATCCGTGCATCGGCAACCGCTGAAATGCTTCCGGAAATATTCTTTGCCTCGGGCATCATCTTTTCCAGTTTTTTGAAATTCTTGAAAAAGTTGACGATATTGATATCGGCGACGTCAAAATGAGCATCCATATTTATGTTCTGCATGTCGGAAGTGTCGAAGATCATATTCATGCCGGCTCGACCGAAGTCAGCGCTAATACCGAGAGTATCAATAACGGCCTTGCCGTCAGCGATATTAATGTCGGCGAAAAGGTCGTAAAGGTGGAGGTTGATGTAACGGGTCTGTTTGGCTCGGGCGGTGATGTTTGCAAAAATATTCCTGGGAATCAGCAGAGCGATAGAGTCAGGTCCTTCAGCCATGGCATCCTTATCGCCGCGCGCGATAGCTGATTGAGGGTGTCGCTGCGTATACGCCCGCGCGAGCTGGTTTATCTGGATAGTGTCGATGTCGGCGACCATATCCAGGTAAAGTGGAGCGGGAGAAGAATTAGTCAGGAACTGCCTCAGATTTCCAATTTTTGCGCTTATAAAGCCTTTGGTATCGCCCTGGCGGATGGATAGGCGGTCAATAATTAAAGAATCGCCGGAGGCGTTGAACTCAATGCTTCCGATTCGAGTTGAAGAAGGGTGAGTGGAAGTGCCGAGCATTCCGCCGGAAGTTCTTACATTCAACTTGGGATCCCAGCAGGCGAGAAGTTTTTTTGCCGCCTTGGGAAGCGAGACAGTAACAAATTCGGGAGTATGAGAGGTGAAATTTCGAGTGCGGAGATCTGCGTCCCATTTCTGAGGGTTGGCAAACGCATTGGTCTTCAGGGGCTTGGCGAGGCGGTCGGCAGCGAAATCGACAGACAGGTCTTTGAGGGCGGTATTCATGGTAGCCGTCTTGACCTTGACAGCATCGGTAGCCACATTAAGCCCGACATGTCGCTGAACGCGACCTTTAGTATGACTGCCCAGCAAACCCGAAATTTTAAGATTATCGGCATCGAGTTTAATTCGGACCTTTGAGTCGGCAACAGAAATGTGGGAGGCCTGCGACTTGAGTTTCAGGGGGATATCGTTGAGGAGGGCGTCTTTAGTGAGTCCCTGCGGGTATTCTTCGGAAGTTTGGGCTTTGAAGTTGGATATGGCGATGCGGGTTGAGCCATAATTCATAGAAAGCTGGTTGGAATTAAGAGTCACGTCGGCGAGGGCCGCTGCCAGAGTCGTGCCATCGAGGCGGAAACTGACGTTAGCGTCAATATCAAGATTGCCGGCGAGGCCGAATGGTTTGAGTTCGGGTACGGCGGCGGAAAGGCGTTTAAGATCACCGGTTGCCTTAAGCCGAGCAGCAATTTCGGGGACGGCGGTCAGATTGTCGATTGTTCCGTCAAGGAAAAGAGAAATTCCGTCACCGCTGACGAAGAATTCAGGAATCTGCACCGAAGAAGCCGCGGGGTCGCGTCCATCAAATAGAAACCGACCCTTGAGACCGACATCATTCATGGAGTATTTTCGCCCGTCGGTCAAAGTATAGCTGAGCTGTCCCTGCGGAACAGAGAAGTCGACTTCAATAGATGGGAGCCATGCCGAAGTGAATACGTAAGGGCTTGTAAGTCTGGCTGATGCGTCAAGGGAGATGTCGGCATCGAGACGTTCAAGGGCCGGATAATTCCCGGCCGGGAGGAATGATAAAATATCTTTGAGAGTGACGTTTCGGAGACTATAGGCGAAATTGTTGAGTCCGGGGGTGTCTCCGACATTAAGGTCCATTGACATGACGCCCTTGATATTACCGAACCCGACACGGTAGTCGGAAGTTGAAATTCCGAAAGGATGGAATCTAACCGCCACGTCACCGGCCAGCGCGAACGGGAAATCGCGTAGGATCACGAGACCTCCGCTTGCAGCATCAACTCGACCATCGAGCGCGAGGTTGTAATTGTCTTTATGGCGGGCATGATTCCGGGGTTCAAGTGAAGCGGCCGAAAGTCTGACCTGAGCCTCAGTGGCGGAAGGGAGACTGGTGTATGAAATAAGGCCGGTATGCGCGAGCGTCAGGCCATCAATGTTGAAGTAGGGCACCTCGGATTTTCCCGAGGATGTCACGATAGCATAATTATTAAGGGTGTCAGTGGCATCAACGAGGTTGACATAAAGGCTGTCTACATTAATATTCTTAAGCCATAATTGGCCACCGAAAAGGCGGGACAGGTTCAAACCGCCGCGGAATTTCCGGACCGAGAGGAGGAAATCGGCATTTTTCGGGAGCGTTTTTCTGATAGAATCCGGTGCATTATCGAAATTACGGCTTCGGAGGCTAATGGAGTCAATTTCGACATTAAGAAGAGGGAAAGAGGACCAAAGAGTATAACGGACTTCGCTTAGGCTTACATCGGCATTGATTTGTTTTGAAGCTTCGTCGCTAATCAAAGATGCGAGGCGTGCCGGCGTGAGCCACCATGTAGCTACGCAGAGCAACATGACGATGAGAAGAATCAGCCCTCCGATAATTCCGCCGGTCCAAGCTAAAGCGCGAAGCCACGGGGAGCGTTTGCCATGCTTTTCCGGATTGGCGGGATTTTCCGGGCTTTCGGGCCCAGAGCTATTTTTCAAAATATCATTATCGCTATTCATAGTATCATAGTGGATTAGACAAGGGGCCAAAAGGGGGAACGGGCCTAATGGCGCGCTTATTTAACATTATAACAAACAAGAGGCTGAATCTGCCGAATTAGCCTTTGGAAATGCGCTATAAGAACTTTAGGAGGCTTTGGAGGTTTGGGCTGGGATTGACCCCTCGCGGCGCTTCGGGGCACAGTAGAGGGAGATTGGGAGGCTTGGGCTGGGATTGACC